>NZ_CAJTSC010000020.1:0-32324 GCF_910578895.1 uncultured Bacteroides sp.
TCATACACCAAAGATAGGGGTTTTAACTAATTCCCCCAAGTTTTCAAACTGAACCGAATTCATCTTATACAAGAAGTATGTTTTTCGACCATAAAAAAACGGTTGCCATTTCTAACAACCGTTTTCCATAAAAACATACATTAAGTACACCCTCAGGGATTCGAACCCTGGACCCACTGATTAAGAGTCAGTTGCTCTACCAACTGAGCTAAGAGTGCATTCAAAAAAATTAAATCGTAGTGGATACGAGAATCGAACTCGTATTGCATGCGTGAGAGGCATGTGTCCTAACCGTTAGACGAATCCACCAAGTTTTTTTTTAGAAAAGCATCGGCTTTCATAAACCGATGCTTTCTTTTTTTCATTCCTTGCGGAAGCTGGGGGATTCGAACCCCCGGTACGGTTACCCGTACGTCAGTTTAGCAAACTGGTGGTTTCAGCCACTCACCCAAACTTCCTTAGTAACCAGCATTTCTTCTCAAATGCGGTGCAAATGTATGGGAAACTTTTGGACTATGCAAATCTTTCCAGCATATTTTTTTCGCATTTTTGCAAGAAAAGTTGTAACACATTAACACTCAAAACCTAATGAAGAAAGAAAAAAAACAGCGGATCTGCTACGATAAAAAAAAATCCCTATCTTTGTCCCATTAAATGACACGCAAACCTGTATAATTTATTATGGACGCATTACTCAAAGAGACGGTGGACGCCGCTGTCAACTCCCGTTATCCCGACATGGCAGCCGAAGGCAGGCGGCAGATAAAAGAAATCCTGGTTCGTAAAGATGTGAAAAAAGGAGAGATTTTACTGAAAGAGGGAGAGATTAGCCATAATGTTGTATTGGTCGGGAAAGGCATGTTGCGCCAATTCTACTATAAGAACGGAAAAGACGTCACCGAACACTTCTCTTATGAAGGCTGTATCGTTATCTGTATTGAAAGCACCTTGAAAAAAGAACCTACCCACCTTATGATAGAGGCGCTCGAAGACAGTGTAGTCTACCTGCTTCCTTATGACAAATTAATGCTTCTCACCGAAATATCGTGGGAAATCAATGTGTTCTATCGCAAAATGCTCGAATATTCCCTAATTATCTCACAAGTCAAAGCCGATTCCTGGCGGTTCGAAACGGCACGCGAGCGTTACAACCAACTGATGCGGCACCAACCGGAAGTTATCAAGCGGGCTCCCCTATCGCACATCGCCTCTTACCTGCTAATGACACCCGAGACATTGAGCAGAGTACGTTCGGGCATACTTTAGCCGCTATTGTCTCCTGTACTCCTTAGGCGAAAGTCCGGTATGATGCTTGAAGTATTTGCCGAAGAAAGACTGATTGGCAAAGTGCAACTCATCGGCTATCTCCTGAATACTTTGTTCGGATGATTTCAACAGCGCCTTCGCTTCCAGAATCACCAGGCTGTCAATCCACTCACCCGCCGTCTTTCCACTCACCTCTTTCACCACGGTAGAAAGATGTTTGGGCGTAAGGAACATCTTATCGGCATAATAAGACACACTCCTCTCCTCTTTGTAATATTCGGACACATAGCGGATAAAGTGCTCAAACAAATCTTCCTTACGGCTTTTCGGAGTACGTCCGGCAGGTGCATGCCCCTGATAGATATCATATATCTCGTAAAACAGGCTTTGCAACAGCCCCTGCGTAATCTCTTTACGATAAGGATTGCCTTTCAACTTTACTTTGCTCCACAGAAAAGAGTGATACTCCTCGAACGATTGCAACTCCTCGGCGGTGATATCAATGCATGGGCGCTCCTTCACCATAAAGAACAAGGGAAACAACTGCTGCATCGTGGGTATCACCAAATCCATGAAATCCCGGGACACCGCTATAAAACTGCCCGAGAAATCATCGGAGCGTTCGCCTTGCTGCACAATCTGTTCGGGCAGGATGACACAAAGCATCCCTTCTTTCAGTTCATATTCCTGCAGATTGATGGTCATCTTGCACCACCCTCTTCGGCAGACAGCAAGGCAGGCGGCATTCAGGCGTGTGGGATAGGATGTGAAAGGTATGTCCTTTATATCATCAAAAATAGCGAAATCATTACCGATAAAGTCTATCATGGGTAAATGCTGTATTTCGGAAATATCGACATTATGTATCAGTTTTGTATCCATAGTTTTCGTGCTTTGCCGGCAAATATAGAATTATTCACGGAATAATTTTATTTAAGAGCCTGTTTAAATTTTGTTTAATTCTTTGAGAACGTTCCAACCGATGCGGGACAAAATTCAAACAGGCTCTCCAAAAATCGGGACCGTTGTCCTAATTCATTATCTTAAAGCCGATGAAAAACGTACGCGGCTGCGTAGGACCGTAAAAATATCCGGCATCGCGAAACTCACCCTTATCCAAATCTTTCTGAAAACTGTTGAATATATTCTGCACACCTGTGTTCAGCTGAAGCTTTAGATGATCGTGCAGCACGAAGGTATAGTTCAACTTCAGGTTAAGGTCGAAGAATTGCGGCGTATGTTCCATACGGTCGGTTTCGATATATCCGGCATAGTGCGGCACAATCATCTTGCCCGTATAAGTGCCTGAAAGAGAGAAATCGAAATTCGTTACCGGAGCGGACGAGAACGTGAAGTAACCGTAATAATCGGGCGTACGGGGCATGCGGCGGGTTGTAAGCTCCTCACCATCCACCTGCGTCCAGACCTCATCGCGGGTATAGCGGCTACGTTGTGCGGTAAAGCCCAACTGGAACTGCGCCTCCTTGCCGTGAGCAATCCGCGCGTCAAGGTTAGCACCATACACACGGGCGCCATTTCCGTTACGGCGTTCCTTGATTACATCACCCTTATCGTCCCTGCCGACATCTTCGAGCACAAAGACATGGCGCAAGTCGGTATAGAACCCCTCCACGAGAATATTTGCCTGCCAATGTCCCAGCCGGGTGGTCCAGTCCACCGAACCGCTATAACTGTTCGAACGCTCCTCACGCAGGTTGTCCGCCAACTTAATTTGCACACCTTCGCCGCCCACTGCGGTGACATGCAAGTCTTCATCGTACGCTTGCGGGGCACGAAAACCGGTGGAGTACGTCAAGCGCGCCTGGAAATCCTCGGCAGGCTTATAAAGCAGGTTGATGCGGGGACTGAAAATCAGTTTGTCTATCAGGTTGTGCTTGTCCAGCCTGGCTCCGACAAGCATGGTCAGCACACGCATCTTCCATTCGTTCTGTACGAAAGCACCGGCGATGCGGACATCCTGCCGCATGTCGCGATGATACCCCGTCATGACATCGTGCATGGAGTTGTCCTGATACTCAAACCCGCCCGTAAAGGTGGCGGGAGCAAAAAGGCAGTTGTCCATATTGCCTACGTACATGCCGCCTGCCACCCACGTCAGGTCGTCCGTCTTGCCATAGGCATTCATATCTTTCTGCGCGCCGTAGTAACTGTTGCGATCGGTGTGCTGAATGGAACCGTACAACGAGATTTTGTGTTTATACTCGCGCCAGAAGAGGTCGTAACTCAGTCCGCCGCTATTGATAACATGCTTGGTTTGCTCGGTGATGTCCGCTTCGTGCGGCTGAAGATCGAAGCAGTTGCCGCCACGGCGAAACTCGTTAGTGGTGTGATACTCCAGATTGACGCGGCTGAAATGCGTGGGACGATAGTAAGCGCGGAAACCGAAAGTGTTCATGTTCAACTTGCCCAGTTCGGAGAAGCCGTCACCGTCTCGGTCGTAAGGATTACGGTTGCGATAGCTTTCGTACAGGGCAATTCCGTAGGAGTTGTCTTTGGCAACCAAAGAGACATTCGCTCCCATAGACTGCTCCCAAGACTTGCCGTCCATGTTGGAAAGCATGCCCGACACCTGAAACGAATTGTTGATGGGGTCTTTGGTAATGATATTGACGGTGCCGCCCACGGCATTGGCGCCAAACAGCGCCGAACCGCCGCCACGTACCACCTCTACCCTTTCAATCATGTTCACCGGTATCTGCTCCAGTCCGTACACGCCGCTCAACGCACTGATAACGGGGCGGCTGTTAATCAGGATTTGCGAATAAGGTCCTTCCAGACCATTGATACGCACCTGCGGGAAACCGCAGTTCTGGCAGTTATTTTCCACACGCAACCCCGACTGATAGTTGAGCGTTTTGGCAAGGTCGGTGGAATTTACCATTTCAAAAAGTTTGGCACTCATCACATTGACCACCACGGGAGCAGCCTTGCGGCTCACCTCATTGCGGTTGGCAGACACTACCACCTCATCGGTCATGAAACTTTCTTCCTGCATCGGGAAATGCACTACTGACGTAAAATCCTTGTTTACCTCGATCTCCTTCTCCTGCGTCTTATAGCCCACGGCAGATACGCGCAACGTATATTTGCCTGCCGGCAGATTCTTAAACTCGAACTGTCCTTCTTCATTAGACACTGTCCCCTGCCCGCTGCCTACAATCAACACAGTGGCATACGGTATGTTCTCTTCCGAACCTTCCACAAGGACATGACCGGAAATCATATTGCCTTCCTTAATCGGAGCTGCGGCAATGGCTGCGCCGATACTTGCCACGGCAAGCATCAACGATAATATATAATGTTTCATTTGAATAATCGCTTTTATTTCAGTTACTTAATAGCACCAACCGATATCAATGCCAGGCATGGCAAATACTTAAAGGATGGTACAACGAATACCAAGCGCCGGTACATCGGATACCAAGCGCCGGCACAATAAATACCACACACCGGCATAACGGACGCCGAGTGCCGGTGCGGACAAAATCAAAGAGTAACGAAATAAGGAGGAGCGCGAAGCGACACTACCCGATACGCTTTCCCCTTGATGACGGGAGTATCGGTCACGCCTTCCACCACCCGCAACAAGGGGCGCATCGGATGTTGTATTTCACTGCACTCCGGTTTGTCCGAACTGAAATGCGACAACAACCCGATAACAATCAGTGAAGTGGCGGAATGTGAATGCTGGTCATGAAAGGGGTGCGAGTGGGTTATCAGCACCCCGTTGATGTAGTGGACGTGAGTAAATGCCGTTACACTTGCCTGGTAAGCTACGAAAAGCACCAGCAAGCACAATGCGCATATCGTTTTTTTCAGCCTTCTCACGTCTTATCAGCTCTTTTTTATTTTTGGGACCACAAAGTTAACGATTATTCCTGAACTTTACCAAACAAAAACTCATAATCGCGTTTGGACGCCGGAACGGTCCATGCCTCAGGTACGAATTTCCACTGGCCCAGCGCGCACGGCTCAATCACTTTCTTCCGTTCGATGTATTGCATCAGATAGTAGCGCAAATCCTTGTCGGTAGAACTGATGACACGTTCTTTCAGTTTGTCATGAGGAATACCCGCACCTTTTGTCAGCAGCTCGCCGCCGCCGTTGCCCCGGTACGAATTAAGAGTTACCGTATACATCTTATCCATATCAAACGGAGTACCGTCCGCCATGCTGAGAATGGTTACTTTCCCGCCCATCGGCTTCGTAACGTCCACCGTATAAATGATGCCTGCGGCAGAGTCGAAGTTAAAACTGGGGTTCTTGAAAACGGCCCGGTCCGCCGCACCCTCGCGAGGTTTATCGCGCAACAACAGAAGATGGTCATCGGGCGAAGTCATGCGGTTGGTCCAGAGACCGTAAGACATTTCCAAGGCATCGCGAACCTCCCTGCCCGAAAGCTTCATGGTGTAGAGCATATTCTCGTACTTATAGAGACTGAACATATCGCATACGCGGACATCCCCTTCCATAATCCGTGTATCGTATGACAAAGGGGCTGCCAACGAAATCTCGGCACCGCTGATGTCCAACTGCAAGGTATGGATAAGGTCGACAAAAGCGGAAGAACCGAAATAGGCGGGACGGGTGGAGACGGTCTTCGTGAAACGTCCTATCTTCTTCGAAACAAAATCCTGAACGGTGGCGTATTGCGGCGCGAAACGCTCCATGAACTCATCACTGACGCCATACTCCCCGGTATCTGTCAGCATGCCGTCAATTTTCTTTTCCACCACTTTGCCACCGCGCATTTTCACGGTGATGTCCACGTTGCTCACCACCAGTCCATTGCTTGCGGGGTCAATCACCAGCACGGAGTCGCCTGCCACATTTTGTACCTTCCTGCATTCGCGGGTGTGGTCATGCCCCATCAGCACGATGTCGAAGCCCGGCACATTGCGTGCCACTTCGAGCGAAGCGTTATCGCGGTATTTGCCACCCATCAGCACGGCATTCTGTCCGGCATGGAATATGCCGATTACAATGTGAGGCCGCTCCTTTTCACGGATTATCTTCATCCACTTGTGCGCGGTCTCTTCCATATCGTCAAAGCGGAGTCCTCTCCACAGATTCTGCGGCAACCACACCGGAATGGCAGGTGTTATCATGCCGAGAACGGCAATCTTCACCCCATCACGCTCGAGCATGGCATACGGCGGGAAGTGCGGCTCGCCCGTATCCGCATCGACGATGTTGGCTCCTAATACGGGAATTTGGCAATCGCCAGCCCAACGGTCGAACACGGCACGTCCCGTCTCCACATCATGGTTACCCATATTGGCGGCGGCATAGCCCATGAAGCTCAACATCTCTGCCGTGAGATGAGGAGACACCGTATCGATATAATTGTAATAGTATGCCGCAGGCTGCCCTTGCAGGATATCGCCGTTGTCCAGCAAAATCAGGTTGTCCTTATACGTCTCGCGCTCTTTCTGCACGAACGAAAACACACGCGCCAGGCTGCCGGCGGCTTCCCGTTGCAGGATGAAATCGTGGGGATAATAGTTCCCATGTATGTCACTGGTCTGTACGATTTTCAGTTTGACCTCTTTTTCGCTGTCACAAGCAACAATCGTGCCTATCAGCAGGAAAAGCAGAACGGCACCATAACGGATTATTCTTTTCATCATTCTATATACTATATATATTTTAACGGAGTTATCCCTTCCAACTCCTGAAAAACACAACTCCTCTAAAAGCAAGAACCATGTTGCAAAGATACAATAAAACTCAAAAAAGGTGTCAGGAAAGATTGTTTTTCGTACTTTTGGCACCCATTATTAAAAAGAAGCTGACATGACACAAATCTTTCACAGCATGATAGCTGCCATTCTCGGCATATCAGAAAAACAAATCGGGCAAACCCTTGCCCTGCTCAATGACGGAGCAACCATTCCGTTTATCAGCCGTTATCGCAAAGAAATGACGGGCGGACTGGATGAAGTGCAGATAGAATCCATCCAAACCCACTACGAAAAACTGAAAGAGACGGCGAAGCGGAAGGAGACCATTGCCAACACCATCCGCGAACAAGGAAAAATGACTGCGGAACTGCAAAAGCGCATTGACGAAACATGGGACAACACCGCCCTCGAAGATATTTACCTGCCCTACAAACCCAAACGGAAAACCCGCGCGGAAGCCGCCCGGCAGAAAGGACTTGAACCGCTTGCCACTCTGCTGATGCTCCAACGCGAGCCTCATCCCGAACGGCGTGCTGCCGGCTTTGTGAAAGGAGAAGTAAAGGACGTGGACGATGCCCTGAAAGGCGCACGCGACATCATTGCCGAACAGGTGAGCGAGAATGAACGCGCCCGCAACACACTGCGAAACACCTTTGCGCGCCAAGCCGTGCTGACTGCCAAAGTGATAAAAGGCAAAGAGGAAGAAGGTGCCAAATACAGAGACTACTTCGACTGTTCGGCACCCCTGAAACGGTGCAGCTCGCACCGCTTGCTTGCCATCCGCCGTGCCGAAGCCGAAGGATTGCTTAAAGTAAGCATCAGTCCGGACAACGAAGAGTGCGTGGAAAGGCTGGAAAGACAGTTCGTGCAGAGCAACAATGCTTGCGGAAGGCAGGTGGCAGAAGCCGTACAGGATGCTTACAAGCGCCTGCTGAAGCCCTCTATCGAGACTGAATTCGCCGCGCAAAGCAAGGAACGCGCCGATGATGAAGCCATCCGCGTTTTTGCAGAGAACTTGCGGCAACTGCTGCTTGCATCGCCGTTGGGACAGAAAAGGGTGATGGGAATAGACCCGGGATTCCGCACCGGCTGCAAGGTGGTGTGCCTGGATGCACAGGGCAATCTGCTGCACAACGAGAATATCTACCCGCACCCGCCGGTGAACCAAGCCAAAGAGGCTTTCGGCAAACTGCAAAAGATGATAGAGGCATACCGGATTGAAGCCATCGCCATCGGAAACGGCACTGCCAGCCGCGAAACGGAAGATTTCCTGAAACGCCAAGTGTTCAGCCGTGAAGTGCAGATTTTCATTGTCAGCGAGCAGGGTGCTTCCATCTACTCCGCTTCCAAGATAGCCAGGGACGAGTTTCCGGAATACGACGTGACGGTGCGCGGAGCAGTCTCCATTGCCCGCCGGCTTATGGATCCGTTGGCCGAACTTGTCAAGATAGACCCGAAGTCTATCGGTGTAGGGCAATACCAGCACGATGTGGACCAAAGCAAATTGAAGAAATCGCTCGACCAGACCGTAGAGAATTGCGTAAACCTGGTGGGTGTCAATCTGAATACGGCAAGCAGCCATCTGCTGACGTACATATCGGGGCTTGGTCCCCAGCTGGCGCAGAACATCGTGAACTACCGTGCCGAGAACGGGGCGTTCTCCTCACGCAAAGAGCTGATGAAAGTGCCGCGCATGGGTGCGAAAGCCTTTGAACAGTGTGCCGGATTTCTGCGTATACCGAATGCTGAAAATCCGCTGGACAATACTGCCGTGCATCCCGAAAGTTATCATATCGTGGAGACTATGGCGAAAGACCTGGGTTGCAGCGTGGCGGAACTGATTGCCGACAAGGAGTTGCGGCTGAAGATACAACCGGAACGCTACCTCTCCCCTACCGTCGGGATGCCGACCCTGAAGGATATCCTGCAAGAATTGGAGAAGCCGGGACGCGACCCGCGCGGCCCCATCAAAATATTCGAGTTCGACAAGAATGTACGTACCATTGACGACCTGCGCATAGGCATGGAACTGCCGGGAATCGTGGGCAACATTACCAATTTCGGCGCTTTCGTTGATATAGGCATCAAAGAAAACGGGCTGATACACCTCTCCCAACTTGCACAGAAGTATGTATCAGACCCTAATGAAATTGTGTCCATTCATCAGCAGGTGCGCGTAAAAGTGCTCAGCGTAGACACTGAGCGGAAACGCATACAACTGACGATGATCGGAGTGGAACAGTAGAGGCTATTTCCTGTAAACCAGCCTGTCCTTGCCATCGCCGAAAAGATTATCGCCCAAAGTCGTAATCTTATTGCCTGTGGCAAGGACATGGCGCAAATTGTTGCATCCCATGAATGCGCCGTATTCGATGGCGGTTACCCCGGCGGGCAATACCAATGTGCCGCACAGACGTCCGCATCCGCTGAAAGCGCGCTGCCCGATGCTCTTCAAGCCACGAGGCAGCTTGACTTCAAGCAGATATTTCTTTTGAGTAAATGTATAGTCGGGAATGGCGGTAGCATTGCACTTAGACAGGTCTACGCTCACCAGATTGGGCATATAATTGCGTATCAAGGTGAAGTCCGCTTCATCCATCTTGCCCTCTACCGTAAGAAAGTTTACATCTTTGGGTTGGATGCCGGCACGAATAAGCTCACTGGCAAGACTGCCCATAGCGGCTATCTGCACAACGGCTCCCACCGGATCGCCTTCAATAAAGGCAAATGTCTCCCACCTTTTGCCACGACGGTAAGAGTCGCTACTGCCCAGCGGGACAAACACGGCCGTTACGCTGTCTGCCAAAGCTTCGGGCAACAAGTTCGGCGGAGTCTTCTTACGTATACGGCAAATTTTCAGGTTGGTACATCCCTTGAATGCGCCGTCTTCGATGTTCTTGGTCTTATCGGACAAGATTACTTGGCTTAAAGAGGTCTTTCCGACAAAGGAACTGTCACTGAATTGCTTGCAGAAAGCATAGGACGGAATGCAATTGGCGGGATAGACATAAAAACGGTCGGGATGCGTACCGTTCTTTCCGGCATACATGCTGATGGACGCATTGGATATATCCAGTATTTGCAGTTTCTTGAATTCATCACGCAGGTGGCGGAAATCAATGGCATTCAGTTTGCCTTGCAGGACAAGATGGGTAATCTCATTTGCCTCATCTTCAGTGAGCATTTCCACCAAAGTGCCGGGCTTGGCTACGGTATATCTCTTGAAAGTCTGTGCAGAGCCGTTCAGCATAACACCCCATCCGGCAACCGCTAAAAGTATTTTTCTCAAGTTCATGTTTTAAGTGTCAGATTGATTTGAATTTTCAAATATAAGAAGAAACCGCCAATCGCGGACAACGATTTCACTTTTTATTATGTATTTTTGTCGGATATTAATTTACCGAAATCATTTTTTACTCATGGGAACCGTTGAAAATGAATCCAAAGCAAAACGTTTTGGAAAAGTGGCAATCGATATTTTTTCATTTGCCGCACTTACAGCCGTTATTGTTGTAATGATAAGTATACCTTTCGCAATGGTGCTGCAAGCATCGGGCATGGCGGAAACAAACAGCATGTTCCATTTCGTATTAAGCGAAACCTTGCTGCTGATAGGCGTACTCCTTTCCGCCTGGATTGTATGGCATTTGCGCGGCTTTTCATTGGCAGAGCTGAAACGTTCATTCGCCATGTGTCCGAAGGACTGGTTGTACGGAGCATTGCTGGCAACCGTTCTTTATGCCGTGGGCTTCGGCGTTTCTTTGGGGTTAGGAGCGATAGAGGTTACGGAAACAGCCTTCAATCCCTTCTCCCTGTTGACCAGCCTTCTCTTCTTCCTGCTGGTAGCCGTCACCGAAGAGTGGGCTTTGCGAGGGTTTGTACTGGAACGCATGCTACAAGGCGGGGTGAACAAGTTTTGGGCACTGTTCCTCTCTGCCACCCTGTTCTCACTGATTCATATAGGCAATCCGAACTTCAACTTCCTCTCTTTTATCAACATTCTGCTGGCGGGTATCCTGTTAGGTTCTTCCTATATATATACACGTAACCTTTGCTTCCCGATATCCCTACACTGGTTTTGGAACTGGATACAAGGTCCCGTCTTGGGCTACGAAGTAAGTGGAAATAAGTTTTGCGACGGTTTGCTGACGCTTCATCTGCCCGAAGCCAATCTGATAAACGGCGGCGCTTTCGGTTTCGAAGGTTCCGTACTGTGCACGGTGTTGCTGGTAGTGGGCACGGGAGTGATTTTAAAGATGTTCAAGAAATAAAAAGAGGGGTGTATCAAAACACCCCTCTGTATTCCAATCCTATTGTTTACTTATACATCTTCGCCCTCAACTCCTTGATATGGTCGGAAGTGATGTATTCGTCATACTCCATCATCTTGTCAATGATACCGTTCGGCGTCAGCTCGATGATACGGTTTGCCACAGTCTGAATGAACTCGTGGTCGTGTGACGAGAAGAGGATATTTCCCTTATACGTCTTCAGGTTATTGTTGAATGCCTGGATAGATTCCAAATCAAGATGGTTGGTCGGTGTATCCAAAATCAGACAGTTGGCATTGCGCAGCTGCATGCGCGCAATCATACAACGCATCTTCTCGCCACCCGACAATACGCTCGCTTTCTTCAACACCTCTTCGCCGGAGAAAAGCATACGTCCGAGGAAACTCTTCATATACACCTCATTGCCCTCTCCGAACTGGCTCAGCCAGTCTACCAAATTCAAATCCGTATTGAAAAAAGCGGTGTTGTCCAACGGCAGGTAAGCGGTGGTGATGGTGACACCCCAATTGAAAGTTCCCGCATCCGGCTTCATATTCTCGTTGATAATCTCGAACAAAGCGGTCATGGCACGCGGATCGTGTGACAGGAATACAATCTTATCCCCTTTCTCCACATTGAAGTTCACATCGCGGAACAGCACCGTGCCATCCTCCAGCGTCTTTGTCAGTCCGGCAACCTCAAGAATCTGATTTCCCGGTTCGCGCTCGGGAGTAAAGATGATACCCGGATATTTGCGGGATGACGGTTTGATTTCCTCCACATTCAGCTTCTCCAGCATCTTCTTACGGCTGGTGGTCTGCTTGCTCTTCGCCACATTGGCACTGAAACGGCGGATGAACTCTTCCAGTTCCTTCTTCTTCTCCTCAGCCTTAGCCTTCTGGTTCTGCTGCTGACGGAGAGCCAACTGGCTTGACTCGTACCAGAAGCTGTAGTTACCGGCAAAAAGATTGATTTTTCCGTAGTCGATATCCACCGTATGCGTACAAACGGAATCGAGGAAGTGACGGTCGTGGCTTACCACGAGGACGGTATGTTCGAAATTGGCAAGATACTCTTCCAGCCAAGTCACGGTCTCCATATCCAAGTCATTGGTAGGCTCGTCCAGCAACAGGTTGTCGGGATTGCCATACAGCGCCTGCGCCAACATCACACGCACTTTCTCCTTGTTATTCAGCTCGCCCATCAGCACATAGTGCTTGTCTTCCTTGATGCCCAGCCCGCTCAATAAAGCGGCAGCGTCACTTTCGGCATTCCAGCCGTCGAGTTCGGCAAACTTCTCTTCCAGCTCGGAAACCTTCAAACCGTCTTCATCGGTGAAGTCTTCTTTGGCATACAGCACCTCGCGTTGCTTCATGATGTCCCATAACACCGTGTGCCCCATCATCACAGTGTCCATTACCGTATAAGCATCCCACTTGAAGTGGTCCTGGCTCAATACGGACAGACGCTCTCCCGGTCCCAGCATGATAGAGCCTGTTGTCGGGTCCAAATCACCCGAAATAGTGCGCAGGAAAGTAGACTTTCCGGCACCGTTCGCACCGATTATACCATAACAATTACCACTTGTAAACTTCAGGTTTACATCATTAAACAACACTCTTTTACCAAACTGCACCGATACGTTCGAGACTGTAATCATCTTTATATTTACGTTTTATTATATACTACTTACAATTTAATACCTATAGTCCTGCAAATTGCGGACACAAAGATACGAAATAATACGGTAAAACCGCTTACAACAAGTTAACTTATTGCATGATATGAAGTTAACAAAGTGCATGCAATGAAGTTAACTTATTGCAACCTATCAAGTTAACTTGCTTTCCGCACGATGTTAACTCACTGTTTTTTGATTTACAGGGGGTAGAGGAGCTATCAGGAATTTAGAAGGAGTTATCGCCCTTCGGGCTGAGGAGCCGCACATTTTTACGGTTAGAAGCCGATAGCATTACTGACGTATAGCGATACTATCGGCATATATCCCCCTTTAACTCCCGATAGCCGCTTCCAACTCCTGTAAATGAAAAGAGCCGTGATGTTGACCCGCTATTTATGTAACATTTCGCTGTCAATCTGGCATAAAAGCATTACCTTTGCTGCGTTTTTGGCAAAAGCAGCCAATTTGGCAAAGTTTTTGCTATTAAAACCTCATCATGTTAACTTAACCCTTAACGGTAACGAAAGTAAAACCATTTTATAAGAATAACAAGCATAACAATATGGACTTTAAAGAAAAAGAAAACATTAACGAAGAAGAGTTGAAAACGCAAGCCGCTCAAGACGAGAACAGCGAAGAAACAACTGAAAAGGAAGAGGTTGCCCTGACTGAAGAAGAAAAGCTCGCCCAAGAGTTGGAAAAAGCCAATGCGGAGATTGAAGACCAGAAAGACAAATACCTGCGTCTCTCTGCCGAGTTCGACAACTACCGCAAACGTACGATGAAAGAAAAAGCCGAGCTCATACTGAACGGCGGAGAAAAAAGCATCGGCAGCATTCTTCCTGTCGTGGACGACTTTGAACGCGCCTTGAAGAATATGGAAACCGCCACCGACGTAGCCGCCGTAAAAGAAGGAGTGGAACTTATCTACAACAAATTCATGACGGTTCTGGGGCAGAATGGCGTTAAAGTAATCGAAACCAAAGAGCAACCGCTGGATACGGACTATCACGAAGCCATTGCCGTTATTCCGGCTCCCGATGAAGCTTTGAAAGGGAAAATTCTGGACTGCGTGCAAACCGGTTACACACTAAACGACAAAGTAATCCGCCATGCCAAGGTAGTGGTTGGAGAATAACATACACAGTTATATGGAAAAAAGAGATTATTACGAAGTACTGGAAGTCGAAAAAACAGCATCGGCAGACGAGATAAAGAAAGCCTACCGTAAAAAAGCAATCCAATATCACCCCGATAAGAACCCCGGCGACAAGAGCGCCGAAGAGAAGTTCAAGGAAGCGGCAGAGGCATACGATGTATTGAGTAACCCCGACAAGCGTGCCCGCTATGACCAGTTCGGCCATGCCGGAATGAGCGGTGCCGCAGGCAACGGCGGACCTTTCGGCGGCTTCGGCGGCGGTATGTCCATGGACGATATATTCTCCATGTTCGGCGATATATTCGGCGGACACAGTGGTGGCTTCGGCGGCGGTTTCAGTGGTTTCGGCGGATTTGGCGGCGGCGCACAGCAGCAACGCCGTTACCGCGGTTCGGACTTGCGCGTGAAGGTGAAGCTGAACCTCAAGGAAATTTCCACCGGAGTAGAGAAAAAATTCAAACTGAAAAAGTATGTGCCCTGCAGCCACTGCCACGGAACCGGTGCGGAAGGAGACGGCGGTGCGGAGACCTGCCCCACTTGTAAAGGCAGCGGTACGGTAATCCGCAACCAGCAGACCATCCTCGGAACGATGCAGACGCGCGCCACCTGCCCTACTTGCGGCGGCGAAGGCAAAGTAATCAAAAACAAATGTAAGGAATGCGCCGGTGAAGGCATTGTCTATGGTGAAGAGGTTGTCACGGTGAACATCCCCAAAGGCGTAGCCGAAGGCATGCAGCTCTCCATGGGCGGCAAAGGTAATGCCGGCAAGCATAATGGCGTGCCGGGCGACTTGCTGATTCTCGTAGAGGAAGAGCAGGACAAGGAGTTGATTCGTGACGAGAACGATCTGATTTACAATCTTCTGCTTAGTTTCCCGACTGCCGCATTGGGTGGCGCGGTAGAAATACCGACCATTGACGGCAAGGTAAAGGTGAAAATCGAATCGGGTACGCAACCCGGCAAAGTTCTCCGCCTGCGCGGCAAAGGTTTGCCCAACGTAAACGGATACGGAACCGGAGATTTGCTGGTGAATGTCAGCGTATACGTGCCCGAAACCCTGAACAAGGAAGAGAAGAAAGCGTTGGAAGAAATGGAAGGTTCGGATAACTTTAAGCCGAACACTTCTATCAAAGAGAAGATTTTTAAGAAGTTCAAGAGTTTGTTTGACTAAGACTCGATGCAATTTCAAAATAAAAACGAGACTGTCTCATCATATTTTTTGAGTTCAGTCTCGTTTTTATATCAACAGGTTTCTATTTTATCCAACCGATAAATCCACGCCAAAGAAATTATTCCCACTACTTCATCAAACGCGCAAACTTCGCAACCAATTCTGCCTTATCGGCGCATACGGACAAATTACGTCCCTCGGCATCGACCAACAAGGACGCACGCTGTGAAGTGGCAAATGATAACACCTCCGCTGTCTCCTCTACGAAAACGCAACCGGGGAAAAGAGGCACACACACCTCTCTGGTCTCTCCTTTCCATTCCCTGAATACGATTTGCATAGGACAAAACGCAGTATATCCTGCGGCATTTAAACGCTGCATCAATTTACGTTCCGATTTTGGCGCTGTATGCAGGGCACACCAGCGATTCATATCATTATTGGTCATCATATCGCTTTGTTTGCTTTTCTCCAGTCTTTAACTAAATCTTTCACAAATAATATCCAGCCTACGCATCCCACTCCTGCCAGGAACACAAAACCTATAAGAATCATAATCTTATTAGGCTTGGCGGCGCGCAACGGCACCGTAGCCGGTTGCACAACCGTATATACCGGAGTAATCTCCTGCACCTTGGCCCTTGCCAACTGCAACTGTTCGGAAATCTGTGTGTAAACAGTATATGCCAATTCCATTTCATTCTTTAAACGTTCCTGCTCGGCACGATAGCTCAACAGAACCACGTTTTGGTTGGCATCCGCAAAAGCAGCATATTTTTGCTGGGCTTCTTCATAATCTTCCTTTACTTCTTTATATAATTTTTCCGTAAAGGCCAAATCATGACGGGCTTTATTGGTACGGTAGTTTGTGATATAGTTCTGCAAACAGTGCATCACCGTATCCGTCAACGAGGCGGATATCAGAGGGTCCTGCATGGTAACCTCCAAAGTGGTAACTCCTGTCTTCTTATCAATCGCAACCATGATACGATTACTCAACGCCTCTGCCACGCGTGCTTCATCCAACGTCAGGTGAAACGGGTCTATCTTCCCTTCTCTTTTCTCGGGTTTGTCCTTGAACAAGGACAATGTCCAACCCAAAGCCTTGAACGGAGCAGACGCTACGGCACTCATCCATGATGAACGCTGGTATTTGTCCAGATAGACATATAAAGTCGTATCTATCTTACCATTCCGGTCTTTGACTTTGACATCGAACAACTCCAACAGAAAAGGGGTTGACTTGACGATGTCCGGATACAGTTCCGGCGACAGCGCGTCCTCGCCTGCCGAAGCGCCACCAATATTAATTCCTGCCATGGCAGCCAATGCTCCCATACCTCCTCCAATGGTTTTACCGGCACTTTCAGGAGCCAGCGTTACTTTGGTGGAATATTCCTTAGGAATACTGAATGCCACGACCAACCCGATAAGGGCGGCAATGCCGCACGCCTTGAAAATCAATTTACGTTCCGCCCACACGTTCCGGGCAAGTTCAATCAAATCAATCTCCTGCTCTTCCAACTGCTGTGATGCTATCTTCTGTATTTTTTCTTCGCTCATAGTTCTCGATTACTTAAAAAGGTTAACCATAGTGGCAATCATCGTTGCCAAAGAAGCCGCAGACGTACCCATACCGATAATTTCGGCAGGACTCATTCTCTTCTTGGGATCTCTGCTCGGTACAATAATCTCACATCCCGGTTCGATATCTTTCTCTCCGCCGGATTTCAAGCGGGAAACTGTACCGTTCATGTGTACGACATAAGCCCTGCGTTTTCTGGCATCATTGCCGAATCCGCCTGCCTGATTGACATAGTATTTCCACTTTTCCCCTTTCTTATAAAGAACCGTATTGGGATACATCACGGCACCGCTTATCTTGACTGTGCTCACGTATTCGGGCACATAGAGCATATCCCCCTCACGCAACACCATGTCATAATCCGAACCCGGGTTCTGCAAAGCCTTCTCCAAATTGATGCCGACCGAATAAGTATCGGACAGACCTAACTTCTGCACGGAGATAGAGTCGCCCCCGGAAGTCATTTGCGCCATACGCAATACATCCTCTTTGCGGCGGATTTCCTCTTCGTTCATCTTACGCAGCAAACGGGCTCCCTTAGCGTATGCATCCGAAGATATGCCCCCTGCCTTGGTTATCAGGTCGCTCAAACGTTCGTTTTTCTTGGACAATGCGTAACTTCCGCTGAAAAGGACTTCCCCTGCCACCGTCACAGTCTGCTGGCGATGATAAGCCGGACTTTTACGGATATACACCTCGTCAAACGGTTCGAGGTGGAAAGAGTCACCGTTCTCACCCACCAAAAAGCCTTCTTTCAGGTCGAAAGAGAAACTCTGGCCTATTTTTCCGCTGAAAACAGTGCTTCTGGGGTCTTTTACACGGCGGGCAACCTCAACCCTGGTGGTAGCCGCAGTCTCCAACAGACCGCCTGCCTGCAAAATCAGGTCTTCCACCGTCATCTTGTCCGCATACAGGTAAGTGCCGGGAATGGCAACCTCGCCGTGGATGGCAACCGTAGTCTCTTCCCTCAAATCCTGAATACTGGGAATAAACAATATATCGTTCTTCTGCAAAGGAATATCCGCAACAACGCCGTTCAGCAACCCTTTCAAGTCCACCGAAATCATTTCACGCGTCAGGTCTTCATATTCACGGCTGATAACGGCACGGTTCAGGAAAGCGTCTCCACGCACACCTTCCGCCTTCTTTATCAATTGCTTCACGGTATTCACCTCTCCGCTCAACTGATACAAGCCCTCGCGATAAACGGCACCGCGAACCTCCACCAGGTTTTCAAAACGATTAAGCACGGAGTCTACCGTAAGTACATCGCCATCCTCCAAGCGGAATACCGAATAATCCATTTCGTCTATATTGAAAATCTGATGTTCGCGTCCGCTCTTACGCACAAGACGGATGGCTTTCTTATACGCGTCACCCGTAAAACCGCCGGCATATTTCAACAGGGCGCCGATTGTTTCCGTAGGTTTCATCTCGTAATACATAGGACGTTTCACCTTGCCCAATATCCGGACCAAAGTCTGATAAGGATTGACGAGAATCACGTCACCGTCTTGCAGGCGGATATCCCCCTTCAACCTGCCTTCCATGATAAAGTCATAGATATCCAGGTCGGCGACCGTATTTCCGTCGCGCACCACCTTTATACTGCGAAGGCTACCTATTTTGTTTACTCCACCCGCCCAATACAAGGCATGGAAGACAGAAGCGAATGAAGAGAGCGTATACGTGCCCGGCACGGCAACCTCACCCATAATGTTCACCTGAATGGAACGGATTTCACCCAATGTCAACTTGATTTGAGTATTGGGACTTTCTCCCGTAACCCCGGCATATATTTTAGCAAATTCACGCTTCAAATAGTCGTTTGCCTCTTTCACGGTCTTTCCACCCAGATAAACCGGACCCAGGTTTTCTATTTGCACGGTGCCTTCCGGCGAGATTATCTCGCGAATCGTTTTCTGGGAAGCACCCCAAACATCAATAATAACTTCATCGCCTGCGCCCAAGCGATAATTGCTGGGTGTCGCCACATTTATATTAGGTTCGAACGTCAGGTATTCGTTCTCGAAAATATTGTGCCCGAAAATCTGCTGGGTAGGATCGACTTTCGTGCTATCAACGAAAAGGAAATCTAACGGTTTGCTGTCATCCAATTTTATTTCATATCCGCTACGCTGTTGGCCGGCTTTTGTCCTCAGCCCTTTGATGCTCTGCTTCTTAGAGTCGATATCATTCAAATTGGAATCATCCTGGGAGATATTCTTGTTCTTGTTTTCATAAGTTTTCTGCGTACGCATGCGAGAGTTTGTATCCCCCACCTTTCCGGCACCGTTATTCTGGTTCGATTTACCTGAATATTTAGACTGTATTCTCTGAAGTTGTTCTTTCGTGACTCCTCTTTTCATCAATTCAACCAACATCTGCTGTTGCGTCTTTCCTTGACTCTGAGCCTCTTGCACATACATAACGACCTGTTCATCCGTCATTTGTTGGGCAAATACTACACTTGATACTGTAAACACCAACAAACACAATAGTATAAATTTGCGCATACGTAAGAGTTTTGATTAATCTTTTTTAGTTATCTAGTAATGTTTTAATTGGGGACAAAGGTAATATTTTATTTTTATAATATACATTTATTTCTTCAAAAGGAGCTGAAGAAAAACTTTTTGAACAAAGCTTAAACGGGCTCTCAATTCCATGCTTCAACACAGGCGTGATTTTCCTATATATTAAGGTGGGGCATGCAAAAAAAAGATAGCTCCACAAACACCGTAAGGGTATTTATCGGAAATATTCCAAAAAATACGGGATTTCTTTTTGCAAATTCAAATAAAGATGTACCTTTGCACCCCGTAAAGAAAAGCAACCGCCGCTATAGCTCAGTTGGTAGAGCAACGCATTCGTAACGCGTAGGTCGCCAGTTCAAGTCTGGCTAGCGGCTCTTATCAAAGAGTAAAAAAAAGACTGATATTAAAAAAATATCGGTCTTTTTTTATTAGAGTGATATTAAAAAGGCATGAAACCAAATAGAATCACGCCTAAAACAAGTTTTCAAAAGAATGATTACTGAGCCAATTGCAATTGTTTCTCCAAAGCCAGTCTGATATATCCATTAATTGTTGTACCTGCTTCTTGTGCAAGTGCGGCAATCCGACTGTGAATTTCCGGTGAAATACGGATGTTCAATGTTCCGCTATATGGTTTGCGAGGTTCTACGCCGTCAGCCAAACAGCCAGCAAGATAACTTTCTATTCCAGCTTCAAAATCAGCACGAAGTTCGTCAATAGTATTCCCTTCATAAAGAATCAAATCCTTACTCATTCCAAGAACCTTTCCAAAAAGGCAATTATCAGCTTTGCTATATTCCACAGAACCTTTATAGCCTTTATATTCCAAATAGTCCATATTCAATTCTCTTATTTAATTAAACCATTACTTTTCAAATGCTGATGTATCGTTTTCATCATCCACGCTTTCATTATGCTACCCGGATGCGGTTTGTGAATATCAATATATTGTCCCGTTTGTTCGTTTTTAAATCTCACCCGAGAACCGGACGTCGCACCTTTATTATGTTCATTATATCCAAAGGCAGAAAGCAATTTTATAGTTTCTTCATAAGTGAAGTCTTTAGGAAGTTTACAAAAACGGTTTATCAGCTTTTCTTTTGTACCCATGTTGGTTTGTTCTTTCCGCAAATGTAACTAAATTCAGTTACAAAACAAAATAATATAGAGAAAAGTTCCGGTCAAGTACACGGCTTTCATTTACAGGAGTTAGAGAAGTTATCACTTCGCATCGCTTCGTTTAGAGTTAAAGCCGACTTGGAGGCTGATAACTCCTTTTAACTCCTCTAACTCCTGTAAATGAAAAAGCCGTGGAAAACCTCACGAATAAAACATCGGAAGCATCCTCTTTATTCCAAAATCTTGCTAACTTTGCCCAATTCAAAAACAAGCAAGATTATATGGAAAAGAAGAAAAAAAGAATCTTTCTCGGAGTGCTGGCAGCTATTCTGCTCATAGGCATTACAGGCGCAGGAACTGTGTATTACTACTTGTTCGCTCCCCAATTTCATCCACAAAAAAAAGTTTACATCTACGTCGACCGTGACGATACGGCAGATTCCATCTATAACAAGATAAAGGCGCAAGGCAAGCCCAACAGCCTGAACGGTTTCAAATGGCTGGCGCAATGGCGCGATTATCCCCTTCATATCCATACCGGACGCTACGCGATACGTCCCGGCGAGAATGCCTATCACGTCTTCAGCCGCTTCTACCGAGGATACCAGGAGCCCATGAACCTGGCAATAGGAAGCGTGCGCACCTTGGACAAACTGGCACGCAGCGTAGGAAAGCAACTGATGATTGACTCCGCCGAAATAGCCGGAGCAATGAACGACCCGCAGTTCCAGCAACGGCTGGGATACGACAAAGAGACAATCGCCTGCCTTTTCATCCCCGAAACTTATCAGGTGTACTGGAATATGAGCGTGGACGATTTCTTCAAACGGATGCAGAAAGAACACCGGAAGTTCTGGAACCGGGAACGGCTCGATAAGGCCAAAGCCATCGGCATGACACCGGAAGAAGTGTGCACCCTTGCTTCCATCGTCGAGGAAGAGACCAACAACAATCAGGAAAAGCCCTTAGTGGCAGGTCTGTACATCAACCGTCTGCATACCGGCATGCCATTGCAAGCCGACCCTACCATAAAGTTTGCACTGCAAGACTTTGGACTGCGCCGGATAACCAATGCGCACCTTGCCGTAGATTCTCCTTACAACACTTACCGCAACTCCGGACTACCGCCCGGACCTATCCGCATCCCCTCTCCCATAGGAGTGGACGCAGTGCTGAACTACGCCAGGCACAACTATATCTATATGTGCGCCAAAGAAGACTTTTCCGGCACCCACAACTTTGCATCCAACTATGCCGACCACATGAAAAATGCAAGAAAATATTGGCAAGCATTAAACGAAAGAAAGATTTTCAACTAAAATGATAATAAAATAAAAGCAAAAGGCTATATTTGTGATTATTTATCAAAACCGTGACTAACACTTAAACAATAAAAAATGAGCAAGCAACTCTTACTTGGCGATGAAGCCATTGCACAAGCCGCATTAGACGCCGGGCTTTCCGGTGTATACGCTTATCCGGGCACTCCTTCGACGGAGATTACCGAATATATCCAGACCGCGCCGATTACCGCCGAAAAAGGCATCCACCACCGTTGGTGCTCCAACGAAAAGACTGCCATGGAAGCGGCGTTAGGAATGTCGTTCGCAGGCAAACGTTCATTGGTCTGCATGAAGCATGTAGGCATGAATGTGGCTGCCGACTGCTTTATCAACTCCGCCATTACCGGCGTTAAAGGCGGCACAATCGTCATTGCAGCCGACGACCCGAGCATGCACTCGTCTCAAAACGAACAAGACAGCCGTTTCTACGGCGACTTCGCACTAATCCCGATGTACGAACCGAGCAACCAGCAAGAGGCGTACGACATGGTGTATGACGGATTTGCCTTTTCGGAACAGACCGGAGAACCGCTACTGATGCGCATGGTTACCCGTCTGGCACACTCCCGCTCCGGCGTGGAACGCAAGGCGCAACGGCCGCAGAACGAAATTTCTTTCAGCGACGACCCGCGTCAGTTCATCCTGCTTCCCGGCAACGCCCGCAAGCGCTACAAACAGCTGCTGCAACGCCAGGATGAATTTATCAAGGCATCGGAAAATTCACCCTATAACAAGTATATTGATGGTCCTGACAAGAGACTCGGAATCGTGGCTTGCGGCATCGGATATAACTACCTCATGGAGAACTATCCCGAAGGCTGCGAATATCCGGTACTGAAAATCGGACAGTACCCGCTTCCCAAAAAACAACTGATGCAACTTGTGGAGACCTGCGACGAGATACTTGTACTGGAAGACGGACAGCCTTTTGTCGAAAAACAACTGAAAGGTTACCTGGGCATCGGCGTAAAGGTTAAAGGACGCCTGGACGGCACGCTGTCGCAAGACGGCGAACTGAACCCGGACAGTGTGGCACGTGCCGTGGACAAAGAGAACAAAGCCGAATTTGCAGTTCCGTCACTGGTAGAAATGCGCCCGCCCGCCTTGTGTGAGGGTTGCGGACACCGTGACATGTACACCGTGCTGACCGAAGTTCTGCGCGAAGAGTATCCCACCCATAAAGTATTCAGCGACATCGGCTGCTACACATTGGGAGCCAATGCCCCTTTCAACGCTATCAACTCCTGCGTAGACATGGGAGCATCCATTACAATGGCAAAGGGCGCTTCGGATGCCGGAGTATACCCCGCAGTTGCCGTTATCGGCGACTCCACCTTCACCCACTCCGGCATGACAGGACTGCTGGACTGCGTGAATGAGAACGCCAACGTGACCATCGTCATTTCCGACAACGAAACCACTGCCATGACCGGCGGGCAAGACTCTGCCGGAACAGGACGCATCGAAGCCATCTGCGCAGGCATCGGCGTGGCACCGAAACATATCCGCGTCGTTGTTCCATTGAAAAAGAATTACGAAGAGATGAAACAGGTAATCCGTGAGGAAATCGAACATCACGGCGTATCCGTCATCATCCCGCGCAGAGAATGTATCCAAACCTTAGCACGTAAGAAACGAAACAAGTAGAACCATGAAAAAAGACATTATACTCTCCGGCGTAGGCGGACAAGGCATCCTCTCTATCGCCACCGTTATCGGGCAGGCAGCCCTGAAAGGCGGATTATACATGAAACAAGCCGAAGTACACGGAATGAGCCAGCGGGGTGGCGACGTGCAGTCGAACCTCCGTATCAGCGACCGTCCCATCGCATCCGACCTTATCCCCACAGGCAAATGCGACCTTATCATATCCCTGGAACCGATGGAAGCGCTACGCTACCTCCCCTACCTCAGTCCTGAAGGCTGGTTAGTGACCAACGAGGCTCCTTTCATCAATATCCCACACTATCCTGCCGAAGAAGCGCTCAAGGCGGAACTTGACAAGCTTCCCCACAAGATTGTGCTGAACGTAAACGAAGTGGCAAAAGAAACGGGTTCTCCCCGAGTTGCCAACATCGTGCTGTTAGGAGCCACCATTCCGTTCCTCGGCATTGACTACGAGAAAGTACAGGACAGCATACGCGATATCTTCCGGCGAAAAGGCGAAGACATCGTAGAGCTGAACCTCAAAGCGCTGGCTGCGGGCAAGGCAATTGCAGAAAAACTGATGTAAATCGAAAATCCAATAACCATGAATGACAAATACTGGGAAGAAGAGATAGAGACCATGCCGCGCGAGAAGTTGCGTGAACTGCAACTTCAGCGGCTTAAAAAGACAATCGGCATTGCGGCAAACTCTCCCTATTACAAGCAGGTTTTTCAGGAACACGGCATTACGGCAGACAGCATCCGATCGGTAGAAGACATCCGGAAAATCCCGTTCACCACCAAAGCGGACATGCGTGCCAACTATCCTTTCGGACTTGTAGCAGGCGATATGCGCGAGGACGGTGTACGCATCCACTCATCCAGCGGAACCACGGGGACGCCTACCGTCATCGTCCATTCCCAACACGACCTGAACTCCTGGGCTAACCTTGTGGCACGTTGCCTGTACACGGTAGGCATACGCAAGACCGATGTTTTTCAAAACAGTTCCGGCTACGGCATGTTCACCGGCGGATTAGGATTCCAATATGGGGCCGAACGCCTGGGTGCGCTGACCGTACCCGCAGCAGCCGGCAACAGCAAGCGGCAAATCAAGTTCATCACAGACTTCAAGACCACCGCCCTGCACGCCATCCCCAGCTATGCCATACGCCTGGCGGAAGTATTTCAGGAAGAAGGTATAGACCCCGCTTCGACCACCCTGAAAACGCTTGTCATCGGCGCCGAACCGCATACGGACGAACAGCGCAAAAAGATTGAGCGGATGCTGGGCGTCAAGGCTTACAACAGTTTCGGAATGACCGAAATGAACGGTCCCGGCGTTGCCTTTGAGTGTACCGAACAAAACGGCATGCACTTTTGGGAGGATTGCTACTTGGTTGAAATCATCAATCCGGAAACCGGAGAGCCTGTTCCCGACGGTGAAATCGGAGAACTGGTTCTGACCACCCTCGACCGCGAAATGATGCCGCTGATACGCTACCGCACACGCGACCTCACACGCATACTTCCCGGCCAGTGTCCTTGCGGGCGTACCCATCTGCGTATAGACCGCATCAAGGGCCGTAGCGACGATATGTTCATCATCAAGGGTGTCAACATCTTTCCCATGCAAGTGGAAAAGGTACTGGTACAGTTCCCCGAACTGGGCAGCAACTACCTCATCACGTTGGAAACCATCAACAATCAGGATGAGATGATTGTAGAAGTAGAACTCAGCGATTTGTCTACGGACAACTATATCGAACTGGAGAAAATACGTAAAACAATCTCCCGCCAACTGAAAGATGAAATACTCGTCACTCCCAAGGTGAAGCTCGTAAAGAAAGGTTCCCTGCCACAAAGCGAAGGGAAAGCGGTCCGAGTAAAAGACCTGAGAAACAACAAATAACATATTGCCGGGATGCCTGCACGGCTCAACATCCTGCGAACCGTAGCATACCGGCAATATATTTCTCCCTGACTGTCCTGTCCTATTCCGGAAAACCTTCAGAACAACAGGAAAAGAAGTTGTAAAGCGTAAAAAAGAAACTGCAGAACGGTCCAAATGTCCAACCTGCCGCAAAAAAGAAAGAGGAACGGCAATCAAAAAGATTACCATTCCCCTCTTATAAGAAGCCGCATCGATGATGTGATGAAACTCCGTATGACATGATTTGAGTGCTCGTCCTCTTTGTAATCCACCGACTCAAGAGTTACCCCGAAAGGCGTGGCCCGCCATTGAGAACTGAAGCTTGTCTCGGTATTTCATAAAAAATTGATGAGTTTCCCGATCCAATCAATGCGGCTATTTTTTCTACTTCAAAGGTAGCGAGTTTCTATGAAAGAAACAAGAAAAACAGGGAAATTGTTTGTCCTGAACCCATATTTTCACACTTCCCCGCCATTGACGAGAACATCCCGACAGCCGCCACAGACACATAAACAGACATAGAATGAAGTTAAATTCATTGATTATCAATGATGATAATCCGCAAAATCCACATCCTGCTGTTTTCATCCGTGCAAACCTCAACTTCAGCCGCGTAATGTTCTACATTAAATCTGCAATGTCCCACATTAGCCGCGTAACGTTCTACATCAAAAAAAGCGTGCCGAAACAGTTTCCTGTTTCGGCACGCCCCTTCATGTTTATTCTTTTACTCAGCTTATGCAGCTTTTGCTTTAGCAACAATAGCCTTGAAAGCTTCCGGATGATTCATCGCTAAATCAGCCAAAACTTTACGGTTAATCTCGATACCGGCTTTGTGCAGAGCACCCATCAGTTTAGAATAAGACATACCCTCCAAACGTGCGGCAGCGTTGATACGTTGAATCCACAAAGCACGGAAGTTTCTTTTCTTATTCTTACGGTCACGGAACGCATAAGTCAAACCTTTTTCCCAAGTATTCTTGGCAACGGTCCAAACGTTCTTTCTTGCACCAAAGTAACCTCTGGTCAATTTCAAAATTTTCTTTCTTCTTGCTTTAGAAGCAACATGATTTACTGATCTTGGCATAGTTTTACTTGTTTTTGAATGTTAGCGCCAATGCTTCACGCAGCGGACTTAAAGCTAATGCATTCGGTTAATAACTTTAATAATACTTCGTACGCTTTTGATTACTTCATAGCTAAGAGTTCCTTAACCTGGCTCATGTTCGTTATATCAACGGTTGTAGAGTGACACAGATTTCTCTTTTGCTTCTTCGTTTTCTTAGTCAGAATGTGACTGTGAAAAGCGTGCTTTCTTTTGATTTTACCTGTTCCGGTAAGAGTAAATCTCTTTTTAGAACCGGAGTTAGTCTTCATCTTTGGCATCTTACTTGTTTTTAAATTATTTAAATTATATGGCAACGCACTATACCTGCGGCGTTACTCATTTCTTTAGTCTTCGCTTTCTTCGGCCGGAGCCGTTTTCGGAGCTTCTGCCGATTTCGGTGCAGCAGGCTTCTTCAGCGCTGCGCTTTTCTTCGGGGAAAGTTGAATAATCATTCTCTTTCCTTCCAAAACCGGCATCTGGTCTACCTTCGCATAGTCTTCCAAATCATTGGCAAAACGCAACAGCAATACCTCACCTTGTTCTTTGAATAAGATGGAACGACCTTTAAAGAACACGTATGCCTTCACCTTGTCGCCATCTTCCAAAAAGCCTTTGGCATGCTTCAGTTTGAAGTTATAGTCATGGTCGTCCGTTTGAGGACCAAAACGTATTTCCTTCACGTTTACCTTTACCTGCTTTGCCTTTTGTTCTTTCTGACGCTTCTTTAACTGATAAAGAAATTTAGAGTAATCAATAATACGACAAACAGGGGGTTGTGCATTCGGAGAAATCTCCACGAGATCTGCTTCCATTTCCTCGGCCATCTTCAATGCCTGAGCTATCGGATATACTTTAGGTTCCACTTCATCGCCCACAATGCGGACTTCTTTGGCACGGATCTGCTCATTAATCCGATGTTGCCCTTTTAAGCTGTCATTTTTCATTAAATAACGTTTACTTCCAGTTTGTTTCTTGTTTATTACTACCAAATTATTTTTTGTTACGTAAAAGCAGTCTTTAGAACATCGTATGTATGCTATGCTTTTACAATTGGGCGCAAATTTACCACTTATTTATCATATTTTGAACTTCTTCGTTCACTTTTTTCGCAAAATCTTCAAATTTCATGGTTCCTTGATCGCCTTCACCTTGTTTACGGACAGAAACTTCCCTATTTTCTGCCTCTTTTTCGCCGACAATCAGCATATACGGGATACGTTTCATTTCGTTGTCGCGAATCTTACGTCCGATTTTTTCGTTACGTTCGTCCACAATGGCACGGACATCGTATCTCTTCAAGTAGTCTTTCACCTCATTGGCATAGTCGTTGAACTTCTCGCTGATGGGCAGGATAGCCACTTGGTCCGGAGTGAGCCACAACGGGAACTTACCGGCGGTATGTTCGATAAGCACGGCTACAAAACGCTCCATGGAACCGAACGGCGCACGGTGAACCATTACCGGACGATGCTTCTGGTTGTCGGCACCCGTATATTCCAATTGGAAACGTTCGGGCAGGTTATAATCCACCTGAATAGTACCCAACTGCCAACGACGGCCGATAGCGTCTTTCACCATAAAGTCCAGCTTAGGACCGTAGAATGCGGCTTCGCCATATTCCACTCTGGCTTTCAGACCCTTTTCTTCGCAAGCTTCTATAATCGCCTGTTCCGCTTTCTCCCAATTTTCATCGCTGCCGATATACTTTTCGCGGTTCACCTTGTCACGCAAGGAAATCTGTGCCTCGAAGTTCTCGAAGTGCATGGATTGGAACACGATTGAAATAATATCCATTACGCGCAGGAATTCATCCTTCACCTGGTCGGGACGGCAGAAGATGTGCGCATCGTCTTGCGTAAAGCTGCGCACACGGGTCAAGCCGTGAAGCTCGCCGCTCTGTTCGTAACGGCAAACCGTTCCGAATTCGGCCAAACGCAAAGGCAGGTCTTTATAAGAACGGGGAGAGTTCTTGTAAATCATACAGTGATGCGGACAGTTCATCGGTTTGAGGAAGTATTCCTCTCCTTCTTCCGGTGTATGGATAGGCTGGAACGAGTCTTTACCATATTTGGCATAGTGTCCGGAAGTGATGTACAGCAATTTGTTGCCGATAGGCGGACACATTACCTCCTGGTAATCATAGCGTGCCTGAATGCGGCGCAGGAATTCTTGCAGGCGGATACGCAATGCGGCACCTTTCGGCAACCACATCGGAAGCCCCTTGCCTACCGTATCGGAGAACATGAACAAGTCCATTTCCTTACCGATTTTGCGATGATCGCGCTTCTTGGCCTCTTCCAGCAACACGAGATATTCATCCAGCATTTTCTTCTTCGGGAAGGAGATACCGTAGATACGTGTCATCATCTTACGGTCTTCCTGTCCGCGCCAGTAAGCGCCGGCAACGGAAGTCAGCTTGATAGCCTTGATAGGAGCTGTGTTCATCAAGTGAGGACCACGGCACAAATCGGTAAATGCACCTTGCGTATATGTAGTGATACGGCCGTCTTCCAATTCGGAAATCAACTCGCATTTGTAAGTTTCTCCACGGTCACCGAACATCTTCAAGGCATCCGCTTTTGCAATGTCTTGTCGGACAACCGCCTCTTTCTTAGCCACCAGTTCCGCCATTTTCTTTTCGATAACAGGCAGGTCGGCTTCCTTAATGGGAGTTTCTCCCGGGTCTACATCGTAATAGAAACCGTTCTCGATAGCCGGACCGATACCGAACTGGATACCCGGATACAATTCTTGCAGGGCTTCCGCCAACAAGTGGGCGCTGGTATGCCAGAAGGCATGCTTACCTTGTTCGTCTTCCCATTTATAGAGAACCACCTCAGCGTCTTCATTGATAGGACGCCCCAAATCATAAATTTCTCCGTTCACGCCACAAGCCAGTACATCTTGTGCCAAACGTGAACTAATGCTTTCTGCTATCTGCAGCCCTGTTACTCCCTCGTTGTATTCGCGAACGGAGCCGTCTGGAAATGTAATCTTTATCATAATGCTATGTATAGTTCAATTTTGAGAACGCAAAAATAGTTAATTCTTTATTGATATTCTACTTTTTAGCAAAAATGTTATTACCGTGTATTCGTAAATCGCTTAATTATATTGTATGCAGAAACGATACCCAACTCGCCCGCCTTGCTCAAATCCGAAATTCCCTGCCTGTTATTGCCCAGGAAGATGTGCGTCAGCCCACGGTTGAAGTAGGCTTCGGCAAAATCGGGATTCAGCCCTATCGCCTTATCGTAGTCCGCCAATGCCGCCCGGTAGTCTTTCAGCGTAGACAATACATTGCCGCGATTGTAATAGCCGTACACAAAGTCGGGAGCCAGTCGGATGACATGGTCCAAATCATTCTTCACAATGTCGTAATCCAAAGCCGTCACTTCCGCCGGCCTTGCTTCCTGCGTGCCGCCGGAAGTCGTTCCCCCGCCCATGCCGGCTTCCGCTTTCTCATACTCCAACTGCTTGCAGCGCACCAAAGCACGCATGAAATATGCCGGAAAGAAGGTGTCATCCAGCAGGATACTCTGCGTGAAGTCGTCTATGGAACTTGCGAAATCCTGTACCAGGTAGAAATCCAATCCGCGCACAAACCGTTTCTTGGCATTCTTGCCGTCTGCCACGATGTCCGATGTATGGGCATCGACCAACGCGAAGTGGAAACGCACCTGTTCTTCCGTCAACGGAGACTCCATATTGGTGATGCACAACGGTTTCGGGAACACCTTCGCGTGGTTAAGTTCATCGATGTATTTATGGTAATGCACCATCCGTTTCACATCGCTCAACTTCTCATAATAGGTCAGCGCATACATAGGTTCGAGTTTGATAACTACGTTCCGATCCTGTACACGCCCGCGATAGTCACTCTTGTAGTGCTGACCGGTTTCCGAATCATCCGCAATCACAATCTTGCGATAATTCTCCATGTTCTTATCGGACTTCTTACGGGTCTTGCCGTTGTCCTGTCCGGAACCGTCGTCCGCGTTGTCCGCCACATCCTGTCCGGAATTGCTTCCGGCAGCCACGCCATTGCGCTTGTCGAGCTGCATCTTCATGAGTTTGAACTCGTCCTGTTCGGCTCCTTTACGGTCGCCCAGCTTCTTACGGGCTTCGGCGCGGTGATAGTAGCCCGTCATGAAATTGGGATACTCGGCTATCACCTTGGAATAATCGCTGATAGCCCCCCGGTAATCGCCTGTCTGCGCACGCAGCAAGGCACGGTTGAAGATAGCCATCATGTTGTCCGGCTCTATCTTCAACACAAAGTCGAAGTCTTCTATCGCACGGTTATCATCACCTACCTGCGCACGCAGCAAACCACGGTTATAGTGTCCGAGGAAATTGTTGGGGTCAATATCCAACGCCAAGTCATAGTCGCTCATCGCACCCCTGAGATTGTTTTGATGGAAACGCGCCAAAGCACGGTTGATATAGTTGCCCGCATTGCGCGCACTCAGGTGTATCGCCTGGTCCAGGTCGTTTTCTGCCTCCTTGTAACGGGACTGCTGGAGACGGACAATGGCACGTGCCGCCCAACCGTCCGGGTCGTAACGGTCCATGCCGATTGCCTTATCGAAATCCTTCAAGGCTTGTATCGTATCGTTCTGCTTAAGGCTGACCTCACCGCGCATCAGGTATGCCCGCGTATAGCGGGGAGCTATGGTGAGCAACTTGCCCAAGTCCTCTTCGGCGGCATTGAAATCCTCTTTCTGCATGTGGCAAAGGGAGAGATTATGCCAGATTACCACGTTCTCAGGATCATACTTCAAGGCAGTCCTGTAATCCTCTATCGCGTCATCGAACTTATCCTGGCGGATGCGTGCCAGACCTCTTACCTGATATGCGCCTACGACAAAGGGATTGCGTTGGATTGCCAAATCGCAGTCCGCTTCCGCCCCCTGAAAATCATCCAGATTAATCTTTGCCAGCGCACGGAAGAAATAAGGCTCGTACAAATAGGGCTTCGCATTGATTACCTGATTGAAATATTGGATAGAAAGCACGTAGTCTTCGAAATACAATGCGTTCCGGGCAATTGTCATCACCCGTTCCGTATTGATTTGCGCGTATAACAACGTGGGCAATAACAGCATTGCCAGCCATATTTTTTTTACCATATTCTCTTCTTATAAATGCTTGTAAACAAAACAAAAGTAACGTTTATTCATTTACATATCAGGATATGCCGAAGACTTTTTATATTTTTTGAGCCTTTTATACCTTATTATATGGTTTGCTTACTTGACGGTTTTCACCTTATAGGAACAGCGCGCCTTCCCTTTCAGCATAGCATTCAGTTTTCCCTTTATCATCTGCTTGCGCAGGGGCGACAGGTGGTCGATGAACATCTTACCTTCCAGATGGTCGAACTCGTGCTGCATGACGCGTGCCAGATAACCTTCCACCACCTCGTCGTGTTCCACCAAGTCTTCATCCAAATATTTCACATGTATCTTGTTGCCTCTCTTTACTGCCTCATGAATGCCCGGCAGGCTCAGGCAGCCTTCTTCCATAGACACCTCTTCGCCCGACACTTCCAGAATATGCGCATTGATGTATACTTTGCGAAAATCTTTATATTCGGGATAATCTTCCGACAACACATCCAAATCTACCACAACGACACGAATCGGCAAACCGATCTGCGGCGCTGCAAGTCCCACGCCATCGGCATGATCCATTGTCTCGAACATATTCTGAACCAGTTCTTTCAGATTCGGATAATCGGGAGTGATATCCTCCGCCACTTTTCTCAACACGGGCTGGCCGTATACATAAATAGGT
>NZ_CAJTSC010000020.1:32334-47225 GCF_910578895.1 uncultured Bacteroides sp.
TTCAATTTTGAATTTTGAATTATAAATTTTGAACCATGATTTATGAGTTTTGAATTTTGAAGCAGTGATTATTAAAAATACATAGTCCAAAATTCATAAACTAAAATTCATAAACCGCCTGTTCTCTAAATAAGTTTGCAGAATAATAGTGGCACTGATTTCATCTACCAAAGCCTTATTCTGCCGGTCTTTCTTTTTCAGCCCGGCTTCGAGCATGGTGCGATGCGCCAGGACGGAAGTAAACCGTTCGTCCACATACTCTACCGGCATATCGGGCAGGCGCTTTTTCAAGGAGCGTACAAACGGCTCGATTCGCTTCATGTTCTCGGAAGCCTCGTTGTTCATTTGCTTCGGCAAGCCGACAAGAATCCGCTCCACCGGCTCCTTCTCCACATAGTCCGTGATAAAAGTAAGCAGTTCGTGGGTAGGCACGGTAGTCAACCCGTTGGCAATCATTTGCAACGTGTCGCTGACGGCTATGCCTGTACGCTTCCTGCCGTAGTCAATAGCTATTATTCTGCCCATTATGGATTATAAAATTACGAATCACAGTTGAAGTTTTTTCCTCCACATCAGTACACCAGTTTCACATTATCCACCCAAAAAGAGTTACCCGGAGAACCTATATATGCTCCGCCGTGGCTGGACGTAAACTGCAACAGGATATGGGTGGGTACATCATCTTCCGTTCCCCATGCCACTTCCCTGACGGGTACGCTCTCGCCTTTGCTGTTCACGGCATAACGTTCCTGCACCTGCAAGCGCATCATGTGCGCTTTGTACCCGGGATTACCCGTGATGTCACCATACATGATGGAGTATGTGGCGTTATTGTGCCAATCGTCTGTCGTCTTATAATAACGTACCACCACCGTACCTACACGCTTGGCATAGATGTTTCCGTCCTTGTCCTCCCAACGTTTCTGCAGGAAAAGGTTCATCTCGGGAAAGTCTTTCCCTTCCACATCGGTTATCTTGCTGAAGCCGGTGGAACGAATACGCTTTTCGCGGTCGGACATCTTCACCTTATAATCGAACTGAACGGCAACGGGCTTTTTAGTGAACGGTATACCGGTATTCAGTATCTTCTGCGGGTTCTTTGTCCCCTTGATAGGTTCGTGGACGTTGCCGAGAAATATCGAACCGGCAGCCAGCACGGTGATATCCACGATGCCGAACACCTTCACGCTTTCCATACGGGTATCCAAACGGGCACAGAAACCACTGCCCCGCTTCTCCGGAAATACCGAAGTATTCGTCTTGGTGATACCTGCCACACGCGCCATCACATTAGAGGTGGCCCAGGGAGACCCACCCATATTCTCATACGGTTTGCTTTCGGTGATAGTTGCCGTAGGACCGATAGCATACACATGCTTGGTAGCGCCGCCGATAATTCCTGACTCTTTAATCTGGCGGTCAATCCATTGGTCCATGTTTCCGAACGGAATCATCTCGACCTTGTGCTGCGCCGACATTGCCCCACAACAAAGCATCACGGACAGCAAACCCAACATACGAAGTTTTTTACGAATCATCTCTCTATTCTCCTGCAATCAATTAAAGTTCATAATGCCACTGCTTCAGCGCAAAGTCCCAATTGTCCTGAACCAGTTGCACCGTACGGTCATCATATTTATATTTGTTCTTCTTATACCCTTTCTTGCCGCCTACATACCGCTCGATGTCGGCTTGCGCAGCTGCAAAACCGGGTATGGACAGGGCATCGTAAATATGTTCCGTCATCCCCATCGCATCGGCTTCGAAATCCTCGAACTTCACTTCGATAAGATTACCAGCCGGAATGCTTGCCTTGTCCGCCTCATACTTGTGATAGAGTTTAGCATAGATGGACAAGATGTTCTGTTCCAGTTCGGCAGGAGTGATGTCCTGAAACTTCAACGGCTGGATAGTATTCGTGAAGAAGCTGCGTGTGCTCTCGAACACCGTATAAGGATTGCGCATCAGATAGATGAACTTGGCATTGGGAAACATCTTCACCAACTCCTTCACACGTCCGGTATGGGGCGGGTTCTTACTGAGGAACTGCGTGCCGTGCGTGTTCCACAAAGAGATTTTGATAAGCTTGGTAAACGTCTCCTCGAACACCTTGAGTTCTTCTGCACTGATATCGTCGAACAGCAGGTATTTGTCGGCATATTCCTGTTGGTACTTGGGCAGAAACCAAAAGTTATAATAGGTATAGGGCATCATGTTGGCCAACGCGAACTCTTCTTCCTGCGGCAGATCCACCGCCAACTCCATATTATCCGTAGGACGCTTGTCGGGCATCAGCCAGCTCATGTTTTTCTTGAAGAAAGGCTGTCCCCACATCATCAGATGCGGAAATACGGTCTGATAGGTAGTGTTGTAACCGAAATGCTTGTCGCACGAAAATACGTTATGCACGAACGTCGTTCCGCTGCGCCAGTGGCCGAGTATGAACACAGGGTCATGTTCCAGCGGTTGGTCCGCCAACAGTTTCGCATAACGTTTATCCTGCAAGGGGACAAGCGTGGAAAGCAGGCGGCAGACGGCTTTCGTCAACCGATACTTGCCTTTGTATGCGGCATCTATTTCACGTCCTTGCGCAATGGCATTAAAAGTTTTCCAATCCGCACCGACAAGTGTGTTAATCGGCAATTTATTAAATTCTAATAGTCCCATTCTTATTTAATTGAGAGTTGAAGTTTCCAATTCCTACTTCTTAATGATTACCGCCATTCCCTGACGTTCCAGCTCCTTTACCGCCTTCTCTACAGCCTCGTAGTGTTCGGGGGCAATTCCCAACTTAGGCAGGTCGAGCACAGGAAGTTCTTCGGAAACGCGCATATCCTTGTCTTCCACCCGGTTGATTATCATACCTACGGCGCTGGTATTGTTGGTAATCGGGTCTATCAGGATGAAAGAACCGGTAGCCTTGTTGGTTTGATAAGAGTCGAAGAACAGTTCTTTGGCAGTAGTCAATACCACGCGGGCAATCTGGTTCAACTGCATCGGCAACGTCTCCTTCGTCAACCGGCCGTTCTCGACGGAAAGTTCCTCCATCGTGTTGACATCTACCTTGTACTTGATGTTGTCAATACGCGTGCGGCTCAAATTGGTAGTCTGCTTGATGAAGAAAGACTTGTTTATATCCATCGGCTCCTCGTCCATCCACACGACCATAGCTTCGAAGTTGCGCTCCATCATCGGAAGGTTGCCGGGATGTACCAGCATTTCTCCGCGCGAAACGTCAATCTCGTCTTCCAACGTCAGCGTAACGGACTGCGGCGGGAAGGCATAATCGAGTTCCCCTTCGTAAGTCACGATACTCTTGACGCGCGACTTCTTGCCGGAGGGCAACGCCATCACCTCATCCCCCTTGCGGATAACGCCCGAAGCCACCTTGCCGCAGAAACCGCGGAAGTCGAGGTTAGGACGCAACACATACTGCACAGGGAAACGGAAATCTTCCAGATTATGGTCGTTGTCGATATGCACGGTTTCGAGAAAATCGAGCAAAGAAGTACCGTTGTACCAGGGAGTACGTTCCGATTTCTCCACCACGTTGTCACCATCGAGCGCGGAAAGCGGAATACAAGTCACATCGGGAATACCCAACGGAGTTATGAACTTCTTATACTCGCCCACAATCTCATTGAAACGTTCTTCAGAGAAATCTACCAAGTCCATTTTATTGACGGCAAGCACCACATGCTTGATGCCCAGCAAAGAGACAAGGAAAGTGTGACGGCGCGTCTGTGTGATAACACCCGTACGGGCATCTACCAGGATGATTGCCAAGTTGGCGGTAGAACCTCCGGTAATCATGTTGCGCGTATACTGTTCGTGCCCCGGAGTGTCGGCAATGATGAACTTACGGTTGTTGGTAGAGAAATAGCGGTATGCCACGTCAATCGTAATACCCTGCTCCCGCTCCGCCTTCAATCCGTCCAGCAACAACGCGTAGTCAATGTGCTCGCCGGCATTGCCCATGCGCTTGCTGTCACGTTCCAAGGCGTCCAACTGGTCTTCGTACAATTTCTTGCTATCAAACAACAGGCGTCCGATAAGCGTGGACTTCCCGTCATCTACCGAACCGGCAGTAAGGAAACGAAGCAAATCCTTCTGTTCATCCTTATCAAGAAAAGCCTTTATATCAAGTGTTGAATTATCCATTTCTTAATTCTCAGTTTTTTTAATTCTTAATTTCTTAAAAGTATCCCTCACGCTTCTTCTGCTCCATACTTGCCTCCTGGTCGAAGTCGATGACGCGCGTCGTACGCTCACTCTTGGTGGTAGTCATCATCTCCTCCACAATCTTCTCGATTGTATCGGCATTGCTTTCCACGGCTCCGGTCAGCGGCCAGCAGCCCAACGTACGGAAACGCACCATGCGCATCTCTACTTTCTCACGGTATTGTTCCGGCAGACGCTCGTCATCCGCCATAATCAGGTTACCGTCAATCTCTACACAGGGACGCTCTTTGGCAAAATACAAAGGCACGATGGGAATATTCTCCAGACGGATGTATTGCCAGATATCCAGTTCCGTCCAGTTGCTCAACGGGAACACACGGATACTCTCTCCCTTGTGCACGCGTGCATTGTAAATATCCCACAACTCCGGACGCTGGTTCTTAGGATCCCATTGATGAAATTTATCACGGAAAGAGAAAATACGTTCCTTGGCACGCGATTTCTCCTCGTCGCGACGGGCACCGCCGAAAGCAGCATCGAATTTGTACTTATCCAGCGCATGCAGCAAGGCTTGCGTCTTCATCAGGTCGGTGTGCACCTTGCTGCCGTGCGTAAAGGGTCCCACACCAGCCTCGAAGGCTTCCGTATTGCTCTCTACAATCAGGTTCCAGCCGTACTTCCTGGCATACTCGTCACGGAACTGAATCATTTCCCTGAATTTCCATTTGGAGTCGATGTGCATCAACGGGAAAGGCACTTTGCCCGGAGCAAAAGCTTTCTCTGCCAAACGTACCATAACCGACGAATCCTTACCGATGCTGTATAGCATCACCGGATTCTCAAATTCCGCAGCCACCTCGCGGATAATATGAATAGACTCTGCCTCGAGTTCTTTCAAGTGGCTCAGTTTATATTCTTCTTTCATTCTATATTATTTCTTCTGTATTCTCGATAAAATCAATTCCAACAACTTGCCAACGGACTCTTCCAGGCTCAATGCGGATGTGTCCAACACCAATGCCGGATGGGCAGGAGCCTCGAAAGGCGCGGAAACACCCGTGAAGTCCTTAATCTCGCCACGGCGCGCCTTGGCATACAAGCCTTTCACATCCCTGCGCTCGCACTCTTCAATGGGAGTGCTGACGTACACTTCCAGAAAGTCGTCCTTTCCGATGATATTCGCGGCCATTTCCCGGATGTCGTTACTGGGACTGATAAAAGCTGCAAGAGTGATAATGCCCGTATCCACAAACAGTTTGGACACCTCGGCTATGCGGCGGATATTCTCAATACGGTCCGCTTCCGTAAAGCCCAGGTTATTGTTAATGCCGCTACGGATGTTGTCTCCGTCCAGTATGCGGCAGAGCAATCCGCGTTTGTGCAACTCGCGTTCCAAAGCGATAGCTATCGTGCTCTTGCCCGAACCGCTCAATCCGGTAAACCAAATCATCACGCTACGCTGCTTCAAAAGTTCTTCTTTGTCTTGTCTCGACAACATTCTGTCGAAAATAGGATATATGTTATTCGCTGTCATAATTCAATCAAAACGGCCAAATTAAGGGAATAAGAAATATGGATATAAGGAAAGTGATAATATTCAGCGGCAATCCGATACGGACAAAATCCGTAAATTTATAGTTACCGATACCCTGCACTATCAGATTGGTCTGATAACCGATAGGCGTTGAGAAACTTGCCGACGCAGCCATACAAATCACCACAAAGAAAGGCGTAGGGCTCACACCGAGTTGTGATGAAATGGAAAGTGCCAACGGGAAAGCAAGTGCCGCAGCGGCATTGTTCGTTATCAGTTCGGTAAACAGGTTGGTTATGACAAACATCACCGCCAGCAACACCGCAGGTCCGTAGTGTTCAGTCAGCCCGATGATGTACTTAGCCACAACATCCGCCACTCCGGAATTTACCATAGCCTTGCTGATAGCGAAAGCGCAGGCAATCGTTATCAGAATATCCCACGATATATATTTGGTGTATTTGCGGGCAGGGAAGATTTTTGTCCATGCCATGATAATTGTCGTCACGGAGACGAAGAAAAACATGTCCAGTTTGATATCCGGAAAAGCCTCCTTCACGACAGGAAGTTCGCCTACAGTGGCTCCGGCAATCATCAGAATCAGCAAAGCGAGTGCAAACCAACGCTTACCCCTGCTTGCCACAGGTTCCGTATCCTTGCCGTTGGCAAGCATCACAAAGACGGAAGATTCACCCCAGGTCTGCACAAAAGAATCATCCGCCATCACTACCAGCGTGTCGCCTTCGCGGAAATATTCATTCTCCAAATCTTGCGTATAGCTCTGTCCGTTGCGTTTTATCTCTTTTACTTCGGCACCGTAATGGCGCTGGAAATTGAAATCCTTCAATTTCTTGTTGATACCCGGGAAACGGGCTCCCAATACCGCTTCTACCCGATGCAGGTTGCCATGTTCTTCCAGCTCTTCATCCGCTTTTACAGCATCCTTACGGACATCCGGCAGCAACTTGGGCGAGAACAGGAACAGATAGACAATACCGGTTATCGCTATGAAAATCCCCACTTTTCCAAGTTCGAACATCGAAAACCCCTCATAGCCGGCCTCCAGTATCATACCATGCACCACCAAATTTGTGGAAGTACCGATCAATGTACAGATACCGCCCAAAATCGTCACATACGAAAGAGGTATCAGGAATTTAGTGGCGGGAAGATTCACCGACTCCGCCCAACGTTTTATAATCGGGGCAAAAATCACCACAACAGGAGTGTTGTTCAGGAAAGCCGAGATAAAGGAGATTGTCGGCAACATCCGGAACTGTGCTTTGAAGACGGAAGTTTTACCTTGCGGAAGAAGCTTCTTGATAAGTTGTCCCAATGCACCGGACTGGCGGATACCTTCACTAACCAGGAACAGCATGGCTACCGTAATCATGCCCTTATTGCTGAATCCTTCCAACATTTCTTTGGGGGTCAGAATTCCCGCACAAAGAAACAGTACCACCACCGAAAAAAGCACCATTCCCGGACGCATCTTGTCCAAAACTAAGGCTATCACCATGCCCAGCAGTGCTAAAAGCACAAATATGATTTCAAACGTCATAGGTACGAATTGTTATTTAATTACGCTTGGGCTCTACTATAAACCACGGATTCAGCAAATCTTCTTTATTGTATCGCAACGGCTCTTCTTTTCCGGCTTGATACACTTCCATGCCGGCTGCACGCGCAATGGCATGCCCTGCTGCCGTGTCCCACTCCATTGTCGGCGCAAAACGGGGATAGACATCCGCCTTGCCTTCCGCAACCAGGCATATTTTGATGGAACTTCCGCTGGAAATCAATTCCACATCCGAATGGCGACATCTCATTTCCTCAATGTAATCTTCCGTCTCGGCAGACAGATGCGAACGGGATGCCACAATCACAAACTTCTTGCGGTTATCCTTCACCGGCAGACGAACGGCCTTCGCCATCAATTCTTCCAAAGACGCCTCGCCGCGAACCATGACATCCGAAAGCTTATAAGCCCCCAAAGACTCTTCGGCAAAATAGAGTTCTCTCTTTACAGGAAGATAGATAACCCCCATTACAGGAACGAAATTGCGCACCAATGCAATATTAACGGTGAACTCGCCATTCCGTTTTATAAACTCTTTCGTACCATCCAAAGGGTCTACAATCCACAAAGTAGTCCATTTGCTACGTTCCGCATAGGGCAAATGCTTCCCCTCTTCGCTCAACAATGGATAAGGCGTATGTTGCAAATAGCCGGCAATGGCTGCATGCGCTTTTTTGTCGGCAATCGTCAAAGGAGAGTTGTCCGCCTTCTTCTCTATCTGAAAGTCCGATGCCGGATCGTTGTAAATAGAAAGGATATCTTTGCCTGCACAAAGTGCCGCATCAATCGCATCAAGCATATATTGTCGTTCCATATTATATTCCAAATTCTAAAAATAAATAAGGTGCAAAGTTAAAAACTTTTCTACCGCCAAAAGTTTTTAACTTTGTTTTATAACTTCTTTTAAACGAAAATAGAGAAAATTATAAGCACTTTTTCACAATCATTCGAAACCGGAGTTTCATAGTCATTTCCAACGGATTATGAAAAAGGCAGTAACTTCCCAGTTACCGCCCTATCTTGAAAGGAGGAAAATACCCCTTTCCTATGAATTACCAAAAAGAATTCGAATTACTTAATACGATACAGCAGCCAAGCACCCTGGAAGTCCTTACGGTTAGGGTATTTAGCCTTAAAAGCATCGCGAGCGTTGGCAGCAGAGCCTCTGTCTGCATACGTGCTTACGATTACACGATACATCGCAGCATCTGCATTAAATGCAATGACTGCATTGTAACCTTCCTTATCCAAGAAGTTCTTCAAGTTTTCCGCATTGGCTTTCACACCGAAGCTACCGCATACGACACTGTAATCCTTCAGTCCGTCAACGCCGGACACTACAGTCACTTTCTCCTGACGAATCGTACCCACGGGCGCGCTTTCTACCACCTTAGCTTCTACAGGAGCACTAACCACGGGAACCACCTCCTCTACCGGTGCGGCAGGCTGCGGTTCTGCCAATTCCTGTTGTTTAGCCTTTTCGTATGCTTTCTTGTAAGCGCTTTCACTTGATTTACAAGAAGAGAATGCCAGTACAATACATACTCCCATTCCTAACACTGCCAATTTTTTCATCTTTTCTTTTTATTTTTTGTTAGTAACTATGTCTATTCTCAAATAATGCTCAATATTTACGAAAAACATATTTCGTTCCATTATGGTTCAATCGCATCTTCTTGTTCGTCAGTTCTTCCACCTTAAACGTTCTCTCGCCGGAAGCTCCCCAGCCAAAGAATTTCTTATAACTTGCCGAATTCACCAACCCTTCATGCGCGGACTCATTTCCGGAACTATTATCCGGCCACAAAGTTATGGAAATTTCATCATCTTTCAACTTATAATAACCATAAAAACCTTCATATCTCCCACTTTCATTCATACAATATGCCAGAAAACTGCCTTTCTGAAAGCCATAGAAGATGCTGTCTACTTTCTGCACCTTGCCATCGGGATACTGATATTCGCGTAATTGCCATTTTCCCACCCAGTCGGAACCGCCGTCATTCATACAAGACGTCCATCCCAGTGCCACGCACATCAAAAGCAGCAGCATTATCCCGTTCAGTATTTTTTTCATATACATCTTTTTAATTTTTGAAGACAAAAGTACTCCGAACCGCTTATCTTATACCCACCGATGCCGTTAAATATAATTAAAACACCTGTTTTACCGTTTCCTGCCATACATATTTGTAAAAAACAAGAATCGGTGAACAATCATTCGAAATAAATTGTTAGTTTTGTCAGATTAGAGCCTGTTCAAAGTTTGCCCGGCATTTTTCGAGTGTTCTTTCCAAGGATATTTTTCCACTCGGAAAAAACCCGTAAAGGCTGAATAAAATATTTCAGAAGAGAACTTAAAACAGGCTCTTAGAGTTAATAACAAAAAAAAGAAACATTATTATGAAAGGATTAAATGTATTAGCAGCTTTTTTAGGTGGTGCGGCAGTAGGTGCGGCCATCGGTATTTTATTTGCACCGGACAAAGGTGAGGATACGCGTCGCAAAATTGCGGAAATTCTTCGCAAAAAAGGCATCCGCCTGAGCCGTAGCGAAATGGAAAACCTTGTAGATGAAATCGCCGCAGAAATCAAAGGCGAAACAAACGAATAATTCAAACCTCATTTCAAAACAAAGCCGCCATGTTTGTAAACGATAACAGCATTGAGAATATCCAGCAGTTATTTTCCGATTTCAAAAAATACCTGGAACTGCAAAAAAAATATACCAAACTGGAAGTTGCGGAAAAGCTGACCATACTGCTTTCCACGCTCATACTTGTATTGCTAACCGTCATTCTCAGCATAGTGGCTTTGTTCTATCTGTCGTTTACCTTAGCCTATGTACTGGCGCCCATAGTAGGCGGATTAATGGTAGGTTTCGCCATAATAAGCTGTTTCCACATCTTATTACTCGCACTAATCGTTGTATTCCGCAAGAAGATGATCGTCAATCCGATGACCAAATTCATTGCAGGATTATTCATAGATAACAATCAGGACTAAAATATCATGAATATGAATAATACCGCCCCGACCAAGATTCTCACATTGGAAGACCTTCAGCAGCAAAAGGCCGAAGTATTAAAAGAGCTACGTGCCCAAAAGCAAGTCATAATTGATACTACGCGAAACCTGTTTGCCCCGGCTGCTCCTGCAGCCAACAAAGGTTCAGCCGTCATGCGCCTATTTAATAACGGTATGGCTGTATTCGACGGAGCCATGCTTGGAATAAAACTGATAAAAAAAATCAGAAAAATATTCAAACGCTGAGAACAAACCAATCAACAAAAGAAAATACTCCCGGCTGGCTATGTGAAACATGCTTGCCGGGAGTATTTTCATTATCGGACCACCCCTTTATACAGCCATCACTCGTCCGCCTATCACCCCTGCAATAGCACTTGCCACTGCGATAATCACTTTCAGGATTTTATCCCAAACCGATACTTTGATACTCATAATTCTCATTTTTCAATCATTAAACACCAATAACTTATCACTCTTCACATGGTTTATCCCAACGGATTTTCTTCCTCTTTCCCATCCGATCCACCACCGCCGTTGCCGGAAGAATCATCGTCCGTAATCACACCTCTCCACTTTTCAAACTCTACTCCCTGCAGCAAGGCACGAGTAGTGCCGATTGCAGCCGGACGCGTGTATTCCGGAGTAAATTGGCAACGCAACGCCGTCACCTGACTTGGATTTACATCCTCCGCCCTCTCTGCTCCCTTACCGCGTGTGCGGGCTTTCATCGTAAACGTTCCCAAACCGTTCAAACGCACCGTACGGCTATTCAGCAGATGCATCCGCATGGCAGACATCAAGTTACGGATTACGTTCTGCACATCACCCGGTGTCAATGAAGACTTCTCGGCAATGCTCTCTGCCAGCGATTGCGTATCTACCGTTTTTCCCACTTTCTTCAAACTCAGATGCCATGTCCTGACACCCTCTTTCGTCGCCAACTGCGACTGTCTTGCATAATAAAATAGAGGCATATTATCTCTCCTTTACATTTTTAAATCAAACATCATTTTAACTCTTGTTCCGTTGATCAACGATGCAAAGGTGATAATATATACGGGTATAAACAAAGAAAACAGCCCCGTCGGAGCTGTTTTCTGAGAATAATTTATAAAACGCTGACTATTTGTCAATTATGAGCACAATCGGATTAGTCTTCATTGATTGTACAGATGCTGACACGGTTCCAGTCTGCTTCTTCAAACATGTTACCTACACCCTGGCCTTCTGCAGTGATGCGGTTTGCAGCAATCTTATATCTGTTAGTCAACATATTCTTTACAGATTCTGCACGTTGTTTGGCAATACGGGCATTCACATCAGCGTTTCCTTCCGGAGAAGCATATCCCTTGATAGATACGGTCGCGTTTTTATGGTTCTTCATATAAGTAGCGATACGCTCTACGTTAGGAGTCTGAGAAGCCTCAACAGCAGTACCACCTTGACGGAATGTTACAACAGATTCCAATGTTTTCTTATTGTTGGTAACTGTTTCCGTGATTACTTTCGGAGCTTGGTTCTTGCAATCATTCAGCGCTTTCTCCAAATCGGCATTCTTCTGGTTGGCATTCTTCAACGCAGCAGCATTATCGTTGGCTTCACGACGCAAATCATTAATCTGATTATTCAGAGCATCAATTTCCGATTGGTTATACGGCTTTACAAAAGTAAAGTGACGGCTACCATTGCTGCAGCTGAAATGGTATTTCAATCCGGCAGTAAATTCCCATGCGGCACGATTGGCATCGAAACATACGTTATCACTTCCGGCTGCATTCATGTCATATACCAAAGCAGGTTTGAAAGCCAATGTCCATGCTTTTTCCTCACCCAGGTTGAAGTTGAAATTAAGACCCAATTTGCTTGACATGCTGTTCAGGTCGCCTTCACCGTTTACAGCATAGTGCAACCAACCGATACCGGCAACAGTTTCTACTTCAAACAGTCTCGGAGCGCCGGTATAACCGCCAAACAGGTTATTCAGGTTCAATCTACCCAACAGGCTCAAATTAGTATTGTCAAATGCCGTTCTGCTCGCAGTAGTGTTGATACTTGTCATCGCTTCCAAGCCCAAACCCAATACCGGAGTAATTTGTTTGTCCAAATCAACTCCCAAAACAGCTCTCATGTTCTTGAAGAATGCGCTATGAGTAAGAGGAGTAGTTCCACCTACATTAACACCTACTGACCAATTGTCGGAAAACTTATTTCCTACCACAGCGTCCTGAGCATTAGTGGCCATAGCAGCCATACACAATGCAATGCTTACAATAACTTTTTTCATGTCTTTTTACTTTAAAATTTCGGGGCGCAAAGGTAAAAATAAAATAATATAACAACCAATATTTATAATCAAAATTTAACAGAAAGGCTAAAAATTCCTACAAACAGGACAAAAGACATTCCATTCCCGTCCTATTTGCAAAGTCTGTTTACATTTTATCCGCACTATTTCAGCACTCTATAATATATTTATCCACGTTTCGGGTTTCCTTGCTAAAGTTTACCCCTACTTTTACCAGCTTTCTCCCGTCCAAGATATAAGGAAGTAGGTATCCTTTTCCATCTATCTGTTCCAACGCTTCTTCAGCGGTTCCATTCAGCTTGAATTCAAAAACAAAAACAAAGTCTTTCGTTTTCACTACCGCATCGGCACGACCACGGGCACTGCGAACTTCCGTTTCTACAAATTGCCCCATCAACGTGAAGACCACATAGAAAATCGCTTGATAATGATACTCGGTATTGTCACTCAGTTCATAAGGCATCCCTGCAAAAAAGACTTTCAAGCGCTCCATGAAAGCATCTACATTACCGGCTCTCAAATCACGCATGAATTTTACAATATAGAAACCTGCCTCCGCATCAGACACCTCTGTATAGTAGGGTATCAGAAAATTCAAGAAACCATAACGGACCTCATCGTCAGGAAATCCCAAAGTATAAAGATTAACCTCCTTATGCAAGTCTACCAAATAAGTAGGAGTACCCGTCTGGAACCAATAATTATCAAATTTATAGCTATCAAAAACATTTAATAAGCTAAAGATATATGCAAATATACGCTTTTCCTTCAAAGAGAAATCTCATTTATATCTTTCTCTACTTTTCAAAGAATGATTACCTATCATCTGTTATTACGACACCGGCATTCTGATGTCTTGCCATTTTTCACCCAAGAAAAATATAACCGCTCTGATTTACGTTCCTAAAGAAAAATCATAACAATATTTATTTAAGATTTGTACGGCTATAAAACAAAACGGAGAAACATCACTCACCGAATGTTTCTCCGTTTTTCATTTCTTAGGACACTATGAAAGCACCTCAATGACAGCCTTCCAAAATATCCTCCTTGCCTAAAGGTATATACGGACCGTCCTTTACTTCAAATATCACAGAAGATTCCATTACATCCAACGTATGCCACTGTCCTTTGGGAATATGAACCCCATACATACCATTTCCAGGGTGCAAATCATACCGTTCCACTTCTTCCCCACTATCATTATAGAACATTACATTGATATGTCCGCGCAAAAGAATATACGTTTCTGCCGTATGCCGATGTCTGTGTACAGGCAAAACAGTCCCCACTTCCAGCGCGTTAAGCAACCGTTGTGCTTTCGCATCCAAAGCTTCATGCAAATTGAAATTCATACGTAGCCGTTCACTCTCTTTGGCTTGACCGGATACCTGATCCAGCAGTTGTTCATCGATTATCATCTTGTTGTTTTTAAATAATCTTCATGCAATGAATAGAATTATTACATAGGCATTCTTTTTTCTGCCTTTACAAAGTTCTCTTTATAGACTCGTCAAACGAAACCACATTATATTTACCGTCAAAATAATTACTAAGAGAAAGTTCATAGGCATCTTCATCAAACGCTCTTTGTACAAACCTAAAGGATTTAACAGCTAACCACACAAACGGATTAAACAATCGAGTAAACCATATTTTATGATTACTAAATTTAGCTATGGTTCTTACAATTTCAGATGTAGAAGTATATTCCGCATTCTGAGGACAAAAAATACCTTTAGAATGATTATCAATTAACAATTTGATAAATTCACACAAATTATCTATATAAATCAAACTTTTATGCTGTTTATAATCCGGAAAAACAGGAACTTTTTTAGCATACTTAATTAATAAAGGATAATTTCCTTTACACCCCTTTCCATAAATAGCCGGTGGCCTAACACTTACAACTGAAAATGTAAGATCATTCATTTCCTGAATTATATTATCAGCCTGCAATTTACTATCACCATAGAAACTGGACGGATTCACTTTATTTACATCGGTTATAATCCCACAATCATCACCATACACATTCATAGATGAAAGGAAAATAAACTGTTTCACACCTGCCGCTTTTGCTGTTTTACAAATGTCAACAGTCATATCCCTATTTACCGAATAAAATAAATCTTTCATTTTGGTTGTTATTTTAATGTGAGCTATACCTGCTACATCTACTACAACATCAAAAGAAGAAAAATCCACTTCCTTCCATAAATTATTTATAGTACTAACAGACTCTACATAATATAAAGA
>NZ_CAJTSC010000020.1:47235-56058 GCF_910578895.1 uncultured Bacteroides sp.
GTTATTAAAACTCGTTTCATACAGACTACTTAAATTTTTCCCAATTTTCGTATACGGACTCCCAAGGACCAATATCCTCTTTGTTATAAATATAAGTACACTTAGCCTCCTTGAAATCCTTTAACCATTCTTGTAATGAAATTTTGCCTGTATCAACTCGTTTACCAAAATCTATGATTTCCGACATGGAAGTAAAAGGTTCAAACTCCTTACGATCACCCGGATCAATAGTACCATTTTCCATCCCTTTTACCCATAAAAAAGCAAGTGGCATACTTGCACACATTCCCGTAGGATTCCAGGCAGAAGCACGAAAATTAGTTTCCATAAAATAATATGTACCATCTTTGTCTATCAAGAACTCGACCTCAAAAATGCCGTCAAACCCTATTTCTTTAAACATCGCTATAAGTTTAGCCTCCATCTCTTTGTCCGTAAACATACAAACCTCATGATACGGGCTATAATAGCCTTGAATCAAATATTTCCATTGTAACTGGGTCACAATATGCATTTCCTGCCCATGATTTACGGTATAACCCTCTAAAGCCATTTCGTTCTTTTTGTCCACAAAATGTTGAATCATAATCAGCGGACTAGCTATTTGAGGGATAGCTTCCTTAAGTTCAGTTTCATCCTGACAGATAAATACATCACTTTTCCAATTACCGGAATTGGGTGAAATATCTTTTGTGATAACAGGATACCATAGACCTTGCGGAATAGGGTCTTCTTTTCCTATCACATACGAGTCAAGTACATTAAAGCCATGTTTCTTTGCGAGTTGCTGAATTTTATATTTATCCATAAATTCATTAACACGCCCTGCCCGACCGGCATTAAAGGCTGTGAATCGGTCTTTCCATTCATCATAATGTAAATCAAAAAAACCTACTGATTTATCATCTGAAAAAACAATATATGGTTTATGAAGTTCGTCAAAATGGCCATACTCTTTCATCAACAATTCGTAACCGTCCTCAACACTGTCCACACGATGTAGCTTAGAGATATACTTACTAAAAGTAGCTACCTCATATCTACGTTTTACAGAAATATAAATAGGATTAACCCCCATTGAACCAAAACTACGAATCTGTCCCAAGGGGTTGTAATGTTCCAAAGCAAACACTATACATAAGTGCCCGTTAATTGTATTATTCATTCTATTTCTTAATAATATTTGCTAAATACATTAATTCTTCACAACCATACCGTTGATCAATGGTAATCGGTATCATATAGCGTGACAGCCAATACTCAACAGTATCAGCAGATAATTCTTCACATATATAACTCCACCAATGCCCCTGAAAATGCTTCGCTTGCTGTAATTTCAACAGTAACCCATCATCTTCCACAACCAATGGATAAACCATAGGAATAGTATCATTGTCATAAAAGCGCGTAGCATCAATCAGGTTTATATCACCAAACAGTTCATCAGCTTTCCGAAAATTCTCTCTACGCCTGGTTTTAATAAAATCATAATCCGTTCCGTCTAATATAGTACGAGTTAATTTAGACATCCTCATCACATCCTCCGTATCAATTCTATGTTCATTGATACTACGAGACTCATACCCCTTACCTTCACATCCATACTCAATACGTTGCAACAGAAAAGCAGCGGTATCCGACGAAAATCCTTGCGGATATTCTTCCGCATATTTATGAGCATCTTTTCCTATCACATACGCCCCATCGGGTACGCCTATAAATTTACGGCAAGAATATACATTCATTGCATTAGCAAGGGGGGAGCAATAAAAAGCCTGACAATTGTCTATAATAGCATTCGGATAAGAAATGGAAAGAATTCTCATCCTCTCTTGTGACATTATCCCATAATAATTTACAAAAAGTACAGCATCCTCTTTTTTAGCATAGAGATCTATAGGATTGAAGTTCTTGTCTATATGATAATACCGTATTTCTTCCCCTTTTTGTTTCAAAAAAGAGCCAACAGTATCACATTGATAGTACGGTAACCAGATAATCTTAGCTCCTGTTACCCGAAATGCATGCCAAATTGCAGCCCTACCTGTATTCAAACGAATCAAATCCTTTTTCCGGGAATAGAACTCTTTTCCTTGAGAAAATTGAAGTTCAATAAAACTGCCTATTTCCATTATTCCTCTCCGATATCTTTCATTGATCTGATTTCAGAGTCAAGTACTTTTGGAGCTCTTATAGAATCATCGGGACGTTGAAAACCAAAAATAATTCCAAGAGTCTTATACAATACCTGCCAATCCAGTTTCAAAGACCAATTGCGTACATAATATAAATCAAGTTCCGCCATAGCTCTACGAGTAGAAGATTCACCCTCGTGCACAGCTTCCCAGCCTGTAATACCGGGACGCATAGATTGTCTTTCCCGCTGTTCATCCTCAGTCATTACCAACATTTCCTTAGGCAATATAGGTCGAGGACCGATAAAAGACATTTCCCCTTTCAGAATATTCCATATTTGGAAAAGTTCATCCATATTAGTAGCCCGAATAACTTTTCCCCATTTCTTAAGCCTCATTTCATCAGATAGCAAGTTACCATTCTCGTCATATTCATTTGTCATCGAACGAAGTTTGAAGAGAATAAAATGCTTGCCTTTATACCCTACCCGTTCCTGTTTGAAAACAGGAGAAGCTTCAGGAGATACTATTTTCACAAAAATAATCCCTACCAACAACACAATTCCCCCTGGCACAAACAAAAATAAGGCCAATATGAAATCCAAAATCCTTTTTATAAACTTATTCATAACAATCAAATTCTACGAATCCCTGTTTCAAAAGCTTCGGCATACTTACATCCAGCCTGACTTCCTCTCCAAGCTGCAAGCCCTTCCATTGCTTCATTACTACGAGGATGGGGATATGGTCGCATTACTCCTCTATACATACTCAAAGCTTTAATTTTAGCATCAATGCCATCTTTACCTATTTCCACATATATATTGGGACGAAAAGCATTAAAAGCCGTATTTAAATTCCAATCAGTGGCAGAACCAACTTCCATAAACCAAAATTCAGATACAGGCTTTACTTCAGGACGCCTTTGAAATAACCGTATAGCTTCCTGACAAGCCAATGATGTCTGTAAATGGTCATTATTAGTATCAGAAGAATGATGTGTGATAACTATATCCGGCTCTGTCGCTCTGATTGCATTTTCTATAAACTGCACTAATCTAATATGAGGAACTGTATTCATCTCAATATTAGGAAAAACACCCTCAAATTTCTTACGGATACCCAAAAAATCAGATGACGAGTTCAAATCCGCATCCAATTCATTATCTTCCGGTCGGAAAGCACGCGCTTTCGCTTCCGTACACATTATACATATATCTACAATGTCACCATTCTGCGTCCATTTACGGATAGACGCACCTGCACCCAAAACCTCATCGTCCGGATGAGCCACTACTATCAAATATCTCATTATTACAAATCACTAAATAATTATTTCAAAAAATCTATCATTCTTTTCAAAATACCCATCAAATCGTGTTGCGATGTCCACCCCAATGCTTTCAACTTATCTACATTCAACCTCAATTTAGTTTCAAGGGCATATCCCATATTATCTTTCAAGTCAAATAAAACTTTAATGTCAGGGTTAAATTTCTCCCTAAGAATTTCCGCCAATCCTTTAGCCGAAACATAAGTTCCTTCATTAGCAACATTATAGGCTTCTCCTGCCGCACCTTTCAATAATATATAAAGAATAGCGGATACGCAGTCTATCGTATAACAATACGGTCTCGCCGCTTCACCCTTTGTATGCAATATTATATTCTCACCTTTTGCAGCTAATCTACAGAACTGAGCTATTATTCGATTATCATTTTCAGAAATACCGGCACCTGTAGTCTGCGTCAACCTGGCGATTTTCACATTCACTCCATACTGTGCCGCATATACACAACATAGATTTTCAGCCGCCCGTTTTGCCATTGGATAACAGCTACGAACAGCCATCGGATTTAAATACCCTTGTACATCTTCCGTTATTTGAATTGAGCCATCAGAAATAGTACCATATACCTCTAAAGAAGACAAATACACAAACCCGTTTACCTGTTTGTTTTTAGCATACTCCAATAAAGCTTCTGTACCCTTATAAATTATCTGAAAAGTATCAACAGGATGTTCTATAAAATATTTACTGGAAGTAGGTGCCGCACAATGCACAATATAATCTACCACCCCTACCATATCATAATTAAAAGTCGCAATGTCGCATTCAATAAACGTTATAAAAGAAATTTCCTCGGTATCGAATATTTCCTTTACTTTCATTGTACTGCGTACAGGCGCTATTATAGAAATATTTCTTTTCAATGCCAATAAGCAATGAACTAAAATAGATCCTATTAATCCTGTAGCACCGGTAATAAGAAATTTCTTATTACTCAAATCATTGGATAGTTCAAAAGAAAGAACAAATTCTTGCAAATCCTGTTTTACTTTCAAATTCATATCAAAAACCAAATATCTGTTGATTCTCATGCACTTCCACCATTGCCCGGAAAATAAAAAAATCAGTTGGTGTAGTAATCTTAATATTCTCCATCGGACCGATTATGGTATTCATCGTATGTCCATAATAACTCATCATCGTACATGAATCTATAAAATCATGTTTTCCCTCTTTCAAAGCACTCTTATGGGCTTCCATTATATCGCTCAATCTAAATGTTTGAGGAGCCCTTGCTATTAATGAATGACAACGAGGGGGTATATCTAACGAACCATCTTCTTTTGTCACAACAAATGTTTCTGTCGCGGGAATACATGTAATACAGTTTCCTTTTTCTTGTACAGTTATAATGTTATCGGTTATTGTTTGTTGTGTAATTAAAGGACGGACTCCATCGTGTATCAACACATTCACATTCCCATCACCATTCAATCTTGCCCATTTTTCTACTGCACACAGTCCGTTATAAATACTATCTTGCCCGGTTTCGCCACCCGGAACTATATCAACAACTTTTGTAATCTCAAATTTACGGAGTTGTTTTTTAAGAAATGGTATCCAAGGCTCAATGCATACAACACAAATAGCATCAATATCAGAATGCGTATCAAATAGTTCAAGAGTAAAAATTATTATAGGCTTCCCCTGCAATTCAAGAAACTGCTTTGGTTTTGATACAGTATTCATCCTTTTGCCAGCTCCGCCGGCAAAAATCATAGCTACATTCATTGTTCTCGATTTACATTAGTCAAATAGTATACACCTCTATATGTTGTATATGGCTCATGCAGATTGATATACTTTACAACCCCATATCTTGAAGCCATATCAATCGATAAATTCTTAGGTATAGCCATGTAATCTCCATAAATCATTTTCATGTAGTGGTCATAACCTGCCGGTATTTTAACTGTTATACCTTCAAAAACAGCATCTGTAGTATCAAATATACTCCGTTCATACAAACGAAAAAGTCCCTTGAATGACGATATTGTTTCTTTTACATATTTGGCATCAAAAAAACCATATTGCACCATTTTTGCCTCATGTTTTTTCCATATTTTATATCGTGTTTTAGGATTTCTTACCAGCCCAAGCAGTATCTTCACCGGCAACTTCAGCAATTTTCCCTGATTGTCCGGTAATCGTTGAGCATTAAAAACAGAATACATAACCGAATGATATATCTGCAATCCTCGCCTGAATTTAGAATCCGGACATCCTTCAAACGGAATAATATCAATATATACGCCATGAAATATATCTTCGTTTTCCGAATGCCTGTTTATATACGTTGTTTGAATATCAACTAAATTCATTGCCGTATGATGATAATTATTTTTTTCGTCAGTTCTGACCAAAACATATCGTTTAGTATCTGCCACCTTATGCCATATACTATACAACCTTTCATAATCTTCACGAGGCAGAAATACATCCAAATCATCATCCCATGGAATAAATCCTTTATGCCTGACAGCTCCCAACATAGTTCCCCCACCACACCAGTAAGTAAGATCATTTTCTTCGCATATCTGTTTAAAGTAGGTAAATATCTCCAACAGTTTCATCTGAAGCTGGCGAATAGAAACACCATTAGATATTTCAAAATTTTGATATTGTTTAAAATTATCCATTTATCTCACTTTATAATTCTAACAACAATGGCACTTATAGATTGATAAAATCTGTACCATAGCACTTTGGTTATAGAAACATTAAACGGCATCAACTTCATGCGCTCATAATCTTTTTTCAATTTCCGACATAAATCGGTAGGTTTTTTCACTATATCACGTAAATCATCATAATACGAATGCCCGAAATTTGCCCCTACTACATTTGTTCCATGCTGTCTATAGTAAATTGTTGGCGAGTCTAAAAAATCATAGATACCATTTTTTATCAATATATATTCAATCCAATTATCATGGGCACCCTGTACTCCCTCAAATTGTCGATATGGTAAAACCAGCTCTTTCGCTGCTTTATTAAACATTTGCGTACATCCGTATGAGGCATGCCTATTAGTCCATTGTTTGTAAAAATCATACACATATTCCGGATGTCTGTTGTCCGCTTTCCACAATGAAGGCATCAACATATTAAGTTTTGAATCTACAACCGTTAAATCCGTAAATACACCAACCCCTTTCTCATTACCATATTTCTTTTCAAGTTCCAATAACTTGGCTAATGTTCTTTCAATCTTGTCGGGCATCCAAACATCATCCTGATCACTAAACATATAATAATCAGCATCTACATGACTTAATAAATACATAAATGATTTTCCCGCACCAAGATTACACGGCATGTCACTCATTAAATATATTTTATCAGGATATCTTTTCACATAATCATTAAGAATGTCCATCGTCTTATCCTTAGACCCGTCATCCCTAATGTACAATTGCCAATCAGTAATGGTCTGTGTAAAAAAGGAATCTATTTGTTCTTCAAGAAAGTCCTGCCCATTATATGTAGAAAGTAATATCGCAATCATAGATTAACCATTAATTAATGTTTCCAATAATTTTACCTGATTACCAAGGGCATTCTCCGGATACAAAGCCGATACTTCTTCGAAACTCAATATATGACCTTTTACCCTATGGCAGAACTTCGTAACTTTTTCCACCGCATTTTCTTCATGATACCCGATATTTAATCCTAAAGGATATTTCTCAATCATCTGATATTGATTATCTTTGGCAAAATAGAAATTTAGTATCGGTCGCCCTGTTGAAAGCAATTCCAACATTTTACTCGGTGCTTGTAACGTACTAATATTGCCAATATTCACTAATATGTCATATTCATTACATATCATCTCATCATACCGATCTCTACCTACAAAATAATTCCTGGTAATGACATTAGATATATATTTCTCTATTATATCTTCACATTCTCCTTTGTTGACAAACAGGTCAAGTCTAATACCATTTACTTGAGACATAACAAATAGCATAAACTCCGGATTTCTAATCTTCTTATATAATGCACCAGCATATATTAATCTTATTAAAGGAGAGTTATCTACATGATACTGATTTTTTCTAATATCACTCAACGGAAAATAAAGACAATGCGTTTTGGCAAGATTAAACTTAAAGTTATTAAGCGCAAAGCAATACATTTCCTCAGAAAAAAATATTGCATCTGCTTTTTGATAGATTAATTCCTCATTCTTCCTATTTTTCTGTTTCCACCACTTCTTAAAAAGTTTATATTGATAATAGACATAATTCTCTGAAAAAGGATCATATATAAAAGCAATATAGTTTATATTTTGATATGTCTCTTTAAATCTGGAAACTGAGAATTGAGGGAAAAAAGTGTTTGAAACAGCAATAACAGTATTTATTTCTATTTCTTCCGATAATTTCTTAAGCTCCCTATAATACTCTGTTATTTCCCATCTTCCCGATGTTGGATAACAGAACTGTGTAGTAATCAATTTGTATATATTGCAGCAAAATAAGACTATTTTATTAAGCCATATAAATCTCGATTCATCAATATTTTTATTACATTTCAAAATTACCCTATGAATAAAACTTGAAATATATCTAATTTTATACTTTCCATCCGGCACTATATCCGTCTTGTATGTTTTGGTTATGATATAAAAATTATACTTATCTTTTAGTGCTTGAACATACTTATCTACACATGCAGAAGGAGCACCCATATCCGGATGGTACATAGTACTCAAAATAACTATGTTTTTCTTCTTATTACTCATCTATAAAACACTGAATATTGTTTTAAATTCCTTGAAAGAATCTGTATACACAGAGTTTGTAAAACGATCTATATATACATATATTGTTATAATGAAATAAATCAACAATAATAAATATCGAACAAGACTATTATTAAATCCCCTATAAGTTATAGGAATAGTAGCCATTGAAAAAATACTGAAATAAAAGCCCAATCTTGAAATTAAATGAATAATTGTCGTGAATGGATAAATCAATGCAGATATTGTTGACAAAAAAACTAAATACCTGGGGCCATTTATTGTTTTATTACTTCCGAGGTAATATGTAGCTACAAAAAACGGAATAAACTCAAAAAGCATTCTTATTCCGATTTTGTTTCCTTCTTCAAGAGCATATTTAGAATCATAAATAGAAAAAGCATCAAGTACCAATAAACTACCTAAAAAATCATTTATCAATGAACTACTTAGAATACTTAAAACAAAAATTCCAACTATGGCAACACTTGTTGTTTTTCCTATTCTCTTAAAGGGATATCTGCTAAAAAATAAAAACGGGAGTAAGATCAACGCCGTCTTATGAAAAGAAATGGATATTAAAG
>NZ_CAJTSC010000021.1 GCF_910578895.1 uncultured Bacteroides sp.
TTTCTATTTTTATGAGGAGCATAGCGGGCTATGTGACGAATGAAAAAGAGGAAAACAGACCGGAAAGAGACTTGGGAAGAAGCTGAAGAAACAACTTTTTGAAGAAAATTTAAACAGGCTCTTGATATTTGCTTAAAATAAAAACAGTATGAAGAAATTATGGAATGCGGCACTGTTGCTGTATGTGGTATTGGTTGCCGCTTGCACGGCTCCCGATTCGTGGGAACTGAAATCAAAAGATAATAATGTCCGTTTTGTATTGGAGAACAAGACGGCGGGTGAAGTAACGGAACTGGCTTATTCCGTATACTATAAAGATACGATTGCTGTCGGCAAATCTCTTTTGGGCTTGATGATGGATTCGTTGGAGTATGGAAAAGATGCGGAGTTCGTATCGGCGTCTCCGGTGAAAGATATTACGGAAGCCTATCAGTTGAAATCGGGCAAGCAGGTCAATACGGTTGACGATTGTCGTGAGCAGGTATTTACGTTCCGCTCTTCGGAAGGAAACAACTTTGAACTGATTGTACGCGTTTATAACAATGGTATCGCTTTCCGTTACGGTTTGCCGGGTTCGGGCAAGGAACTCCACACCATTCAGGCGGAGCATACGGAGTTTGCGGTACCTGTCAATGGCAAGGCATGGATACACCCTTATGATTGGAATGAGCGTAAGAAACCCAGTTACGAGCAATATTGTAGCAATGCCATCGAAATTCGTTCGGAATGTAAACATGGAAGAGGTTGGGCTTTCCCGATGCTGTTTCAGACCAATGGCTTGTGGATGATGATAACCGAAGCCCATTTGGACGGAACTTATCCTGCTACACATATCGATAATTCCGGTACGGACGGGGCATATAAAATCCGTTTCCCGGAATTGGACGAACCGATTGTCCCGGATGCCGTGGAACCCGTATCGCAGTTGTCTTGGTACACTCCGTGGCGTGCCGTCATAGTTGGTAACGAGCTGAACACGGTTTTCCAAAACCAGATGGTCTCGCATCTCAATCCGGCTTCTGTCGTAGAGGATGAATCCTGGATAAAGGCAGGACGTTCGTGCTGGAGCTGGTGGTATAAGGGTTCCAGCGTGCTCGATTACAAAGAACAACTGAAATATGTGGACCTCAGTGCCGAAATGGGCTGGGAGTATATGCTGATTGATGCCGGATGGCAGCGCATGGCAAATGGCGGTACAATGGAAGATGTAGTGAAGTATGCGCAAACGAAAGGGGTAGGAGTATGGTTGTGGTATCACTCCGGTGCAGGACGTCAGAATGATACGGTTGCCGCCCGTCGCCTCATGTCCGATGCCGAATTGCGCCGTGCGGAAATGAAGCGTATCAGTGAGATTGGCGTGAAAGGCATTAAGGTCGACTTTTTTGATACGGACAAACAACGCATCATCCAACTCTATCCGGCCATTCTGAAAGATGCGGCGGACCACCATCTGCTGGTAGACTTGCACGGTGCCACTCTGCCGCGCGGTTTCGAACGTACCTATCCCAATATGATGACGACGGAAGCTATTCGCGGAGCGGAGACATTGGGCAGGCAGCAACGTTGCGACAAGGCTGCCGAACATAACGCTACCGTTCCTTTTACCCGTAATGTGGTAGGTTCAATGGATTATACTCCGGTAACTTTCTCCAATAAAATCCGCCAGGGAGTAGAGGCAATCCGCCAGACTACCGTGGCACACCAGTTGGCTTTGGCAGTAGTCTTCGAGTCCGGTTTCCAATGTTATGCCGACAGGGCGGAAGCCTATCTTGTTTTGCCGGAACAGCCGAAGCAATTCCTGAAAGATGTGCCTGCGGCATGGGATGAAAGTTGCCTGCTGGCAGGTTATCCTGCCGATTATGCGGTTATCGCACGTCGTTCGGGTGATACATGGTTCATAGGCGGCATCAGCGGTAAGGCGGAAGAGCGTGAGATAGAATTTGCGTTGCCTGCTGCCTGCAAAGGAAAGTCATTTACCCTGATAACGGACGGTGAGGATAAGGACAGTTTCGGTTCCATGCCGATGGAAAATACGGACGGGACGGTTAAGATAAAGTTGTTGCCCAATGGCGGCTTTGCAGGCATCATCCGCTGATAAATGATACCGGTATCTGTATGTGGGTTTATGTTTTTACCCTTTCCTGAAGGAAACAATGTATTTGAGACATTATTGAAAAAGAATAAAACAATTTTGCAAGTTGTGTAAATGCGTTATCGGTTTCTTTGTAAAGTAATTGTCCGGTTGAGCATAAACATATAACAAATACTACAAATTAAATGAAAACCATGAAAAAGAAATTGATTTTAGGAGCGCTTGCTGTGCTGATGTTATTGCCTGCAAAGGCGCAAATCGCCTGGCAACAGGTGGAACCCGGCGTTTGGAAAGGGGTAGTCGGCACGCCCGAAAGTTATTCCTTGCTGGATGTTTCCGGTGCCACTCCTCTGAAAGAGGGCTTTACCCGTTTGCCGGAAGTCGGCCTGCCTGCATTGGCGAACGAGATAGTGGGTGCGGTGCAAGACGGTAAAACGAGCCTTCGCATTCCCCTGCAACGTAAAGAGCAACTCTACGGTTTCGGTCTGAACTTCCAGACCGTGCATCAGCGTGGCAAGATACTGAACCTGCACGTAGACCATTACGGTGGTAAAGATAACGGTCGCACGCATGCGCCTGTTCCTTTCTATATCTCCAACCGGGGGTATGGCGTTCTCATCAATTCGGCACGTTACCTCACCGTGTATGCCGGTAGCGGTGCCCGCAAGGACAGCCCGAATGCTCCGGTAGCCAAAGACCGTAATACGGACAAGACTTGGACTTCCGCTCCCTATTCCGATGCCGTATCTATCCTCGTTCCGGCTCCGGGTACCGAGATTTATCTCTTTGCCGGACCTACGCCGATGGATGTAGTGCGTCGTTACAACCTGTTCTGCGGCGGTGGCACATTGCCTCCGCGCTGGGGATTGGGCTTTACACAACGCACCAAGAAGCTCTATACGGCCGATGATGTGGAGAAGGAAGCCGCTGAATTCGAACGCCGCGGTTTTCCGTTGGATTTCATCGGACTGGAACCGGGCTGGCAGAGCAAGGCATATCCCTGCACGTTCGAGTGGGACAAGGGACGCTATGCCGATCCTGCAGGTTTTGTCAAGACCATGTTGGATAAAGGCGTGCGCATCAACCTGTGGACAAACCCCTATGTATCTCCCGAGTCTGATGTGTATAAGGAAATGTATCCGGTCAGCGGTTCGCATACGGTATGGTGCGGCATCGTTCCCGACCTGGCAGGTGAAAAAGCGCGCCGGCTTTGGAAAGACAAGCTGGAAAAAGAGCATATCAATATCGGCGTGAGCGGATATAAGATAGATGAGGTGGACGGATACGACCGCTACTTGTGGCCCGATGTCGCCACTTTCCCCAGCGGTGTTTCTGCCGAACAGATGCGTCAGACGTATGGATTGTGGGTGCAACGTACCACTGCCGATCTTTACAAACAGCGTAATCAGCGTACCTTCGGACTGGTACGTGCCTCCAATGCCGGTGCAAGTTCATATCCTTATGTCATTTATAACGATTATTACAGCCATCAGGATTTCATCACGGCACTGATAAACTCCGGTTTCAGCGGAGTGTTGTGGACACCGGAAGTCCGTGGCTCCAAGACCGGTGAAGAGTGGTTGCGTCGTTTCCAGTCGGTTGTCTTTTCACCTATGGCGATGATTAATGCCTGGGCAAGCGGCACGAAACCTTGGTCGTTCCCGGAAGTTGCGCCGCAAATCAAGGAATATGCCACATTGCGTATGCAGATGATGCCGTATTGGTACACGGAGTTTGCCCGTTATCATTTTGACGGTATTCCTCCTTTCCGTGCCATCAATCTGGAACCGGGCTTCAATCCTGAACAAGCCGTTAGCACGGAGATGAAGAGCACCAATTTGGAAGATAATCCGTATCTGGAAGCCATATCCAAGGAAATCAAAGACCAGTATATGGCAGGCGAATACCTGTTGGTCGCTCCGATGTTCGCAGGACAAAAAGAGCGTACCGTTGTGTTGCCGCAAGGCAATTGGTACGATTTCTATACCGGCAAGTACGTGGGTAATGGAGAACGTATTAAGGTAGCTCCCGGTTTGGACCGTATTCCGGTATTCGTCAAAGACGGCGCCGTCATCCCCTTTATGGAAGCCATGCTTCATGCTCCCAAGGCTGGACAGAAGGTTAATCTTGAAATCCGCCACTATGGCAAGGCAGACGGTGCTTACCGTTTGTATGACGATGATGGCGAGACTTTCGATTACGAGAAAGGCGCTTATTCGTGGCGTGAGATAAAAGTGACACGCGATAAGAAAGGCCGTCTGAAGGGTACTATCTCCAAAGCGGAGAAAGGGAAACCGGATAATATTGCAACGGTAAGCTGGAAATTTATGACTAATGACTAAGTGACGGTTTGTCATCCGGCATACATTGCCGGATGACGATAGCACTACACACTAAATTCTCATTTATAAACCAATCATAATAATGAAGAACCTCTTTCTAATATCCATTTTTCTCTGCTGTGCCTGCCTGATGCGCGCCGCAGACAATCCTAATGTAAAGAAACTTTTTGCCGTTACTTCCGGTGAACTGAAACTCTCTTTTATGGTAGGTTCGGACAACCGTCTCTACCAGCTTGGTTTCGGCGATGCTGCCGTTGAAGTGGCCCCTCCTGCCAAGATGCCTTCCCGCGAAAGTGAATTTTTTCCGCCATACGGCAACGGAGTGATTACCGAACCCGCCCTGCAAGCCACTCATGTGGACGGTAACACCTCTACCGAACTTCACTATACGGGACACCGCACGGAAGATTTGGGTGACAATGTTTCCCAAACCGTTATCTCTTTGAAAGACCCTGCTTATCCGTTTACGGTGGATATCTACATTAAGTGTTATCCGGATAACAGCATGATGGAAATCTGGAATACCGTCAGTCATAACGAGAAAGGGAAGGTAACCCTTTACCGTTTTGCCTCCGCTTCGCCCGTCTTGAAAGCCAAAGCATACTGGCTCACTCAGTTCATGGGTAACTACAAGCGTGAAGCAACGCTTAGTGAAGAGCGGCTGACGGAAGGTGTCAAGGTGCTCGACTCTAAACTCGGGGTACGTGCCCACCAGATGCGCATTCCCTCTTTCATGCTCTCTCTCAATGCTCCGGCAGATGAGAACAAGGGCGAAGTCCTTGCCGCTTCCTTGCGTTGGAGCGGTAGTTTCCAGTTTGCTTTCGATGTGGATTGGAACAAGAATCTCCGTCTCATAACCGGCATGAACCCGTTAGGCTCTCAATATCATTTGGAGCGCGGCGGCACGTTCACCACTCCTGCCATTCTCTATGCTTACAGCAAGCAGGGCAAAGGCGAAGCAAGCCGCCGCTATCATCGTTGGGCTATGAAGCACGCCATACGTGATGCGCAGAAAGACCGTCCCGTATTGTTGAACAACTGGGAAGCCACCCATTGCGACTTCGACGAAGAACGTCTGAAAGAACTGTTCAACGGTGCCCGCCAGACGGGCGCGGAACTTTTCCTGCTGGACGACGGTTGGTTTGGCAACGGCGCCTACTCCCGCGATGACGACAAACACGGTTTGGGCGATTGGGAACCTTCCACCAAGAAACTGCCTCGCGGACTCTCCTACATTGCCAAGGAAGCCTTGAAGCGGAAAGTCGGATTCGGCATCTGGCTCGAACCGGAAATGGTGAATCCTCAAAGCGAGCTTTACCGTAAGCATCCCGAATGGATTATCACCCAGCCCAAGCGTGACCCGATATTGGGTCGTCATCAGGAAATACTCGACTTGACACGCCCCGAAGTGCAGGCATACGAGTGGGAAATCATTGATAAGACCTTGCGTCCCAATCCGGACATTACTTATGTGAAGTGGGATTGCAACCGTTACGTCACCCAACCCGGTTCGGGTTATCTGCAACCTGCCGAACAAAGCCATCTTTGGATTGATTATAACTGGGCGCTTTACCGCCTTATGGACCGCTTTGCCAAGGAGTTTCCCAACGTCATGGCAATGCTTTGCGCCGGTGGTTCCGGCCGTGTGGATTACGGTGCAATGCCTTACTTCCACAGTTTCTGGCCCAGCGACAATACCGATCCGCTTGGACGTATCAAGATACAGTGGGGCTTCTCTCATTTCTTCCCGGCAAGCACTATTTCCGCACACGTTACCCGTATGGGCAAGCGCCACCTGAAACTGGCGATTGATGTGGCGCTGAGCGGTGCTTTCGGTGTAGACCTTGCATTGGACAAAGCCACTCCCGAAGAGCGTGCCCAGATAGCCGATGCCGTGAAACTTTATAAAGAGAGTATCCGTCCGTTAGTGATGCAAGGCGAACTTTATCGCCTGGTATCTCCTTACGAGCATCCGTTGGCTTCTTTGAGCTATGTCTCCACGGATAAGCAGCATGCCGTAGTCTATCTCTATCAGACAAAAGACGGCAATGTGCCACAAGTGGTTTTGGGTGGGCTCGATGCCGGTAAGAAATACCGCGTAGAGGAAGTCGGACTTCCGAAAGGAGCTGTCTCCCGCTTCCCGGCTCATGGCAAAACCTTTACAGGTGCCGAACTGATGAGTGCAGGACTTGCCAATCCGTTGGATACGCAGTTCGAGAGCGCGGTGCTTATCTTGAAATAAACTTCCATTCTTTCAATAATACATTATTATATATATGAAACAATTCTTGATACTCATATCCTTTTTATTGGCTGTCTCGTTTGCAGCCGTAGCCCAGCCTCAGGACCGTTGGACCATTCAGCCGGACGGTTCTATCCAATGGGTGCCTGTGCAGAACCTGCCGCATGAAGATCATCTGGAGATGAGCGGACAGATGATTTCCGTTGTTCTCCGTTACGGTGTGGATGCCGGGCAGCGTTTCCACCTCAATCGTAGCCTGGTTTTTCCCATGCTTCGCATGAAGCCCAACAAAACGCAGAACAACCTGAAACAGCGCTTTGATGTCAATATCCCTGCTTTGGTGACTGTGGACGACCAAACCCTTCTGAACGAAAACGTCAAGGACATTACTTTCAACGGCATCATGCGCGTGGAAAGTGATTTCGGATACGTCTACCGCCGTAAGGAACTGAAAGATGCCATTCACGTGACGCGCATCCTTTATCCCTCTACCAACGCCGCCCGTTATCTGGAGGAATATGCGTTCAAGAATAACAGCCGGCAGGCTGTTACCTTGCGTGTGCCCGAGTGGCGCGTCACCTATACCACGCCCGAGGAAGCAGGTGTTTACGGCGCTTATCGCATTGAAGCCTCTCTTTCCAAACAAGGCACGTTCGTCTTGAAGCCGGGCGAAACGTTGGAGTTCTACGCACTCTTCACCGGAAGCAAGGTGTCGGATGCTGTGACGGAAAAGGACAACACCGCTTTCTCGCGCATTACTATCCAAAGTGAACGTGCAGGGCGGCAGGCGCTTATCAATCAATGGTGGAATAACCTTGTGCTGGATACTCCCGATCCGGTGCTGAACCGTATGTTTGCCTTTGCCAAGTTGCGTGGTGCGGAGAGCATCTATCGCACAAAAGGTGGTTTGATGCACGGTCCCGGCGGTGAGGCTTATTATGCAGCCGTATGGGCAAATGACCAGGCGGAATATATCAATCCGTTCTTTCCTTTCTTGGGATATGAAATCGGCAATGAATCGGCTCTGAACAGTTTCCGCCATTTTGCCCGTTACATGAATCCTGAATACAAACCTATTCCGAGTTCCATTATTTCCGAAGGTGTCAGTTTCTGGCACGGGGCGAAAGACCGTGGCGACGGGGCTATGATAGCTTATGGTGCCGCCCGCTATGCCTTGGCACGCGGCAATAAGGAAGAAGCCCGTGAACTTTGGAAACTCATTGAATGGTGTCTCGAATACTGCCATCGCAAACTGACACCCGCCGGGGTGGTGGCTTCCAATTCCGATGAACTGGAAAACCGTTTCCCTGCCGGCGATGCCAACCTCTGTACGTCTACGCTCTATTACGATGCTTTGCATTCCGCCGTATTGTTGGGACGTGAGTTGGGCATATCCGCCAAGCAGCTGAATACTTACCGTGACCGGGCAAAAACTTTGGAACAAGCCATCGAGAAGCATTTCGGCTACGAGATAGAGGGCTTCCATAGCTATCGCTACTACGAAGGAAACGACATTCTCCGTTCCTGGATTTGCATGCCGCTGGTTATGGGCATCTACACCCGTGCACAAGGTACCATCGACGCTCTCTTCTCGCCCCGTCTTTGGACGGACGACGGGCTGCTGACGCAAGCCGGAACGGAAACTTTCTGGGACCGCTCCACGCTCTATGCCCTGCGCGGCACCATTGCCGCCGGTGAAGTGGCAAAAGGCATGAACTTCCTGAAGAAGTATTCCCGCCGCCGTTTGCTTGGAGACCATGTGCCTTATGCCATCGAGGCATGGCCCGAAGGCGACCAGCGCCATTTGTCTGCCGAAAGCGGTCTTTATTGCCGCATCTATACCGAAGGATTGTTCGGTATCCGTCCTGTCGGACTCGGCAGCTTCGAAATGACACCCCGTCTTCCTCAGGAATGGAATTACATGAACCTGAACAATGTACGTGCCTTTAATTCCGATTTCGATATCCGCGTATCACGCGCCGGAAAGAAGTTGCACGTGGAAGTGCTGAAAGGCGGCAAGGCTGTCCTGAAAAAGAATATAGAGGAAGGAAAGACAATCAAGGTACAGCTATAAAGGGCTGTGCAACACGGTTGCTTGCCCGATAAGGCGGAAGGGGCGGAATAACTCCGTTTGATATATACCTGCGCTTTTTCGAAGAAACTTACCTACCTGTGGGATATATGGATGTATTGTGTTGCATCTGTATATCCCACAGTTTTTGTTATGCCTTGAATGAGGGATGGCGGCTGGCTTTTAGCTTCGGGTCCGGAGGGCGATGCCGGCGGCTTCGGCTGTGACAAAAAGACACCGGAACCGTGTTTTTGCTTACTCCCGCCCCTGCGCCTTTCTTCCGGAATAGAAGCGGCTTGCATAAAAGGCGGATGGATATGCTTCTTTCTTCGATAAAAATGCACCGCTTATGCAAAAAAACAGTTCTTTTTTCTGTCGGACACCGGCATTTCAGCCGACAGACAATAATGTCTGTCACGAGCGACATTAATGTCCCTCGCGATCGACATTATTGCCGCTCGCCACAGACACCGATATCGGGCAAATGGGATGCCTGTACAGGGCATTTCCGATGCTTTTCCGCGCTGGTTGGTTTGTAAGGATTTCGCTATTGCATTGAGAATACGCAAGATGGGTGGCTTTCGTTTCGTTTTTTCCGGGCGGCAGCACCTCTGGGCGGAAACAGGCGATTCTGAGGGATTGGAAAATGCAGGTTGTCAGAAAATACGGGTATAATGACAAAAAGATAAAAAGACAAATAAACATACATACAAACACACGGCATCTTCTCCAACCGTTCTCAAAACCTGTTCCGCTTTTGCCCGATGTTATCAGTGTCTCAATCCCTGTCTCTGCCGTCTCAAATTTTGAGACACGGTTGTTAAAAGCTTCTTGTTTTCTTTATCGTATCTTTCTTTCTTATACCTTTGTGAGGTAAAAATTTCGCAATTACTATGAGACGCATAATTTTGTTTATCTTTTTGCTCTTGCCGTTGACCGCTGCATCCATACAGGCAGCTCCTTTTAAATATTCCTTTTCTTATAGCCCGAGAATGAATGAGGGGATATCCCAATTGTCTGTAATAGCTATGTGCCAGGACACGCGGGGATATTTGTGGTTGGGCACCCGTAACGGCTTGAACCGTTATAACGGCAGCACCTACACAGTATATACCCACCAGTCCGATGATTCATTGAGCCTTGCCGATAATGAAGTGTTAAGTTTGTCGGAACAGGACGGACAATATTTATGGATTGGTACCAATCGCGGCATCAGCCGTCTCTCTCTGACAACGGACAGCATCCGTAATTATTATGAGGAAGACGGGTTGCCTGATGCGGCCACTTTGGCGGTCTATGTGGACCGAAACCGGCAAGTATGGGCAGGTACGAGGAAAGGACTTGCGCGTTATTCGCCGGAAAAGGACTGTTTTGAGCCTGTTGTGTTTACGACGGATACTTTGATAGTATCCGCCATATTGGAAGATACCAGTGGCAAGTTCTGGATAGGGACAAGGTTGGATGGCGTGTATCTGTGCAACAGCAAGATGCAGTTCATCAAGCACTTCTGTGAGGAAGAGGGCATGCTGGCGGGTGCAAGAGTGACATCTTTGTACGAAGATGCCTACTATCGTATATGGGTCGGGACAGGTCCGGGCGGAGTCAATCGGATAGACCCTCATACGCATGCCGTTACTTCCTATACAAGCAGGAACAGCGGTCTGAAAAACGATTTTGTCCGATGTATGGCAGAATGGAACGGGGAGTTGCTGCTGGGAACCTATGACGGGGTGTACTCTTTTAATCAGTTCGACAACAAGATAGCCAAGGTGGGCGGATATGATAACGGGGCTGAAACCCTGGGGCACTATTCCGTATATTCTTTCTGCCTCGACCGTACCGGAACTCTTTGGATAGGAACCTACGGCGGTGGCATATCGCGGCTTAGTATGCTCTCTTCGCGTTTTGCGCACCATTTTCCCGGAGTGTGGAATAATATACGTACAGGTATCTATGGCGCTGCCTGCCATGATAAGGATAACGGGCTTTGGATAGCGACGGAAGGTTACGGGTTGCTGAATTATGATATCTCTACGGGTGAGACCCATTTTTATTTGGTTGATTCATCCGCCTATTCGGTTTATAATGCCAATGTGATAAAGGCGGTGTGGGCGGATGAAGATTGTATCTGGTGCGGCACCACCAAAGGGGAAGTCTGGAAATTCAACAGGAAGACATCTGCTTTCCAACTGTTCTACCGCTTTCCGGAAGCCTTCTCCGTTTATTCGATACTGCGTGACTCATCCGGCAATTTGTGGATAGGCGCTGCCGGTGGAGAGCACCCCTTAATCTGTTTTACTCCGGCGGGTGAGCGGATAGAGAATATTGTGGACGGTTCCGGTGGGAAGTTGCCGATCAACTATGTGAGGTGCATGGTTGAGGAGCGTCCGGGCATATTGCTGATAGGGACCCGTTCTATGGGGTTATTGCGTTTGAAGATTGATTCTTTGCAAACGGTGGGGGCGGACAGGAAGGTGACAGGGGCACTGGACGTTTATTCAACGGATGCAAGCGGTTCCGGGCATGCGATAGATAATAACTATATTTCCGCCATCATCCGTACCCGTAAGAGGGAGTTATGGTTCTCTACCTATGGTGGCGGTATATATCGCATAAACAATCGGGGGGAAATAGAAGAAACCGTTACGGATAAAAAGGGATTGATGAGCAATACCGTCTGCCATTTGGTGGAGGGAGCGGACAACACATTGTGGATGAGCACGGATAAAGGTATTTCCTGCTATTCGATGACGGATGGTGGTATTAAGAACTACCCGTACTCCAATGGCATCAGTGCCCGTGAGTTTACTTTGCACGGTGGTGTGGCACTGCCCGACGGTACGGTATGCTTTACGGGAAACGACTGTTTTGTGACGTTTTATACTCCGGAAATGCCGGTGAACACTTTTGTGCCGCCGGTTGTGTTGGAGAGTTTTCAGGTCAATAATCGCCCTGTGGAAGTGGGCGATGATACGGGGATTCTGGATTGCTTGCTGGATAATACCCGGGAAATACATTTAAGCTATGACCAAAACAATATAGCTATAAGTTATCGGGCTCTGAACTTTATCAACTCCTCTATGAACAGATATGCCTATCGTTTGGAAGGTTATGATGAAGAGTGGAATGAGGTAGGCGGACGCACCACGGCTTATTATACAAAGTTGCCTGCGGGTACATACCTGTTTCATGTAAAGGCATCGAATAATGATGGCGTATGGAATGAACAGGGACGTACATTGCGGATTGTGATAGCTTCGCCTTTGTGGGACACTTGGTATGCCTGGTTGCTATATGTTGTGGCAGTGGCGATAGTGGTTTATGTGATTTTCTATTATTACAATGCACGTCGCAGATTGCGTGAGGCGCTGAGGGCCGAACAGCGGGAAAAATTGCAGCAACAGGAATTTCATCAGGCGAGAATACGTCTTTTTACCAATCTGGCTCATGAACTGCGTACGCCGCTTACTTTAATTATTACTCCTTTTGAGGAACTGGTGAAACGTATTGACTTGGGGCATGAATTGCGTACGAAGTTGCAGGTAATCTATAAGAATGCACAGCGGTTGCTGTTGTTGGTCAACCAGCTGATGGATTTGCAGAAAAATCAGAGCGGAACAATGGAACTTCATGTGACCCAGGGGAATGTGTGCGAATTTGTGCGGGAGATATATTACGCTTTTAAACAGATTGCACAGACCAACGAGGTAAACTTCACCTTGAAGTGCCGTCCGGACTCCTTTGTCGCTTGGTACGACCAGACGCTTTTGGAAAAAATCGTGTTCAATCTGCTTTCCAATGCTTTCAAATACACTCCTGCGGGAAAAAGCATACACATGGAGGTGGAATACGAGCAGGACAGGGGGATGATACTATTGCGTGTGGAAGACTCCGGATGCGGCATACCGAAGGAAGAACGGGAGAAAATATTCACTCCTTTTTATCAGGTTCCCGAAACGACGGGTGTCAATATTTCCGGTACCGGCATCGGATTAAGTCTGGTTTACTCTATCGTACAATTGTACAAGGGAAGTATCCGCATTGAAGACAGGGAAGGCGGTGAGGAAGGTACGGTGTTCTTCGTTGAATTGCCTGCCGTCGGGGATGCTTTTACAGAACAGGAGAAGGAAGTGATGCCGATGGAAACGATTGGCGATACGGCTTTTGTGCAACCGGTGAAAACAGAATCTATAGCGACGCCGATTTCAGGAGAGATTCAAAAGAAGCCGGTGGTACTTATTGTGGAAGATGATAAAGGTGTCCGTGATTATTTACGTCAGTCTTTGGAAACGGAATATGAAATAATAGAAGCCGTGAACGGTGTTAAGGGGTATGAGCGCGCGGTGCAGGACTTCCCGGATTTGATATTGAGCGATATTATGATGCCAAAGCGCAATGGGCTTGAACTATGTTCGTTGATAAAGGAAGATATGCGTATCGGGCATATTCCGGTGATATTGATGACTGCACGTTCGATGGTAGTGCATATAAAAGAAGGTTTCCAGGCAGGTGCCGATGATTATATCATCAAGCCTTTCAGCATGGATGTGCTCCGTATCCGGATACATAGTTTGCTGCAATCCCGTCAAAGGTTGAAGAAACTGTATGGCAGGAGCTTTTCGCCGGAAGTGATAGGCACTGCGATGGTTTCTGCCGATGAACGTTTTTCACAGAAATTGTTCGAGGTGATAGAGAGGAATATATCCAACCCGGATTTGTCAATTGAAGTGTTGTGTCACGAGATTGGCATCAGTCGTGCTAATTTGTATCGCAAGATAAAGGCCATATCCGAATTGTCGCCAACAGAGTTGATTCGTAATAAACGGTTGGAAGTGGCGATGAAGTATTTGAAGGAAACGGAAATGACTGTTTCGGATATTGCGGTGGCGCTGGGCTTTAGCAGTCATTCTTATTTCTCAAATTCTTTTAAAGCATTTTATGGAATGTCGCCTTCTGAGTTTATGCAAAGGAATATTAAATAATAAACCTTGATTGTTAGTGAATGTGAAGTCCGGGGAAGCTGATGCTTTTTCGGGCTTCGCTTTTTTATCCGTCTCATAAATTGTAGTATTTGTCTCATTATTGTTTGATCTTAATGATTTGAGAAAATATATAAAGATGGAAGCGGGTGTGAATTATATTTTTGTACGGTCGACACGACAGAAAGTGAAAGTTAATTTATGTCTAATTAGTGTTTAATTCAAAATGAAAAACAAAACAGATTATTTATGGTCGTTTATGCAACGGCTGGTGTTGATGGCACTGTTTTTAGGTCTGGGACTCGGTGTACAGGCACAAACTTCCGTTACAGGTACAATAACCGATACTTCGGGTGAAACGATGATTGGAGTATCGGTAATGTTGAAAGGAACTTCTACAGGTACAATAACTGATATTGACGGTCGTTTTCAGATAGCAGCCAAGCAGGGGGATATTCTGGCTGTTTCGTATATCGGTTATAAAACACAGGAAGTGAAAGTGACGGGCACCTTGTTGAAAATTGTACTTCAGGAAGATGCCCAAAATCTTGAGGAAGTAGTGGTAGTGGGTTATGGTACTCAGAAAAAGGTAAATCTGACCGGTGCGGTATCTGCTGTAGGCGGAGAAGAATTATCCAAACGTCCGGTGGCTAATACCTCAACCATGTTGCAAGGACAAATGCCGGGGCTTCGCGTTACTTCGGACCGTGGTATTCCCGGTGACGAGAATGTACAGATACGTGTACGCGGTCAAGGCACTTACTCTTCTGCAGGTTCTAATCCTTTGATTCTTATTAATGGCGTAGAAGGTGATTTGGCAACTTTAGACCCCAATATGATTGAATCTGTATCTGTATTGAAAGATGCGGCTTCGGCGTCTATCTATGGTTCACGTGCTGCCAACGGTGTGATTTTGATTACAACCAAGAACGGCTCCGGGATGAAAGAGAAAGTTTCCGTTGCTTATAATGGAAATTATGCAGTACATACTCCTACTACTTTGCTTGATTTGGTATGGGATTCTCCTACTTATATGAAGTATTTCAACATGGCAAAAGACAATTCCGGTGCTCCTGCAACGGACCGTTATTCACAGGAAATGATTGATGCATATACAAATCCGTCTGATAAGGAAAGATATCCGAGTTTTGATTGGATTGATTATATGTTTAATCCTGCTTTTGTGCAACAGCATAACTTGAGTGTAGCGGGAACAGTCGGAAAAACATCCTATAATGCTTCTCTTAGCATGGTGAAGCAACCGGGAACGATGAAAGGACAAACCTATGAAAGATATAATGCTGCGTTGGACTTGAAATCGGAGATTAACAGTTGGATTAAGTTCGGCATGTACTTTGCCGGAAGCCGTGGTTATCGTCAGCAAACACGTCAAGGTGATACCGATGCCTATTTGTCTACCATTTCTCAAGCTCCGACTTATATGCCGTGGTTGCCCGATGACGGATCGGGTATCCGTAAATACACTTATAAAGCCTATCAGTTTGAAGGTAATAATAAGAATATGGTGGGAATAATTGAGACAGAGAATTTTAAGAAATATGTGAATACGGATGTCAATGCGCAGGCATGGCTTGAATTGAATTTGGCAAAAGGTTTGTCCTGGTATAGTAAAGGGGCAATACGCTATAAGCAAAATCATGAAAAAGATTGGCGTGCCCAAGTTACTCCTGTTTATTGGTATCATACAGGTGAAAGTGCTAATAATTTGAATACGGGTGGAACCGGATTGGACAGCGATATGGACTATAGCACATACTTAAATTTCTATACTTATTTAAAATATGACTGGACTTCCAAATTACACAATCATGATGTCTCATTGATGGCGGGCTATAACTTGGAGTCTTACCGCTATGATAAAGTCGGGGCATATCGCCAATTTTATGATTTCCCATTACATGAAATTGATGGTGGTACGGCAGCTGTACAGACTAATGAAGGCAAATCGGAAGAGTGGGGGCTGATGTCTGTTTTCTTTCGTGCCAATTATGCGTTCAAGCAACGTTACTTATTAGAGGTGAATGCGCGTTATGACGGTACATCGCGTATTGCGAAAGCTTCCCGTTGGGGATTATTCCCTTCTTTCTCACTGGGATGGCGCATTACGGAAGAATCATGGATGAAGAACCTGAACTTGAATTGGTTGAATAACCTGAAGTTACGTGGCTCTTACGGTGTACTTGGAAATCAGAATATCGACCTGTACTCTTATTATGCCGTTCTCTCTACCGGTAAAGATTACAGTTTTGATAATTCGGAATTGACTTCAGGCGTAGCACAAACAAAATTCAGTAATGTTAATCTGAAGTGGGAGACAACCGCTATCGGTGATTTCGGTTTTGATGCGACCTTATTCAATGGTTTGAATGTTACTTTTGATTGGTATAAGAAAAAAACTTATGACATTCTTCGTAAAGCACAAGGCAATAATCTGCTGGCTTTAGATGCTCCCTACATCAACAGTGGAGAAATGGTGAATAAAGGTGTTGAAATAGGGTTGTCATACAACGGATATATTAATAACGGTAAGATGAAAGGATTCTCTTATAATGCAGGAGTCTTTTTTGACCGTTCGCGTAATGAACTTACAAAATACGGTTCTGATTATATCGCAAATGGAACTATTTGCCGGGAAGGCTTGCCTTATGAATCATTCTATATGTTGGAAGCGATAGGAATTTTCAAAGATGAGGAAGATGTGGCAAGTTCTCCTAAACAATATAATGACAATACTTTGCCCGGTGATATTAAGTTTAAGGACATCAGTGGCAAAGATGGTAAACCGGATGGAGTGATTGATGATTATGACCGTACTGTGATAGACGGACGTTTCCCTGATTTTGAGTATACGATTAATCTTGGTGCCGCATGGAAAGGTTTTGATTTCTCATTAATGGGACAAGGAGTGCAAGGTGTAAAGCACTATGCGAAAGACTGGGGTATCCATCCGTTCAAACAAGGTTCGCCTATTTCTTGGGATTACATAGAAAACATGTGGACCGAGGAAAATCCGAATGGTAAATATCCGCGTTTGTATTATGACAATATGGGCGGAACTAAAAATACGCGTGCCAATTCATTCTTCTTATATAATGGTTCGTATTTCCGTTTGAAGAATTTGACTTTGGGTTACACCGTTCCGCAAGAACTGACACGTAAGGTGAAAATTGAAAAGTTACGTGTCTATTTTTCGGGAGATAATTTGCTGACTATTACGAAATTCCCTCAGGGGGGAGATCCGGAACGTAATTATACCTCCAAAGATAACACACGTTTGGTTTATTATCCACAAAACCGTATTGTTTCTTTTGGTGTAAACCTTCAATTTTAATCAATAATAAATGCGTATAAAGATGAAAAAAATAGCATATATTTCATTGCTGATTGGCACATTGACCTTGAATTCTTGTTCAGGAATTTTGGATACTCCTCCAACATCAACTCCTTCGGAGGATGTTTTTTGGCAATCAAAAGCTGATTTTGAGTCTGCTTTGGCAGCTTGTTATCAAGGAATGCAAGAGGAAACGTTATCATGGATTATCCCCACTTTCGATTGTTTGACGGATAATGCGTATGGCAATCAGGGTTCCAGTAAGGTATACAATGCGGATATGATTCAGGCTGATAATATTGACCCGTCTACAACCGGTCTTATTGCGAACATATATAAAGAAGCTTATAAAGCCATTGCCCGTTTGAATCTGTTTTTGGATCAGTTGAATAAATACCAGGGCGGGGATATCGCGTCCGTTCGTAATCAAATGGAAGGCGAAGCCTTGTTCTTGCGTTCCTATTGCTATTATCTGTTGTATATGTTTTATGGGGAAGTCCCGTATATCGACAAGCCTTTGACATTGGAAACGCAAAATGCGCCTAAAAACACATTGGATGAGGTATATACGAATTTGACAAGAGATTTGCAGGCTGCCATTACCAAAATGGACGACAAGACCTATAAAGCGGCTAAAGGACATGCCACCCAAGGGGCTGCCAAAGCTTTAAAAGCCCGTGTGCTCATGTTTCATGCTTATGGAGATGATGGCAAAGTTGCCCATAAAGATGAAGTAGAGGAAGCATATACTTTGCTGAATACGATTACGGGTTACTCTTTGGACGAAAACTATGCCGATATATTCCGTCCCGCCAATCAGGAAAGTAGTGACGAGATTGTATTTTCCATCAAATTCTTGGCTCCGAACAGTTATCATTCTTTTGATAATTCTTATGGGAATTATGGTATGTTGAATCCTGTAGAGGATTTGGTAAAGGAGTATGAAGAGGGGGACAATCGCATGGCCCAAACGATTGCTTTTAACGATAAGTACCAATGGGAAGGAGGAGAAGTAATCAACTTGACCAAATCCAGTAATGGTAAGCGTATGATGAAATGGCTACGTCCGGTATTGAAACAAAGTGATTATTGGAATCAGACGGAGCGTAGCGAACAAGACATTGTAATTCTCCGTTGGGGCGAACTGCTTCTTTTAAAAGCTGAAGCTGCCAACGAATTGGACATGACAGGTGTTGCCGATATGGTGAACCTTGTTAGAGAACGCGCGGGTTTGGACGCTCTTCCTGAGGAGGGGGTAAGCAAAGAGCAAATGCGTGAAGCCATTCGTCACGAACGTCGGGTTGAGACTCCGTTTGAATTAATTCGATATTATGACATGAAACGTTGGAAAATAATGAACAAATTGAACGGACTTGTACTTGACCCGCTTTATCCGAATATTATTCCGGCATGGTCAAAGAAGCATGAATATCTACCTTTGCCGCAAGGACAGATAGATTTTTCAAACGGCGTTTTGGTGCAAAATCCTAATTATTGATGAAAGTCGTAATCTGATAAAAATATCAAGTGTATAATAAAATCCCCACCGGTCCGGAAGATCTCTTTCCCGGATTGGTGGGGATTTTGTTTAATTTTCTTGTTTATCCCGTTTCAAATATTTTATAAGGGAGATTTTGATACATTATTATAACTCTATGGTACATTATTGATACCCATTAAAAAGAGTTTGCGCTATTTTTGTGTGTAGAAAATGACGATTAATTCTAATTATTATGAAATATAGGAATTGCAAATTCATGAAAATGATTTTACCGGTAATGCTGGTTGTATCTTTATTTGCCTTTACTGTGCATACAGCCGAGCAGCCGGAAGGCACGCCTTTATTTATTACAAGTATTGTGCCTTATAAAGCAGGGGTGATTGTTACGCAGAAAGGTGTCCGTAAAGTAACAATCTATTCTTCTGATTACAAAGAATGTTTACAAGAATGGAGGTTGGATGAAATACCTACGGGGGTTGCTGTAGATGGTGAACAGATTGTAGTAACAGTGGCAGGTGAACATGAAAACGGTGTTTATTTCCTGTCATCTTCCGCTCCGTCAGAGAAGGTATTCGTGAAAACCGCTTCGGGTACTTGTGCTCCAACGATAGACAGCCGTTCCGGAAAATTATATGTATGCAATCAGTTTGCCGGAACAGTTTCGGAAATTGACCGGAATGAGAAGAAGGAATTGCAAACGGTGCGTGTGTTGCGTGAACCGAAATCAATGGTTTTAGACCCGAAAGGGAAATACCTGTTTGTTGCCAACTTTCTTCCGGCACAACGGGCGGATGTGGATACGGTGGCTTCATGCGTATCGGTGATAGATAAGGAAAGTTTTCAAAAGGTAAAAGATATACAATTGGAGAATGGTAGCAATGCGTTGCGGGGGATGACGCTTTCCCCCGACGGTCGCTACCTGTTGGTTACACACAATTTGGGACGTTTTCAGGTCCCCACTTCCCAGTTGCAGCAGGGGTGGATGAATACAAGCGCCATGAGCCTTGTGAACTTGGAAACATTGAATTTTGAAGGTGCGGTATTATTGGACGAGCCCGAACGTGGTGCTGCCGGCATTTGGGATGTGAAGTGTACGGATGATAAGGTTGTAATCAGTCATTCGGGTACTCATGAAATCAGTGTGATTGATTATCCGGCGTTTATCCGTAAGTTCGAACAATATCCTCAAAAGGATGCTTTGGCATACGATTTACGTTTCTTGTATGGCATCCGTCAGCGGATTTCCTTGGTTGGTAATGGTCCAAGATGTTTCGCTATTAAAGGAAATGATGCAATTGTACCTACTTATTTCTCCGATACATTGAATGTGGTTAACTTGAATACGGCTGATATCTATTCGGTTGCTATGGTGAAGAATCGGGTGGAGAGCCGTATTGATAAGGGTGAGAAATATTTCAATGATGCGGAATATTGCTTTCAGAATTGGCAATCCTGTAATGGATGTCATCCGGGTGATGCCCGTATGGATGCCATGAACTGGGATTTGATGAACGATGGTATCGGCAACTCCAAGAACTGCAAGAGCCTGTTGTTCTCACATGTCACTCCGCCTGCTATGATTTCCGGAATACGCGCTTCTTCTTATGTGGCTGTGCGCACGGGATATAAATTTATTCAGTTTATTGACCTGCCGGAAGAGTTTGCCACTTGTGTCGATGAATATTTATTGTCATTGAAGCCCGTTCCGAGTCCTTATCTGGTAAATGGTGAGTTGTCGGAGAAAGCAAAGCGGGGCCGTAAGGTGTTTGAGAAGTTCAAGTGCGACGAATGTCATTCCGGTCCTTATTATACGGATATGCAGATGCACCGTATTGGCGAGGATGTGGAATTTGAGAAGGGTTGGGATACTCCTACCTTGCGGGAGGTATGGAGAACCGCTCCTTATTTGTTCGACGGAAGAGCGGCTACCATGAAAGAGGTTTTTGAAGTGCATAAACATGGCATTGACAAGAAGATTTCATCGAAGGAGGCTGACGAACTGGCCGAGTATGTGAATTCACTCTGATGGACAGGTATATCAAGAACGGAATATGGTAACGACAGAGCAATATATGGAAATTATACATCGCTTCTATCAAGTGGCGAAAGCTTCTTTTGAAGAAATGGCAGAAGGTTTGTTGACGGAATATTCAGCACATTATATGCCGGTACGCATGGTCTTTTTTGGAGCACCGATAGATAACGATGAGTATGTGTTCCATCTTAATTACTTGAAAGAGGCTGTAAAGAAGCGTTTCGGCGACAAACAACCGGTAGTCAGTTATGTGGCACAGCCGATTGATACGGAAGGGATGGCAATGGAAGTACATGAAATAGTGCTGACGGAACAAGATAGGGTTACTTACCGGAAGCATGCCGATATTCCTTATATCATGGTTGAACGGGACGGATGCAGACGTTTGTTTTTGGGGGGAGTGACGGGTGATGTCTTGCATCACAGTATTTGCCGGCAATCCGAAGATGTTTTCGCACGTATCCGTCAGGTACTTGACAACGAACGTATGCCGGTCTCTGCCATTATCCGCCAATGGAATTATATTGAAAAGATAACAGATTATGATAATGCCGGACATCAGCATTATCAGGATTTTAATGATGCCCGCTCTTTATTTTATGCAAATGCAGAGTGGAAAAACGGTTATCCTGCCGCTACGGGTATCGGGACGCAATGCGGAGGCATTATGATAGATATGGATGTACTGCTTTGTGAGGATGACACAATCTTGGTTGCCGGCGTGGACAATCCGTTACAAGTGGCTGCACATGCCTATTCCCAACAGGTGTTACTGGGTGAAACGCAGTTGCAGGCAAAGACAACTCCCAAATTTGAACGTGCCAAAGCAGTGTGGAAAGATAATCACGGCTTTGTCTATATCTCGGGAACGGCTGCTATCCGAGGAGAGCAAAGCCTGGAAGGAGTGGGTATCGAGGAGCAAACCGCCATAACTCTTGAGAATATAGAATACTTGGTTTCCGATGAGAATCTAAGGCAGGCGGGTGTTCCGGTAACCGGAGATGCCGGACTTGTCAACTTTCGCGTGTATGTGAAATATAGGGAGGATATGGAGAAAGCCAAGACAGTGATAGAGGCTAAATATCCGGAACTGCCTGCTATCTATACGCTGACCGATGTGTGCCGTTCGGAATTGCTGATAGAGATAGAAGGTTTGGGATTGTTGCAATAAATACAGAATTAAATAAATAAAAATCAAGAAAAAATGAAAGTAAAGAAAGTATTAACATTGGCAATGATTGCCGTTTGCGGTATGGGAATGGTCTCTTGTACGGCAAAAACAGAAAAAACAGAACAGATTATGACACAGGAAAAAGCTACGTATCAGAAGAAGTACACGAATGCTGACTTCTACAAAGATGGTAAGTTCGATCAAGAAGCTGCAAAGAAAGCTTTTCTTGATATGTTTGAATTTTATGGCGTACCCTTCACTCCGCTTATGGAGAAGGATATTTGGTTTACAGACTTCGGTTTGGGTGATTTTGAACATGTAGGTATGGGCGGTATTTTCTGGATTAACGATCCTGAATATGGTTATTTTGCCCATAACATCTATTTGTTGCCCGGACAGATGATTCCGGAACATGCGCATGTTAAGACCAACTTCCCGGCAAAGCATGAGTCTTGGATGGTTAATCACGGTTGGGTATACAATTTCTCTGAGGTTGGAGAGGAGACACCGAATGCTCCTGAAATTCCGGCAGGTCATGGTCCTATTAAGAGTAAGAACTTCGTTGTGCAGAAGGTAGGTGATGTATTGCGTTTGAAAGAACTGGAGACTTTCCACTTCATGATGGCAGGTCCCGAGGGTGCTATCGTTGAAGAATGGGCATGCTACCATGATAATGACGGTTTGCGTTTCACAAATACGAATGCTGCATTATAATTCATTTTAAATACTTACATACCATGAGAAAGATAAATCATATCGGAATACCTGTTCAGGATCCGGTTCCCGGAGAAGTTTATAACGAGGGAATGAAGGTTTTCCTGACGGATTTTGCCAAGAGCCCCAATAAGATAGAATTCCTTCGTTTCGAAGAAGATAGTTGGATGCCCGAAAAAATCCAGAAGTTGGCTCATATCGCTTATGAAGTCGATGATTTGGATAATGAGTTGGAGAATGCTAAAGTCTTGCTTCCAAAGACTGTAGTGAACGATAGCCTGACTATAGCTTTCATCGAAGAAGAGGGTATTGCTTTAGAGTTAATGCAGTTTAATTAATGTAAGAGCCTGTTTGAGTTTTGTTTGGTATTTTCCTTGAAGAAAGTTTAAACAGGTTCTAAGTATCAATGATATAAATTAGTTTTGATTACTTACTTAACAACAGAAAATTATGATTCATAAATTTATAAACGATCCGGATAATATCACTTCCGAATTACTGGAAGGTTATGTAATGGCATATAGCGACCAAGTTGCTATCGGCGGAGAAAATATTATTGTGCGTGCACATGCCAAGTCGGAAGACAAAGTTGCCGTCATCACGTTGGGTGGTTCGGGCCATGAGCCTGCTTTGAGCGGTTTTGTCGGCGATGGCATGTTGGACTGTTCGGTAGTGGGAGATATTTTTGCTGCTCCGGGTGCACAACGTGTTTTCCAGGCATTGCAGTTGTTCAAGCGCGAAGCCGGTATCTTGCTGGTTGTATTAAATCATTCCGGTGATGTGATGAGCGCCAACATGGCTTGCCAATTGGCCGAGCGTGTAGGAATTAAGGTGAAAACTATCCTGACACACGATGACATCAGTGCCGGACTGGATGCGGCTGATGACGACCGTCGCGGTCTGGCAGGTTGTATTCCATTGATTAAGATTGTAGGTGCTGCTGCCGAAGAAGGCAAATCTTTGGACGAAATTATTGAAATCGGTGAGCGTTTTAATAAGAAGGTCGCCACATTGGCTGTTGCTATGAAGTCCTGTACGCATCCTCAGAATGGAATGATGATTTCCGAATTGCCTGACGGCGAGATGGAGATTGGTATGGGTCAACACGGTGAAGGTGGCGGCGGACGCAAAAAGTTGGTGTCTGCCGATGATACGGCTGAGGAAATGATCGGTTTGCTTATGAAAAAATTACAGCCGAAAGCCGGTGATAAGGCATTGTTGGTTATCAATGGTGTAGGTGCTACTACCCATATGGAGATGAATATCATCTATCGCAAAGCACATCAGCTTCTTGAAAATGCAGGTATTGAAGTGGTGTCAAGCCGTATCGGTGAACTGCTGACAGTGCAGGAACAGGCCGGTTTCCAGATGATACTTGGTTTGCTGGATGCCGACCATGTGGATTACTTGAATAATAAGATGTCGAATGCTCCTTACTGGACAGTTGTAGGTAAGTAATATGGATAAATTGACAGTAGAAGATTTTAAAAAGATGCTTCGTAATGCATTGGCATGCATTACGGAGCGTGCCGATGAGTTCTCAAAGTTGGATGCGGTATTGGGCGATGGCGACCATGGTACGGCTATTGTGCAGGCTATGTCTGCCATTGTGGAGTCGGCTGAGAAAGGTACGGAGTTCAAGACCATGCTGAATGACATGGGATTTAATGTAATGTTGCAGATTAGCGGTTCTACCAGTACGTTGTTGGGCGGTCTGTTTTTAGGAATGAGCGACCATGCTGAGGGTACTGAACTGGATGTTGCTGCGGTAAAAGCCATGTTTGCCGGTGGTTTGGAAGGTGTCAGAAAACAAACTAAGGCTCAGCGTGGCGACAAGACGATGATGGATGCCTTGATTCCGGCTGTGGAAGCGATGCAAGCCGCCGAGACCGATGATGTGAAAGCCGTTTTGGAAGCCGGTGCGCAAGCTGCCTTGCAAGGTGCGGAAGCAACGAAAGATATGAAAGCGAATTTCGGACGTGCCCGTAATTATGGTGAACGTTCCATCGGCTATGCCGACTCGGGAGCTTCGTCGTGGTCTTGTATGTTTGACGCTTTTGCAAAGGCTATCTGAGGATAATGAAATAATAACGTTTAAAGAAAATAGAAAAAGAAAAATGGCAGATTTAGATGATTTGAGAGAAGGTTGTAATTTTGGTTTGGGGGTTGCTTCTGCCAACCAAAGTTTTCACGTAAAAGGAGCGGAAAATCTTTCATGGGGAATGAAAGACCGTTTGTCTCGTATCTTTAATCCCAAGACCGGCAAAACAGTGATGCTTGCCTGCGATCATGGTTTCATTATGGGACCTACGTCAGGGTTGGAACGTATCGACCTGAACATTGTTCCGCTGATAGAGTATGCAGATTGTCTGATGTGTACGCGCGGTATTCTTCGTTCGGTTATACCGCCTGTTACCAATAAGCCTATTTGCTTGCGTTCCGATGCGGGTACCTCCATTCTGACTTCATTGAATGACAATGTTTTAATGGATATTGAAGATGCTGTTCGCATGAATGTATCTGCAATGGCAGTCATGTTGGCTATCGGTGATGCGGAACACGAAGCTGTTACGGTTGCCAATTTGTATAAAGCGGTGGATAAGGCTGCTCGTTATGGCATTCCGGTAATGGGTGTGACGGCTGTAGGAAAGGATATGGCTCGTGATGCGCGTTATTTCGGACTGGCTTCTCGCATTGCCGCTGAAAATGGTGCCAATATTGTGAAAACTTACTATTGCGAAGGCTTCGAGAAGGTGGCGGCTGCATGTCCGGTACCGGTGGTGATTGCCGGTGGTAAGAAGTTGCCGGAACTGGAAGCGCTCGAATTGTGCTACAAGGCAATCAATGACGGTGCCGCAGGTGTGGATATGGGACGTAACGTATTCCAATCAGAAGCGCCGGTCGCTATGATACAGGCTGTAAGCGCAGTGGTTCATGAGAACATGAAACCGGCACAGGCCTTGGAATTGTTCAATGAACTGAAGAATAAGTAACAACGACTACTTAAAAAAGAATGATGAGACTTTATGCATTAGTCATAGCCGTTCTTATATGTGGTTTTCGGGCGGCGGCTCAGGATAAGATCCTGGTCGCCGGTTCCGGAAATCCATTTATTTTGCTTGTAGACAAACAGACCGGAAAGGTAGAGTGGAAACATGCACTGGAGAAAGGGGAGGAGTGCAATACGGTTGCTTTGACAAAAGACGGCAACATACTGTATTCATATAAGAGAGGGGCTAAAGTGGTGACATGGGATCACCGGACCGTATGGGATTATCCGGCACCTGATAAAACCGAGTTGCAATCGGCAACTTTGTTGCGTAACGGTGGGGTGTTATTGGGCATTTGCGGCAATCCGGCTCAGTTTGTGGAGTTGGATAAGAAAGGAAAAGAAGTAAATAAGGTTGTGTTTGATTTGGAGGTTGAAAAGCCTCATAGCCAATTCCGGCAAGTATTTCAGCTCAGAAATAAGAACTACCTGATACCGGTGATGGCAAAACAGAAAATAGTGGAAGTAAGCCGGAAAGGAAAACTGGTTGCGGAACATAAGATTGATGGCAGGGCATTTTCCTCTTTGGAACTGTCCGATGGCAATTTGTTGTTGCCTTGCGGTGACGGACATTATTATATGGTTGTGGACCGCAAAACAGGTAAGGAACTGAAAAGGGTAAACAGTAAGGATATTGAAGGTGCTCCACTTTGGTTTGTTGCCCAAGTCTTGGAACTGAAGAACAAGAATTTATTGATTTGTAATTGGGACGGACATACAAGAGGAGCTGTAGTGGATGTACCACAGTTGGTTGAGATTGATAAAGATGGCAAGGTTGTATGGACATTGAAGGACAAGCGGAATGTCGATAAGATTTCTGCCGCTTGTTATTTGTACAACTTCCGCATGCCGGACTCGAAATAGAAAACAAACTATAAACAATATATTATGGATAAGAAACTGATAGTAATGGCTGTATGCGCTGCGCTTTCGTTGCCGGTTATGGCACAACGAAAGGCGAAAGCAAAGCCCGATGCACCGGTGACATGGGCAGAGAGCATTGCAGCGGCAAAGAACCATGCCAATGTAGAGATGCAAAAGACTTGTTTGCCTGTCACATCCAAAGTGATTAAGGCAAAAACGGCTGCTGTTCCTTTCAGCGCGGATGTAACGGGGCTGGATGAAATCGTATTATATACATGGGGCACGGTAGACGGTGCTAATGACGACCAGGCTGTATGGGCGAATGCCAAGTTGGTGGCGGCAGACGGCTCTTCCGTGTGGTTGAATGATTTGAAAAATACATTCAAGAAGACGGGTAGCGGACGTCTCCGTTATAATGAGAATGCGAAAGGACAGACGGTAGTCATGAAAGGAAAGCAATACAAGCGTACCATTATGGCAAATGCCAATGCGCAGATTGTAGTTCCTTTGGATAAGAAGTATGTACGTTTCGAAGCGGAAATCGGTTTGGAGAACCGTTCTTCAGCCGGTACGGTTGTTTTCCGTCTGCAAGGTATTACAGGTGCGGAAGCCGCTGCCGACCTTGTACGTAAGTATCCGCAAGAAGCTACGCTGTTCCTGCCTTTTGCCGGTAGCGACATGAAGGCTTTGGTCACTACTTACGATGCCGATATTGAAAGACATATAGCTCTTTCCGTAGTGAAACAACTGAAGGATAAGTCCTATTTCAATGCGCAGATAAGCCGGATAGATGCCAAGTCCACATTGGACGAAAAAGTTATCGGTTATTTGAATTTGGCACAGGATGCCATGAAAGTATATCAGTTGCAGAACTCTTTGAACTGGCTTAATATGCGTGCTATCGAAGAAGCCTACAACGATATGGCGGCGACTGCGGGATATGACAAGAATACCAACCAGGCTAAATTGTCCGAGTTGAAGCAACTTGTAGGTAAGGGCTTTGCCGGAATTTACAAGAACGATGCTGCCGCTATCAATGCTGCCAACAAGGCAGTGAACCTGAAGAAGGAGATCCTGTTCGCCAATCCGGCATTGGACATTGACAAAATCATAGTAGGCCGTTACAAAATCGGTACTACCGCCCGCCAGGTGACTCCCCGTGCGTTGGGTACGCAAAACAACAACTGGTCCAACCAGACTTCTGCTGCCCGGGGTGGTTTCGATGCCGAAATAGCAGAGTTATCCAATCTTCGCGGAGATATTAAAACCCGTACAATCTTCAAACCTGCCAACGGTTCGTCCGTGCCCGATTTGAAGTTGCACTGGGACGCGGAGCGCGTCATGTTCTCTATGGTCGATACGGACAAACGCTGGCAGGTGTTCGAAGTGAAACTGGACGGTACCGGTCTGAAGGAACTGATTGAAGCTCCCGAAAAGGATTTGGAATTTTTCGATGCCACTTACCTGCCTTCCGGCAAGATTATTGCTGTTTCCAATATCGGTTACAACGGCGTACCTTGTGTGAATGGTAATGACGAGGTGGGCAATATGTGTCTCTACGACCCGAAAGACGGTTCATTACGTCGTCTGACGTTCGACCAGGATGCCAACTGGGCTCCCACTGTCATGCACAACGGACGCGTCATGTACACCCGTTGGGAGTACACGGACCTGACGCACTACTTCTCCCGTTTCGTGATGCACATGAATCCTGACGGAACGGAGCAGAAGTCCCTTTACGGTAGTGGTTCTTATTTCCCGAACAGTACATTCGATGCGAAACCTCTTCCGGGACATGCTTCGCAGTTTGTAGGAATCGTTTCAGGACATCATGGAGTTACCCGTTCTGGTAGAATGATGATTTATGACCCGTCCAAGAGCCGCAAGTCGGAGAAGGGAATGGTACAGGAGTTGCCTTTCCGCGACCGTAAAATCGAGCCGATTGTAAAAGACCGTCTGGTGGACGGTGTATGGCCGCAGTTTATCAAGCCTTATCCTTTGACGGACAAATATTTCCTGGTTACCGCCAAATTGGATGAGAACTCCTTGTGGGGTATTTATCTGATTGACGTGTATGATAACCTTACGTTGCTTGCCGAATTTGAGGGTGAAGGATTGATTTGCCCGATTCCGGTAAAGAAAACACCGGTTCCACCGGTAATTCCCGACAAGATTGTTCCGGGCAGCAAGGAAGCTACCGTCTTCATTCAGGATATTTATGAAGGCGAAGGTCTGAAAGGTGTGCCTCGTGGCACGGTGAAATCTTTCCGTGTGTTGTCTTATGAGTATGCTTATAACAAGACCCCGTCCGACCATTGGGCACAAGGTGTGCAGAGCGGTTGGGACATCAAGCGGTTGCTGGGTACGGTACCTGTGGAAGAAGACGGTTCGGCTATCTTTAAGATACCGGCTAATACTCCGATTTCTTTGCAGCCGTTGGATTCGGAAGGACGTGCCATCCAATGGATGCGTAGCTGGCTGACCGGTATGCCCGGCGAAACGGTTTCTTGTGTAGGTTGCCATGAAGACCAGAACCAATTGCCCATTCCCAAGCGTGTGAAGGCATCGCAGATTGCTCCGCATGTGATTGCTAAGCCGGAAGGCGGCCAGCGTCCTTTCACATTCGACCTTGAAGTGCAACCGGTATTGGATCGCGCTTGTATCGCTTGCCATGACGGTTCCAACAAATTGGCGGATTTCAGGGGCGGACGTACGGATAAGTTCTCCGGTTTCGGTGAAAGCTATCTGAACCTGCATCCTTATGTATATCGTCAGGGACCGGAAGCTGAGATTGAAGTGCTTGACCCCTATGAATATCATGCTTCCGTCAGCCCGCTTATCAAAATGCTGAAGACCGGACATTATGGCGTAGAGCTGACAGATAAGGAATGGCAGGCGTTGTACAACTGGATAGACTTCAATGCTCCTTATCATGGCAAGTTCAATGCCAATAAGTTTAAAGGTGTGGAACAAATCTGCCGTCGTACGGAACTGACTGAGAAATATGCAGGTTCCGGTGTCGATTGGCAAGCGGAAATCCGTTCGTATGCGCAATATCTGGAAACACAGCCCAAGCAGGCTCCCGTGAAACCGGAACATAAAGAGCATAAGAATAAAGAAGTAAAAGTAAAAGGATGGCCGTTCGGCAAGGAAGCTGCCCAAGCCATGATTGTGCAGGAAGGTTCTGCCAAGATGAGCATTGATTTGGCACCGGGTATCAAGATGAATTTTGTCCGTATCCCTGCAGGTTCTTTCGTAATGGGTAGCAATCGTGGCAATTCCGATTACTCTCCGGCAAACAAACAGGTGGTGAAGAAGGCTTTCTGGATGGGCGAGATTGAGGTCAGCAACGAGCAGTTCCGCACCATCTTCCCCGAGCATGACAGCCGTTTCGACAGACAGTTGTGGAAAGACCACGTACATCAGGGCTACCCGGCAAATAAACCGGAGCAGCCGGCTATCCGCGTCAGCTGGGAACAGGCGATGGCATTCTGCAAGAAACTGAGCGAGAAGACCGGTAAGAACGTGACGTTGCCCACCGAAGTGCAATGGGAATGGGCTTGCCGTGCCGGTAGCGATGATGCGTTCTGGTATGGTTCGCTGAATGCGGATTTCGGCAAGTACGAGAACCTGGCGGATAAACAGCTGAACAAGATGGCTGTACGCGGTGTCGACCCCCAACCGATGAAGCCCAATGACCCTTGGTATAAGTATTACACTTATCAGCCTAAGGAGAATGGAGTGGACGACGGCAACATGCTGCAAGTGAAAGGTGGCGGTTATCAGGCAAACCCGTTCGGCTTGTACGATATGCAGGGTAATGTGGCGGAATGGACGCGTTCCGATTATTTGCCTTATCCTTACAACGAAAAGAATCAGGGAAGCGGTATGGAGAAAGTGGTACGCGGCGGTTCATGGAACGACCATCCCAAAGCAAGTACGGCTTACTACCGTCGTGCCTATCTGCCGTGGCAGAAAGTGTATAACGTAGGTTTCCGTGTGATTATTGAAGATTGATTAGATTGATTGTAAACCGGTGCCTGTTTCTTGATAAGAGAAATATGCGCCGGTTTTTCTTTTGTAACAGAAAAGATGGAGAAGAGAGAAATAGGTTTAGTGGCCGGTCCGTGCAGTGCTGAAAACCGCATGCAGATGTTGGAGACGGCAAGAGGATTACGGAAAACGGGAGTCGGAACGATACGTGCCGGATTATGGAAGCCCCGTTCGCGTTTTGGAACCTTCGAGGGGGTAGGCGAGGCCGGATTGGCGTGGTTGAGCGAGATACGGCAGGAATTGGGCATGAAGACCATGACGGAGGTCGCATTGCCATCGCATGTGGAGGCGGTGATGAAAACGGGGGTGGATATGGTGTGGATTGGTGCCCGTACCACGGTCAATCCTTTCATGATGACCGAGCTGGCACAAGCATTGCGCGATTGCGACATGCCGGTGTGGGTAAAGAATCCCGTATGTCCGGATGTGGAGCTGTGGATTGGAGCAGTAGAACGTTTGCAGCATGCCGGAATACGTGACATCCGCGTCATCTATCGCGGGTTTTGCGCAGTCGACCACCAGCCTTATCGCAATGCCCCGTTATGGGAATGCTCGGAGCGTTTCCGTTCTTATTTCCCCGACCTTCCTTTTTATTGCGACCCGAGCCACATAGCCGGAAAACGCGAATTGTTATCATCCGTTTGCAAAAAAGCCTTATCTTTGCATGTCGACGGATTGTTTATAGAGTCTCATTGCCATCCGCAGACGGCTTTGTCCGATTCTGCCCAGCAACTCACCCCGGATGCTTTGGCAGGATTATTGGACGAGTTGAATGTTTCAATAAAGGAATAACTATGAAGATATGCTTTTCCGCCGTAAAGAGGTTGTTTGTATCCTGGCGGTTCACTTTGATTTTGCTGTCGGTCTATGCGGTCGTGCTGGCTGCCGCTACATTCATAGAGAGTGCCAAAGGGACGCCTGTTGCCAGGCAGTTGGTCTATAACCAGCCGCTTTTTTATCTGCTTCAGTTGCTCATGGTGTTGCAGTTCTTTGCGGTTGCCGTCCGCATGCGCTTATGGCAACAGCGTAAGTATGGCGTCGGACTGCTCCATGTGGCATTTATGGTAATCCTTATCGGTGCTTTGGTTACGAATTTGTTTGGTTTCGAAGGTATCGTCCATATCCGTGAGGGAGAAACCGTCTCATTGCTGCATCAGCAGGGGAAGACGCGTGAACTTCCTTTTTCCATTCGTTTGGACGATTTCAGGCTGGTACGTTATCCGGGTTCACGCAGTCCGTCCTCTTTTGAGAGCTTCCTGACTATCTCTTCGCAGAACGGTGTACGTTCGGAACACATCTATATGAATAAAGTAATCTATGAGCAGGGATACCGTCTGTACCAATCTTCTTACGATACTGACGAGCAGGGCACCGTCCTCTCTGTCAATCACGACAATTGGGGAACCGGTATCACCTATGCCGGTTATCTGCTTCTGCTTGCAGGGATGCTGCTGACCTTGTTTGATTCCCGGTCGCGTTTTGCCGGCTTGGCGCGGCAGTTGAAGAAACAGGTGCCGGTATTGATGTTCGTTTGCTTTCCCATGTCGCTTTTTGCGCAGGAGAACGCTACCAGACAGTTGCGCGAGAATACCATTCCGGCGGAACATGCCGAGAAATGGGGACGCATGCAAGTGCAGTGCTCTACAGGCCGTGTCGAGCCGGTAAATACCTATACCTCTAAGTTATTGCGTAAACTTTACCGTAGCGATAGCTTTGAAGGGTTGCGTTCGGAGCAGGTCATTATCGGTTTTTTGGTAAATCCTTCCTATTGGGGCAATGTGCCATTGATGCGCCAGAGCAATAAGGAGCTGGCACGGAAACTGTTGTTGCCCTCCGGCAAGTATCTCCGTTTTTTTGATTTGTTCGACGGTGAAGGACGGTATCTCATAGCAGAGGCGGTGGACAGTGCCTATTCGCGTCCGGCGGCGGAGCGCTCGCGTATGGAGAAAGACTTGCTGAAACTGGATGAAAAGGTTAACATTCTTTATTCGTTGCAGCAAGGCAAGATGTTGTCTCTCTTTCCGCTGCCCGGCGACAAGGACGGCAAATGGTATTCGCCCGGCGACGATTTGTCGGCATTTACCGGTAAGGACTCGATGTTTGTCTCAAAGATATTCTATTGGTATACGGAAGAGGCGGACGGAGCCTTGCAGACACAAGACTGGTCTGCGGCGGATGAAGTATTGTCGATGATGGACGTGTACCAGCAGAAAAGAAGCACGGCGGGACTGCTGACCGACAGGCAAGTGTCCTGGGAACTCTTTTACAATCGTGCGAATCTGTTTTTCATGTCATCGGTAGGATACATGAGCATCGGTTTGTTGCTGCTTCTGTTCTCGGTGTGGCATTTGCTGAAGCGTAGGCGGTGGCTGGGTGCCGTTATCGTGGCATTGACGGTGGCGGTTGTCGCTTTCTTCCTGCTGCACACCTTTGGAATAGGCATCCGTTGGTATATTTCGGGACGTGCTCCCTGGGCCAATGCGTACGAGTCCATGATTTATGTGGCGTGGGCAACGGCTTTAGCGGGACTTCTGTTCGTACGCCGTTCATCCATGACACTGGCTTTGGCGGCATTCTTTGCGGGCATCATACTGTTTGTGGCAAACCTCAACTTCATGGATCCGGAGATTACTCCTTTGGTGCCGGTGCTGAAGTCCTATTGGCTGATGATTCATGTGGCGGTAATCACGGCAAGCTACGGCTTTTTCGGCATGAGCTTCCTGTTGGGACTGTTGTCGTTGGGCTTTATGGCGGCAGGAAAGACGGCCACGCTCTTTCAGGCACATATACGCGAGTTGCGCATTATCAATGAGATGTCGCTCCATATCGGATTGTATCTGCTTACGGCGGGTATATTCTTGGGTGCCGTCTGGGCAAATGAGTCTTGGGGGCGCTACTGGGGATGGGATCCGAAGGAGACCTGGGCGCTTATCACCATGGTTGTTTATGCTTTCGTGTTGCATGCCCGTTTCATTCCGGCATTGTGTTCGGACTACGCGTTTAGCGTAATGTCTGTTTTTGCGTTGTCTTCGGTGCTGATGACGTATTTCGGGGTGAATTATTACCTCTCCGGTTTGCATTCTTATGGCAGTGGCGAAGCACCGCCGGGGGTATATGTCATCTTTATAATATTCGGAGCGGCTTTTCTGTTGGCTCTTTATGCCGGAAGCAGGCAGGGAAGACTCAAATAGCAAGCCGGGCTTTGGCTTGCATAGCTTATTGGGGGAGAATTGTTCTACCCTACGGAAGGGTGTCAAAACTCTGGCAGGAAGGATACGACTGCCTGAGCTCTGACACCCTTTAATATATAAGTACAGGTTGTTCCTGTTAAGTGAAACAGGTTACTTTTATACAGTGTGGCACTTTGTTCTTGTTAAGTGAACCACAGAGTTCCTGTTAATTGAAACTCTCGGTTCCTGTTAAGTGAAACCCCTTGCTTTTGTTAAGTGGAACAGACTGTTCTTGTTTGACGTGGCAAAGTGTTCAATACGGGATAACAAAGTGTTCGGTTAAGTGTAACGGAGTGTTTGGTCGGGTGCGATAAAATCAGCTTTGCTCAAAACCTTTTATAAAAAAACGGATTGCTGATGCAATATTTAAAGCATTTGAAATAATATCACAAGACGGATTATGGTGGAACGCCTACATTTGTTCCCGTAATTATCAATTATTAAAGATGCTATGATGAAACAAAACAAATTTCTGTTCATTGCCGTGAGTGTGCTTCTGATGTGTGCTTCCGCGGGAGCTCAAAACGCCTCTTTGAAGAAGCGCATGAAAGAAGCGGATCCTAAGGCCGTGGGTACGCGTATCGTTAATAAGTTTATCGTAACGCCGCATACTCGTTTTGGCAATCCCCGTGCCGAAAAAGCTCCCAATTACATTACCTATCCGGACGCATGTGCGTGGTTGGGCGCATTGTGGTTCAGCAAGACCATCAAAGACAAAGACATGCAGCAGCGGCTCAAAGAACGTTTTGAACCCCTGTTCACCACTGAAAAGCATCTGATACCGCGTATGAATCATGTAGACCATAATGTGGTGGGTGCCGTACCGCTGGAGATTTATATGCAAAAGCTCGGCGACAAGAAGTATTATGATTTGGGTATGCGGTATGCCGACTCTCAATGGGAAGTGCCTGCCGATGCCAAACCGGAGCAGAAGGCTTATGCCGACCAAGGATATTCATGGCAGACACGCGTATGGATTGACGATATGTTTATGATTACCACCATCCAGTCGCAGGCTTATCTTGCCACGGGCGAACGTAAGTATATAGACCGTGCGGCTGCCGAAATGGTGATGTATCTGGAGAAGATACAACGCCCCAACGGCCTGTTCTATCATGCTCCTGCCGCTCCTTTCTTCTGGGCAAGGGGCAATGGGTGGATGGCTGCCGGCATGTCGCGCCTGCTTTCCGTGTTGCCGGAAGACAATCCCGACCGTCCCGTAATCATGAAAGCCTACCGGAAGATGATGGAGACGTTGCTGAAGAACCAGGACGCGGACGGCATGTGGCACCAACTGATTGACGAACCCGCATCCTATAAGGAAACTTCGGGTACGGCAATGTTTACCTATGCCATGCTGGTGGGTGTGAAACGTGGCTGGTTGGACAAGAAGACCTATGGACCTGCCGCCATGAAAGGCTGGTTGGCGCTGAACTCTTACTTGAATGCGGATGATGAACTGACTAACGTGTGCGAGGGTACGAACATCAAGAATGACAAGAACCATTACATGAATCGCAAGCAGATAACAGGTGACTTGCATGCGCACGCCCCGTTATTGTGGTGTGCTACGGAGTTGCTTTCCAAATGAAAGAACCGTTTCTGGAAAACATCCTCGAAAAGAACACTCAAAAAAAGGCTGAACAAAATTTAAGCAGGCTCTTAAATAAAAAAGCCATGATGAGGGTATGTCGAAACTCTCTTATTAACCAAATCACTCCTGTCACGGATATCTATGGCAGGGGTGATTGGCGTATTTGAGGTATTTCGATACACTTTCAGGCTGATTGGGGAAGTTATGCGGATAATCATTTTGTCTTTTTGTCATTCCGCCCGTATCTTCTGACAATCTGTATTTCCCGTTGCCGCAGAATCGGCTGTTTCCGTCCCTGCGTGCTGCCGGCGGGAAAAAATGGAACGGAAAACGCCTATCTTCCCGATAGCCAGTGCGGTAGCGAAATGTTTACAAATAAACCAGAAGAGAATAACGCCGGAAATGCCGCTTGCGGGCATCCCGTCTTCCGAATACCGGCGTCTTTCGCAAGGGACATTGACATCGCTCGCGATAGACATTAATGCCTGTCATGATAGACATTAATGTTCCTCACGACAGGCATTAATGTCGCTCGGCTGAAACACTTGTATCTGTCGCTCGAAACACCTGTATCCAACGGCAGGAAGTTTCGATTTCTGCATAAACAGCGCATATCCATCGAAAAACGGAGCATATCTATCCGTACTTTATGCAGAGTGTTCCTGTTTCGGAAGAAAGCGGCAGGGAAGGGAGTAAGCGGAAAGGCGGTTTTTCCGCCTTTTTGTTATAAAGTAAACGGATGGCGCTTCACTTTGCACCCGCGCGCACAGCCGGAGCCGCTTCGTTTCCGGCTGCGCGCGCGGATGTGATTTTTACATTTACAGGAGTTGGAGGGAGTTGAAAGGGGATATCGCCTTTTGGGCTGAAGAGTTAAGCCGATAGCCCTGTTGATGTATGACGCTACTATCGTCTTCTTACTCTCTCTAACTCTTTCTAATTCAGACTTCTGTAACTTCTGTGAATGAAAAATCCGTGCCCGTACGAGATAAAATCAGGCATATAGTTTTCTATAATGAAAAATTAGCGTATTTTTGTTCTCGTAATACATGAAGAATACATTAACAAATATGAAAAGGTTTATTCTGTCGCTGTTTTCATTATTGACTATCTTGTGGGGAAATGCCCAAAACAACGGGACTTTCTTTTTCTCGAACCTGAATCTGAAGGACGGATTGTCTCAGATTTCTGTTCTTAAAATATTCCAGGACTCAAAAGGATTTATGTGGTTTGCTACCCGTAACGGTCTTAACCGTTACGATGGCAGCGACTTTGTCGTATACAGGCATATCCCCGAAGATTCATTGAGTCTGAGTGACAACTATGTCGTATCGCTTGCCGAGGACCATAACCGTAACCTGTGGATTGGGACGACACGCGGCTTGAACAGGTTGGACCTGAAGACAGACCGCATCAGGCGCTACACGAACGAGAAGTATGGAGCGCTGGCGAAAACGGAAATCCGCAGTCTGCTTGTCGATAGCCGTAACCGTTTGTGGGTGGGCACTTCCATAGGGTTGTTCCTTTATATATCCGAAATGGACACATTTCAGCGTATCGACCTGAATGGCGCGATAAAAAATGAGTTTATCTCTACAATCTATGAGACCAAGAACCATAGGATACTGATAGGCACTCCCACCAAAGGGTTGTTTGTGTGCGACATGGACATGAAGCCGCAGAAACATTTTACGATGACCGGCGCCGGCATCCAACTGCCCAACAACAGTGTCGCCATGCTGTATGAAGACTCTCAAGGATATATTTGGGGAGGAGGCAATCTTAGCGGACTGTTCCGGATGGATATCGACAAGGAAGAAATCATCCGGTTTCATAAAGGCAACAGTATCTTGACGACCAACAGTGTCCGCTGTATTTCGGAAGTTCACGGCATATTGCTGGTGGGCACTTTCGACGGGCTTTACACGATGAACCTTTCGGACTATTCGTTCGGGAAACACACGGATGCCTCTTTGGAGCAGGGCAATTTGAACCATTTCTCCATCTATTCGCTGTTTGTGGACAGAAGCCAGACGGTGTGGGTGGGCACTTACGCAGGTGGCGTAAGCTATTCGAATAAGTTTAATAACCGTTTCGATTTTCACGACCCTGCCAATGCGTTTGGCTCCTTGTTCGGCATCTACGGCAGCATGGTCTGTACGGAGGGCGGATGCCTGTATGTGGCAACGGAAGGACGCGGGTTGCTCGATTACAACCTGAATTCCGGCAAGTATTATTACTATCCCATAAACAATGCGTCCCGTTTGCAGTACAGCCAGAATATCATCAAAGGATTGATGCTGGACGGGGAGACGGTGTGGTGCGGAACCAACAAAGGGGCTATCTACCGGTTTGACACACGGACGAAGAAGTACCAGTTGTATTATCAATACTCCAAGGATATGTCCATTTATGCCATGGTGCCGGCAAACGACGGCGGCTTGTGGCTGGTGGGTTCGGATCCTAAGGTGGGACTGATGCACCTGTCCGCGCAAAAGGAGTTGCGGAAGGCGTTTCCCACCGCAGAAGGCGGTTCGTGTCGTATTCCCAGCGCGCGTTGCATGTTGAAACTGAGGGATGAGGTGCTGCTGGTCGGTACGCGCAATAACGGCTTGGTCAAGTACGATGTGGGCAAACAGGAGTTTACCCATTATGATATGGATGCCCCAAAAACGTTCAGGCTTTTGAGTAATTATATCACAAGCATCATCCGGGATGCTTCCGGCCGTGTTTGGGTGGGCACGTTCGGCGGCGGCATGTTGCTGTATGATGAAGAGAAAGGAGTGTTGAAAACCATTACCCAAGAGCAGGGGCTGATTGATAATGATGTCTGCGCCATTGTGGAGGACCGGGAGCACAAACTTTGGATAAGTACCAGCAACGGCATTTCCAAGTACGACCCGGAGAGTGACGAGTTTGTGAATTACAGTTCCGCCAACGGGGTGGGAGTGTACGAGTTTACCTTGCATTGCGGCACGCTTCTGTCCAACGGCGATGTCTGCTTTAGCGGTAATAACGGTTTTGTCACTTTCAATCCGTGTGAGTTGCAACAGAACTCATACATTCCGCCTTTGGTCTTTACCCGTTTGGTGGTGAATAACGAGATTATCAATGCCGGAGACGAAACCCGTATCCTGTCTTCTGTGCTGGACGATGTGTCCGAAATAGAGTTGAACTACAACCAGAACAACATTTCCATCGGATATTGTGCCTTGAACTTTGTTTTTGCGCGGCAGAACCAGTATGCTGTTTTCCTGCACGGCTACGACAAGGAGTGGAACTACATCGGCAACCGTAAGGAAGCATATTATACGAACCTCAGCCCGGGCACTTATGTGTTCGAAGTAAAGGCGTCCAATAACGACGGCGTGTGGAGCCGGGATACCCGTAAGATACGTATCGTTGTCCACCCGCCTTTCTGGAAGACATGGTATGCCTATCTGTTCTATGCGGTGGTGTTCGTTTCCGTATTGGTGTTGATAATGTATTACATGTCGAAGAAGCAGGCACTGGAACGCGAACTACTTTTTCAGCAGAAAGAACAACAGCAGCTGGAAGAGTTCCACCAGGCAAAAATACGTATGTTCACCAATTTCTCTCACGAGCTTCGCACGCCGCTGACCTTGATTATAGCTCCTTTGCAGGAACTGGTGGCGATGCCCGGTTTCTCTTCAGTTGTAAAGAACAAGCTCGGGCTGATATTCAGCAACGCACAACGTTTGCTGCTGTTGGTAAACCAATTGATGGATTTGCGCAAGAACCAGGAAGGAAAACTGAAATTGCATATCACAAAGACCGATATGTGTCCTTTCTTATTGGAAATCTATTACGCCTTTAATCATCTGGCTACGAGGAAAAACATATCTTTCGTATTCGAGAAGAAGGAAGAGCAGTTGCTGGCATGGTTTGATAAGATGCTGATTGAGAAGGTGGTGTTTAATCTGCTGTCCAATGCCATGAAGTTTACCCCCAATGGCGGCAAAATCGTATTCTCACTGTCGAAGGTGCCATTCTCCGCTTTGCCTGCCGATGCGCAGGCTGATTCGGCGGCGTCTGCCAAGGCGGAGTTCGTATGCCTGTCGGTTGCCGATTCGGGAAAGGGAATTTCGGAAGAGGAGATAAAAAATGTCTTTGCCCCTTTCTATCAGGGAGAGGATGAGAACAAGGAGAATGTAGGTACAGGCATCGGTCTGAGCCTGACACGCTCCATCGTACATTTGCATCACGGAGCCATTACGGTTTCGGGCAATCAGCCGACAGGTACTGTTTTCAGCGTTTACATCCCTATCAGCAGTTCTGTCTACGATAAGGATGAACTGGCGAAGGAAGAAGTGATAGAGGACGTGATTCCTGTGGATAAAAGCACGCATTTCGATATTAAGAAGAAATGGACCTTGTTGCTGGCAGAAGACAATGACGAGGTTAGGAAATATGTGAAGGAGAGCCTGGAACCCTATTTCTACGTATTGGATGTAGATAACGGGAAAGATGCGCTGGAGTTAAGCCTTGAGAAATATCCGGATTTAATACTCAGTGACATCATGATGCCCCGGATGGATGGTCTGGAGTTGTGTTCCCGTGTGAAACAGGATTTGCAGTTGGGACATATCCCGGTTATCCTGATGACGGCCAAATCAATGGTGGTACATATAAAGGAGGGCTTCTCCGTAGGGGCGGATGATTATATCGTGAAGCCGTTCAGCATGGATGTGCTTATCTGTCGTATCAATAATATATTGGAATCCCGTGACAAACTCAAAAAACTGTATGGTAAGAAGTTCTCGCCCGATGCCTTGGGAATTGAAATCGTTTCCGGCGACGACCGCTTTACCCAAAACTTCTTTGAACTTATCGAGAAGAATATCTCCAATCCGGATTTGGGCATTGAGTTGCTGAGCCAGGAACTGGGACTAAGCCGCGCCAATCTTTACCGGAAGTTGAAGGCGGTGACCGAACTTTCCCCCACCGAGCTTATCCGCAACAAACGCTTGGAAGTTGCGGCTAAATTGTTGTTGGAAACGGGATATACGGTATCGGAGGTTGCGGTTTATACAGGCTTCAACAGTCATGCCTATTTCACCAATTGCTTTAAGTCATTTTACGGTTATTCTCCCTCTGAGTGGGTGCAAAGGCACAATGAGCAAGGAGACGGGCAGTAATCTCGTATGATTTGCCTGTCTTTGGAATAGAATCTCAAATGAATAAGACAATATTTAAAATTGCGCTAAGATAAATCGCCTATCTTAGCGCAAACTTTTTTATAATAGGTGATTCACATGAAAAACATTTTACTCGTTGTCTGCTTGCTTCTGCCGTCATGGCTATCGGCACAACTGCCGGGACGCAATCCGGAGTCGTGGTCGGAGGGCATCGCGCAAACCGTGATGACACGTTATCCTTCTGCTGTTACCATCCCCTTCAAACCGTGGTGCTATCCGCAGGGATATTTCCTGATGGGAATGGACAAGTTATGGCAAGCCACCGGCGATGCCAGATATTATCATTATATATTGGACTGGGCTAATGAAGTGGTGCGTCCGGACGGGACGTTGGTTTATTTCAAAGGACGCAGCATGGATGACATGATGGCGGGCGCTGTCATGGTGTGGGCATATCGCCACACGGGTGAGGAGAAGTTCAGGAAAGCCGCCGACTTCATACGGAAAAGCTATGATGACTATCCGCGTACGTCCGACGGAGTGTTTTGGCACGGCAGGGGAACCGTCGGTCAAATCTGGGTGGACGGTGTGTTTATGGGACAAATGTTCCTGACCAAATATGGACGTTATATCGGCGATGCCGAATATTGTTATGATGAGGCTGCCAAACAACTGACGGGCATGTACCGCCATCTTCTTAAAGGAAATTCCGGTTTGCTTTATCATGGCTGGGATGAGAACAAGGACGCGCGCTGGGCAAATCCGGAAACGGGCATGGCTCCGGAAGTGTGGAGCGAGGGCTTGGGCTGGTATGCCTTGATATTGGCGGAGACACTGGATGTCCTTCCGGAAAAGCATCCGCGATATCGCGAATTGGCGGACATAACCCGCAGCTTGATGAAAGGGCTGAAAGAGAACCAGGATGTACACAGCGGTTTGTGGTATCAGGTGGTTGATAAAGGAAGGCAACCGGGCAATTGGCTGGAGACTTCCGGCAGCGGAATGTTCGTATATGCCATGCAACGTGCCATTGAGTTGGGCATTATCCCGGAGAAAGAGTATGCCGGATGTGTGCAAAGGGGATACGTGGGGTTGCTGTCCAAAGCCCGGATCAATAAAGATGACGGATTGATAGACCTGTATGATGCAAATAACGGATTGGGCATTCAGAAAGATTATAAGACCTATGTTACACGTCCGCGAAAACGGAATGGGCAGGAAGTAATCTCTTCTTTTTTATGGGCAACGACCATTGTTGAAAACAGGAAAGGCGGAGCGGTTTATGTGAAGCCTGCTCTTTGCGAGAATTTCGTATGTACCGATTATTCGCAGGGCAAAGTATTTGTTTTCGAGCAAGGCAAAAAAATGTGGGAGCACGATGCGCCTTTGTCCAATGATGTATGGGTGTTGGACAATGGGAATTTGCTGTTTACTACAGGCAATGGGGTGCTGGAAGTGACGCGCGACAATGATACAATCTTTCAATATACATCCAGGCATCATGTGTTTGCCTGCCAGCGGCTTGCCGATGGCAATACATTTGTGGGCGAGTGCGAGTCCGGGCGTATGTTGGAAATAGCTCCCGACGGGAAGATAGTAAAGGAACTGTCCATTCTTCCGGCAGGGATGACGAACGGCAGGAAGTCTTTCATACGGAATGCCCGCAGGTTGGAGAACGGTCATTATCTGGTGGCACACTATGGCGGGAAGAAGGTGGTGGAATACGATGAAAACGGTAATGTGTATTGGGAGGTTCCCGTATCGGGCGGTGCTCATTCGGTGATTCGCCTGCCCAACGGAAATACGCTGGTTGCGGTTACGGACATGGATAAGAACCCCCGCATAGTGGAATTTAATGCCGGCAAAGAGATTGTTTGGGAGTTCTCCAATAAAGATATGGAGGGGGCGCCTTTGAAGTTCCTGTCGGGAATGCAATATATTCCCGGCATGGGCATTGCTTTTACCAACTGGACAGGGCATGTAAAGGAGAAAGTGCCCTACATCTATTGGGTGGATTGGAATAAGAATGTAATAAATTCCTTTGGCCCGTGCGACGGATTCGAGTCTGTCTCGTCGATAGTTATTCCTTTGAAGAATGAAAACATATATCATTAATATAAATATATAAATAAAGTATGATGAATTTTAAGACAGGATTATTATCCTTATTGGTGGTTTGCGGGGCTTGTGGCCAGGTGTCTCAACAAGAAGACCTCGTAAAGGACAGTTTTGATTTTGCAGGACAGCAATTGAAGTTTGCGTTTACACAGGTCGATTCGGTAAAAGCGGCGCTGGCAGCAGCGGACTCCAAGAAGAAACTGGTTTCTCCTCGCACGATTGAAGATGACGGCTCTTTTAAGATGGTAGCCTCCAGAGACTGGACAAGCGGATTTTTCCCCGGTGAACTGTGGTATATGTATGAGTATACCAAAGATGATTATTGGAAAACCAAGGCGCAGGAGTTTACTGCCGACATAGAAGACCAGAAAACAAATGGCGGTACGCACGATATGGGCTTTAAGATGTATTGCAGCTTCGGAAACGGTTATCGTTTGACACAGGATGCCGCTTATAAGGATATATTGCTGGAATCGGCGGCTACTTTGATTACCCGTTATAAACCGGCAATCGGCTGTATCCGTTCTTGGGACCACAGCCGTGATAAGTGGTTGTGTCCGGTTATCATTGATAATATGATGAATCTGGAACTGTTGTACTGGGCGTTTAAGGAAACAGGCGATTCCGTTTATTACGATGTTGCCACAAACCACGCACGTACCACAATCAAAAATCACTTCCGCGATGATTACAGCTCATATCACGTGATTGATTATGATACAATCAATGGTAATGTCCTCCATAAACATACACATCAGGGATATAACCATGAATCGGCTTGGTCCAGAGGACAGGCTTGGGGATTGTATGGCTATACAATGTGCTACCGTGAAACGAAATTGCCGGAATTCCTGGCTCAGGCTGAGAATATAGCAAATTATATTTTCACCAACCCGACGATGCCGGAAGATATGGTGGCTTATTGGGACTTCAACGCCCCCGGCATTCCGAACGAACCGCGCGATGCTTCTGCTGCTGCTGTAATGGCGTGTGCGATGTATGAATTGTCTATGTATAATGCGGAAAAGGCGGCTCAATACAAGAAGTGGGCGGATACTATCGTGGAGAGCTTAAGCAAGAACTACCGTGCTTCTTCGGAAGGTGATTACGGATTTGTTTTGCTTCACAGCACCGGTGCGCGTAACTTCGAGCGTGATGTTCCTTTGGTATACGCGGATTATTACTTCCTCGAAGCATTGTTGAAGAAGGAGAAGTTAGAAAAAGAGGGTACCGCAATCTTATAAACAGGGCAGTCAATAGGGTATGAAACGTTTGGTATTATTGTTAATGATAGGTTGTTTTGTTGTGGGGGGCTTGTATGCCAAAGTCCCCACGGCAAACAACAAAATTCGTTTGACGGATAATTGGGAATTTCTTCGACAAGATGTAGGTAATATATGGGAATTGGTAAGGCCGGTAAAAAAAGGACAGCCGGAAGAACAACCCATTTGGACCAAAGTAACTCTTCCGCATTGCTTTAATGCGGAAGATGCCGTTGATCCCGATGTGAACTATTATCAGGGTCCCGGTTGGTACAAGACCTGTTTGAAGTTGGATAATCCTTATCAAAACGGGCGTATCCTATTGGAGTTTGAAGGTGCCGGGCAAAAAACGGATGTCTATATTTACATGACGAAGGTAGGTAGCCACGTGGGCGGCTACGATAGTTGGAATGTAGATATAACGGATGCCGTGCAGGCATTCTTGTCGAGCAAGGATGCGGAACGGTTTGGTGGAAAAGTCCCTTTGAGCATTCGTTGCGACAATACGCGGGATGCCGAAATGATTCCTTCCGATTTATCGGATTTTAATGTATATGGCGGCATTTACCGCTATTTGAATTTGGTGTATCTGCCCGAGGTGTCGGTGGCTTCCTTAAAGGTAGTGCCTGCGCTGGATGCCAAAATGAAGAAAGCCGGCTTGGACATATCCGGATTGTTTTATAATCCGGCAGATGTGCGCCAAGCGTCTGTCGAGGTTCTTGTAAAGGACCCTCAAGGGAAAATCGTCTATACCCGGAACCTTGATGGCATCACTCCGTTGGGCGAATTCTCCGTACAGGATATTCATTTGGACAAACCCGCTCTTTGGGATGTAACGTCTCCGCAGTTATATACTTGCGAAGTGACGCTTGCTGCGAACGGACAAAAGATGACAGCCGTGGAGAGGTTCGGTTTCCGTTCGTTCGAGTTCATAGAGAAAGGCCCTTTCATGCTGAATGGCAGACGGCTTCTGCTGAGAGGTACGCATCGTCATGAAGACCACGCCGGAGTGGGAGCAGCCATGACCGAGGATCAGATGGTGCGGGAAATGAAGATGATGAAGGAGATGGGAGTCAACTTTATCCGTCTTGGACATTATCAGCAGTCGGAAATAATCCTCAACCTGTGTGACGAACTGGGTATTCTGGTATGGGAAGAGATACCCTGGTGCCGTGGCGGAGTCGGTAATGAAACATACCGCAATCAGGCGAAGCGCATGCTGAACAATATGATTGCCCAGCATTACAATCATCCTTCCGTTATAATCTGGGGATTGGGCAACGAAAACGATTGGCCCAATGATTTCCCTGAGTTCAAGCAGGGGGAAATACGTAAGTTGATGAGTGAGTTGAACACCCTTGCACACCAATTGGATAAGAGCCGCAAAACCGCCATCCGCCGTTGTAGCTTCTGCAGCGACATTGTGGATGTGTATTCTCCCTCTATATGGGCAGGTTGGTATCGTGGCAACTATACGGACTATCAGAAAATGTCCAAAGAGGAAATGGAGAAGGTAAGACACTTCCTGCATGTAGAGTGGGGAGGAGACAGTCATGCCGGACGGCATGCGGAGGCGGTTGCGCCTTTACGCAAAGAAGGAGAGGCGGAAGGCGATGCTGCCTTGAACGGTTCGGCTTTGGTGCTGAAAAAAGGCGATTGGTCGGAGACTTATATCGTGAAATTGATTGATTGGCATTTGAAGGAGCAGGAAAATATGCCGTGGCTTACCGGTGCCGCTTACTGGCCTTTTAAAGATTTCTCCACGCCGGTACGTCCTGAAAACCCCATTCCTTACATGAATCAGAAAGGGGTGATAGAGCGTGACTTTACTCCTAAGGAAAGTTATTATGTTTTCCAATCTTATTGGACTCAAAAGCCGATGCTGCATATTTACGGACATGGTTGGCCCGTAAGATGGGGAGATGAGGGAGAAGAAAAAGAGGTATTGGTATATTCGAACTGCCCGAAAGTAGAATTGTTTGTAAATGGAGAGAGTCAAGGCATCCGCCAACGTAATAGCCAGGATTTTCCTGCCGCAGGGCTGCGCTGGAATGTAAAGTTCAAAAACGGAATGAATACACTTCGCGCGGTTGCGGTCGGTGCAAAAGAGCCGTTGGCGGACGAATTGGCTTTTGAATATCAGACGGCGAAATGGGGAAAAGCGGTTGCTTTCCAAGTGAAGATCACTCCGGTGAAAGATGATATTGTAATGGTCGAGGCGCAATTGGTAGATGACAAGGGCGTAAAATGCTTGGACTCCAGAGAATTTGTTTACTTTGATGTTGCGGGCGATGGTGAATTGATTCAAAATCAGGGCACTGTTACAGGTTCGCGTAAAGTACAAGCCGGAAACGGCCGTGCCCGGATTTTAGTGCGGACAAATCGGGGAACTTCGTGTGTGGCTGTAAAAGCGGATAATGTTCAAACTTCTTTTATTACGGTGAAATGACTATGAGACAGACAACTATACTAATATTCGCGGTTATCCTCTATTCTTTTTCATCTTGCATGTCCCATTCTAACAAAGATTATGTGGAGGAGACGTTGAAGAAAGGCATATTGGAGCAGGCAGCTACGAATCTTCGGGAAAATCCGGTTACCATTACTTCTTTCATTGCCGAACGTAGTGCGGGCGATTGCCACGACTTTTATTCGGAAGGCGATTATTGGTGGCCCGATTCCCTGAACCCCGACGGTCCTTATGTGCGGCGTGACGGGCAGACCAATCCGGATAATTTCGTTGCCCATCGTCAGGCTATGATACGCTTCAGTTCCATTGTCGGAAATCTTACTTCCGCTTATTTGCTGACTAAGGATGAAAAATATGTGGCGACCGTGCTGGAACATGTCCGTGCATGGTTTGTAGACGAACAGACTTTTATGAGGCCTAACCTGCAATATGCCCAAGCCATCAAAGGCATCGCGACCGGACGCGGCATCGGTATTATAGATACGGTACATCTTATGGAGGTGGCACAGGCTTTATATCGGTTGGAAATGGCGGGTGTGCTTTCGGAACAGGATATCAGAGGTACGAAAAAATGGTTCTCCGAATACCTGAAATGGATGTCCGGACATCCGTACGGGAAAGATGAAATGAAGGCGAAGAATAATCATGGAACCTGCTGGGTGATGCAGGCTGCGGTTTTTGCACGTTATGTCGGAGACGATGCCATGATGGATTTCTGCAGAGACCGTTATAAACAGGTTCTTTTGCCCAGCCAGATGAACGAAGAAGGAGGTTTCCCGCTCGAACTTGCCCGCACGAAGCCTTATGGATATTCTTTATTTAATCTGGATGCAATGGCGACCATTTGCCAGACGCTTTCCAATGAGTCGGATAATCTTTGGAACTATACGGCTGACGGTACTAAGAATATGAAACAGGGAATAGATTTTATTTATCCCTATGTCCAAGATAAAGGCAGTTGGCCCTTTGCGCACGATGTGATGTATTGGGACGAATGGCCGGTGGCGCACCCTTTCCTTATTTTCGGTGCTTTGCAAACGGATAATAAAGAGTGGCTTGCTACTTGGGCCGGATTGGAGCATTTCCCGAGTACGGGTGAAGTGGTCCGTAATCTGCCTGTAAGAAATCCTTTGCTTTGGATTTGACAATACTTATGGTATGAACCAATTGTAAATAAGTATTGATGGTTAATGAAGTATTTTAATTTTTACTTATCTATTTAATATTATGAAATTGATAAAGGGTATAGGAGTTGTTATCTGTTCGTGGTGTATCGCCTTTCCTGTAGCAGCTCAAAACAGAGTGGTAACTCAGCATACCGTAGGAACGGTTGTTGAAGGCGAGGTTACGATGCGGGTGACTCAGGAGATTACCACACGTTATCGGCGTACTACCTCTCAAGGGGTGGAAAATGCCAAATTGGACTATTCTCCCGGGATGGAGTTGAAGCAATTGGCAATTCCCCTGTCGGAAAGTGTGATGGCGCGCTATCCGGACTACCGCATGGCTTATTGGAAAAATTATACGTATGTGCAAGGATACATGTTTGAAGCCATGGACCGTTTGGGACAGTTGACGGGCGATGTCAAGTATCTTGATTACATGCGCAAGTACATAGACCATTTTCTGGATAAGGACGGAAATTATCAAGGAGATAAATTGACCAATCTGGACAATTTCATGACAGGGTCTGCTTTTTGTACTTTGTACGGGCGTACCGGAGAGGAAAAATATAAAAAGGCGGCATTGCAGATACTGAAAGCTGTGGGAACGTACCCGAGCTCCGATGGCCAGTTCTGGCACGGCAACCGCAGCCCGAATATGTGGATTGACGGTGTGTTTATGATGCAGATGTTCTTGATACGTTGTGCCCAATATGTAGGGGAGGCGGATTATTGCTATGATGTCGCCTGCCGTAACATCCTTGCGGCAGCCCGCCATTTGCAGCGTCCGGACGGATTGGTGCTCCATGCGTGGACTACCGAACCCGAGAAAGCCGTATGGGCTGATAAGGAAACCGGACTCTCTCCGGAAGTTTGGAGCGAAGGTATGGGGTGGTACACATTGGTTGTTCCTGAGTTGCTCGCTTTGTTGCCCAAGACGCATCCCGATTATAACCGGGTATTGGATATTTACCTGAAAATGTGCAAAGGCTTGAAGAACGCGCAGGATGTAAAGACCGGCGGATGGTATATGGTGGTGGACAAGGGGGAGAACCCGTTGAACTTTATAGACCCGTCCGGTACTGCAATGTTTACTTACTCCATTCAACGGGGCATACAATTGGGCTTGCTGAAAGCGAAAGAATATGCTTCTGTGGCTCAAAAAGGCTATCAGAGCCTGTTCCCTTTTGTACAAGTGAACAACAAAGGGTTGCTCGATGTGATAGGAGCTTGCGACGGGGTAACGATTAAACGTGACTTTACGGAGTACGTGACTGTCCCTAAGATATTAAACGCCAAAGAGGCTGTGGCAGGCATATTATGGGCTGCGGTCATCATGGAGGCTGAACAATTGAAAGTTGATTGATTATGTTTGCCCGTAAAATAATTGCAAGTATATTCCTGCTCTGCCTGCCGTGGTCGGTGGGAGCGGTTTCCCATAAGGAGTTATCAAGAATCAAGCAGAACTTCGCCACGTTGTTGATACCTTCGGATGCGGATCCCTTTCATCTGAAATCGGTTCTTTCATCCATAGAGCCGGAAGACGAAGTCTCCGACCAGGTAGTGGTGGAGTTGCATCAACGTTACCCTCTTAATGAGGAAAAAATGGCACTCTATATCGCTTCGTTGTCAGACAACGGGGCATGGCCGGATATCAATTATGAAGATAAAAAGCGTTCCGGTTGGGAACCCAAGATGCATGCCGAGCGCATTCTGGAATTGGTGAAAGTGTACCGCTCCAAACAGACGTCCTACTATCAGTCTGCAAAAGTGGAGGAAGCCATCCACAGGGCTTTGGGCTATTGGTTCTCCTCAAAGCCCGTATGCCTGAATTGGTGGTATAACCAGATTGGCATTCCGAAAACATTGGGCACCGCGTTTATCTTGTTTGAACAAAAGCTGACTGCCGAGGAAAAAGAGGCTGCCATGACTGTAATGGAGAATGCGAAGTTCGGCATGACCGGACAGAACAAGGTGTGGCTTGCCGGTAATGTGATGATGCGTGCATTGCTTCAAAACGATGCCGGGCTGGTGAAGATGGCACGGGATACAATTGCTTCGGAGATTGTGACGGGAAGGACTGAAGGTATTAAAGACGATTGGTCTTTCCACCAGCATGGCGCCCAGCAGCAATTCGGCAATTACGGTCTCTCTTTTGTATCCGGTATGAGTTTCTTCTCGGGAGTTTTTGCCGGTACTTCATTGGCTTTCGACGAACGGCAGTTGGCAATCATCAGTACTTTAATAGATAAAGGTTATCGTTGGACCGTGTGGAAAGGGAAGATGGATGTGAGCTCATTGGGCCGTCAGTTGTTCCATCATGCCCAGGTCCATAAAGCGTTGAGCCTTGCTTTTTCCGCATCAGAATTAGGTGGCGGAGAGTCCGGACAATGTATTTCGGTTGCACGTAATCTGTTGCAGGAAAATTATGGGATGATGGAGCAAAACCCGTTGACCGGACATAAACATTTCTGGCAATCGGACTATACCATCCATCGCACGCCTCAGTGGATGGCTTCCGTAAAGATGGCTTCCGACCGTGTGGTTGGGGTGGAAATGATGAATGGGGATAATATGAAAGGTTTTTATATGGCGGATGGCGCCACTTACGTCTATCGGGACGGGGATGAGTACCTGGATATATTTCCTCTTTGGGATTGGCGGAAAATACCCGGTGTGACAACCTTTCAATCGGATGCTCCCATGCCTGTAATTCAGAAATACCGTCCGCGCAATGCTGCGGCTTTTGTGGGTGGGGTGTCTGACGGCACGCAGGGAGTATCGGCTATGGAGATTGACCGTGCAGGCATAAAGGCACGTAAGTCCTGGATATTTATGGATGATTATATGCTTTGCCTGGGAGCCGGCATACACGCCGACAGCAATTTGGTAGTTACTACCGCCATAGAGCAGTGTCATAGAAAGGGAGATTTAAGCGTATTGCAGGATGGAACTTGGCATGAAGTATCCGATAAATGGCAGTCGGCAAATGCCGAACAACGTTTTTTCCATAACAATACGGGTTATATCGTGTGGAGTGACGGTTCCTCTCCTTGTGTGGCTGAGGTAGCGCAACGTTCGGGACGCTGGCATGATGTAATGCAGATGTATCGTCCCAAAACGGTGACCGGAGAAGTCGCCTCAATCTATGTGGAACATGGGGTTTCTCCGAAGAAGAAAACATACCAATATCTTGTGTTGCCTGCCGTAAGCCGGGCTGCGACCGCACATTTTGATTTGTCTTCTATCCGGATTCTTCGCAACGACGAGGTTGTTCAAGCTGTTTACCTCAAGGAGAAAAAGACTTATTGTATTACGGCATACCAGCCCGTTTCTTTGGTTTTAAGTTCCGGTCATTCCCTGGATATTTATACGCCGGGTATATACATGCTTCGTGAAGAGGGCGGTGGCTATAATATGTGGTGTGCCGAACCTACTCAGGGCAGTGATGCCGTCAGGCTGAAACTTGACAGCAAAGAGCTGACCGTTCCTATGTCCGGAAGGAAAGGACAATCAGTAAGTTATAATATTATTTTGTAGTTGAGGCATTATTTCAAACGATTGAAATAATAGTGCAAGCCTTATTGATATGAACCCCTTATTTTTGTTTACAAAACAATAAATAAGTTACATATGAATATCAATAAGGCTTTTCTTTTTGTGCTGCTGTTTGCATTTGGCATTGCCGGAGTTCAAGCTCAGCAACCTATGGACCGTTACAAGGTCATATTCACCAATCCGCCGCAGCATGTGCCTACTGTCAAAACCCCCGACGCTCCTTTGGCAGGCAACGGGGATATCGGTATAACGATGGGCGGAACGCCCGATAGCTTGCGCTTTTATATAGGGAAGAATGATTTTTGGAGGGCATATCCTGTCTATCCCGGCGGCATCGCGCTCCCTGGAGGGCTGGATATTTCACTGAAAGATTTGAAAGGCGCCTCTTATTATGCGGAACAGTTGCCGGGAAGTGCCGAAATAACGGCGGCTTTCGCTACCGAAGATTGCCGTGTACACCTGTCTGCATGGGTGGCGGCTACAGCCAATAAGATTGTTATCGAACTGAAATCCGATAAAAGGCAGACAGCCCGTATACGTCTTTGGGCGGCGGAGGGAAATACATCGGCAACCGCCCGGGGGAAGAACCCTGTCGTATGGGTGAGCCGCTCGTTTGAAAATGCAAGACTATTGAGCTGGTCCACTCATGTGGCATTGGCTATGAACACGGATAAAGACGAGTTGGTTTTAAATCCGGATGAAACGGTAAGGTTGGTGATAACCGCATATACCAATCATGATACCGAAGATTGGAAAAATAAAGCGATATCCGAAGCCGCAGAGATAACGGATGTCGCAATCGAACGGCTGAAACGGGAACATCAGGCATGGTGGGCGGATTTCTGGAAGTTATCGCATGTTGAAATCGGTGACGGTTATTTTGAGAAATACTATTATCAATCACAATATCTTTTTGCCTGCTCTTCCCGCAAGGGGAAATTCGCGCCCGGCATCTGGGGACCGTTTATCACGCGCGACGAGGCTGCGTGGGGTGGCGATTATCATTTGAACTATAACTATCAGGCACCTTATTGGGCTTCTTATTCGTCCAATCACATTTGCCTAACGGAAAACTTTGACCAACCTGTGCTGGATTATACGGAAGCAGGCCGGAAGCATGCACGGAAATTATTGGATTGCAACGGCATTTATTATCCTGTCGGCATAGGTCCTAAAGGGTTGTGCACATCCATGTGGCCCTTGACTCCGGAAGAGATGCAGGAGAAGTATGCGACCCGCGAGAACACCATAGACGACGGGTATAAGTTTTTAGGTCAGAAGATAAATGCGGTCTTCAGTGTCGGCAATATGTTGATGCGTCATTATAGTACTTATGATAAGGAGTATGCGCAGAAGGTATATCCTTATCTGCTGGCTTGTGCTGATTTTTGGGAGGACTATCTCTCATTGGAAGACGGGCGCTATGTCATCCGTATGGATCATTTTAATGAAGTAATGCCGAACAAACGCAACGGTGGTATCTGGCGCGATAAACTCGGAGACTTTAACTCCACGCTTTCCCTCGGGCTTGTACGGATGCTTTTCAAAGGTATGCTGGATATGAGCGCTTTTTTGGCAGTGGATGAGGCGCGGCATGCCCGCTGGGCAGACATTTTGAAGAAACTGAGCGATTATCCTGTAGGTATGTCGGACGGGCGTTTGAGTTTGAAGAATATGGAACGCGGACCTCAAAACAGGGAAGTTGTGCCATACGGATTGAACCGTGTCTCTATTCATGGGCTGATTTTGCCGGGAGGGGTCATGGGACCGGTTACGGACTCTGTCTTCAATGCCATGTTGTTGGGAGATGTGGAACGTTGGACGCAAAAGCAACGCATTGAAGGTGACTGGGGGAATACGTTGAATAACGGAATCGAAACTTGCTATCCGGGTGCCGTACGCGTAGGGTATCCTGCCGATGAAGTACTTGCCCGTATGAAACAGCGGATAGAAATGGATGTACACCCCAATGGCTGGATTGTGCAAGGCGGGGGAGGTATTGAAACCCTTGCGGCAGTGCCTTTGACCATTAATGAAATGTTGCTTCAAAGCTATGAAGGGGTCGTTCGGATTTTTCCGAATTGGAATCGCCGGAAAGACGCCTCTTTTACATGCCTGAGGGCGTATGGGGCATTTCTGATTACCGCCTCTCTTAAGGATGGAATTATACAAGACGTGGATATTGTAAGCGAACAAGGAAGGGTGTGCGAAATGGAAAATCCGTGGAGAGACCACTCTGTACGGATTATTAGAAATGGAAAACCTTCGGAAATCTTATACGGCAGACGGTTGCAGTTCTCAACCGTTGCGGGAGAAAAGATAACGGTTAAGAATATCCGCGATGCGGTGAAATAGGATGCCTGTAAATACGAGACGGGATGGCACTGCGGCAAGAGCCGTGAGCCATGTAGGCAGATTATTATCCGATGGATGCGGGCAATTGTAGGAAAATGAAATCGAAATTTTATATCAATCAATAATAAAACATGTATGGAATACTTGAGTAAATTAATCAGCGGTATCACAGTTGCTGTTTTTTGTATGGGGCTTTCTGCGCAAACCAAATTACCACCGGGGTGGCAGTCGTCTCTTGTGAAAATAACCCCGGAAGGAATACTGACCTATTATCCGGACAAACAGGGGAATACAATTCCCGACTTTAGCAGGGTGGGGTATCATCATGGCGATAAATCGATTCCCCATTATCCGGTAACAAAAGTTGTGTCTCCGATTGAGAATGTGGATAACCGTCAGAATATCCAAAATGCCATCGATGAAGTTTCACGTATGGCTCCCGATAAGGACGGGCATCGCGGAACGGTATTGTTAAAACGCGGTGTCTATCATGTGCATGGAAGCATTCGGATAACGGTGGGCGGCGTTGTTCTGATGGGAGAGGGAGAGAATGTGCATGAAACCCGGTTGCTGGCGAAGGGCAAAGAACGTTTTTCTTTGATTCAAGTAAGCGGTAAGGGTAGAATGGAAGAAGTGCCCGGCACCCGTACTAAGATTACGGACGCTTTTGTTCCTGTCGGCACTCACTCTTTCCATGTCTCTTCGGCTGCCGGTTATAAAGTCGGCGACCGTATTATCGTGTATCGTCCGGGAACGCAGAACTGGATACATGATATAAAGATGGACCAAATCGTAGAGCGCAAAGGAACCCGTCAGTGGACACCTCAGGAGTACAACCTCTCTTTTGAGCGGGAAATCGTGAAGATAGAGGGCGACTGCATCCATATAGACAATCCGATTGTCATGCAGATGGAAGAGAAGTATGGCGGCGGTGAGATATTCAAGTACACCTTTGCCGATCGCATCAGTGAGGTAGGGGTAAGCAACATGTGCCTGGAATCGGAGTTCGAACACTACGAGGACAACCGCCACGGATGGATAGGCGTTCAGTTCGATAAGGTGGAAAACTGCTGGGCGCGCAATCTTACCTGCCGTTATTTCGGATACTCTGCGGTAAGTTGCGAACGTTTTGCCAAAAATGTGACGGTAGCGAATTGCCGCTGTCTCGAAACAAAGTCGGTCATAACGGGCGGCTTGCGCTATTCGTTTAATAATTGGGGACAACAGAATCTTTTCATGAATTGCCAAAGTACGGAAGGGCGTCATGATTACGTGACAGGTGCCCGCGTGTGCGGACCGAATGTCTTTTATAATTGTACGGCTTCTCAAACTTATGCGGATATAGGACCTCACCACCGTTGGGCAGTGGGGACTTTGTATGATAATATTGTGACGGACGGCGAGATAAATGTACAGGACCGTGGAAAAATGGGCAGCGGTCATGGCTGGGCAGGTGTTACTCAGGTATTGTGGAATTGCCGGGTGAAACGTGCTGCGGTACAAAATCCGTGGACTTCCGGTAATAATTATAATATCGGTATGAAGGGAGAAAAATATCCCGGGCATTTCACCGATCGGCAGGATGGTATATGGGAAGGTCATAATGAGTTGAATGTATTCCCCCGTTCGTTGTATATAGCCCAGTTAATGGCGCGTCATAAAAATATGGATCTGCGTATCTTATTAAAATAGGTGTTTTGCAGATGCTGTAAATAGTTGATTTACAGCATCTGTTTCCCCGTTGAGATATTTTTGATAATATTTGATACAATCTTTAAATTCCATTCA
>NZ_CAJTSC010000022.1 GCF_910578895.1 uncultured Bacteroides sp.
CATACACCAAAGATAGGGGTTTTAACTAATTCCCCCAAGTTTTCAAACTGAACCGTTATTAGAATGATTTTGTCTGTATTTGTATTGATACTGACAGTTCAGGTTTTTGTGTCATGCGATTCCGAAGACGGGGTGCCCCCGCTGACAGACTCTACGCTTGTTCCGCCTGAATTCGAGAAGAATAGCGGAAAGTATGAGATTACGGACGATGCATCGCCCTACAGCAGTGTGGAACTTGGAGCGAGTGGAAACTACATTGTGACGCGCAGCGATTACCGCTCCCGTGCAGTAGCTGCAAGTCCTTTTATAATGACGCGTCGTGCAATGGATGCCGTTCAAAGCAGGGCAAGCGAGAACAATGGGGTGATATACGGAACATATACCGTTACACCCGATGGTAAGTTCGATTTGGAGGGATTTGGCGTGTTGGAACTGGTGTCCGACGGTAAGAACGGGCAAATCACCGAACTTAAGATTACCCCAACCGGAGCACCCGAAATGGTGTTTACCGCAAAGAAAGCCCCGACTGTGGACGACGACGAAATGACCAATGCGTTGTGCCGCACGTGGGTTTTGAAGAAATGTATTGACATGGAGATTGAGATAGCGACGAAAGATACCATATCCTATGATGAGTATCCGTCTGCTGACTGGCCCGAAAGTGAATCTGAATATTTGGAGGTGATGTTTTCGAAATCAGGAACTTACTTGCAGTTTTTTGGATACGGTGACCTGGAGGCAGGGGTTTGGAGATGGGAAAACCAGGCGAACGGTACCATCCGCTGCTCATACCTGACAGGTTATGACTATGAGAGTGGTATCATTAAAGTGTCATTCTCCGGAAATACGATGACTGTTTATGAAACTGGCATTGATAATGGAATACGTATCGAAGTCTATTCTGTCTTTGAAGACAAGAACTCCCCGGCATCGGGCGAGGAAGACAAGGATGATGCAACAGAGGAGCAACCGCTGCCGGACACACCGGCAAACCGGGTGTTCAAAGGAAACTTTCCGAAGGAGATAAACGGGGCTGTCTATACCTATACCGACGGATACCTCACCAAGATAGTAGATAGAGGTAATGTGATCACTTTCACTTACACACAATCGGATGTGGAGATTGTAGCTGAGGGCATGAGAATGGAAGCCAAATTATCTAACTGGGATGGAGAGAAAGGTTTGATTACAAACTGCACATTCTGGCTTGGAGGCGAACAACCTATGCATTATGCTTTCCAATACGATGCGGAGAGACATTGCAACTACATTGCTTATACGTGGGAGGAGCAGAGTTCTAAAACCGCTTTGGTGTGGGAGAACGGAAATCTTGTCCGTGTAAGCACTGATGATGGATACGCGCCAAGTGATTATAGGTTCGAATATTCAGAAATCCCTAACACCAATAATATCATGTTCTTTGAATGGACTTATCGTGCCCTTCACTTTAGAGAACTGGAGTTTCTTTATTGGACGGGTATGCTTGGCATGCCTTCCAAAGAGTTGCCCTCTGCATCATACGACTATGAGAGCGGGACTCGTATGGATGAATATCGCTGGGAAGAAAACGCCTTTTACTCGAATGGATTTAAAACAAGCTTTACGTTTGGCAAATAACCGGACGTGCCTTGTCTGTACATCTATTCCAAGAAAATTGTAAACAATCGGAGGACACCTTTAAGGCATGTCGCTTAAAGCAATTCCCCGTGTCTTCCTTTTTTTGAATAAGAAAGCCTGCTTCGGGGAATGGGCAGGCAAGAACAGTTAATTTTATTACAGTATGAAAAAATTATTGATTGTTATCGCATGCGTACTGGCTGCGGTAAATGGTGTGAACGCACAGGGTGTGAATTTTGGTGTACGTGCCGGAATGAATGTTGCCAATGCAGGCGGCGACTTCAAGGACGAGATGAAAGACGTTGACTTCAAAAGCAGAGTCGGTTTCCATGTCGGAGTCATTGCCGATGTGGAACTCAGCGAGAAGTTCTACCTGCAACCCGGACTTTATTTCACTACAAAAGGATTGAAATCCGAAGATAAAGAAGGAATGGGTTACGAAGAAAAATACAACCTGAACTATCTTGAACTGCCTATCCTGGCATCTTACCGTTTCAACCTCAGCGACAATGTGCAGTGGCAAATCAATGCCGGTCCGTACTTTGCAGTAGGAGTAGGCGGCAAAGTAAAAGGAACTGACTTTGACGGAATTGAATATAAGTATGACGCTTTCGGCGTGGCAGACGAAGATAGCGATGAGGAAAAAGGCGGTCTCAAAAGATTCGATGCCGGTCTGAGCTTCGGAACAGGTATCACCTATAACAAGATTTACTTCGGTATCAAGTACGATTTAGGTCTTGCCAATATCGCGGATAAGAAAGCATGGACCGGTGAAAATGACAAGGGCCAGAAAATCAGAAACAGAAACTTTGCTATCAGTGTAGGCTACACATTCTAAAAGAAAACAGCCGATGCTGTAGTAATACCATAAAATGTCGGAAAAGGGCACTTCAGGGTGCCCTTTTTAGTATAAAAGAGGGTGTGTTCAAAACTTAATTTTTGAAGATATGAACTTATAATTTAAAATTTGAGTACCCTCAAAATACTAAAAAGGGTCGTATCATTACTCAATACAGAGTTTGATACGACTCTTTTTAAATGTCATGGTTACAATCTATAACTTTTCGGAGGAGACATTTTAGCTTGACACACCCTCTTTGAGCCTTCTTTTCGAGGATGTTTTTCTATTTTTATGAGGAGCATAGCGGGCTATGTGGTGAATAAAAAGAGGACTCCCTGTTTCCGGCATCTTTTGCGCGGAGTTGCCAGAATGCCACGGCAGCGGCGGCAGCCACATTGAGCGAATCGACATCGTGCGACATGGGTATACGGATCACATAGTCGGCTTCGGCGATGGTCTTGTGCGCCAGCCCGTCTCCTTCGGTTCCCATTACGATGGCAAGTTTGGGTTCGGCGGCTAAAACAGGATTGTCGATGGAGATAGAGTCATCGGTAAGTGCCATGGCAGCCGTGCGGAAACCTAAATCGTTCAGCCTGCCGAGAGGAGCGTCCAGCCAAGTCCACGGCATCAGAAATACGGAACCCATAGATACCCTTACCGCACGGCGGTTGAGCGGGTCGCAGGAAGTGGGAGTGAGCAATACGGCATCTATGCCGAGGGCAGCCGCCGAGCGGAAGATGGCTCCGATGTTGGTAGTATCCACCACTCCGTCTATCACCACGATGCGGCGGGCTTCCCTGCATACCTCTTCCACGCTGCGCGGCTTGGGGCGGTGCATGGCGCAGAGGACACCGCGTGTCAGCGTGTATCCGGTCAGCGTGGCAAGCAGTTCTCTGTTGCCTGTATAGACCGGGATGTCTCCGCAACGCTCAATGATAGCAGCGGCATCGCCTGCAATGTGTTTCTGCTCGCACAAAAGCGCCAAAGGTTTGTAGCCGGCATTCAAGGCAACGGAAATGACTTTGGGGCTTTCTGCGATGAAAATACCTTTGGAAGGCTCGATGCGATTGCGCAGCTGGGCTTCGGTAAGCGTACTGAAGATTTCTACGCCGGGGTGGGAGAGGGATGATATTTCGATAATAGGCATATTGCTGTTTTTTTACTCTTATTTTACAAGTTCCCCGTTTATATACAGGTTCTTGAAGTAGACATCTTTTGCCCCGTTTATCCGGTTGCTGCCCTCCTTGACATTGTTGAAGCGGCAATCTTCCACACTTACGTTGTATACGTGCTTGTCATCGTCAAGCCCGATGATGAGTACGCCGAGTTTGCTCTTCTCGCATGTCACGTTCTTGAGGTGTACGTTGCGCACGGTGGGAGTATAGCCTCGGTTGCACTTCTCGCGGTTTTCGTATTGCAGGTTGATGCGCAGTACCGCTTCGCGACACTGTCCCACGGTGACATTGCGCACAAATACGTTCTCTATCAATCCGCCACGGCAAGTACTGGTCTTGATGCGGATGACACGGTCCAAATCAGGGCTGTCCATGCGGCAGTTCTCTACGAACAGGTTGCGGTATCCGCCGGATATCTCGCTGCCGATGACTACGCCGCCGTGACCGTTTTTCATGAAGCAGTTGCGCACGATGATGTTTTCGCTGGGGATATTCCACTTGCGTCCGTCTTGGTTGCGTCCGGACTTGATGGCTATGCAGTCGTCTCCCGTATCGAATGTGCAGTTCTCTATCAGTACGTTCTTGCAGGATTCCGGGTCGCAACCGTCGCCGTTGGGACCTCGGTTGAATACATGCACGCCACGTACGATAAGGCTCTCGCACAGCAACGGGTGGATGACCCAAAATGGGGAGTTCAGCAGGGTGACATCTTCTATCAATATCGTATTGCAGGAGTAGAGGTTGATGAGCTGCGGGCGCATGCCGTCTTCGGGTTTCATGACGCGCTTGTATACGGGAGTGGATGTCTCGCCATACATCAGCAGGCGTTCGCGTCCGCCGTTGCGTTGTGCCACCATTCCTTCTTTCCAGCCATAGCGCGGGGCGCCGCACATCGGCCACCAGGCTTCTTTGGAACCTTGTCCGTCGATGGTGCCCTTGCCGGTAATGGCAATGTTGGTTTCGCCATACGCATATATCAACGGGCGGGCATTGTAGCAGTCCAGCCCTTCCCAGCGGGTAATGACGGCGGGAAAATAAAGGCTTTGGTCGGTAGAGAATTTCAACACGGCACCTTCTTCTACGTGGAAGTTCACGTTGCTCTTTAAGGTGAGAGGTCCGGTGTAGAACGTTCCTTTGGGCACTATGACTGTTCCGCCGCCGTTCAGGCTGCATGTTACGATGGCACGGTTGATTGCCTCGTGGCACGGTTCGTCCGGCATATCGGGCTTGGCACCGAAGTCGGTGATGAGATAGGTACGGTTGGGGAAAGAGGTTTTCTTGATTTGTTTTTCAATTTTGGCACTTTCCTTGAAGGCTTTGTCAAAGTCTATCGGATTGGCGGTTGCCAGGGTTACCGACAGAAGCAGGGAAATGATTCCGATTACTTTCTTCATGCGTTTTTCTTTTATGTTTTTTAAATGGTAAACCGATTACGTTGACAAAAGTAGGAAAATTATCCCGATGACAGAGGTTAGTTTTTGACTGAAAGGGTGTAATAATTGATTGAGATGGAAAAAATATGAGGTGTGTCGGAACGATAGTGCATAAATTGTTCCGGCACACCTTCATGAATAATTCCGTCCGATGCGATAAAGCCGGTCGGATAGATATCCCTTTTAATCCGGGAATTATCCTTTTACCGGTATCTTGTCTATCCGCTGCTGATGGCGTCCGCCTTCGAATGCTGTGTCGAAGAATTCGGTCATAATCATATCCGCCTCTTCCGTGCTGATGAAGCGTCCCGGCATGACAAGGACATTGGCATCGTTATGCTGGCGCGCCAGATGAGCGATTTCCGAAGTCCAGCAAAGAGCTGCGCGGATGCCCTGATGTTTGTTGAGCGTCATGTTGATGCCGTTTCCGCTACCGCAGATGGCAATTCCCGGATAACACTCGCCTGCCTCGACAGCCTGTGCCAGCGGGTGGGCAAAATCGGGATAATCGCAACTCTCGGTAGAGTAGGTACCATAATCCTTATAAGACCAGCCTTTGGCTTCCAGCCAACTGCGGACATGCTGTTTCAGTTCAAATCCGGCATGATCGGAACAAAGTCCAATAGTTTTCATATGAAATAAAGTGATAATGTGAAAAAACGATAGAGCAATGATGTGATAATGCAGTATGGTATCTTTACATACTTTCCGCTTTATCGCATCATTACCCTATCACGGTTTTACTGTATGATTAAAGCATTGCTTTTACCTGCTTGTATACGTTCTCTGCCGTGAAGCCCAGTTTCTCATCGAGCACTTTGTAAGGAGCGGAGAAACCGAATGATTCCAATCCCCAAACCTTACCGTTGGCACCTACCAGTCCTTCCAGTGTGACGGGCAGACCGGCTGTCAGACCGAATACCTTTGCATTTGCCGGAATTACGCTTTCCTGATAGCCCGGAGCCTGGCTGCGGAACAGCCCTTCGGACGGAACGGATACGATGCGCAGTTTGATGCCGTCTTTACGCAGCAGTTCCGCGCCTGCCACCAATGTAGATACTTCGGAACCGGAAGCAACGAGTGTGATATCCGGGTTTTCGTCCGAACCTGCTACGATGTAAGCGCCTTTGGCTGCCTGGCTGTAGTCGTTTCCTGCGGGCAAGTTGTTGATGTTCTGGCGTGAGAATATCAAGGCTGTCGGAGTAGATACGTTCTCCATGGCAAGTTTCCATGCCACGGTCGTCTCTTCCGCATCGGCGGGACGGAGTACCAACATGGAGTTGTGTCCTTTGTGGTTCTTCAGTTTTTCCATTAAGCGGATTTGTGCTTCCTGCTCTACCGGTTCGTGGGTAGGACCGTCTTCGCCTACGCGGAAGGCATCGTGTGTCCAGATGAACTTCACGGGAGTTTCCATGAGGGCAGCCATACGTACGGCGGGTTTCATGTAGTCGGAGAATACGAAGAACGTTCCGCAAGCGGGGATAACGCCGCCATGCAGTGCCATACCGATGCAGCAGCATGCCATTGTCAGTTCCGATACGCCTGCCTGGAAGAATGCACCGCTGAAGTCGCCTTTCTTGAAAGCGTGGGTCTTTTTCAGGAAGCCGTCGGTCTTGTCGGAGTTGGACAAGTCGGCAGAGGCTACAATCATGTTCTCTACCTGAGTGGCAAGAGCGCCGAGCACGGTTGCCGATGCGGCACGTGTGGCGGCATTGGCTTTCTGTTCGATAGCTGCCCAGTTCACTTCGGGAGCTTTGCCGGAGAAGAACAGTTCCAACTTGGCTGCCTTTTCAGGATTGGCTTGTGCCCATGCGGCTTTGGCGGCATATTTCTCTGCCATGATATTCTTCAGTTCGGCGGCACGCTTGGCATAAAGTTCCGCCACTTCGGGGAAGATGACGAACGGATTTTCCGGGTTACCACCCAAATTCTTGATTGTATTTACATACGCGTCACCGCCCAAAGGAGCACCGTGCGTAGCGCAGTTGGCTTCGTAGCTGCTGCCGTCTGCCTTACGCGCACCTTTACCCATAACGGTGTGGCCGATAATCAGCGTAGGACGTTCTGCTTCTGCTTTTGCTTCGTTGATTGCACCACGGATGGCATCGGCATCGTTACCATCGATAGTGATGACTTTCCAGCCCCATGCCTCGTATTTTTTGGCAGTATCTTCGATGGTTACGTCTTTAGTCTCGGTAGAAAGCTGGATGTCGTTTGCATCATAGAACATGATGAGGTTGTCCAGTCCCAATGCGCCGGCAATGCGGCCTGCACCTTGTGAAATCTCTTCCTGGACACCACCGTCGGAGATATATGCGTAAATCGTCTGGTCCATTACCTCTTCGAAACGGGCTTTCATGAACTTGGCGGCGATGGCTGCTCCGATGGCAAAGGTATGGCCTTGTCCTAACGGACCGGAAGTGTTTTCAATGCCGCGCATGAGGTCGCGTTCGGGATGTCCCGGAGTAGGGCTGCCCCATTGGCGGAACTCTTTCAGTTCGTCCAGTGTGAACTTGCCTGTCAGCGCCAATGTGGAATAAAGCATCGGCGACATGTGTCCCGGGTCGAGGAAGAAACGGTCACGGCCTTCCCAAGCGGGATTTTCGGGATCGTATACCAAGAACTCGGAGAAGAGTACATTCACAAAGTCGGCACCACCCATAGCGCCACCGGGATGACCGGAATTGGCTTTTTCAACCATAGAAGCAGCAAGGATACGGATGTTGTCCGCTGCGAGGTTCATAAGTTTCTTGTCGTTCATATACTTAAAATATAGTTATAATTTGAATACTCTGTAAGTGGGTTGATTTCTTGCTTGTTAATTTTAACAGGACAAAGATAACTCTTTATGTGTAATCCGCAACATAGAAAGTCGCTCTTTTTTCTTGTCACTGTTACGGGCTTCTTGTTTCAGTTACAATAACTCTTTACCGGTGATTTACTGTAACTCAACGGTGACAATTGATTTGGCAGGGAGTTTTATTTTCAGAACCCCTTTGCTGATTTTTACCTCTTTGAAAGGAATTAATTTCACTTTGTCGGGATTTTCGAAAGAATTGTAGTCCGTAATCCGTGCGGCGGTAAGCACTTCTCCCACTGCTTTCTTAGCCTGGATGCCCGGCAGATTTACAATAACCTCCTGTTCGTTGTCTACATCAACATTTGACAAAGAAATATGGATTTTTCCGTTCTTGTCTTTGGATGCAGTGGCGCTGACAAGGGGTAATGTACGGTTGTCGCGTACTGGTACCTGCTTACAAGCCAGCTCGATGGGCAGATAAGTGGCATCCTGATGCACTTTATACATCTTGAATACATGGTAGGTGGGAGTCAGCACCATATCCTTGCCTTTGGTCAGAATCATGGATTGCAACACGTTGACAATCTGGGCGATGTTTGCCATTTTCAGGCGGTCGGTGTATTTGTGGAAGATGTCGAGCGAAAGGGAAGCCACGAACGCATCGCGCATGGTATTCTGCTGGTAGAGGTGTCCGCTGACCGTACCTGGTTCTTCGTCCCACCATGTTCCCCATTCGTCGAGCATAAGGGCTACGTTCTTGTCCTTGTCATATTCGTCCATAATGGCACAGTGCTTGCGGATGACGTCTTCTATTTCGCGGCATTTGCCCATGGTCCAGTAGTAATCGTCTTTATTGAACTCGGTGGCGGAACCTTTGCTGCCGGTCCAGCCGGTAACGGTGTAGTAGTGGAGTGAAACACCGTTCATGCGGCTGCCTACGCGGTCCATCAGGACTTTGGTCCATTCATAGTCGTAATCGCTGGCGCCGCTGGCTATCTTGAACAGGCGGTTGCTGTCGTAGTTGCGGCAGTAGGTTGCGTAGCGGCGGTAAAGGTCGGCATAGTATTCGGGACGCATGCTGCCGCCGCAACCCCAGCTTTCGTTTCCTACACCGAGGTATTTCACTTTCCATGCTTTGTCGCGGCCGTTTTTCCGGCGCAGGTTTGCCATGGGGGAGTCGCCGTCGGAAGTCATGTATTCCACCCATTTGGCAAGTTCTTCTACGGTTCCGCTACCCACGTTTCCGCTGATGTAGGGTTCGCATCCCAACATTTCGCAAAGATTGAGAAATTCGTGTGTACCGAAACTGTTGTCTTCGATAGTGCCGCCCCAGTTGTTGTTGACCATTTTAGGACGGTTTTCTTTAGGACCTATACCGTCCATCCAGTGATATTCGTCGGCAAAACAGCCGCCCGGCCAGCGGAGAACGGGTACCTGAAGGTCTTTCAAGGCGTTGAATACATCGGTACGGTAACCGTTGATGTTGGGTATGTCGGAGTTTTCACCTACCCAAAGCCCGCCGTAGATACAGGTGCCCAGATGTTCGGCAAACTGGCCGTAGATTTCTTTGGGAATGACTTGTGTGCCTTGGTCGGCATGAAGCGTGATTGTTGCACTCTGTTGTGCGGACACAGATACGGATGCAGCGAATAGGAGACTGCTGAATAATAGTTTGTTTCTCATAATGGTTATTAGTTATATGATGTTTGTAAAATGGCAGACTGTACCTGCATTAAGATAATTGATTATTAGTACTTTTAAGTGTTACTGATATTCCTGTCGGGATATACGGTTATTTGAGCAAGCGGACTTCGTAGATGGCAGGAGTCCGTTCCGTTCCGTCCGGACTGAAAAGTATCGGACAACTGCCGGTACTTAATTTCCGGGATAGGGGATAACAGAGGGTTATAAAACCTTCCTTGTCCGGTTGGCTGATGACGGGAGCGACGGTCAGTTTCTCGTTGTTGAGAGTGATTGCAAGTTTCATCGGATCGCTTTTCCGCACGGTGACTGTCAGTTGGCTTGCTTCTTTCTTCACTTTCAGATTATAGCTGAACCAACCTTCGGCACGCCGGAAATGCCGGTCGTTGTCCGTTCCCGTTTCCGATTGTTCGTATCGGATGCCGTGGTCGGATTCCGGTTGTTGTTCGCCGGGGAAAATAACGTCTATCGTCCGGTTGGCAAGTTCCATGGCTTTGCGTTCCTTCAGTTCCGTCTCTTTTCGGATACTTTCGGCTTCCGTTGCGGTCACCTGATGAAAATAGATGGCATACCGTGAATCGTGCAGACGGAAGAAAGGTATCAGTTTCAATGCCTCTTTTCGTGCGGGATAGACATTTCCGGTATAGCTGAATGACAGTTGCTTGTCATCCGTTTTGCGGAGTGCTTGCGGCAGTGATGCGGCAGCGCCTATCAACATAGGCATTTCTTCCAGGGAAACCTGTTTGCCGTGGGCGATGTGCCCGCCGCGGCTGTCGTCGGCATAAAGTCCGTCCATGTTTTCCGTGCCGGTAGGGCTGGCAAGAACGATGGGACCGTACATGAAAGCGTAATAATGCGCCTGGTCGGGTATCTGCTCCAAAGTGACTTGCATGGGCAAGTTCAGTGTGATTTCGTCTCCGGCTTTCCATTTGCGGCGGATTGTCAGGTATTCTCCCGATGCGGCATTTATATCCTGTATTTTGCCGTTGACGGATACACTCGCTCCTTTTGCCCAAGAGGGATAACGGAACTTCAGGCTGAATGCTTTCTTGTTGCTCTTCTCCACCTTGAATCTGATTTGTTCTTCATCGGGGAAGCGGCTTTCCTGCACCAGTGTGATTTTTTTCTCTTTCCAGGTCAGCCGGGAAGGGATGAACAGGTTTACGTACAAGGTATCTTCTGCGTGGGCATAAATAAACTCTCCGTACTTGGTATGGTTCTCCAGTCCGGAGCCCACGCAACACCACATGGATGTTTCCGGTTGCGAATAAACGCGGTAGTGGCCCGAACGCATGGGAGTGAAGTATACAAAACCGCCTTTTTCAGGCTGCTGTGAGGCAAGGATATGGTTGTATAAGGCACGTTCGTAATAATCGGCGAAGCGGATGTCGGGAGAGGTCCGGAAAAGCATCTTTGTCAGGCGGAGCATGTTGTAAGTGTTACAGGTTTCCGGTCCTTGTACATCATTGAGCATGGATGTGAAGTTGTCTGCCGGATGGAAATGCTCGCGCACGCTGTTACCACCGATACAGACGGAACGGTGATCAACGACCGTGTTCCAGAAGAAGCGTGCAGCATGGTCCCAGTCGCGGTCTTGCGTGAAGTCGGCGATACGTTTGTAGCCGATGACTTTCGGTATCTGTGTGTTGGCGTGCATGCCTGTCAGGCGGTCCTCATCCCGGGTGAGCGGTTCAAGGAGGATTTCATGGGAGAATCTGCGTGCCAGTTCCAGGTATTTCTTATCTCCCGTAATGTCGGCAACATCGGCAAATATTTCGTTCAGTCCTCCGTGTTCGCTGCGCAACATGTCTTGCATCTGCCGGTCGGTGAGTCCGGATGTGACATCTGCCATCCAGTCGGTGAGGGCAATCAACATCCGGCGGGCAAGGTCGCTCCCGGCATAAAGGTATGCGTCACGAAGTCCGGCATAAGTCTTGTGTATGTTGTATAGGGGTACCCATCTGTCGTTAAGGCTGAAACCTCCGGCACGGATATTCCCTGCTTTGATTTCTTTCCAAAGTTGCAGGCTTCCGGGCGTTCCTCCGATGAAACCGTTGCCTGCGGCTTGCTGCGCGCGATGTAGTTCGTTCAGCATATAATCCAGCCGGTTGTACACGGCTGTGTCTCCGGTAGCGGCATACATCATGGAGAGTGCGGAGATATAATGTCCGCCGATGTGTCCGTCCAGACCGGTATTTTCCCAGTTGGTATAACTTGGTGCCTTAGGGGTGAGTCCGGCTTCGCGCAGAAAGGGAGCGAGCAGCCTGTCCGGGTTCATTGCCATTATGTATTTTAAGTCGGCCTGCTGCGCCTGTAAGAAAGGGCTGTCCAACAGTCTGACATCTTGGAGAGGAAAATAGGACACTGCTTGTCTTGTCTGGGCTTTTCCGGTAAAGAGAAAGAAAAGAAGTAATAGACAGGTGAGTGATGATTTCATTTGTATCAGGTTTTTATAGTATGAAGAAAAACTTTTTTATATGAACGAATGTAGCGGGAGTTGCCTCCCGTTACATTTGTGTTCATGACCGCTCTTGAGCCAGGGTCTTCCCTTTTCTTGGAGAAGAATTTTGCCAAGAGCCTGTTTTTGCAGGAATTACTTTTTGAAATTGACAGCTGCTTCTTCGACGGGCAAGGTTGCTTTGTAATTTTCTATGTATGCGTTGAAACCTTCCACGTCTTCGGCAGTCGGCGACACTTCTACACCGGCATCGCCTGCAAACACTTTTTCGTCCAAAAAATCGGCAAGTGTTTGTTGTCCGTCATTGTTCACAAGGTAAGAACCGAGCAGGGCAATACCCCAAGCGCCGCCTTCACCCGCCGTTTCCATGACGGAAATGGGTGAGTTTATGGCTGCGGCAAGAATTCTTTGGCCTACACCTTTGGTTCTGAACAGGCCGCCGTGTCCCGTAATTCTGTCTACTTTGATTTTCTCTTCCTTGAACAGGATGTCGTTGCCGATTTTAAGGACTCCCACCGAAGCATGCAGATGGGCTCTCATGAAGTTGGCAAGGTTGAATTTGTCGTTTGCCGAACGCACAAACAGCGGTCGTCCTTCCGCAAGTCCTGTCACGGGTTCGCCGGAAATGTAATTGTATGCAATAAGACCGCCGCAATTGGCATTGCCTGTCAGTGCATGGTTATAGAGTTTGCCGTATACCTCGTCCATGTCTACGGGGATACCCAGCAGTTCCTGGTATTCCTTAAATAAGTTGACCCAGGCATTGAGGTCGGAAGTACAGTTGTTGCAATGTACCATTGCCACGAGGCTGCCGTCGGGAGTCGTTACCATGTCAATCATTTCGTATGGTTTCGACAGCTCCTTTTCCAAAACAATCATGGAGAATGAGGATGTGCCTGCCGATACGTTTCCCGTACGTTGTTTTACGGCATTGGTCGCCACCATGCCTGTTCCGGCATCTCCTTCGGGCGGGCATACCGGTATCCCTGCCTTCAGATGGCCTGATACGTCAAGCCTTTTGGCTCCTTCCGGGGTGAGGAAACCGGCATTCTTGCCTGCCGGCAATACTTTGGGCAGAATATCCGTAAGTTTCCAGTCATAACCTTTCGGAGCGATCAGTTCATCGAACTTCGCTACCATTTCGGCGGAATAGTTCTTGGTGGCGGGATCTATGGGAAGCATGCCCGATGCATCGCCTATGCCCAACACCTTCTGGCCGGTTATCTGCCAATGTACAAATCCGGCAAGTGTTGTCAGATAATCAATCTCCTTAACATGTTCCTCATTATCCAGGATAGCTTGGTATAAGTGGGAAATGCTCCATCTTAACGGGATATTGTAGACAAACAGTTCGGACAAAGCCGCTGCCGCCTGGGCTGTGTTGGTGTTTCTCCATGTGCGGAACGGAACAAGGATTTCCTCTTTTCCGTTGAATGCCATGTAACCGTGCATCATGGCACTGACACCGATAGCGGCCAACGCTTCTATTTCCGTATCGTATAAATTCTTCACGTTGGCGCGAAGGTTTGCATAGCAATCCTGTAACCCGTACCAGATAGTTTCGACGCTGTATGTCCAAAGCCCGTCGACCAATTGGTTTTCCCAAGTATGGCTTCCCTGGGCAATGGGCTTGTTTTCTTGGTCAATCAGAACGGCTTTTATTCGTGTCGAACCGAACTCTATGCCGAGAATGGCTTTGCCTGCTTCGATTGTTGATTTTGGATCTAATGTCATGTGATTAAATTGTTATAAAAGGGGAGGAGTGGTTCATTATAAATGGGGGTGTACCAAAACCAAATAGGCTGTCAAGGTTTTGGCACACCCTCGTCAATATCAGCAAAGTGCTTTATTCAGCATATAATATACCTCGTTCATGCGCAGTTCTTTCTTGAACTCGCTGATAGTGGTATTTTCATCGATGACTATCATTTCGATACCTGCCATTTCTGCAAAGTCTTCCCAGTATTCTACGGTGAGGTCGTAAGAGAAGCTGGTGTGGTGCGTGCCACCTGCCAGAATCCATGCCGCCGCACCCACTTCGAGGTTAGGCATCGGAATCCACAATGCGCTTGCTACGGGAAGTTTCGGCAGCGGTTTGCTCTTGATACATTCCACTTTGTTTACGATAAGGCGGAAACGGTTGCCGAGGTCCACAATGGTTGCCGCTACCCCTTCGCCTTGCTTGCTGGTGAATACAAGACGGGCTGTTTCGCTGTCGATACCGATGCTCAGGCGGTGTACTTCGAGTTTCGGTTTCTGTTCTGCTATCAATGGGCATACTTCCAGCATGTGTGCTTGCAGGATAGCGCTCTTCTCACCGTCGAAGTTCAGGGTATAGTCTTCGAGGAAGGAACATCCGTTGGGCATGCCTTGGCTCATGAACCAGGTAGTACGGTAGAGGGCGGCGGTTTTCCAGTCGCCTTCTGCTCCGAAGCCGTAACCTTCCGCCATCAGGCGTTGAGAGGCAAGACCGGGAATCTGGTCGAAGTCGCCCAGGTCGTTGAAGTTGGTTGTAAAACCTTTGGCACCGGTGTCTTTCAATACGCGACGGATGGCAATTTCCGCTTTTGCAGAGTTCCATACCTTAGTGTAGGCTTCGGTTCCTTCCTGTTCGAGTGCGGCATCGTGGTCGTAAAGTTTGAAGTATTCGGCTACGAGGGCTTTTACATCGGCATCGTCAACAGCGTTATAGTAGGTCATTACGTCGTTGATGGGATAGTAGTCCACATGATAGCCCAATACTTGTTCGGCACTGACCTTGTCACCGTCCGTTACCGCCACGTTGTTCATCTGGTCGCCGAATCGGATGATGAGCATGTCTTGTGCATCCGCCCATGCGGCTGCCACGCGCATCCATGCGGCAATCTGTTTCTGTGCTTTTTCATCTTGCCAGTGTCCTACAACGACTTTGCGGTTTTTGCGCATACGGGTAACGATGTGTCCGAATTCACGGTCGCCGTGAGCAGACTGGTTCAGGTTCATGAAATCCATATCCATCGTATCCCAAGGAATTTCTTTGTTGAATTGTGTATGGAAGTGCAATAGCGGTTTCTTCAGTTCCTGCAGGCCGTGTATCCACATTTTGGCAGGAGAGAAAGTGTGCATCCAGGTGATGACACCGATACATTTCTCGTCATTGTTGGCAGCCTTGAAAGCGGCGGTTACCTCTTTGGATGAGTTTACGGTACCTTTATATACCACCTTTACAGGCAGACGGCCGGAGTCATTCAGGCCTTTTACCATTTCATTGCTGTGTGCGTCTACTGCGATAACTGCGTCGCCGCCGTACAGAAGCTGTGCTCCTGTTACGAACCATACTTCATATTGATCAAATGCGTTCATACTGTTTTTAAGTTTTTAGTTGTTGATTTTTAATTGTTTATTGCCCGTAATAAGCGTTCGGTCCATGCTTGCGGTTGAAATGTTTCTCTACAAGCAGCGGATTCATCGTCAGATGCGGATTGACGGCATAGGCTATGGAAGCCATCTTGGCAACCTGCTCCATGACTACGGCATTGTGTACTGCATCGTGCGCGTCTTTTCCCCAAGAGAAAGGACCATGGTTTTTTACCAACACTCCGGGTGTGTGAACCGGGTTCAAGCCTTCAAACCGTTTCACGATTACGTTTCCGGTTTCCTGTTCATAAGCTCCTTTCACCTCTTCCTCCGTCATGCTGTCGGTGCAGGGGATGGCATCGTGGAAGTAGTCTGCATGGGTCGTTCCTATGTTGGGAATGTCGCAGCCCGCCTGTGCCCAGGCTGTGGCATACGTGGAGTGTGTATGTACCACACCGCCAATCTCCGGAAACGCTTTGTAAAGCACAATGTGGGTAGGAGTGTCGGAAGAAGGTTTTAAATTACCTTCCACCACATTGCCGTCGAGGTCGACGACAACCATATCTTCTGCTTTCATATCGTCATAGCTTACTCCGCTGGGCTTGATAACGACCAGTCCCGTTGCACGGTCGATGGCGGATACATTCCCCCAGGTAAAGATGACGAGTCCATGCTTCACCAAATCAAGGTTGGCACGAAATACTTTTTCTTTCAGTTCTTCTAACATAATGGCTAAATTTTAAACTTCGGTGCCTTGCGATATGCCTTTTCATTGAATTTGTATAAAGCGGCACCGCGTTTGGAATTTGTTTTATCAATTTTATCCGTCTTTTCTATGTAATCCATTTCGGCTATCCTCTTGCGGAAGTTACGTTTGTCGATGGCTTCTCCATAGATGGCTTCGTACAGGCTTTGCAGTTGCGAGAGTGTAAACATCTGGGGCAACAGATTAAAGCCGATAGGCTCTGTAGATGCTTTCTGCTGCATCAGCGCGCGTGCTTTTTCCACCATTTCGGGATGGTCGAAGATAAGAGGCGGCAACTCGTTGATGTTTACCCAAAAGGCGTTGTGCTGCTGTACTAAATCCTTGTCGTATTCATTGATGTTTACCAGCGCATAGTAGGCAATGGAGATTACACGCTCTCCCGGGTCGCGGTCGATGGCGCCGAAAGAACCTACCTGCTCCATATATACATTGTCCAATCCCGTCAGCCCGGCGAGAACCCGCTTGGCGGCATCATCCACACTCTCGTTCTCTTGGACGAACCCGCCCATCAACGACCAGTTGCCCATTGCGGGTTCGAAGTTTCTTTTCAGCAGCAGCAGGTTTAACTCACCCTCGTTGAAACCGAAAATGATACAGTCGATACCTACATAAAATCGGGGATTGGAACTGTAGTAACTACTCATGTCTTTTGTTTTTATAATTTGAATCTTATCCTAATCTGCATTAAGCAAATGTCGGGAATTAGTTTATGCCTTATCTTTGATACTTGATGTTTACCAGAAATACCAATAGAATGCAGCTGTAATGGCCAGAATGATTATCGTGTGGATAACATCCCAATGATTCCAGCTGGCACGCGTGGTTGCTCTCTGTTCGGGGGTGGATGTGCCGAACACAAGTCCTTGTATCTTTTCGGCACTTGGCGCTTCGGTCATCAAGCTGACCAGGATTACTACGATAATGCAGAACAGGAACATCCAACCGCAGAAGAACAGCCAGTTCAAATCGTAGAACAGATATTTAAACATGGAACCGTCTGTTACGGCTACGTTGCTGTAATATACTTTTGCTCCCAGGCGGGTAAGACCGATAATCATACCGGCAATCAGTCCCCACATACCGCCTTTGGCAGAAGTCCGTTTCCAGCAGATACCCAGAAGGAATGCGGCGGCGATACCCGGAGCCAATACGGACTGTACGTCTTGCAGATAAGTATAGAGTACGTCACCCACACTGCGCATGATAGGAATCCACAGGATACCCAGTATCACGATAACCACCGTTGCCATTTGTCCGATACCTACCAGCTTCTTTTCCGGAGTATTCGGTTTGAACCGTTTGTAAAAGTCAATTGTGAAGAGCATGGCGGAAGAGTTGAACAGGGAAGCCAGCGAACTCATCAAAGCGGCAAGAATACCGCAAACCACCAGGCCTTTTACTCCCGCAGGAAGCAACTTGGCTACCAGTGTAGGGAAGGCGGCGTCTGCATTGGCATTGCCGTTGGCAAGCAAGGGAAGGAAACCTTCGCCACCGGCTCCAATGTATTTCTGGTGCAAAGCGAAAGCAATCATACCCGGAATCAGGAACAGGAATACGGGCAACAGTTTCAGATATGCGCCGAAGATGGTACCGCGACGGGCTTCTCTTTCGTTCTTGCCGGAAAGCACGCGCTGCACGATGAACTGGTCGGTACACCAGTACCAGAAACCGATAATCGCCGAACCTACCAACGCGCCCAACCACGGGAAATTAGGATCGCTGTTGCTGCGGATAAGTTGCGTCATGGTATCTCCATATTCGTTGACAGTGACAGCGCCGCATATTTTCATCATTTCGTCCCAACCGCCCAGTTCTTTAAAACCGAGTACAAGGATTATCAGCGAACCTAAAAGCAGGATAGGGGTTTGCAGTACGGATGTGTAGAGCACGGATTTCATTCCACCGAAGATTGTGTAAAGCGCCGTCAGCAATACCAGACCGATTGCCGCAATCCAGAAGAAATCGATTCCCCACAACTCCTTGATACCGAATACCTGCTGGAATACGAGACCGCCAGCATATACGGTAACAGCCACTTTAGTCAACACGTAGCTGATTAATGAGATAACAGAAAGAATTGTACGCGACTGCGGGTTGTAGCGGCGCTCCAGAAATTCGGGCATTGTATATACCATGCTTCGCGAATAGAACGGGACGAATACCCAACCGAGAATAAGAATCATCCAGCCTTGTATTTCCCAGTGTGCCATTGCCATACCGCTGGATGCGCCGGCGCCTGCCAATCCGATCAAGTGTTCCGAACCGATGTTGGATGCGAAAATGGATGCACCGATAGCAATCCAAGTGGCGTCACGTCCGCCTAAAAAATAGTCTGCCGAGTCGTTCTGCTTTTGTCTGACCACCCAAACGATAATTCCTATCAGAGCCAGGAAGAAAATTCCAATGACTAACCAATCTAATGTTCCCACGATAATAATGATTTAAAAGGTTATTGTTTATTTCTCTACCGAGAATTTAAAAATACACTCGCTGTTGTAAGTTTGTCCCGGTTCCAGAACCACGGAAGGCCATTGCGGCTTGTTGGGGCTGTCCGGATAGTGCTGTGTCTCCAGGCATACGGAAGCGCGCTGGTTGTAAACGATACCTTTCTTGCCTTTTACGGTTCCGTTCAGGAAGTTGCCCGTGTATACTTGAATGCCCGGTTCGTCGGTATATACTTCCAATGTGATGCCGCTTTCGGGAGAAGTCAGCTTGGCGGCTACCTGCTTTATGTCGCCGTTGGTGTTGAGTACCCAGTTGTGGTCGTATCCGTTGCCGAACTTCACTTGTTCGAAGTCAAAATCGGCGATATTCTGTCCTACGGCTTTAGGAGTCGTGAAATCCATCGGAGTATCTTTCACGGTCACTATCTCTCCGGTAGTCATGTAAGTACTGTCTACAGGGGTGTAACTGTCTGCGTTTACATATAAAATATGATCTGTGGCTGCTTTGGACGGATTGCCCGACAAGTTGAAATAAGAATGGTTGGTCATGTTGATGACCGTTTTCTTGTCTGTTGTCGCACTGTATTTGATGTCTATAGCGTTGTCTTCCGTCAGCTTGAACAGGACTTTGGCAGTGACGTTGCCCGGAAATTTTTCGTCTCCGTCCGGAGAAATGCGCGTCAGCTCCAGGGTCGTTCCATCAATTGGGTTGGCTTCATACACCTGATATTGCCATCCTTTAGGACCGCCGTGCAGGCAGTGTCCGAAATTGTTTTTCGGCAATTGAATCGTGTCGCCGTCCAATACTATTTTGCCTTGGTTGATTCTGTTGGCATAACGTCCGATGGATGCGCCGAAATCACTTGGTACATTGATGTAGTCGGCTATGCTGTCGAAACCGAGGACAACGTCCTGCATATCTCCGTTCTTGTCCGGTACCATAACGGATACGATACGTCCGCCGAAATTGGTAATACATACTTCCATGCCTGCTTTGTTCTTTAATGTATAAAGAGCGGTTGGGGCATCATTCACTACGGTTTGAAATTTTGTCGGATTCAGTCCGGAAAGAGTAAGTTCCGTTTGACTTTTCTGAGCGCAGGAAGCTAACATCAATGTAGCTATTCCGGCAATAAGAATGTGATTCTTCATGGTTATATTTAATTTGAAAATTAGATTCTTATCTTCTTTCGGGTGTAAAAGTAACACTTTTGTTTGGTGTAATATGTACACTTTAATATGTTATGTAACATAAAAAGAAAAAACGGGTGTGTGTCAATACTAAAATCGGCTATCATTTTGTTCTGAATGACAGAATGATACGACTATCGGAGTATTGACCCACACCCGTTTCGGCATGTCAGGTGATGTTTACTTTACTTTCTTGCCCCAATAGGTCTTGTTATTTCCATAAGCGGAGTAGACGATGGTATGTGTTCGGGGAGTGGTTTCCCAGTCTGCTTCCCGTTGCAGGTAGAGGTCAATGCCGTTGGCTGTCAGAATTTGACTCTTCGCATCATAGCTCCATGTACCGCCTTTCCACGTTCCTTCGGTGATGGTATGGTCGGCTGCCAGTGTCATCGTAACCGATTCTTTTTGGACACCGAACCGGTAGGACAAATCGATGTGTTCCCAGTTTCCGATAAGTTCCTCTTCGGTAATGGCTACTTGCGGCACGGCTCCGTAACGTTCGGGCATAACTAACGGCCAACCGTCTTTCGTCCAACGGATGCTGCGCACATGTCCCATCATAAGGGCGTTGCTGTATTCGTTACCTTCCACATTTGCCGGAAACCTGCCTTGTGAGGCAAAGAACCAGTTGCCGTTTCCGTCATCGAAGATACAGCAGTGTGAAATACCCACCCAGCCGTGGCTGTTCTTAAATTTATAAGGATGGGTCACGACCGGCAGGATGTCGCCACCGTTTGCAGTCACATCCTTGCCATCCATATCCAGATAGGGACCTGCAATATCGGTGGCACGTGCAACGCGGGTATTGTAAGCTACTCCCAATTCGTCATAAGCCAGGAACAGGTAGTAGTATCCGTCGTGATAAATCACTTCCGGACCTTCTGAGGCTTGCCAACGATTATTCATCTGGCGAGTGGCTATCAACCGGCCGTAAGCGGCAATGCCTTCACCGTTGTCACTCCACGGTTGGGAAAGTTCCGCCTTTACTTTGCCGGTTTCCGCATTTAGCTCTGCCAAGGCTATGCCGCTGTGCCATGAACCGTAAACCAGGTAATGCTTCCCGTCATTGTCTATCAGGTAGCTTGGGTCGATGGCATTCCATTTGTAGTAGCAGTTGCCCCAGTCGTCGGGTCTAATCCGGAAGTCCAGCCCTTTGTCCGAAGCGTTGGTGATTACGTAACCTTTATCTACCCATCCGGCATTGTTGGCGGGGTTGTCATTCTCCAGCAAACCGATGAAGGCGCGTTCGCTCCAAGAGTTAGGACCGTCTATAGTGCCGGGGCACACAATGGAGTAGTACATGCGGTAAAGGCCGTTTTTCACTTTGCGAACACATGGTGCCCAGTAACCGAAGTCTGCGGTGGCGGGTGAAACTTCGGCAAGCCCCATCTCCTTGCGGATTTCGTTCAGTTTCGTAATTACCCAATCGGGCAACTCGGGCATAACTCCGCCTAAGTATTCCCAGTTGACGAGGTCTTTGGAGCGTCTGCCGTGGAAGTGTCCGCCGGCTATATGCGCATTGCCGTAGGAGGCGTCCGTCTGATACATATAATAGTATCCGTCTTCTGCCAGCACTACTGTAGGGTCGTGTACGTTTGCCAAATTCCATTCGTTGCGTTTGTCCCAACCGGCTATGTCCACGTAATAGTCTGCGTATGCCGGTGCCGTGTAGTTTTTCAGCTGTTCGTCAAGGCTTTGGGCGGTAGTGGTTGCCTTGAACGTTTCCGAGTAAGTGTAACGGCTGTTGCCATAAACGTATGCACGTATATAATAAGCGGTATTGCCGGTCAGTCCGGAAATAGTGGCGCTGAAGTTTTCGTCTGCTTCCACTACATTGTCTTTAATAGTAGGATTGGGAGCGTTTAAACTGTAACAGAAACCTCTCTTGGCGACATTGTTCAGATTGCCGGTGACCGATGAAGTGACGGTCAGCGAAGTACTTGTAGTTGCAGTTGCTTCGGGAACGGTTATGGCTATGTCGCTGTTTCTGTTGTATTCGATATTGTCCAGCCCATCGGAGCAAGCCGTGACGGCGAAGACTGCCAACAGGGATAGTAAGAGAAATGTTGTTTTTTTCATTTGGGTAAGTTTTTAAGATCCATATCGTTCCGTTGATAAACAGGAACGATATGGATGATAAAGAATTTAATAGTTATTCTTATTTATTGAAGACGAGATGGCAACCGTCAACAGACAGTGCAAAGTTTAAGTCGTTTGCATCTATGGTGTTGATACCCCAATAGCATTGGGTGGAGATTGTACTTGTAGTACCTGCCATTACAGCCTGAACATCGGCGGTGCCATCACCGCAGTTAGTCACGTAGACCGTAACTTTTGCTCCGTTCATTCCGGCAAGCCAAGTACCCCAATCGCCTTGTGTGCCGTTAGGAGTGCAGGCGTCATATCCATCGCCCCAACCCCAATTGTCAGCGCGGACCACTGCGTAGTGTTCACCGGTACTCTTACGGAGAACTATAAGGAAATTGTTCCAGTTCCCTGCCAGATTACTGTAATTTGTAAACGAAATACACTTTGTCTGACCTGAAGGTACATTGAAATTATCTGAGTAAGTCTCCGGATTAAACCACAGAGTTGAGTTGTCTGTATTTCCTAACTGTCCGCTTGTGTTTTTCACAACAGTCGCTTCGGAGACGGTGACATTTACTGTTGCGGTGATGTTTTCTCCGGCAGTAATGGTAACCGGCTGTGAACCGGCCTTTGCCGGAATGGCAGAGAAGCTGAGTTTCGCGTTGTCAATGACTACCGAACTTCCGTCGGAGTAGGTGCCCGTAACTACCATGCCTGTTGGATCGAAAGGTATCGTGCAACTCTTGGTATCTTCCGAGGTATAGTAATAGGGTTTTGTACGCGAGGGTACAGTGGTTATTGAAATAGATTGAAGTATTCCCACAACCTTAAAAGACGCGTTAGCCACAATCGGTTTGTCGCAGTTTTCACCCTTAAAGGTTTTGTTGTAGACAGCTACAAGAGTCTTATCTCCCGTTTGATTTATATCAGGGATGACTGAGAATGAGAGTTCGGAAGCCGTTACGGTTTTAGTCACTCCCTCTTCAAAGGTTACAATGGCAGAGATATTAGTTATGGTCTCTTCAAACGAGGTACCCAAAGAAATTTGTGCGGGTACATCCTGCAATACCATGGACACAGGGTTCTTGTCTTGAGCGGATGTAAGTCCGCCGATAGGCTCGATATTGGTTTGCTGGAAGTCAATGTAGGAACCTTCGGGAACCAGAAAACAGCGGATATTGGTATTGCTTGCATCTGCATTTAGATTTTCTTCCTTATATGGCTGCGCATACGTCTTGGTAACCTCGCCGTTGGTCATCTTCACGGTGAAAGCCTCTGCGCTGGTACGGTCTACGGTGAGTGTCACCTTGCCGCCAAACTTTTGCAGGTTGGCATCTACCTCGTTTTCATCGGGATTGAGAAGCAATGTGCCCGAGATATATTGGAAATCGATATGGTCGCCCCATTGGGAATTGTAAGTTTCGGGACTGCCCGTCACATCAAAGCGGATGGCACCGTATTCGGTATAGCCTGCACCGCCACGCTCCACATCGTTGGTGATGATAAGGGCGAAGTTCTTGTAATATTTAGTGTCGACAGCCGGGTTGATGTGGAGGTTGAACACTGCATTCCACTTTTCGCCATCCGGTATCACGTAATATTTGGAGAAAGCAGCCCAGAATCCGGAACTGAAGTCCGTATTTCCGAAAGAATACACGTCTTCCTGCATGCCTTCAAGCACTTCGTCTTCCACCGGTTGTTTCTTCGAATCCTCAATTTCTTGTATCTTATCGGAAATCCAGTCGGGGGCGTTTACGTCATAAAGTTCGCCATCCGTGCAGCCTGTCAGTGTCAGCAACCCGAAGGTTACGGAACAGCAAGCGTATGCTATTTTCTTAAGTAATCTCATTGTCTTGAATTTAAAGAGTGTGATTGATTTTATTTGCTTAAATCTACAACCGGACGCACTGTCCAACCGTTGTCACGGAAGTAAGAGGAGTTGTCCGTGCTATAGTTGGCGGAGTTGCCTTCCAGATTGGGGTTGTTGTTCAGCAATTGCTGTACAATGGGCAGAAATTCGTGTCCCGGCAGATAGGTGTCGAAAGTACTTTTCAGTGTAGGGTCGTTTGCCATGTCGCTGTAGCTGACAGGTTCTTTTACCCTCTCCGTAGAGCGGCGTACAGTGCCGTGTTCCTTGAGTTGCTGTAAGCGGCCGTTGTCGTAGAAGAAGCCCCAGCGGATAAGGTCGAAGCCTCTGCCGAATTCGCAACCGAACTCCTTGGGACGTTCCACATTGGCAATCTGTTCGAAGAGTTTGTCGGCGGTATTGAAGTCCTCAAGTTCCAGGTCTGCCAGATTGGCCCGTCTGCGCACTTCGTTAATCCAGTCGATGGCTTGCTGTGTGGGACCGTTGACTTCGTTTTCACATTCCGCAGCACGTAGCAGTACATCCGAATAGCGCATCAGGCGCAGGTTGATGCCATCGTGCAATCCTGTGACAACGGTACTGTACAGCCCGGTACGGAGATTGGTGAATTTGGCAATCGGCAGGCCGCCGTAGGTGTTGTTGGTCACAATATTGTCGGAGGCTGTGAGCGTTTGCGTATAAGCCACATTGCCGTATTCGAAATCCGCCCAGTCGGATTCGTAGGTTCCTATGGTCCAGTAAAGACGGGGATCGAGTGTGCCGTTCTTGGTGCGCTCTCCTTTAAAGAGTTGGTAGAGCCAGGGCGAGGCTGAGATATCCGCCCAGCCGCCATAGTTGCCGGGAGCAAAGTTGCTTTCAATGGCAGAACCTTGTGTGGCGTTGGGACTTGTGTTCACCGGAGTCCACTCGTCGTCGGTGCCTTGCGAACCGAAATCGAGGAATTGCACTTCAAAGAGGCTCTCCGCATTGTTCTCGTATGCCGAACCTTCACGGAAGTTGTCTCCGTAGTTGTCCATCAGCCGGTAGGTGCCGTATTTCTTGCCGATGATATCCTTCAGCACGGGGAGTGCTTCGTTGTATTTATGGCGCATCATGAGGGCGCGGGCATAATAACCTGCCGCAGAGCCGCAGGTGGCGCGTCCGCCTGCCCATTCACTGCCTTTGTCGCGTGAAGGCAGCAGCTCCATCGCTTCCTTGAAATCTTCTTCGATTTGGTCGAGTACGCCGTCATAGGTGCTGTTGGCGCCATAAAGTCCCTCTAACGAAGAGTAGGTGGCATAATCCGTGATGAGAGGCGGGTTTTGATAGTAACCTACCAGGTTGTAGTACGACAGGCCGCGCAGGAAAAGCATCTGCCCTTTGATGTATTTCATCTTTTCGGAGAGCTGGCTGTTGTCTTCACCGCAACGGGAAATGGCAAAGTTGCACACATTGATGGTATAGTACCATTCCCGCCAGGGCCACCACGTAATGTCCGAGGTGACTTCGGCATTCAAATCATCGAAAGGCAGATACCACACTTGTGAAGAGTTCCAGGCTTCATCACCGCGGCACACATCGATGGTATAGCCTACACGGGCGTATGAACCTTCCATGCGGATGTGGTTGTAAGCGGCAATCACGCATTCCTCCAAATCATCGGCGTTAAAACCGAAAGTGCTTGAGGTTTGCTGGTTGGGATTCAACAAATCCAATCTGTCAGTGCAAGAAGTCAGCGTGCTGGCTCCTAACATGAAAGCAAGTAAATATTTATTTAGTTTCATAAGATATGTTTTTAGTATTTAGATACCGGATAGTAACGATTTAGAATGTAAAATGAACGCCACACATGAAAGTACGTGCGGTAGGATAAGAACAGAAGTTGTATCCCGGAGTGAAAGTTCCGCCCGCATAGTCTACATTATAACCGTGATAGCCGGTGAATGTGTGGAGGTTCTGTGCCGACACATAGAGGCGTACGTCGGATACATAATTGCCGAACCATGTGTTGGGGAAGTTGTATCCCAGTTCTATGTTGGCAATCTTCCAGTAGGCTGCGTTCTGGATTTTGCGTTGGCTGAAGAGGTCGTTCCAGCCCAGGCTGGCGTTGTTGGTGACATAAGTACGCGGCACGTTGGAAAGGTAAGTGCTGCCGTCTTCGCTGAAGCGGTTGGCATCGAGCATGCCCACCTCTTTGTTGCCCCAGCCGTAGCAAGAGTTGAGCGAGTTGTAGATGTCGTCGCTTACATGATAGTTCAATGCGCCGAAGGTTGCGATGCTCAAGTCGAAACGCTTGTATTCGAAGCGGGCGTTCACGCCGAAATTGATTTTAGGCATACCGCTGCCCAATACCACTTGGTCGTTGGCGTCTACCTTGCCGTCATCGTTCACGTCTTTATAGAGGCAGTCGCCGATTTGGGCGCCTTCCTGGGTGGCGTGGCTGTCAAGATCCTCTTGTGTGCGGGCGATACCTTCGTAAACCCAGCCGTAGAACTGTCCGATTTCTTCACCTACTTTGGTGATGTATGCACCCGAAATATAGGAGTCGGTGCCGAAACCTAACGAGGTTACGCGGTTGCGCAACGTACTGAGGTTGGCAGATACCTCATACTTGAAATCACGGTCCCGGTTGCGGTAAGTGGCGGAGAACTCGAAGCCTGAGTTGTTCATGGAGGCGGCATTCATCGTCACGGTAGTGTTGGACACACCGGCTTGTTCCGGTACGGGAACGGCATACAGCAGGTCTTCGCTGGTGTTCTTATACCACTCGGCGGTAAACTCCAGCCGGTTGCGGAACAAAGCGAGGTCGATACCTACATTATAGGTTTTCTTTTTCTCCCATGCCAGGTTGTTGTCCACAAAAGTGGAGACGGCGGAACCGGTCACTACATTGCCGTTGAAGTTGTAGGTCATGTTGTTGCGCGACATGACTGCCTGATACATATATTCGCCGATGTTCTCGTTGCCGAGCTCGCCATAGCTGGCACGTACCTTGAACATGTTCACTACATCCTGGTTGAAAGGGAAGAAGTTCTCTTTATCGAAACGCCAGCCCACGGAGACGGAGGGGAATGTTCCCCAGCGGATGCTTCTGGTCAGGCGCGAACTGCCGTCCCGGCGCACTGTTGCCGAAAGCAGGTATCGGTCATCGTAATTGTAATTGATACGTCCGATGTAGGATAAGATGGCATGTTTGTATTCGTAACTGTTGGAGTACGTGTCGGCAGCATTCTGCAACTGTAGGAAATAGGGTTCCGTAAAGTTCACTCCCCATCCGGTCAGCAGGTCGGTATCCTCTTCTTCATAGGTCTGGCCCGCCACTACATTGATGTGGTGTTTGCCTATCGTGCCGTCATACGTGAGCACGTTTTCTATCAAGGCATCCGAATAGTTACGCGAAGCTTTGGTCAACCGTTCGTTGCTCTTGGCGAGGTAGACGCGGTTGCTCTGTACCCATGCCGGAATCCAAGTGAAATCCTTGCAGAACGTTTTGCTGTAAGAGAGATTTATCTTATAGTTTAGTTTGTGGTTTTTATTGTCGAAGCCAAACATCTTGAAGATGTCCACGTCTGCAGAAGCTGTCCCTACGAAACGGTCTACACGGGTGTTGCGTTTCATCAGGTTGTTCACCAGCAGCGGGTTGGAAGCGGAGATATCTCCATGCACGGTGTCGTAGTATACGCCATAGCCGTAAGCATCGTAATTGAAGTTGTTGGCAATTCCCACCAAGTTGTCAAGCACCCATGTGGAAGAGTCGTATGCCTTGATGGTGGGCTGCATCAGCAGGGTGCCGCGCAGCACGTTGGTCACATCGCCATACAGACCTTGAACGTATTCGGAAGCATTGGACAAGCCCATGTTGTCTTGGTCGGAGTGAGAGTAGACAAGGCTGGTATGGAACTTTATGAACTTGGTGTCCATCGTGTTGTTGACGCGTGCGGTGTAGCGTTCGTAGTTGGGACCGGCGCCTTCGAGGGTTCCTTTCTGGTTGAAATAGTCCAAAGATATATTATAAGTGTTATGGGCGCCTCCGCCGGAGAGGTTCACATTGTGGTTTTGGCGGATGCCCGTTTTGAATACCTCGTCGAACCAGTTGGTGTTGGTGGCATCCTGGAAATGGTATTTGCCGGTGGTGCTGTCCAATTTGTATCCCGATGGCAACGGAGTGTTGGAGTTGGCACACGCCTGACCGAGATATTGACTGTACTGGTCGGCATTCATTACATCGTAAACACCCTCAGGGATGAAGTCCGTACCAAAGTATCCGTTGTAGTCCACTTTCAGCGGTTGGTCTTTCTGACCGCGTTTGGTGGTGATGATAATCACACCGTTGGCAGCGCGCGAACCGTAGATGGCGGCAGCCGAGGCATCTTTCAGCACCTGGATTGTTTCAATATCGTTTGAAGAGAAATCGCGGATAGTGGTTCCCATAGGAACACCGTCGATGACGTAAAGAGGAGCGGTGCTGCCGAAAGACCCGACACCACGGATACGAACGGTAGGATCGGCGCCGGGTTGTCCGTCGGAAGTGATTTGTACGCCGGAAACCTTACCTTCGAGCATGGTGGAGATATTGGAGTTGGAGGTTTGTTTCAAGGCTTCCGCGTCTACTACGGCAACGGAGCCTGTCAGGTCGGACTTTTTTTGTGTACCGTAGCCCACAACCACTACCTGTTCGAGCATCTGGTCATCGGATTGCAGTTGGACGGGCTCGAGGATGGCACGGTTACGAACGGCGATTTCACGCTCCTTATAACCTACATAACTTATTATAAGGGTGGCGTTTCCGGCGACTTCCAGTTGGAAGTTTCCATCCAGGTCGGTGATGGTTCCGCCTTGTCCGCCTTTAATCTTGATGGTGGCTCCTACCATGGGTTCACCTTGTTCATCGGTAACTTGACCGCGAACCTTGATAGTCGGAGATTGTGCCACGGTAGCCATTGCGGGTGTGGGATACACCGCTATGCTTCCGAAGGTACATAGACTAAGCATTACGGAAAAAAATAGATGTTTCCTCATTTTTAAAAGTATTAAGGTTGTTAATAGATTAGATTGTTGTTAACTGTATTACGGAGTCGGGGTTGACATACGGAGTGGCATAGACTATCCGGGTAGTCGGATTACAGGTTTCATAATATTAAGATTAAAATTAAACATAGCCGCATGGTTCTTTTCCTTGACGGATTGGATACCGATTGCATGGCAAATGTAGGGCTTGCGCTGTTAACAAGGGTGGACAAACGTATTTTAGAGGTGGATAAACGTGTTTTGAGTGTAGAAAGTACAGTTTATCGTGTTTCCCGGCAGTTTGAACCGGATATCCCCTCTCACGCAGCCTTTTGAAATGTATGCCGGAATTCCGGCAACCGTATCATTCTGCCGGAATTTCGACATACCCTGTGAGTATACGACTGAGAGACCTTCGATGCAGGTCATGCAATTTCCTCGTTAAGTAGTGTGCTCGGTGTCGTATTAAAGTATTTGGTGAAGCAACGGGTAAAGTATTTAGGATCATTAAATCCTACCTCGTATGCTATTTCGGCAATATTCATGCTTTTGTTTTCCCTGTTTTTCAACAGTAGTTCGCGGGCGATGTTCAGGCGGTAGTTGCGTATGAACTGACCGGCTGATTGCCCGACAAGGCTTTGCAGTTTCTTGTTCAGCAGGCTTTTGCTTACACCCGCCGCCTCGCAGAAGTCGCTCACCTCGAAATAGGAGTTCTTGTAGTTCTCCTTGACGACATCCATGATGCGGTTGAGGAATTTCTTGTCTCCGGATTCTTCTTCCATGTTCAGTGCGTCTACATCCATGGCTATGGCAAACTTCTTCTGGCAGCGTTTGCGGTTTTCAAGGATATTCTCTATACGGGCAAGCAGCAGAGTCTCGTCAAAGGGTTTCAGCAGATATTCGTCCACTCCTGTGCGGTAGCTTTCCAAACGCGACTCCTGCGATGTTTTGGCGGTGAGCATGAGGAAGGGGATGTGGGAAATGGCGAAATTTTCCTTTACCCGGCGTGACAGTTCGATACCGTCCATAACAGGCATCATCAAGTCGCTGATGATGAAATCTGCCGCCTGCGAGTTCAGTATGCGCAGGGCTTCTCCACCGTGGGCCGCTTCGAGTACGTTATACTTGTCCCGCAGAATGGAACGGATATATCCGCGCATGTCTGCGTTGTCTTCTACGATTAGGATAGTCAGGCATTTTCCGGAATTTTCGGGAGCCTGCACCGTCTCATTGGCGACCGCAAGCTGCGGAACATTTTCGGCTATGGTTTCCGTTGTGCCGTTTTCCGGAGTTACCGGCAGGAGAATACGCAGTGAACAACCGCTTGTATGGTTGTTTTGCGCATGAATTTCTCCGCCGTGCATTTGTACGATACGTTTGCACAGGTAAAGCCCGATGCCGCTTCCCGCCTGCCCGTACATGGGATATTTGGTTTGTCCTTGCGACTGGTAGAAGCGGTTGAATATCTTGCCGATATCTTCATCGGGAATGCCGCTTCCGGTGTCGCTGATGCAGATGTAAAGTGTTGCCTTGCCGGCAGCGGCGGCAGGCAGCAGGGCGATGAACAGAGATACGCTTCCGCCGTTGGGAGTGAACTTGATGGCATTGCTCAGCAGATTTGTCAACACCTTGTGCATGGCTTCCTCATCGTAGGATATCTCCGGCGAAGGCATGCGGTAATAACGTTTCAGCGTGATATCCCTCTCTTTGGCAAAGACCTCGAAAGGCACTATCAGTTCGTTGGCGAATTTCAGGAAATTGTTCTTCGTCTTCACTATCTCCAGCTTGCCCGATTCCACTTTGCGGAAGTCCATCAGCTGGTTGACAAGCGACAGCAGGTATTTGGAGTTGCGCTCCACAAAGTGAAGCTGTTCGATGACCTGCGGATTGTAACTTAACTTCAACGCGCGTTCTATCGGACCTATAATCAGCGTAATCGGCGTACGGAATTCATGTGTGATGTTGGTGAAGAACGCTATCTTGTCTAATGTAAGCTCCTGTATCTTGCGCGTCATTTTAGTGAGTTGCGCTTTCTGCCGGGTGATTTTCTCGTTCTGATGTTTCAGCATTTGGTTCTGGCGAGACAGCTCTTCGGTCTGTTCCTCCAGCAGTTGTTTTTGCCTTTCCAATTCATGGGTACGTTGCTCCACCTTCTGGTGTAGTCTTGCCTTCTGTTCTTTCAGGCTCCGTATGCGCCATTGGTAGAACTGCCAGGCGGCGAATGAAGCAAGGACGATTATAATCAGCGTGAACCATATCGTCTTGTAAAAATAAGGGCGGATGGTAATCCGGAGTTCCGTTATGTTTTCTTCTTCGTCCTGCTCTTGTTCGTAAGAGGTATATTTTACTTGCAGCGTATAGCGGCCCGGTGACAGGTTGGTGTAGGTGGCAAAACGCCGGTTGCCGGACACGTGTATCCACCGGTTGTCAAAACCGAGCAGGCGGTAACTATAGGTGGCGGTATTGTCCGTCTCGTAATTGAGCGCGGAAAACTCCAATGAGAAAGACTTTTCACGTTCGTGGATGCTGATGGCCTTGCTTACGGCAATGTCTTGCGACAGGTATCCGTTACCGGGCAATATCTCCTCATTTCCCACTTTCAGGCGGGTAAACCGGACTTTGGAAGTGTGTGCTGGAGCGGCAGGCTGCATGCAGTCTATGGCTACCAGACCGGATACCGTGCCGAAGTAGAGCTTGCTGTGCCGGGAACGGTAGGCGGCATTCCAATAAAACCGGGTATCGGCAAGGCCATCCTGGCGATTGTAGTTGATGAAATGGTTTTCATCGGGCTGAAAGCGCGACAAGCCGTTGTTGGTCGCTATCCAGATATACCCTTTGTCGTCTTCCAGAATGCTGCGGACACTGTTGCCGGGCAGTTCGTGAAGGGAACTGTAACAGATGAATTGTTCTTCTCCGTGCTCGTCTATTGTGCGTTTGTAAATGCCGTAGCCGTTGCTTCCCAGCCATAGTGTGCCGTCCTGGGCTTCGTAGAAGCAGCATATTTTTTCTATCAGTCCGGAGGACGGGTCGTCCAGCTTGTATTTCAGATGGCGGTATCGGAATGTTCCGTCCGCCGATGAGGCGGAACGGGAATGCAGGTCGATGATGTAAACACCGTCCAGGCAGCCTATCCATAGCTGCCCGTCCTTGTCTATGATGGAGCCGATGCAACCGCGTATGTTTTCTGCCGCACGGTTGGCAAACGGTGAGTGGAGTTGCTTTCGTTTCAGGTCGTAGAAGAATAATCCGTAGTTCGCACCAATCCACATGCCGTTGTTGATGGAGTCGTAGGCAAGCGCTCCGATAAAGTCGATGGGGTAGTTGTCCTTGTTTTCCGCCGTAATCGCTTCTATTCTGTGCTGTGGGTTTTGCGGATTGATAAGGTTGATGCCGCCGCCCCATGTGCCTATCCATAACCTTCCTTGCCCGTCGGCGGTGATGGCGCTTACCGAGTTGTGGGTAAGCGTGCCGCTTTCGTGCGTATAATGGATGAAACTGTCGCTTTCCGGTGCCTTTTTATTCAGCCCTCCTTCCACCGTACCTACCCATAAGTTGCCGCTACGGTCTTCGTAGATGGCGTTCACCGGATTGTGTGAGATGGTTTGGAGGTTTTGCTTGTCATGCCGGTAGTTTTGTAAAGACAGGCGTTTGGCGGTTATCTTATTGATGCCGCCACTTTCGGTTCCTACCCAGATGTGTTTTCCCTCGATGGTGATGCAGTTGATGAAATTGCTGTTCAGCAGTCTGCTGCCGGTATTGGACACCTGGTCACTTATGCGTTCGAAATCGTCTTTTATGGGGTTGTATATATTGATGCCTTTCAGGCTGGCAACCAACAACTGCTTGTCATTGGTTATGGCAAGGCAGGTCAGGAAGTTTTGCGAAAGGGAATGCGGATTGCCGGGGACATGCACATATTGTTTCACGATGTCCTCGTTTTTATTATACCGGTACAGACCCTTGTCGGTGGCAATCCATACTTCATTCTCTTTGGTTATAAAATCCGTAAAATAGATATCCGGCGCAAAGCTCAGGCATGTTGCGACCGCTGTCTCTTTCAGTTCGCCTTGTGCGGTCATGCCTACTTTGCATAACCGGCCGTTGATGCCTATCCATACTTTGCCATCGTTTTCCACGTCCTTGAAGTAGATGTCGTACCGGTAAGGATTGGGTACTTTCAGCGAATGGATGTTTTCTATGTCTCCGTTGCTATGGAAAGCAATGCGGTGCAGGCTGTCCCCGCAATACACCCAGATGCATCCATTGGCATCTTGCGTGACCATGAATGCCGGTTGCCGGATGAGTGCTTCCAGTTTTTTCCGGGAGTCGTAGGGCATTACGGACTGCATGGTGGTCAGGTCGATAATGTCCGTCCCTCCTTCCGATACCACCCAAAGCCGCCGGAAGTTGTCTTCGTGGACTTTGCGGATGAAGTTGCTTTTGAGCCGGCAATGCGGGGTGGCGGGGGTGAAGTTGATGAATTCGTAACCGTCGTATCTGGACAGTCCGCCGCCCGACATTGCTATCCAGAGAAAGCCCTGCCGGTCCTTGTATATATCATCGACAAAGTTATTGGGAAGCCCTTCGTTCATGGTGATGTAAATGGTGTTGTACCGGTTGGTGAAAGACTCCTGCGCCCGCAGGAAAGCGGGGCTTGCCAGGACGGTATATAATATAATAAGGTGGAAAATCTTACGCATGGTTTTATCAGTTGGTATTAGTACAAGCAAAGTTAATAGATTACTTGCGATGAACATAAAAAGTCTGCTGCCTTTTTTGCGCGGTTGGAAGATTGTCCACCTTAAAAGGTCATATATCCACCTCTGCACCTTTGGGCGTGGCGTACATTTGCATTATAATTAAGTATTTATATGATATAAACGATATAGATAGATTTTCAACATCCACTTTTTTAATTGACTAATATTATGAGAAAATTGTTATGTATGCTTGCCATGTCCGTGGGCATCTTGTTTGCCGGCTGCAACTCTCCGGTCTTTACTCCCGTGGCTTCGCCCAATCCTTGGCAGGACGACTATTCCGCGCTGGCTTCTATGGATAGCTACCGTTCGTGGGGAACTTACAATGTACACGACCCGTCGTGCCGTAAACTGGGCGATTATTATTACATGTATTCCACCGATGCCATTTTGGGTGAAAACCGTAAGGAAGCCGAGGAGAAGGATGTTCCCTTAGGATTCATACAGGTGCGTCGCTCCAAAGACCTTGTCAAGTGGGAATTTGTAGGCTGGGCTTTCCCCGAAATTCCGCAAGAGGCGGTGGAGTGGGTACGCACGCATGCGGACGGGAAGGGGGCAACCAATATCTGGGCTCCTTATATAATTCCGTTCGGCGATAAATACAGGCTTTATTACTGCGTCTCGGCTTTCGGCCTTAAGACGTCTTATATAGGGTTGGCGGAGTCTGCATCGCCCGAAGGTCCCTGGACGCAACGGGGATGTGTGGTCAAGACCGATGATACTTCGGTGATGAACGCCATCGATCCGAGTGTCATGGCAGATCCCGCTACCGGGAAGTGGTGGATGCACTACGGTTCGTTTTTCGGCGGATTATATTGCGTGGAGTTGAATCCCGAAACAGGACTTCCCGTCCGTGAAGGAGACCGGGGACATCTTGTCGCCCGTCGCGCCGCTTATTGGAAGGATAATCTGGAAGCTCCCGAAATTATTTATAACCCCGAATTGAAGCAGTATTACCTGTTTGTTTCGTACGACCCGCTGATGACTACTTATAACGTACGGGTAGGACGTTCGGATAAGGCGGAAGGCCCGTTTGTCGATTTCTTCGGCGTGGAACTGAAAGACACCACTAACAATTTCCCTATCCTGACAGCTCCGTATCGTTTCAACAATCATCCGGGTTGGGCGGGTACGGCACACTGTGCTGTCTTCACTTCGGACGAAGGACAATATTTCATGGCGCATCAAGGGCGTTTGTCGCCGCATAACCAGATGATGGATCTCCATCTGCGCCAGGTTTTCTTCACACCCGACGGCTGGCCGGTGGTATCGCCTGAACGCTATACCGGCAGCACTCCCCGTAAATTCTCGGCAGCGGATATGGTAGGCGAGTGGGAGATTGTACGCGTGCAGGAACCCATGTACGAACGCCGGTTGCAGGCAGGACAAATCCTGTGGGGCGAAGGCGAGCTTAAAAATGAGGAGTGGAATGTTTCCGGCACGTTCTCGTTGAAGAAGGACGGATTGCTGGGCGAGGACAAAGGAAGCTGGACGTTTGCGGAAGCAGGACAACTGTTGTCCCTGACGTTGGACGGCGAGTCCGTGGACAACCTGCTTGTATTTGCCGGACACGATTGGGAGAACGAGAGGGAGACCGTCCTTTTCACAGGCTTGGACAGCCGTGGCAGGTCCGTATGGGGAAAGAGAATTCAATAATCATATATATATTTTTATGCTATGAAGAAATACAAAGGACTATTGGCTGTGTTGGCACTGGCAGCAGGAACAGCACTCCAGGCACAGACAAATGAATTGGTGATACAAGCCGGAAAACCCGGAGCGGAAATTCAGCCTACCATGTACGGCTTGTTTTTCGAAGATATCAATTATGCCGCCGACGGCGGTCTGTATGCCGAACTTGTGAAGAACCGTTCGTTCGAGTTTCCGCAGCATTTTATGGGGTGGAAGGTATTTGGCAAAGTATCTCTGAAAGACGACGGCCCTTTTGAAAGGAATCCGCATTATGTACGTTTGGAATACGCCGGACATCCGCATAAACAAACGGGGCTGGATAACGAAGGCTTTTTCGGTATCGGCGTGAAGCAGGGAGAGGAGTACCGTTTCTCGGTGTGGGCGCGTGTGCCGGAAGGAGGAGCCGCGAGCAAGATTCGTGTGGAACTGGCGGATACGAAGTCGATGGGCGAACAACAGGCGTTTGCCACTGCCGACCTGACAATCGATTCAAAGGAGTGGAAGAAGTACCAAGTGGTGCTGAAACCGGCAGTGACTAATCCGAAAGCTATTCTCCGCATTTTCCTGGCTTCACCGCAAACGGTGGATTTGGAGCATGTCTCCCTCTTTCCGGTAGATACCTGGAAAGGGCATGAGAACGGGCTCCGTAAGGATTTGGCACAGGCATTGGCGGATATAAAGCCGGGCGTGTTCCGCTTTCCTGGCGGATGTATTGTAGAAGGTACGGACCTTGCATCACGCTACGACTGGAAAAAATCGGTAGGTGCGGTAGAGAACCGTCCGCTGAACGAAAATCGTTGGCATTATACCTTTCCGCATCGTTTCTTCCCCGATTATTATCAGAGTTACGGTTTGGGATTTTATGAGTTTTTCCTGCTTTCCGAAGAGATTGGCGCGGAGCCTTTGCCCGTGTTGAGTTGCGGCCTGGCTTGCCAGTTCCAGAATACGGATGCGGATGCACATGTGGCTCTTTGCGATTTGGACAGCTATGTTCAAGACGCGCTCGATTTGATAGAATTTGCGAATGGTGCTGCCGATACGCCGTGGGGAAAGGTACGTGCCGATATGGGGCATCCGGCTCCTTTCAATCTGAAATTCATCGGTATAGGTAATGAACAGTGGGGAAAGGAGTATCCCGAACATCTGGAACCGTTTGTCAAGGCAATCCGTAAGGCATATCCCGACATCCATATTGTGGGCAGTTCCGGTCCCGATTCGGAAGGAGGGCAATTCGACTTTCTCTGGCCTGAAATGAAGAGATTGAAAGCAGATTTGGTAGACGAGCATTTCTATCGTCCCGAATCGTGGTTCCTCAGTCAGGGAGCACGCTACGACAACTACGACCGTAAAGGTCCGAAAGTCTTTGCCGGCGAATATGCCTGCCACGGCAAGGGCAAGAAGTGGAACCATTTTCATGCTTCACTGCTCGAAGCGGCGTTTATGACCGGGCTGGAACGGAATGCGGATATCGTGCACATGGCTACTTATGCACCGTTGTTTGCCCATGTAGAGGGTTGGCAGTGGCGTCCGGACATGATATGGTTCGACAATCTGAATTCCGTACGTACGGTAAGCTACTATGTACAGCAGCTTTTTGCAACGTATAAAGGAACGAATGTACTCCCGCTGACCATGGATAAGAAGCCCGTAACAGGTGCCGACGGACAGAACGGGCTCTTCGCAAGTGCCGTGTGCGACAAGAACAAGAAGGAGATCATTGTAAAGGTAGCCAACACTTCGCACAAGGCGCAACCTTTGTCGTTGAGGTTTGACGGACTGAAGAAGAAGGAGGTCCTGTCGGGTGCACGTTGCATCAAACTTGCTTCCGCAGACATGGATAAGGATAATACGGTGGAGAACCCGATGGCAATTGTGCCGCAAGAAACGTCTTTGAATATTGACGGACAAGTATTGAATGTGGATTTGGAACCTGCTACGTTTGCCGTATATATCCTGAAGTATTGATTTTGAGGATAGAATTTGATACGTGGCAATGATTGATTATCCTATTTTAAGTACTTATTTATCGAAAACAATGAATAACTGGTTTGTATTTTGGGTTAGTTCTTTGATGCTGGCAGTCCCGCAAGGGCTGTCGGCACAAAGCGACACCACTTTTGTGGCTACGGGAAATCCGATAGTAAGGCATAAGTACATTGCAGACCCGGCGGCAATGGTGCACGACGGGAAGGTATATATTTACGGCGGTCACGACGAATGTCCGCCGCCCGCAGAACACTACGACCTGAAAGAGTGGTGCGTTTTTTCCTCTCCGGACCTCAAGACCTGGACGGAACATCCCGTGCCCTTAAAGGCTCAGGATTTTTCTTGGGCGAAAGGTGAGGCATGGGCAAGCCAGGTCATAGAGCGTGACGGTAAGTTTTATTGGTATGTGACGGTAGAGCATAAAACCGTTCCCGGCAAGTCTATCGGGGTGGCGGTATCCGACTCACCGATAGGTCCGTTTGTCGACGCACGCGGTTCCGCCCTTGTCACCAACGATATGACGACCGAGCGGAGCAAGAGTTATTGGGACGACATAGACCCCACCGTCATTATCGATGATGACGGGCAGGCTTATCTGTTTTGGGGAAACAGCCAGTGCTATTTTGCCAAACTGAAAAAGAATATGATCGAACTGGACGGTCCGATTATTCCTATCGACCTTCCCCGTTATACGGAAGCTCCCTGGATTCACAAGCGTGGCGACTGGTATTACCTTTCTTATGCGTCCGAATTTCCCGAGAAGATATGCTACGCCATGAGCCGCAGCATAACGGGACCGTGGGAGTACAAAGGCATTCTGAATGAATTGGCAGGAAACTGCAATACCAACCATCAGGCTATCATCGAGTTCAAAGGCGACTGGTATTTCATCTATCACAACGGCGGCATCAATACATCCGGCGGAAGCTTCCGCCGCTCAATCTGTATCGAACGTCTGTCTTATAATCGGGACGGGACGATGAAGCGTATACAGATGACGTCGGAAGGGATATATTGAGCGGTGTTATAGTGAAAGATTTTTTCCATTATTTTACAACCGGATTAATCGGCTTTCCGTCCAAAAACGCTTTTACATTCTCCAGCATGATTTGCATGAGGCGTTTGCGTGCGGCGGCACTTGCCCAGGCGATGTGCGGGGTGATGTAGCAGTTTCGGGCGGTAAGCAGCGGATTGTCGGCACGGGGCGGCTCTTGCGAAAGGACATCCAGTCCGGCAGCAAAAATAGTACCGTTGTTCAAGGCATCGGCAAGGTCCTGTTCGTTGACGAGCGGACCGCGGCCGGTGTTGATGAGGATGGCACCGGGTTTCATCTGCCTTAAACGGGCGGCGTTGACCAGTTCGCGGGTGGAGTCGGTGAGGGGACAGTGCAAGCTGATGATGTCGCATTGGCGGAAAAGTTCGTCAAGCTCCGTCTTTTTGATTTCGGGAGGAAGTTGGAAAGGCGATTTGGATGTGTACGCATGCACTTCCATGCCGAAGCCGATGGCGATGCGGGCGGTGGCGTAGCCGGTTTGTCCGAGACCGATGATACCGATTTTCTTGCCGTGCAACTCGATAAGCGGATTGTCCCAGAAACAGAAGTCGGGGCTGTTGCTCCAACGGCCTCTGCGCGCTTCGTCGGTGTAGTGCTGCACCTGCTGGGCGATATTGAGAATGTGTGCAAAAACCATTTGCGCAACGGATGGTGTGCTGTATGCCGGAATATTGGTGACGATGATGCCGCGTTCCTTGGCAGCGGAGGTATCGACAATATTATATCCGGTGGCAAGCACGCCGATATATTTCAACTGTGGCAGTGCTGCTATGGTTTCCGCATCGAGCACAACTTTGTTGGTCAGCAGAATGTCTGCTCCGGCAGCACGTTCCAATACTTCAGCGGGAGCGGTACGGTCGTAAACGATACATTCTCCCAAACTTTTCAGTCCGTCCCAAGAAAGGTCTCCGGGATTGGCGGCATAGCCGTCTAATACTACAATATTCATGAGATTAATTATAAACGGTTAAACATCCCTCATTCAAAATTCAAAATTTATAATTTAAAATTCAAAACTCCCTCCCCCACAACCTTTCCATCCTCTCCTTGTGTTTCTGTTCGGCAGCGTTGTCTTGCGGTTGCCAGATACGGCGGTCTTTCAGGTCATCGGGCATGAACTGCTGGCGGACGAAATTGCCGGGATAGTTGTGGGCGTATTTGTAATTGTCGCCGTAGCCAAGCTGTTTCATCAGTTTGGTGGGAGCGTTGCGCAAGTGCAGGGGGACAGGCAAGTTACCTGTCTGCCGCACCAGTTCAAGGGCATCGTTAATAGCCATGTAGGCGGAGTTGCTCTTGGGACTGGTGGCAAGATAGATGGTAGTCTCTGCCAGCGGGATACGTCCTTCGGGCCACCCCACTTTCATTATCGTATCGAAACAGGCGTTGGCAAGCAGCAGGGCATTGGGATTTGCCAGCCCGATGTCCTCGGAAGCCGAGATAACGAGCCGGCGGGCTATGAAAGCAGGGTCTTCGCCGCCTTCTACCATGCGTGCCAGCCAGTAGATGGCTCCGTCGGGATCGCTGCCACGGATAGACTTGATGAAAGCGGAGATAATGTCGTAGTGCATCTCCCCGTCTTTGTCGTAGGCAAGGGGATTTTGCTGGAGACGTTCGGTCACCATTTCATCGGTGATGACTACGGGGTCTTGGGCTTCGGACTGCACAACGAGATCGAGGATATTGAGCAACTTACGGGCATCCCCCCCGCTGTAGCGTAGCATGGCAGTGGTCTCTTTAAGTTCTATCTGCCGCTCTTTCAGTTGCACGTCCGTGGTTACGGCACGTTGGAGAAGTTCCAGCAAGTCGTCTTTTTCTAACGATTTCAGTACGTAGAGCTGGCAACGGGACAATAGCGGACGGATTACTTCGAACGACGGGTTCTCGGTAGTGGCGCCTATCAGCGTCACCGTGCCTTGTTCCACGGCACCGAGCAGCGAGTCTTGCTGCGACTTGCTGAAACGGTGGATTTCATCGATGAACAGTACCGGGCTTGCCTGCGAGAAGAAGCGGTTGCTTTTGGCACGGTCTATCACGTCGCGCACATCCTTCACCCCGCTGCTTACGGCACTGAGGGTGTAAAACGGCGTCTCCAGTTTATTGGCAATAATCTGTGCAAGCGTTGTCTTGCCCACTCCCGGCGGTCCCCACAGGATGAACGAGGAGATACGCCCTGCGTCAATCATCTTGCGCAGCACGGCACCCGGTCCTACCAAGTGTTTCTGACCGATGTATTCGTCTAATGTCTTCGGCCGGAGCCGTTCAGCTAAAGGAAACATGGGATTTATGATTTTAGATTTTAGATTTTAAATTTTAGACTTCAGATTTCAGATTTTAGATTTTAAATTTCAGATTTCACGGATTTTAGACTTCACAGATTTATAATTTTTTCCTGTTGTACGGAAAATCTGAAATTTAAAATCTAAAATCTGAAATCCCTGAAATCCCTGAAATTTAAAAAATCATCAATATCATAAACCGTACCCCCCCCTTTTTCACTCCCGGTATATCGGTATAAGTAAGGCGGCGCACATATTCTATGTGCAACAGTTTGAAAATATTGTAGATGCCTACGCTGGCTTCAATGTAGGGAGTGTGTCCCATGACGTGGCTGGTGGGCATACCGTCGCGCATGGGGAAGAGGAACAGGTCGGGGTTACTGCTTTTGTACGGGTTGTTCTTGTCCGTCAGGGTACCCCACATGCCTCGGATGCGGAACATTTCTCTCCACTTCAGCTTTTTGATAAGGGGTATACGGTTGAACAGCTTCCCGTTCATGTCATAACTCAGGGCGAGTGAAGCGTAACGGTCGTTCAGGAACTCCATGTTGTTGATGAGGCTGAACGATTCGTTGTTCTGCGTGATGTACGACAGATTAGCCATCGGCAGGTTCAGCAGCGGGAACGGAACGGTGTTCCATTGCGCGCCGGCGCGGGCGGTGACGTCTAACTTGCCCCATGAACCGAACCAGAAACGCTTGCGGATACCGGCTTCCGTAAGGTTGAAGTTGTATTCGCCGCCCAGCACGCCTTTCATGCCCATGGTGTGTGAGAGGGTGAAGGTGGGGGCATCCAGCGATACGGGCACACGGCGTTGCTTGGTGTTGACAAACGTTTCACCGGGGGAGTATCGCAGTGTCACTCCCAGCTCGGTAGTGGTAATGTCGTGCACCAAGGTATTCTTTTCGTCCCATTTGCCCGGGGTACTACCGTTGTTTCTCCAATATTGCAGCATGCCGGCAGGCTGGTCGTTGCGGTGGCGTGCCATTGCCTTGACGGAGAAGCCTGCATTGGTCTCCAGTTCGTAGGTCAGGGTAGCGTCGCGCATGTACGACATCTGGTCTACGGTAGTCCATTTCCAGCCTACGAACATGTTGTCCTTGTCCGTTGCCAGATATTTGTCCATAGGAGACATCACATCGTACGTATACCGAAAAGCGAGGTAGTGCTTGGGAAATTCCCAAAGGACATATTCGCGCTTGTTGAAAGAGTAGGCGGCTTCTCCGGAGTAGAACCATTTCTTGTCGCGTGTGCCGTAGGCTCCGTATCCGCTGAAGCTCCAGTGCGGATGCAGGTTGCCGGTGGTCATTCCGCTCAGGCGGAAACGGGTACCGTTCACGTAGTTGCTGGTAATCATGGTGTTGATAGGACCGAGGTCGAACTTGCTGGGGTGTTTCTTGCTGCCCGTTTCCACAAAGTTCTCTATCAGTGCCTTCGCACCGAATATGAGGTACTTGAAACCCGGTATCTGCTCGATGCGGTTCATGAACACATCCATGGAACTTTCCTTCTTGGTGAGCGGCACTTGGCGTACCTTCGCCCAATATTCATCGCTTTTGGCAAGCATGTTGGCCTCTTTGATGACACTCCCTTTCAGGCGGAAAAGGCGGGGCTCTATCTCGTCAAACCGGTAATCGCTGTATTTGGTGGTGCGTTGCACTTCCATGCCTTGTATTCCTTTCATCAGGGCAAGTTCCACGGTCATGTCATCATCGGTGAGCACCCAGTTGCTGTCGGGCAGCTGTTCGAATTGCTGCACGATGTCGAGGTTCCCCACAAAGTTGACACCCGTCTTCTTGGGCAGGTTCATCACGGCTTTCTTTACGGCATAGGTGGAGTCCTTCACCACGTACAGATGCCCGGTAAAGCCGAAGTCCTGCGAGTTTTGGGGCACGAAAGTGAGGTGCACACACTCCTGCTTGTCCACCGTAAGCGTATCCATAAGGTAGAACTTATAGAAACTGATGGCTCCGCGCCCGATAGGGCTGACAAAACGGCGTTGCAACAGGCGGATATCATCGTCGTAGATGTTGACATCGGAGAATACATCGGTAAGGATGGTGCCCAGCATATCGCCCGTATTGAAGAACTCCTCGATGCCGTTGGAGTTCATGCCTTCGATAATGGTTTTCTCGCTTTTGGGACTCTTGCGGTAGATGGTCTTTGATGCCGTCTCCTTGATGGAGATAGGCAGAATCATCTTGTTGGTCTTGGGCGACACCTCCACCTGGTCTTTGAAGAAAGAGAATTTCTTATAGATGCCTTTCTCCATTTTCTCGGGTGTGACATCGTTGATGGACATCTTCATCTTCTCGTACTTCTGATACTGGTAGTAGTCGTTCTCTTCGAGTTTCAAGGCTTTCTTGTGCTCGATGACTTTCTTCATGAACTCTACGGCGGGGTTGTTCTTGCGCGAGTATTTCTCTTTCTTGGGTTTTACCACCACTTCAGACAGCATCACGTCGGCAGGTGCCAGCTTTACGTCGAGCACTTTCGTGCCGGGGGCGAATTTCACTTTCTTGGTGATATAGCCTATGGCGGAGAATGTCAGTTCATCCCAACCCTTGCGCGTTTCTACCTGGTATTCCCCGTTGGCATTTGAAATGCCGCCCACACCTTTCCCCTCATATTGCACGGTGATATACATCAGCGGTTCGTTGGTGAGAGAGTCGGTAATGACCCCTTTTATCTGTGCCGATGCGCCTGCAGAGACGAATAGTAGAAGCAAGAGAATCAGGGAGAAGCTATATAGTCGTTTCATACGTTTCATAATCAATTTGCAAAGTTAGCAATTTACTGTTAATCAAGAAGCCAATATATTTTAAAGAATGAGAGGGATGTTTAAGAGTCCCCCTATGCTCTTTTATAATAACAGAAAAACATCCTTAAAGTTGGTTGTTGCTTGTCAAATGTCAGAGCCTGTTTAAATTTTCTTCAAAAAGTTTTTCTTCGGTTGCTTTCCAAGCCTTTTTCCGGGCTGTTTTCCTCTTTTTATTCGTCACATAGTCCGCTATGTTCTTTGTAAAAGCAGAAAGACATCCTCGGAAAGAACTCTCAAAATAATGCAGAACGAAATTCAGACAGGCTCTTGATGATTGATTATTTTGTCAGTGCCACGGCTTTTTCATTTGGAGAAGTCATCGGGAATTAAAAGGAGCTACCGCCTTTCGGACAGAGGAGTTGAAAGCCGATAGCTCTGTTGATATTCAATAATATAGACTGATTTGAAATGCCTAAATATTTGTCTCCGATGTTATCAACGTCTGTACGATGCGCTCCGCCGTCCTTCCGTCCCATCGGTCGGGCAGGGTGGTGTGCTTCCATTCGCCATGCAGCAGTTTGTCAAGGGCGGCAGAAAGGGCGAAAGAGTTTTCTCCGACAAGTTCGTTGGTGCCGATGCGCCAAGTTTCGGGATGCTCGGCATAAGTGTTGAGCGTGATGCAAGGCACATCAAGGAAAGTCGCCTCTTCGGCTATATTGCCCGAGTCGGTCACGATGCCTTTAGCCTGGTTGATGAGGAAACCGAAGTGCAGATAGCTTTGCGGCGGCAGGATGTGCAGGTGGGGCATGTCCAGTCCCAATGACTTCACGGCCCGTTCCACATAGGGATGTATGGGAGCCACGATAGGCATATCGCCTGCTTTCTCCACCAGCGTCTGCATCAGTGAACCGAGCACGGCTTTTTTTTCCAGCAGGTCGTGGCGGTTCAGGGTGAGCAGGATATAGTTGCCCTTGCGCAACCCGAGGCTGGAGAACCAGAGCGGTTGCACCAGCCGGTGGCGGTTGTAGCGGATGGTATCGATGAGGATATTACCTACATAGTGGATATATTCCGGTATCATTCCCTCCTGGTTGAGGTTACGGTTGGCAATCATTCCGGCAGTGAAAAGATAGTCGGAAATGGCGTCTACAATCGTACGGTTCACCTCACGCGGCATGTTCATGTCGAACGAACGCGTGCCGGCTATGACGTGCGCCACTTTCAGTCCGCGTTTCTTGGCTACGATGGCACAACTCATGGTGGCGGTCATGTCGTCTACCACCAATACCACTTGGGCGGGATGCTCGTTGAGTTCCTGTTCGAAAGCCAGCATGATGGCGGCGGCAACTTGGGAGTGGTCGCGTCCGCTGATGCCCAGGTAAGCGTCGGGCTTGCGCATGGCAAGGTCGGAGAAGAGCGAGGCATCCAAAGTAGTGTCGTCCCGGGGACCGGTATATACTATACGGTAGGAAATGTTCTTACCGGTCTCTCTGGCTGCGTCTATGGCGCGGCAGAGGGGAGCAATCTTCATAAAATTGGGACGTGCGCCCGATACGATGGTTATTTTCATTGCCGATATAAATTGATGAGACAAAAATACACTTTCTTAGGGAAATTATTTGTTACTTTGCGGAAAAAGAACGCTTCTCATGCCTACATTTGTTCAAATACTCGATTTCATCGGTACATTTGCCTTCGCCATCAGCGGCATACGGCTGGCTTCGGCGAAACGTTTCGACTGGTTCGGTGCCTACGTGGTAGGTTTCGTGACTGCCATCGGTGGCGGTACGATACGCGACCTGTTGCTGGATGTGCCTCCCGGCTGGATGGTCGACCCTATCTACCTGATATGTACCGGACTGGCCTTGCTATGGGTCATTTTCTTCGGGAAACATCTTATCCACCTGCACAATACGTTCTTCATATTCGACACGGTGGGGTTGGCGCTGTTTACGGTAGTGGGTGTGGGCAAGAGCCTTGCATCGGGCTATCCTTTTTGGGTGGCGATTATCATGGGCAGTATTACCGGAGCGGCAGGCGGTGTGATACGTGATGTCTTTATCAATGAGATACCGCTTATATTCCGCAAGGAGATTTATGCGATGGCGTGTGTGGTGGGCGGCACCATTTATTGGCTTTGCGATCTTGCCGGCATGCACTCTTACGGTTGTCAGCTGATAGGCGGAGGTGCCGTGTTCATTACCCGTATCCTGGCTGTGAAATATAAGATTTGCCTGCCCATACTGTCGGGCAATGGTGAGGAAGAGTAAGGAGACGGAGAACCGGTTTTTCCGTTAGTTTCCGATATTTGCAAAAGGGGATGTGGTTTTTAGCATCAACAGACATTATATTTTCCACAAAGGTTCATTCTGCCAATTTAGGGGAATTCCCATTGCCTTACCATCAACATTCGGGTATTGTTCCAACAACTTTTGGAAATGCGATTTCATGTCATTTTCAGGTGATATGATATCAATGAACCATTTGATTATGCAGACTTCATAAAAGGTTCTGTGAGGTGGGATAGCATTGCTTATCCAAGGACGTCTCATCTTCCGTGCGACCATCGGATTAATGGCGTATTGCCTGTTCCACACCCTCGAATGATGACAACAGGAATTTCTTGTAAGGGTTATGACTGTTAGCCATGAAGTAAAAACGGGTATGGGTAGGTCGTAACGCGATGCAATCTTCTTTTTTAAAGAATTGGATTTGATGTTTTCATAGATACGTGTCACTACTCCCAAAGGTAGTATCTCAATAAGCATCCATGCGGGAGGATAATCATTGCTGTATTTATGTTTGAAATGTAGTATGAAATCCTCCTTTGAGTTATTAAGCTCTCGGTCAATCAAATCCATTGTCCTGTTGAATTTGGCTGAGTTGGCGAATATGGAACTGTCAGTCATCCAGAAGATATTTCCTGTTTCTTCAGCTACGGTGTTTGCCAAAGTGCTACGTAGAGAGATTTCTATCTTTTCTATTTCGTTGAAAAGGAATATACGGAGCTTCTTATCAAATCGGTAGAGTTTTATAGCTGTTTCAAAGTCACTTCCCGATTTAAAAGACTGCTGTTCTTTGGGAAGTGCGAGGAAAGGATAAAGGTATGCGCTTAACCGATAGTAACCTATATTACGTATGTATAGGCACGCCGCTTGCCTGTCATTGATGGCAAGCCCCCTTTCGGAAAGTAATGAAACTATAGTCTCCGGGGTATTATACAGTTTAGGGAAATTTATTACCATAGGTATAAAAATAAAACGACCCCCGATTTGAGCATTGTTAAGAGGCTTGGGGGTTCTCGTAATACAAAGATAGAAAAAAATATTCTGCCTGCCAAATTTTCTCTACTGTTTTTTCAACTGTACGCACGGCTTTTTATTTATAGGAGTCGTTAAAGGGAGTTAGAAGGAGTTATCGTTCTTCGGACCCGGAGTTAGAAGCTGATAGCTCTGTTGATGTATAGCGATGCTATCGGCTCGGTCGGTATTTGTTCTTTGAGTAGGTTATAAGATAATTCATGTTATCTCCGTTTCATAAACAAAGCGTAACGAACGTTGTTTCAAACGATTCGTTACGCTTTGTTCTAACTTGCAATACTGTTCGTATTTATTTTACATCTCTATTACTCCAGTCTGCGTGCCCCGTCGCTGATTACAACATCGTAAATCTTCGGGCTTCTGTTGAATTTGGCTGTAAATTCTTCTTTGGCTTTTTCGATAAACGTGTTGTATAATTCCTCTTTGACGAGGTTGATGGTACAGCCGCCGAAGCCGCCACCCATGACGCGCGAGCCGGTTACGCCGCAATCAAAAGCAAGGTCGTTAAGGAAGTCGAGCTCTTCGCAGCTTACCTCATACAGTTTGCTCATGCCGTGGTGCGTTTCGTACATCTTCTGACCCACCGTTTCATAGTCGCCTTTGCCCAAAGCGTCGCACACATCAAGCACGCGTTGGATTTCTCCAATCACATATTCCGCACGCATGTAGTCTTCCGCACTGATTTCAGCCTTGGCTTCTTCAAGCATTTCCATGTTGCAGTCGCGCAGGAACTCTACATGCGGGTGCTTCTTCTGGATAGCCGCTACAACGGCTTCGCAACTTTGGCGGCGTTTGTTGTAGGCGGAAGAAGCAAGTTCGTGCTTTACTACGGAGTCTACCAATACCAGACGGTAACCTTTCGGGTCGAACGGGAAGTATTGATATTCCAACGAGCGGCAGTCCAGACGGATAAGGCTGCCTTTTTTGCCGAATACGGAAGCAAACTGGTCCATGATACCGCAGTTGACGCCACAGTAGTTATGCTCCGTTGCCTGGCCTATCTTTGCCAATTCGAACTTGTCTATCTTGTTGTCGCCGAAGAGGTCGTTCAATGCGTATGCGTATGTGCTTTCCAATGCGGCGGAAGAGGACATGCCCGCGCCCAAAGGCACATCGCCTGCGAAAGCGGTATTGAAACCTTTTACTTCCACGCCGCGCTTAATCATTTCGCGGCATACGCCGAAAATATATCTTGCCCAGCTGGCGCGGGGAGCATCCTCCTCGTTCAGGCCGAATTCCACATAGTCTTTCAAGTCGATGGAATAAGCCTTCACTGTGTCTGTGCCGTTGGGCTTGATTTCCGCAATCATACCTTTGTCGATTGCTCCGGGGAATACAAAACCACCGTTGTAGTCGGTATGCTCGCCGATTAAATTGATGCGACCCGGAGAAGCATAAACAGCTCCTGTTGTTCCGTCAAAATGCTTGATGAAACGGCTTCTTACGTATTCTATATCCATGATATTGTTTTTTAAGGTGAATAAATCTGATTACCTGTATATTATCAATCAACTTTAATGTCTTTGTTCACATTCTTGCAACCTATCAGTCCGTAGAACAGCAGATATGCAAGGGCTGCGATGATTACCCAGTAGCTTGGCATGAAGCCTGCAATGTCGGCAACCAGACCCTGGATTACGGGCAGGATGCCACCGCCGCAAACCAAAACCATGAACAGTCCGGAAGCGGCTGCCAGGTATTTGCCCAAGCCCTCTACTGCCAGGTTGAAGATGCCGCCCCACATGATGGAAGTGCACAAACCTACCAATACCAGGTACATGGCGTTGACGGGAACCTTTGCAAGTCCGAAAGAGAGGCCTCCGGTAGCGCTTTGTTGAAGCACCGGTATGTCTACAAGCGTCTGGGTGGACGAGAAGATGGCGAGGAATACCAAAAGCAAACCTAAAGCGGAAGTGAAGGTAAGCATTGCCTTGCTGGAAATCTTGGCACCCAATGATGCGCCTGCCAAACGGCCTATCAACATCAGGAACCAGTAAGTACCTACTACAAATCCGGAAATGGTAGATGCGATGCCTGCACCGCCTTTTTCTATCGGGTCGGTGAGAAACAGGTTCAATGTGCCCGGCACACCTACCTCAATACCTACATATACGAATATGGCGATGGCTCCCAGGATGAAGTGGCGGAACTTCAGCGCGCCGGACATCAGCTTGCCGATAGGTTCTGTAGTGGTAGCTGCGTTGGGTTCCGGTATCGGGACGAACAGCAGTACAAGAAATGCAAGTGCGAATACCGCCATTGCCGTGTACATTACGGGGAATATCTGGGAAATGGTAGCTTTCTCGATGGAGCCCGCGATGAGGATACCCACGAACATCGGTGTGATGGTTGCCATTACGGAGTTGAACGAGCCGCCAATCTGGATAAGCTGGTTGCCTTTGTTGCCTTCACCGCCCAGTTTGTTCAACATCGGGTTTACAACCGTGTTCAGCAAACACATGGAGAAACCTGCGATGAATGCACCGATCAGATAAACGGCGAATGCCATTTCAGGACTGGAGTGTCCGGACAGGAATTGGATGCCCACACCTATGAAGCCGATAGCCACTGCGATAAGCGCTGTCTTTTTATATCCTACTTTCTGTAATAAAATGCCGCTTGGTATTCCCATTACCGCATAAGCGATGAAGTTGCCGAAGTTACCCAGCATTCCTAAGGCATTGGATACGGAGAACTGGTTCTTAAGCACAATTCCCATAGGAGCTGCGAGATTGGTAACGAATGAGATCATTCCAAAAAGGAAAATCATCGTGATGATGGCAATGAGTTTACCGTTTTGTTTTTCTTGTGTCATGATTTTGTTTAAAGTTATTAAGTTTATAAATTAGGTTAGTTAGTTCATTTATTCCTGTACACCGAACTTATAGATGGTGATTTGCTGGTATTCGTCTCCCGGAAGCAATACCGCCGACGGGAAATGCGCCTTGTTGGGAGTGTCGGGGAAACATTGCGCTTCGAAGCATACGGCGCTTCTTGCGGGGAAAGTGGCGCCATGGGCACCGGCAAACCCGCTCAGCCAGTTGCCCGTATAGAGTTGCACGCCGTTTTCGGTGGTATATACTTCCATCGTACGTCCGCTTACGGGTTCCGTGCAGGTGGCGGCAAGGCTCAGTTCACCGCTTTCCGTTTTGTTCAGTACATAGCAGTGGTCGTATCCGGTGCCGTTTACCAATTGCCGGAACTTGTCGTCGATACGCTCGCCGATGGTGTGGGGAGTACGGAAATCCATCGGCGTGCCTTCCACTTTCAGGATTTCTCCGGTAGGAATGGACACTTCGTCGATGGGAACATAGTAGTCGGCATTGATGGTAAGGATATTGTCCAGAACGGTAGGCGTAGGGGTTGAAATGCCTGCCAGGTTGAAGAAACCGTGATTGGTGAGGTTTACAACAGTGGCTTTGTCGGTAGTGGCGCGGTATTCTATAACCAGGGCGTTCGTCTCGTCTTCCAGGCGGTACGTCATTTCCACCTCTAATGTGCCGGGAAAGCCCTCTTCGCCGTCGGGGGATGTGTAGTTGAAAATGACGGTCGACTCATTGGGCTGCACCGCATCCCATACACGGGCATGGAAACCGGTCGGACCGCCGTGCAGCGAGTTGGGACCATTGTTGACTGCCAATGAGTGTTCCTCGCCGTACAACGTGAATTTCCCGTTGGCAATCCGGTTGCCGTAACGGCCTATTGTGGTGCTTAAAAATGGCTCGGGGCTGTTGATTACATGCTCTATGCTGTCGTGCCCTAAAACGACATTGGCGTAGTTGCCGTTCTTGTCGGGCACCATAATCGAAAGAATGGCGCAACCGTAGTTGGTCACCGCCACTTCCATGCCCAGCGCATTCCTGAGGATATATAAATCTGTTCTCTTGTTGTTTATATTCTTTTGAAAGTCTTTCCTGTCCAGACCGGACAGATTTCTTTCTGTTGCGGTAGTGTCTGTCATATTCATGGTATTATTTAATTTTCTTGCAAATAAAGAGAAATTCTTTTGTTCCCCCAAGTGATTAAGGAGAAATGTGGCGAACATTTTATGAAAGTTTAGCGTTTAACAAACAGAAGACAAATTGATATTTTTTGTATGTTTGTCGCGTATAATCTAAAACAGTATTGAATTGTACTAATTTTAAAAACAACGAATGTATCCTCTAAAATTTGAGCCCATCCTGAAACAAACCCTTTGGGGGGGCGACAAGATTATCCCATTCAAACATTTGAGCGAATCCTTGCCGAATGTAGGCGAGAGTTGGGAAATTTCGGCGGTAGAAGGTAGTGAATCCGTAGTAGCCAATGGCGTGGACAAAGGATATACTTTGCCCGAAATGGTCCGTAAATATAAAGACGAATTGGTGGGCGAAGCGAACTATGCCCGGTTTGGAAATAAATTTCCGTTATTGGTGAAATTTATTGATGCCCGGTTGGATTTGTCCATCCAGGTGCATCCGGGTGAGGAGCTCGCCAAAAAACGTCACGGCGAATTAGGTAAAAACGAGATGTGGTATGTGGTTGCCGCAGACAAAGGCGCGAAACTGATTACCGGATTTGCCGAGGAGATAACCCCGAGGGAATATAAGGACAGGGTGTATAACGGGACGTTTGCCGAGGTTCTTCAGACTTCTGCCGTAGAGCCGGGTGATGTGTTCTATGTGCCTGCCGGTCGTGTGCACGGCATCGGTGCCGGAGCGTTTGTGGTGGAAATCCAGCAGACTTCCGACATCACTTACCGCATCTTCGATTACAACCGTAAGGACAAAGACGGCAAACCCCGTGACTTGCATATCGGCCAGGCTATGGATGCCATTAACTTTTCTGATGTGCAGGATGATTTCCGTACGGAATACGACCGCACGGAGAACGAGCCCGTAGAAGTGCTGGCAAGCCCTTATTTCACCACCTCCGTATATGATATGACGGAAGAGATTACTTGCGATTATTCGGAACTGGATTCGTTCGTGATCTTTGTTTGCGTGGAGGGTGCCTGCCGTCTGACGGATGACGCCCGGAATGAAGTGACCCTGCATGCCGGCGAAACGGTGCTTTTGCCCGCCGCTGTGCAGGAAGTGACAATCGTGCCGGAAGGCGGAAGGGTGAAACTGCTCGAGACTTACGTATAGGAAGTTAATATGATTGCTGCAATGAAGTTAACCGCGTAGTGTGAAACCGGTTAACATCGTTGCCTTAATGAAGTTAACATCATTGGCAACATGATGTTAACTTCATTTTTTTCTTCTACTGTTCTTTCTTCTTTTTCTCTTTCACAAGTGCCGCAATGAGGTATTTCCCTTTGGCTATGATATCGCTCCAACGCGTGTTGTGTATCACTTGCCATACGTAGCCTTTCAGTCTTCCATAGTCGGACAGGCGCAGGATGGCATTCACCTCTTCGGGATTTGTGATTTTCATTTGCCGCAAGGTGAATACCAGTCCGTCGTAATTGTGTGTTTGCTTGTTGTAGGCGTATCCCGGTACAGGCAGAAGAGAATGCTCTCCGGAACTTCCTTCTTCCGTTTCTGCTTTTATTTGCTTTACTTTACTTTGTTCGTAATTGTCTGCATTTTGCGAAGAAATGGTTGCAGGCTGCCTGCCATATTCCTTGTCCGGTATGTTGTTTTCTTCGTTTTGCATGCAGCTTTCCAGCAGGTAGGGTAAGGCTTTCAGGTCTCTTTTTCTCCGTTTGGTGGCTTCCAGCCACACCTTTTGGATAGTGGCGGAAGTCAGTACGTAGTGCTCTTCGTAACATTTGCGGTCGAAAAATCCCTTGTCTATAAGGATGCCGATTATCTTTTCCATATTTTTCTCGTCGATGCCCGCTTTGTGGGCAAAGAGCGTGCATTGCTCTTTGTCCCACAGCAGGTAATACCCTTTTTCCTTGTACATTTTGCACAACAGTTTCATGACGGCTGTAATTCCTGCCAGTCCGCATTTGGCTTCTACCAGTTCTATCGGTGCGTCGTCAAAGAAATTCACGTTCAGCGGGAAATACATGATTCCCCCATAATTCATTGCCATAATCTTTGTTTTTCAGTCCTCAATTTTTAATTCAAAATTCAAATTTTGCCTACCCCACCGGTCTCCATTCCAGGAAATTTTCAATCAGGAACGTTCTCCATGCCTGCTGCTCGATGTCCCAATAGGCAACCGTACCGGTTACCCTTGCGGCGTCATACTCTTTTCCGAATGCGTTTTTGTAAGGTATCAGGGTAGCCCTGACCAGTCTGAATGTCCCGTCCTGCCGGTGATAGGCAATGAGTGCGCACCCGTATCGCATGTGGTCAATCAGTTTTTCGATGCGTTCCGCCATCCATGCGGCGCAGTTTTCCGTGTAATTCTTTTCCAGCATGATGCGGATTTTCCATCGTTTTCTTGTTTCCTCGTAAGGCGAGGTGTGTTTTCCTTTTTTCATTTTCGGTTGATTAATGGATTTATAAATAGGTTATGTCGCTGTTTAGCCGGTGGGCTGCATAAAAAAAGATGTCGTCTTTTCTGAAAAAAGCGACATCTTCCTTATCAAGCCTGTTTAAATATTGTCTTAAGCAAAATTTAACAGGCTCTTATTCGTGCGGCTCGATCCTTGCTAAAGTGATGCAAAGATAAAGCCTTTCATGACAGATTGTCCATCGTTATTTATCGGCTGTTTATTGTTATTTTATATTACTTTTTTCCCTGTTGTCTGTTTTTGGTAGTTTTGTACAGGTTTTCTTTCTTTATCTCGCTGATGTCACATTTTATAGTGTTGAGTGATAGCGGTTTCCCGCTTTTGGAATAGAGAATGCCCAATTCGGCTATGAACCGGCACAGGGTTGCCGTTCCGTATTGCGGGTCCACTGCCATGTCTCCTTTGAGAAATATCTTCAGCAGCAGTTCTTCAAGCTCTCTGCGCTTCCCGAAAATCCCTCTGATTTTCTCCCCGGATTTCGGTCCCTGCTTTCCTTTAACCTTTTGTCTGATAGTTGTTTTACTCTTTCTGTTACTTACGCCAACAGTTTTTTTTATCTGTCTTCTTGTTTGTTCTTTTTGTCATATCAAATGTTTTTTGCCAATTCCTGACTGTTGGACAAAATGTCATGAAATACGAAGTTAACGTTAATGCCTGAAATATACAAGCGCCCTGCTGTTGTTTTTGTGTAAGCACCGTTGTAAGGTACAGATAATTAAAAGTTTGTATGGGGGTAGGGTGGTGTTTATTAAACGTTCGTTTAATGTGCACAAAGATACGTGCTATTTTTGATATGTGCAAAATGTTCGATAAAAATATATTTTATTGCTATTTCAGTTTGTTGGTAAATATCTGTATAACAGGCGTCTGTTTCTGCTTGATAGGAATAGTGCGTTTATTTGTTTCATCTGAAATCCCCGCCTTTCGCATTGAATAATTTTGACGTTTATTAAACGAACGTCTAAAAAACAGTATTTGCATACTATCCCGTTCGTTTATAATGCTTTATCCGTACCATAGTGTATCATTACGGAAATTTCCCGGGCAAGAAAGGCACGCAGCTTGCCGTATTCGACATAAAGTGTCTGCAACTGATTGAAATCCAAGTGTATGCGAGGGTTTCAAAGCCCCAAGAGAACACCCTTTTCTGAACAATCATCCATGATGGAAGCAGCGAAAGAGACCGAATTATGGCATGCGATGCGTGCCACGTACCGCAGGGAGCCCGATGCCTCCCGCCTGCTCGAAAAGGAGGGTCTGGAGTGCTTCATCCCGATGCAGCATAAGATAACCGTCCGGAAAGGCAGGCGCGTGCGTGTCCTGGTTCCTGTGATACACAACCTGATATTTGTGCGTGCGTGTCCTTCGGATTTGCAGCGTGTCAAGTCCAAGGCGGCTTATCTTCAATACATCACGGATACCCGCAGCGGCCGGAAGATTATCGTTCCTGAGAATGACATGCGCCGCTTCATCGCTGTGGCAGGCAGTTACAGTGACCAGCTTCTCTACATCCAGCCCGAAGAGGTGAACCTGTCCAAAGG
>NZ_CAJTSC010000023.1 GCF_910578895.1 uncultured Bacteroides sp.
AAAAAGGAACATAAGTTGAAGCCACTTTCTTGGTGCTTCTCGTTGATTCTAATTGCATTATTTTTGAGTACAAATGCAACAGCTCAAAACATAACGCAGAGTGGTGTAGTTCTTGACCAGAGCAATGAACCGATGATTGGAGTAACAGTACGTGTAAAAGATGGAAATACAGGTGCTATTACGGATTTGGATGGTAATTTTTCAATCCAATGTAGTAAAAATGCAACCTTGGTTTTCTCTTTCATGGGTTATAAAAATGTAGAGCAGAAAGTTACCGGACAGAAAATAAAGGTAGTGATGGTTGAAGATGCACAAGCTTTGGATGAAGTGGTAGTTGTGGGCTACGGTTCTATGGCAAAGAAACATATTACCGGCTCTATGACATCTGTAGACGCCAAAGTTCTGGAAGAAAAAAATGCAGTAAGTGTGTTCGATGCACTACAAGGTGCCGCACCCGGTATGCAAATCACAAGTAGCTCCGGTGCTCCGGGTGCTTCCTCTTTTGTGTCTATTCGTGGTGCTTCTACTTTCAGTGACGATGGCGTTGCACCTTTGTTCGTTGTGGATGGTGTTATTGTGGATAACATTGACGACCTTTCTCCGTATGACATTAAGCAGATTGATGTCATGAAAGACGCCGCTTCGTCCGCTATTTATGGTGCCCGTGCTGCAAACGGTGTGATATTGATTACAACCAAATCGGGAGAAGCCGGCAAACCTCGTATAGATGCACGTTATCAACACTCATTCTATACGGCAGCCCGCAAATTACCTCAAATCAATGCTTTTGAAAGCCGTTTGAGTATGAATGGCACTGATTATGCCAATTCGTCTAAAACATTGGAAAAATTCTCTGCACGTACAGACTCAGTAGGTTTGCAATATAGTACGAACTACTATTATCAAGACCTTTTGTTGCGTACCGGTAGCCGTGACGACGCAAGTGTCCAAATCAGTGGTGGTAACAATGGATTTAAGTATAGGGCAAGTTTGAACTATTTGGGTCAGAAGGGTATTTACCTTAATTCCCGTAGCGATAAGTATACTGCCAATTTCAATATTGATTATGAACCTTGGAAGAACATTAAATTCACCACACGTGTTCGTTTAAGCTACGATAAAAGGAATGATGTCAAAACGAGTGTCATCAAAGATGCCTTGCGTCGTGACCCGGATATGATTATTTGGTATCCTGACGGTGAACTGATACCTTATTATTCTTCGGGTGGACGCCGTAATCCTGTCGCTGAATTAACTCAAAAATTGGATGAAAAATCAACTTACAGGGGTAATTTCTACCAGGGTTTAAATTGGAACTTCACACCTTGGTTAAGTTTGACAGCCAGCCTTTCAGCAGATTATGCTTCTGCCGGCAGGTTACAATTCTCTTCTAAATATTTGGAAGGAAGTGATAACGGGAAAAACACCGGTGAGGACCAAAATGCACAGACTTGGAAGTATGCGGGTGAAGCTTATCTCTCTTTCAACAAGACTTTTGCCAAGGACCATTCGTTAAGCGCCACTTTAGGTAGCACATTTGAAACCTCAAAGCAACATCTGTATAGAATTGGCGGTAGTTTCTTCACTTCCGAAGACATCCATTACATGAATATGGCGACGATTAAAGACTTGACCAAAGTTTACACAAGCGGTTGGGACGAATCGATGGTGGGTGCGTTTGGACGTTTTGTTTATAGTTGGAAAAGTCGTTATACGCTTTCCGGACTTGTTCGTTTCGATGGTTCCTCTCGTTTTGGTCGGGACAACCGTTGGGGAGCGTTCCCGTCAGTTTCTGCAGCATGGCGTTTCTCCGATGAACCTTTTATGCGCTGGGCAGACAATGTATTGTCGGATGCCAAGTTTAGAGCCAGTTTCGGTATCACAGGTAACGACCGTATAGGACGATACGAATCATATACTACTTATACTTCCGGTTCCCAAAATTATAATGGCATTGGTGGTGTTGTTCCATCTTCTAAATACGGTAACCCTAAGTTGAAGTGGGAACAGACCAAACAGACTAACATCGGTTTGGATTTAAGTTTCTTGGGTGGACGCATCATGTTTGTTGCCGAAGCTTACATAAAAAAAACAAGCGATTTGCTTGCCGACTTGAACCTACCGTATACAACCGGTTATGACGAAATGCGCGTCAATTTGGCAGCTATTGAGAACAAGGGTATTGAACTCTCTTTGACGGCCGCGCCAGTCAGGACACGCGATTTCAACTGGAACACAACTGTCAACTGGTGGAAAAACAAAAACAAAATTACAGAACTTGCCAAAGAAGACTACATAGCGAATGGTGCATGGTTAGTGGCTAAAGGACAGCCGGCTGGTTTGTGGTACGGATATGAAAACCTCGGTATTTATGAGTATAATGCTAGCAATGCATGGACACCCGATTATGCCACGCGGTTGAATCCTGTGTTCAAACGCGATGCGGAAGGGAACGTTGTTATCGGTTTGAACGGCCAGCCTACATTGGAAAAATACGTAACTCCCGATGGTAAGGATTATACGGGCGAGGTAAAGCAAATGACCGTAAATGGTGTGGTTGCCGGTGGCGGAGATGTGATTTGGTACAACAAACCTGATGAAAACGGCGAACGCGACAACGTCATCAATTCTAACGACCAAAAAGTATTGGGAAATGCCAATCCCGATTGGTTTGCTTCGTGGATAAACTCGTTTACCTATAAGAACTTCTCGCTGAGCATGAATTTCTATGTCAGTTGGGGCGGTTTGATTTGGAACGATGTAAAACGCTATTACACTTCATGGGGTGGAAACAGCCACAAGCAATCACCTGAATACATTCGTCAGGGTTGGAAATATCCGGGAGAGATTACGAGTTGGTATGCATTGGATTCACGTAACCGCAAAACAAACAACCACACTATGAGCTTAAGCAGCCAGTTCTTGGAAGATGCTACATTCATACGCCTGTCTGATCTCCGTTTGAGTTATACCGTTGACAAAAAATTGTTGAACAAGACTCCGCTTCGTAATGTACAGGCGTACATCTATGGCAAAAACTTGATTACGTGGACCAACTACAGCGGTTTCGACCCCGAGGTAGAAGTGAAAGTGTTGACACCGGGTAAGGATGACTCCAGCTATCCGCGTAGCCGTGAATTTGGTTTTGGTATTAATGTTGGATTCTAAAAGAAGAAAAAATGAAGAAATATATTTATATACTTATAGCAGGGGTATTGACATTGACCGGATGTGAAGATTTCCTTAACCGGACTCCTCTATCCGAGTTGTCTCCTGAGAATTATTTTACTGACAAAGCCGAAATGGCAAACTGGAATGCCGGTATCTATGATGCTTTCCAAAAAGCTTTGTCGCAAAAACAGGTGCTGTATGGTGATGTCCGTTCGGATAATGTGCAGACAACTGGTTATGCCCAAAACTGGATTTTGATGAATGCTATCACTCCGGACAGGGATGAATGTAGCTGGAAATATTTTTACCAATGTATTTCCAGGTGTAATATCGGTATTGAGAAATACCCCACTATTCCCAATGTCCTTGAGACAGAATATGCCCCGTATATGGCCCAATGTTATGGAATGCGCGCTTATATGTATTTCTGGGCTACCCGCGTATGGGGTAAATTACCCAAAATCACTTCGAGTTGGAATGGTTCGTTGGATAACATCTATGTGAAACGTTCTTCCTTGGAAGAGATAAAAGAACTTATCCTTACCGATATAAGCGAGGCTTTGAAGTATTTTCAGATTAAAAGCAACGGTACGGATAAGTACTATTTGACTGCTGCTGCCATGCACGCCTTGAAAACGGATGTGTACATGTGGTACAACGAACATGAAAATGCTTTGGCGGCATCCGAGTATTTCGTAAACAATGATAACTTTAAATTGGCAGAGGGTGAATCAGAGTGGAAAAATATTTTCCTGAGCCCTGCAGATTCTAAGGAAGTGATTTTTACGATGAATTGGAGTTATGTAAACAACGGGGCTAATAGTGGTTGGCCAGGTCAATTAGGTGCCAGCAATACCAATAACGGTTGGCAGATATCCGAAGATATTTTTAAAGAATTTATAGACCGCCTTCGTTCTGAAGAAGGAAAGGATGCTCGTTTTTGGAATACGGTAGATACTGTGAAACTATATTATGCGAACAGCCGTGTTCCTTTGACTGCCGCAACTTATAGTGCCAAAGATAATGGAATCCAGAAATGCATCAAGTATAGTGATGTGGATCCGGACAGAGGATATGATAGTGAAAACAAAGTTTATAAATCTCATTTTGCCGTTTTAAACACAACAGATTGTGAGCAAAAGTTAGTGATGTACCGTTTGGCCAATATCATGCTGCTGCGTGCCGAAGCTTTGAATAAGTTAGGTCGTGGAGGTGATGCATTGAATATTGTTAATGAGATACGAAACCGTGTCGGATATCTGAAAGATGCTAAAACCGAAGTTGATGAAAACAACAAAGATGAAGTTGAAAAGGTAATTCTTTTGGAAAGGCAGTTGGAATTGTATGGAGAAGGATGCCGTTGGTTTGATTTGATGCGCACAGGGCACTTGGTAGAAGTCATGGATCCGGTTTATTCCAAGCGTCAAGAAGACAATGGAGTGCAGGTTACCGGTTTCGGTGATGAAGGTTCCAAGTATTGGCCAATCAACTATAAAGAGTTTGAATCAAATCTGGCGTTGGAAGGCGACCAAAACTCGCCGTATACAGAACGCTAAATGGAGTAGAAATAAAACATTAAAACCAAGAAATAATGAAACTTAAAAATATAAAGAAAGTATTTGCCTTGTTGGCATTTCCTTTGTTTCTTACAAGTTGTGAACTTTTTGGATTGGATTTTCAAGATTCGTATGATTTTGATTACAACGAAGGTATGCCGAGTAATAAAGTAAATATGTCTACTTATGATTTTATTTGCTCACGCACGGATATATTCTCTTTGTTACAGGAAGCGATTGAATATGCAGGGCTTGAGAATGAGTTTAAACGGCCTAATGCCACTTACTTGTTGCCTACCAATAAGGCATTTAATTCTGAAGAAGAAGCCGACAAGAGTTATTTCCAAATACATCAGTTGTCGTATATTGACGAAGTAACGAATGAAGAGGTTTTTTACGTTCCTATTTCCATGAAGTCATATCCCAAGGAACAGGTAAAGGAGTTCTTGCTGTACCATATTGTCAAAGGGCAATACACGTTTACCAATCTGCCGGCAGAGCCTGCTTGGTATGACACCTTTGCTACCGGAGAAACGGCCAAAGTAAATATGTATATATTAAAAGACCGTAATCCGAATATTGTATTCAACAATTTTGATGGTCATTACAAGGCGACTATAAAGCCACGTACCGCGAATCTATATTCAATAGACGGTTCTTATATTCATGTATTGGATAGTTGGCTCGACCGTCCTACTGAAGCTCAATTACCTATTAAGTAATATTAAAAAGAAATGATTATGAAATACCTATATCAATTATTTGTCGTACTGTTTTGCGCTCTCAACTTGGTGGGTTGTGGTGATGAAGATTTTATTGAAATCGACTCATTGAACGCAAATGGAGATGAATTTTATTGCAACCAGAAAGTAAAGTTGTGGATGTGTGTCCGTTCCAGTGATTTATGGCATACGGACTATCAATGGAGTTGTGACGGTGGAACACTGACGCAACCCCAGGGTCTGAATGAAATGACTTGGAAAGCACCACGCATTCCGGGTGTTTATACGATTACATGTACAGCAAGTGTAGGGGGAGAAAAGCAGACTCGTTCACACAAGATGTATGTGTCCCGCTATTATTTCGACACATTTGAGAATACAAGCCATTCGCTTTCCTTGCAATCCAATACCAAAAGTTCCCTAAAGAAGGAATCTAATGGTAACCAATATCTTCAGGCCAGCGTAAGTACATCATCGGAAATAAACCGTTACATACGCCATTCTTTTGACGATGATGCCCTGTGTACACCTTTCAGTACACGTATGAAGTTAGGTTTTGACAAGGATGCGCCAACTACGCATACTATTACTGCCGGTAAGAAAACCGGACTTGCAACGTTTGAATATCGTTGGAATCTACGTTCGCACTCTTCCAATAACGGTGCTTACCTGAACCAAATCCGTATGATATGGTTCCCCGCTCCCTTAAAAGAGTATCCTGCCGTTCCGGAAGAAAGTGTAGTGGTTGAAGGAACTCCGGACTACAATGTACAAGTTTCAGTACAATTTACAGGAAGCGATGGTGTGAAAAAAACATACAATGAATATCATAAACTGAATACTCTGAATGTATTTAAGAATAAGGTTTATAAAAACGTTTCAATGTCAGTAGATGAAAACGAACAGTTGTATGTTTACGTTGACGGCGCAGAAGCATTACAAACGAACCTTGTCCATCAAGCGCGTACAGAAAATGCTTGTGAAGGCGTGATTTCAATCAACAATTGGGAACTTTATATCATGAATGGTGATGATGGTAAGAAGATTCCGCAAGTATACATTGATGATACAGAGGCATCTGTTACTGAAATCTTGAAATAATTACTTTATAATCAAATGGGAATGTGCCAGAATTCAGATTGGCGCATTCCCATGTTTTTTAAAAACACAGTTATGGTAAAAAAAATAATTTTACTGGGAATGGTGATGGCTGTCGTACTGCCCAGTTCCGCTCAAGACATTAAAGGTATCATAACCAATGCCAAACAGCGTCCGCTAAAAGCGATGAAGATTTGGAGGAAAAACACGACGGAGAGTACCAAGACGGATAAAATGGGAGTGTTTGCGTTTACCGGTCTTATCCCGACTGATACATTAGTAATTTCCGTCTCGAGGAAAGAGGAAGCTGTTATTCCTGTCCGGGACCTAAAAGAGATTGTTATCAAGTTAGAAAAGAACTTTTATATACTTCAAGACGGAAACAATGAGTATAAACGTGAGTACAAAAAGATATACCGGATGAGTAACTCATCCAATATCCTGACCCGTGACCAAATAGCCAAACTGTCCGCTAATTCGATTTATGATATCCTGAAAGGTACGTTGCCCGGCGTACAAGTATCCGATGGAGCCAATGGACAGCAAATTTCAATTCGTGGGGGAAACTCATTGGAATTGGATACGGAACCGCTTTTTGTCGTAGACGGCACTAAATATGAAAGCAGTGCGGATGTTGATGCCTCTATATCTGTCAACGATATCGAGAAGATTGAAGTCCAAAAAGACGGAGGCGCTTATGGTATGAAAGGAGCTAACGGAGTTATTATTATTACCACCATGAAAAAATAAATAGTATGAAAAGACATTCTACTTTCTATGGATTACTTATTTCTGTCGTATTTTCAATGACTATAAGCGGTAAAGCGCAGCCTGTCGACTCTGTTTTTCAGAAGAAAGTTGTTTTGTCTTTTCAAAAGGTAATAAATGCCTCGCAAGAAAAGGTTTATCTGCATACGGATAAACCTTATTATTTCGCAGGCGATACCATTTGGCTAAAAGCCTATTCTGTAAATGCGATAACTCATTTCATGAGTAAAGGCAGCCGCTATGTTTATGTCGAACTTATAAACCGCAAAAACAAAGTAATACAACGTTTAAAGGTGGCCGAGCGGAATGATATGTTTTCCAGTTTCATCGCCTTGCCATCCCATATAGCGGAAGGAGATTATTACCTGCGTGCCTATACCTATTGGATGCAAAATGCCGGTCCGGACTATTTTTTTCATAAAAATATCCAGATATATGCTTCGCAAGCTCCTTTTATGAAAACGGATATCCGTTATGAGCAAAGAGACGACAAGAGAATAGCGATTATTACTTTTCATAAAACCGGAGGAGGAGTGTTTGCCAAACGTTATGTGGATTATATGGTAAGAACCAAATCTTCCGAAAACAAATTCAGGCAACAGCAGACCAATAAACAAGGAGAAATTCAGATAGAAATTCCTTCCAAAGAAGAATTGGAACAATACATCTATGTTGTACTGAAGGATGGGCTTTTGCAACACAAACAAACATTTTTTGTTCCAGAACAGTTTGAGTGCCATATCGATTTTTTCCCGGAAGGGGGTGACCTGATAGGAGGTACTACACAGAAAATAGCATTTAAAGCGATAAATAACGAAGGGATTCCCATTGCCGTCAAAGGTAACATTTTGACTGATTCCGGAGATACTATCACAAGTTTTCAAAGTTTACATTCAGGAATTGGAAATTTCATGTTACCTACCCAATTAGACAAACGTTATAAAGCTGTAGTACACGCAAAACAGGGAAATGTTGAAATATTGAAAGAATTTGATTTGCCAACACCGAGGGCGGACAAATTTGCATTGACTGTCAATACCCGTAAGAATATAGCTTATTACGATGTCTTATTCCCCCCGACAGGCTTACTCCAAAAGGCATTTTATCTAATCGGACATACGCGTGGTTTTATTCTATTTGCCAACCGGATAGAGCCAGGAAAGAGAGGCACAATCGACTTGTCGGTCATTCCGGAAGGCATATTGAGTTTGGTTTTATTAGATGAGTCTTTTATTCCCTATAGTGAAAGGCTTGTTTTTGTCAAACACGCTTCGGTCAATTACCGGGTTACATCGGATAAGGCTTCGTATGGCCCGCGTGAACCGGTTTCATTGGACATATCTTTGCAAGATGTCATGGGATATCCTTTACAAGGTTCATTTTCAATCAGCGTCACAGACAACCATGCCATAAATATTAATACAGAAGAAAATAATATTCTTTCCCATCTTTTACTGACTTCCGACTTAAAGGGGCATATTGATTCTCCAGGATACTATTTCAAAGAGGATACTCCACGAACAAATGCCTGTTTGGATAATTTGATGCTGACACATGGATGGAGCCGTTTCAATATAGAAAAGCTCCTCAAAGATACAATTACCCCTCCACGTTACTATATGGAAATGGGACAGACGGTTTCCGGAAAAGTCACGGATTTCCGGAATAAACCTCTCATAGACAAACAAGTTCTCATTAAAGTCAATGGTAAGTCCTATCCTCCTGTGGTGACTGATAAAAATGGAATATTTGTATTAAACAACTTGGCTTTTACGGATACAGCCCGGATCAATGCTTTTCTTCCTCAAAAATCGAAAATGCTCCGGGATGGAATAAAATTAGAGAAAGATTGTTTTCCAATCCCCTTCAACAACAATCCATACAAGATACCCGGATTGGATTCACAGCAAGAGTATATTGATGAAATACAATCTCCTTATGTAAAGGAAGATGGTGTTATGATGTTACGTTTGCCGGAGATCGTGATTAATGCCAAGTCTTTGGTAAAAGACCGTTTCTCATCTTATAAAATAGATGATGAAGAGGTGTTACAACAACAAAATGCACGTACTGCCTTGGATTTGATCAAGACGATTCCCGGTTTTCAGATTATTGATAATTTACCATACCTCAATCCTAAACTCTCCCTTCGTCCGGATATGCGGATGTCTAATGACATTAACAATCGCAATTCCTTACGTCCCATCGCAAAAATGAATTACGGTCGTACCGTACGGTTCATGTTAGATGCCAAAAGAATCTCTTTTCAATCACTTGGGATGATAAATGCGGAAGACATTGCCGGTATCCACAAGATAGACCCGGAAGTTGATGCTTCTGTCAATTTCATGCAAAATATGGATGCTTTGGAAGAGGCATATAATGAAGCTTTGGCTAACGGCGCCAGTATGGAAGAATTGGATGAATTGGAAGTAGACCGGCAAATCAAAAGGTCTGTAGATGGTGACCATAGGACATCTGGCGGATGTATTATATTGACCTCACGTACAGGAAAACTTCATTTACCCAACGATTCAAGGAATGATGAGGTCTTTTTATTGGGAATAAGCAAGTATAAAGAATTTTATGTCCCCAAATACCAGAATCCGAACATAAATGTTACCAAACCGGATAATAGGACAACTATTCATTGGCAACCCAAGTTAGTTCTCAATCAAGAAGGGCGGACTCATGTCAGCTTCTTTACAGCCGACCGTCCCAGCTTTTATACAATTGTCATTGAAGGTATCACAGATAAAGGGATTCCATGTCATTATGAATATTTACTTAAGAAATAAATCAACTTCTACACACCTAATACTATATTAGCATCAATATTCAACTTTCGACTTATTTCGCGTGCTACTTTTAAGGTTGGCTCACATTTACCGGAAATATAATCACTAAGACGTGAGGGGCTGACACCGACCAATTTTGCAAGGCTCTTTTGGTTAAGTCCCATTTCATACATACGGAGTTTAAGAATGTCAACAAGCGTAGGTTTTCCCAAAGCAAAATGCTCTTCCGAATAATCTGCAACCAAATTAGAAAGAAGTTCTAACTCTATGCTGTTTGGATTATCCAAAGGAGTATCGTCTTTCACCAAAGGAAGAAGTTCCTCTACTCGTCTCATAGCCCATTCGTACTGGGATTGATTTTCTATCTTTGTCATAATTCTAAATATTAGCGCAATCTATCTTGTCATATTCTTGATGAGTACCAATAAAACGGATATACACAAACTTAATAGTAAATTTAATCACTACCACCAATCGATAGTTATTACTTTTAATATTAAAGACATAGTGTTGGTTGCCAACATTATCAACACTATTAAATGTCTTTTTTATATCTGCAAAGCAAGTCCATTTACTTCTTTTTACAATAGTAGTCCATTCTTGCAATGCTACCTTTGTGTCGGGATGATTGTCTGCGTACTCTTTTAATCCTTGTTCAGTAAATATTCTCATCGGATATTTGATTACATTACGACAAAAATTGGGATATAATTTTATTTTTCAAAATTATATCCCAATATTTGCATTTTCGTGCAAATCCGCTTTAATCGTGCGGCTGCGAATTAGGATTAGTATGTGCCTCATACACTTTAAAATCCGCCAGTTGCAGGCTCTCGTCTTTAATGCCGTTGTCCGGGCGGTCGGATGCGCTTTGCATTTTTCTGCCTAAACTGCGGTAGATACCGAATTTGTTGCGGATGTTGGTAGCGTTTTTTCTCCATAAGTCCACATCGGAAAAAGATTGGTTTACGAGCACCTTGCTGTCACTGATACGGGTCAGCTTAATGCGGAATGTGCCGTGATGGGTATAGTGCATCTCTGTCTCCACCTGAATCCATTCGTCTTCAAAATCACTTAGCGGAAGGTTGTCGATGAGGACGCCTTTGCTTGATTGACGGTTATCACCGGTATGGATTACTTGTACGCGCTTATTACTGCCGTCACTGTTGCTGCGGGTGCTGATTGTGATGAGTGGGGCGCCGTTATTGCCTTCTTGCGCCTTTAACTGATGTAGATGGCAAAAACTCGTTGAAGGCTGGAAACCTTTGGGAATACGGAATTTCCATTCCAGGCGTTGCCATTCGTTCCAATTACCATTCAGTTTACGCCAGTTGTAGTTGGTCTGGCTTTTCATTTCGTTTCTTTGGCGGTCGCTCAGCAGTCTTCCCCGGTCGCTGTCCAATGCATCGGGACCGGCATGGTTGGTGAATTGGAAGACATGTTGCTGCAGAGCCGGGTCGAAGACAACCTCGCAATGTACACCTTGATAATGGTCTTTCCGGGAGATATTAGGATGTTCCGAGTAGTCCCAGCCCAAGGAGTGCATATATTCGTGTATGGCTTTATAATCTTTACCTGCCAACTTGGCATCTGCCTGCATGCCTCCTTGAAATATGTAATCGTCAGTTGCGGGCGATGATTGTCCTACTGTCTGTCCATAACCGATGTTCTGCAAGGCTGTTTCTCCCATCCGTTCTTTCAGCTGGGCGAGATAAAGGCTTTGAGGGGTTACCGGAGTGTTGTGCGCATCGAATATGCCGACCGGTAATGTAGCTCCTGTCCGGTTGAACGGACGGCGCAGCGGAGTACTTTCGCCGGTGGAACCGATTACCCAGTTGCATGTACCCGGCGGCAGTTGATTGACGTAACTTTTGGCTTCGCAGTTCCATGCCACAGACCAGGCGGTTCCCCAACCGTGACCGGAACCCATAGAACCTCGGTTCTTGAAATCGATACCTCCTTCCGGCAACCGGCAATTGTCGAACAGCATACCGGTGGTCCAGCGCTGATGCCCTTCTATCCGTCCGTTACCTTTGAAGTTGCAGTTCAGGAATACGATAGGTCCGGTCTGACCGGCTCCCAAAGCCACGAACCAGATGTTATTTCCTGCCACCGAACAACGGTCAACCAATATCTGTCCTCCGTTCGGAGCAAACTCGGCAGGCTTGGACGCTCCTTGGTGCAGGGCTTTTCTTACCACATTGATTTGTTGCAACGTGATGCGGCGTCCGCCCACGCCTATGCTTTCCATCGTCTCCATTGCATTGATATCTTTTGCCCAACAGTCCTCGCCATTTATCCGCAAAGCATAGTACAGTGCTTTCGTATGGTTTACAGCTTGTGCGGGCGACTCAATACGAAGGTTCTCCACACCGCACTGCTTCAATCTTCGAACATTGTTTGCCACTACAACGGTGGTATTGTTATCAGTGAATTTCGCATCATAATTATCCACAAGAGGAACAGTCAGGGTCACGATGTTACCGTTGATGGCAGCGATTGTACGTTCGGCAATAAGCAACCTTCCCGCCTTAATCCAGGTCTGGGGCTTTCCGTCACGAACCAAGTCGTCCATTTTCATAAACTTAATCCATTTCTCCGTGACAGGTTTACGGATTTCTATATTGTCGCCCACGGAAAGTTTGGATGCATCCGCCACTGTAAACTGATAAGAACCGGCGGGAATATACTTATCGGTCACTTTTATACATTCTTCGTTAGGCGAAGCCTCTCCCAAACGGTTTCCTACACGCTGGCGAAGCCCGTTATTCATTACGATAGCCGTATGTTTACCGCCTGCCATTACAATGACACTGCCGCTGGGGTCGCTCCCGCTGCCGCGCAGCACAACGCCGTTAGTGGTAATCTGTATCGGACGTTCGCACACATAGCGTCCGGGCGCTAAAAGCACTGCCCCTCTAAAACCGTTTTCATCTTCGGGCAAGGCGGACACCATGTCAATGGCTTTTTGAATATAGTCGGTGCAATCTGCATTGTTTCCAAGCGGATGTACCGTAATTTTGGCGGGAACATACGGCAACACTACCCCGCCTCCCATGTATCCGGCATGGGAAAAATCGATTATCCGGTCTCCTCTTTTGGTTGTGTTGTATACCAACTTCCCGTTGTCACCGGGATATACCCAATTACTTTTCGTAAGGGAGGGTTGTGCCATGACAGATAGCGAACACAGCAGCCCGACTAAAAATCCAACCTTTTTCATTTTTCTTCGTGTTTTCTATTTTATTAAGCATTAAACAAAGACAAATAACGGGATATTCATCGGCTCTAAGTATATGTATTTTCTCAAAAGCTTGTAATATCGTGTCTCAGGAACAGAAAAAAGAGATTTGCGGAGGGTTATAAAGCTTTTTTACGGCTTCCCCTGTCCGAAAGGAATCTTCTTGGCAAGAATGCCGGGAAGTATGGGAAAGTGTAGAAACATTTTCATATTATCCCCAAACCGGAAGAGTAACCCGTACTGTCTTACCGACAAGTGTTGTCCTGAAAAAGTCGGTATTTACTGAATATTCCGAAGTATGAATTGGTTGGTCGATGTTATATATTCACTAAATATCCTTGTATCAATAGAGACGGGAGCTATAATAAAATTCGTAAGGGAGCACTTCGTTGCGAGAGTGCTCCCTTATAGTTTATCAGGTTGAACCTTTCAATCTTTTGAAGATACTTCGTTTATAACAGCGGGTCAAAAGTACCGTCATTCCAACCTTTGGTTTGTTCCAGGTTGGGATTTTGCTCAAGATGCTTTTTAGGTATGGCAAAGAAGTAATGATTATCTTCTACATCCCATTGGAATTTATTATCCAATTTGGTTACAATTGTCTTGAAATAATCAAAGTATGCCACGGTATTCAATTTGTTGTCACCGCTGCCTGATGCAAAATCTTTCACGAGTTCGCTCAAAGTAAGGTCTTTTTTGGCATCGGTCAGGCTGATTTCAATTATTTCACGAGCGTATCCCTTATATTCGGGTTCACTGAATATCATGCGGCGGCGCATGTCCCAAAAACGCTTGCCCTCGTATGCCAACTCAATACGCCGTTCAAAAAGCACGGCGTCAATGAGTTCCTGCCCGGTCATATTGGCTTTCAGACCATAGAGTGCGTCATCGTTAGGAGTAATACCTGCACGTTTGCGAATTTCTTTCAGAATACCGTAAACTTCGGTCTCCTTGTTTCCGACTTCAGCGGCACATTCTGCAAGGTTTAATAACACTTCGGCATAACGCATCTCTACCCAGTCAAGGTCGTATTTACGGACATCTACTTTGGGTACATTGCAGTTGACGAATTTGCATGAATAAAAACCTGTCTTGGTTGAATTGGCAATTTCGACCTCGCCCCCTTTGTATGTATATTGGCGTTGTTCCGGATATTGGTTATCAACGATAGGATATACCATACCATTAGTTACAATTGTCTTATAGAAACGCGGGTCCCGGTTCAGCCAGAAAAGTCCTCTCGCATCCGTAGCTGTCGGATCGAACGGTTCTTTCATCCCATCACCATCCGTATCTACTCCCGGAGCTGTACCGTCCGCCATCGGATATGCCAATACCATATCCAATGTAGGTTGGTTCCAGCCGGTTGCTCCTTGTGAATAATCCAACGGGCGAACACCGGCATTGATATCCGTGTAGCGGGCAGGATATGAATAGCGGGAAGAGAAAATCACTTCTTTCGATAGTTCACAAGCATCCGAATTGTCTTTCCAGGTTCCGTCATAGCTGTCGTTCAAGCTGTATCCGTCTTTTTCCAACTGGGTTTTCGCAGCAAGATTGGCATCGTATGCCGTCTGCCAGCGTGCCTTGTCTCCGCTTCTATTGAATTGCTTACTGGCGTAAAACATCAAGACACGTCCTTTCATGGCAAGAGCTGCCCCTCGGGTGATGCGTCCGGCATCGGCGCTTCCCCATGATGCAGGCAGTACATTTGCCGCCGCCTGCAGGTCTTCAACAATCCGGTCGATGCAGACGGAAGTCTTTTCACGGGGCACTTCCGTTTCATCTCTATTTTGTACTGATAGAACAAGTGGCACTCCACCATAGCGCTTTACCAATTCAAAATAACGGTAGGCACGCAAAAAGAGCGCTTGGGCTTCTATCTTCTTACGAACATCTTCGGACAGGCTACCGGTGTTGATATTATCAAGCAATACATTCAGTTTGTATATACCTTCGTAGGGCCAATATTCTTTCGTCGGACCTTTATCAGTACCTTCAGAGGTCAATTGTCCTTTATAGAAAAAGTCTTCTCCACCTCTGGTTTCATCACTAAAACCATTGATTTGCACAACATCGGCATCCCAATCAGGCAAATTGTCTTTATAACATTTGTCGAGAAAGGCAGTCGCTAACGTTTCATCATTCCAGGTTTGCTCGGCAGTTACCGCATTCAGATTTTTTTTATCAAGAACATCGTTGCATCCTGTCAATCCAAGTCCTGTGAAAAGGATAGCGGTTAAAATATATTTCGACTTCATAGTGTTCTTTTTTATTAGATTATAATGTTACGTTTAGTCCGAAAGAGATATTTCTCATAATCGGATAAGAGCTTATGTGGTCTTTATGCACTTCCGGATCGGCAATTTTCAGTCCATCCTGAAGCAAGAACAGGTTGCTTCCGTTCACGAAGACTTTGATTTTGTCCATTCTCAAAGCCTTGGTTACGGTTTTAGGAATGTCATACGACAGGGAAATGTTCTTACAACGCAGGAAAGAGGAATTACGTACCCAGAACGTTGATTTTTCTCCATTTGTCTTGGTAAGCGTGAAGGGCATGGAAGCATTGGGATTTTCTTCCGTCCAGTGGTCGTTCCAGAAGGCAAATGTTCCGGTCCAGTCTTTCACACCGGGTTTACGGTCGTCAATAACACGTTGATGTCCTGCCAATCCCTGGAAGAAAATATCTAACGTAAATCCTTTCCACTTACCGCCCAAAGTGAAGCCATAGGTGATTGGAGCCGATTGCTTATCTACGATGACAATCATATCTTCTTCCGTAATCTGACCGTCCGGTTCGTCACTGTTAACACCGCGTACGTCTCTATAGAGCAACATGCCCGGTACAAGTTTGGTGCCTTTAATCAACAGTTCTTTTCCGTATTTCTCCTTATTTGCCTGGTTTACCCTGTCTACATCTTCCCAGCTGCGCAAGATGCCCAGACAGTCATAACCCCACACACGGTCCAGCGATTGTCCGATTTCAGATTTGTATGCGGCTAAGTTCACAGCTTCATCTTTTTCTACCCACCAGCTTTTTGCATATCCGAAGTTTCCTTTCAACCAATACTGGAAATCTTTATACTGTCCGTTATATCCGATTTCAAATTCAAAACCGCGGGCATCAATCTCCGCATAATTCTCTTTCGGAAGTTTTGCACCGAAACTTGTCGCTACACTGGCATTGCGTTCTGCCAGAATATCGTAAGTATGTCTGTAGAACCATTCGAAACTGATATCCAGATGATTGAACAAACGACCGTCAAATCCGACATTGTAAGATATGGACTTTTCCCATGTCAAGTCGGGATTTGCCAATGTACCCGGCTCTATACCATAGCTTTGCGAACCGAATACGGCACCTGTAGTCATGTTGTATTTCGGCATCCAATCCCAACCGCCGACAGCATCATTACCCAAGGAAGCTATCGAACCGCGAAGTTTCAGATAATCTACAAATTTCACATTATCGGCAAAGAACGGTTCGCTTGAGACACGCCAGCCGGCTGAAACGGAAGGGAAAAATCCCCAACGCTTACTCGGAGCAAACTTCGTAGAACCGTCTACGCGGAAAGCGGCTTCCAAAAGATATTTATCATTATAAGCATAATTCAGACGGCCTACATAAGAAAGACGTCCACTTTCACCTACGGAACCGGCTCCTACAATTGATTGTGAAGCATCACCGCTCGCCGCATGAAATTCCGGCATAGTCCATGTCAACAGTCCGTTGCGCTGCGCGTCGAAAGACTCATTTTCACCTTCCGCCTGTTCGTAAACGAAAAGGGCGCCTATGTCATGTTTGCCGAATGTACGGTCGTATGTCACAAAGAAGTTCATCTGATAATCGGAATAAAAAGCAGATGTCTTTTTGATAAACCTGTCACCACCGCGAACATCCGTTCCGGTTACTTGCGGATTTTTGCTCGGGTCTATTATATGTCCGTTCGTACCGCTTGTCTCGAACGTGTAAAGTGTGTACGGCATGGCGATTTCCTTATAAATTCTGTTATAAGTGTTTCTGCTATATTGGAACTTGAGTTTCAATCCTTTCAGGAACGGCGCGTCATATTCTGCAAACATATTCACGTTGGTATTCATCCACTTACGCGTGTCACGTCCCGCCTGCTCGCTAATCTGTGTCAATGGGTGCTGTTCCAGCCCGTTTGCCTTTACAGGCAAACCGTTGATATAGAAAGGATTCATTCTGGAACGTTTCAAGATACTGGCATACAAGTTATCCAGATTGTCACGTCCGCCATCCGACTTCCAGTGAGGTTTGATGTCTTTTCTGTTATCCGTACTGATGTTCAAACCCACTTTGAAATTGTCTGTGATATTGGCATCTATGCTTGCCCGGAAATTAGCCTTGTTGTATTCCAGGTTATCGAAAGCGCCGGTTGCAAAATAGTAGGCGCCACCGATAAAATACCGCACTTTTTCCGTACCACCCGTAATGTTCAGTGCATGGCGGGTTGTCAACGGAGTTCTCCACATTTCGTCCAGCCAACTGTAGTTTACGCCTTTAAAATATTCCAGTTCATCGTCTGTATACCATGTTTTCTGATCTTCGGGACGTTTCTTCGGGTCGGATCCTTTGTCGACCCAGTCTTGATAGCGATTGTGATTCAGGAAAACAGCCTGTTCGTAAGCACTCAGCGTTTCCGGATTTTTAGTAGGGCTGTCAAACCCTACGGTACCGGAATAGTTGATAACCGGCTTGGTACTGTTTCCTTTTTTAGTGGTAACCAATACTACACCATTGGCAGCGCGTGCACCATACACAGCTGCCGATGCACCGTCTTTCAATACGGATATGTTTTCAACCTCGCTAGCATCCAAAGACTCGAACGCTTCTTGGTTTCTTACAACACCGTCAATTACATACAACGGACTTGCATCGTTGGTAGTACCTTTGGCACGGATACTTAAGCTACTGGTGGAGCCCGGCTTGCCGGTGGTGGAAGTAATCATGACTCCGGAAAGACGACCCGCCAAAGAGGTTGCCAAATTAGCAGATGGGATATCTGCAATTGTTTTGGCATCGACACTTGTGATACTTCCTGTCACACTTCCTTTTTTCTGTGTACCGTAGCCTACCACTACCACCTCGTCCAGCGCTTGCGAATCTTCTGTCAATACAATCTTCAGGTTCGCTCCCGTAGCCTTCTGGATTACTTCTTTATAACCGATATAGCTAAATTTAAGTGTACCGCCTTTGGTACAAGCAATAGAGAAATTACCGTCTATATCGGTAATTGCACCGTTGGATGTGTCTTGTTCCGTGATTGTCACTCCAATTAAGGGATCACCATTGGCATCGACAACTGTACCTTTGACTGTTATGTTCTGAGCATGAATGACTGTGCTCAAAGAAAAACTCAACAGTACCATCAAAATACGCCATGACAGCGATTTTGCATTGTGTTCTTTCTTTTTCATTAATAAATTGAATTAAAAAAATTAGACTTAAATTAACAAGGAATTTCACCTGATACTCTTTTTTTAAAATAGCTCATGGTTCCATGGTTTTTCTACATAATATCAATACGTTATTTTTAGTGTTCATATTATGTACCGGATATGAATCTGCCATCTGTCATTCATCTTTTCTGCGTATACATAAAGAGAGTAGGGATAGATAGGCCATAAAGTAAGTTTTAGCATTTATTTATTCAATTCTTTTTCGGTATACATACGTATTGATAGGCTTGCTTTGGCATTAGAGAACATGCAATTTGCATATACTCTACGGAAAGAATTTGGTTAAGAGGGCGGAGTTCTTTCTTCTTTCGTCCACTTCGAAACCGGCGAGGTAATTTTCGGTAATGGCGATGTTGGAATGTCCGAGACTTTCGGAGATATAGGCGATATTGACTCCGCTCCGTTTTAAGACTGTGGCGAATGAGTGGCGTGCAGAGTAGGTGGTGATACGGGGAATACCGACATCGTGGGCTATTTTTTTGAGGACCCGGTTGCACTCGGTGACGATTTCTCTGATTAGTTTAACTTTTTCGAAAGGGTTTTCCGTACCTTTGGCAAAAGGGAAAATATAGTTGTCGGGGGAGATTTCAGGATTACCCCATTTGTTGATAATGGTCTGCATCTCCGAAGTGATTACCGCATGTATGGTTTTGCCGTATTTGGTGTTTCTTGCAGTCTTGGCACGTACGAAGCATATCTCTCCGTTTATGATATTGGAGTATTGCAGGAAAATCATATCCCTGAAGTTGATGCCGTTGCATAGATAAGAGAAAAACCATAGGTCGCGATACATCTCGGTTGTTTTTGTACCGTCCGTATAGGTTATTAATTTCTTGATTTGTTCCAATGTGAGTGCCAGTTTCCGTCCGCTTCCGCTTGGCACTTCATATTTGCCTTTCCCGAAGGGATATTGGCTCTCTTTGATGATGCCGTCTTTACGTGCCATGTTTATGATGCACTTTAAGTTTCTGAAATAGAAACTCATGCTTGAATAGCTGCTTCCTGTCGAAAACCAGAAGTGTTCACATCGGTTTAGCCAGTTGATGTTGATTTCTCGGAAAGATATCTGTTTGCCTGCAAATTGTTCTATTTTATGCAAAGTACCTTTGTAAGAGAAATAGGTGTTTGCCTGTCCGTTCGCTTTCAGTTCTTCCATTTTTTTGAGAAAGACGGAGTTGACGGATATGCCCGAATATCTGCCGAGCCGGGCATTCAATATATCGAAACTGAACTCTCCACGAAAAACCAGTGTCTCGACTTGCTGTTTGACAAGAGAAAAGCTGTTTTCCACATTGTGGCGTATGGACGACAGTTTACGTGTTCTGCTATGTGGCAGTTGTTCCCACTCTTGGACAGACAGTTCCTGACCGGTGGAATAGTATTTCTGCCTACGGTTATGGATGACTTGTACTTTTATAGGATACAGTCCACTCTTTTTTGCTTTTCTTTTGTCCAATACGGTGAGTACGGACACACCGTCTTTTGAGTATTTGTACATGAGTTAATGAGTTAAATTATTAATAGGTCTTGTCAATCAACGGCAGTAACATGCAAATTGCATGCAAAATTGATGAATGCCGGTGAAATGAAGTACTTTTTGATACGCAATCAATAGTAATTGGGAAGACCGTATGGGTGAGGTAACTCCTGTACATATTTATACATCAGGCGATGCGGTTGAACTGTTTTTGAACGGCAAGTCGTTGGGGCGTAAAGAAAAAGCACATTCATACGACCGTTTGGTTTGGGAAGATGTGCGCTACGAACCCGGAACCTTGAAAGCCGTTGCCTATAAAAATGGAGAAAGATGGGCGGAAGATATCGTTGAGACCACAGGCAAACCGACTGCTTTGCAGGTAATTCCAGAGAAGAGGATTTTGAAGGCAGATGGTGTGGATTTATCTTTTGTCCGGGTTCTGATTGTAGATTCTAAGGGGCGTATGGTTCCACGTGCCAAAAATCATTTGAAGTTTTCTGTTTCAGGTTCTGCCGAGATTGTTGCTACCGACAACGGTGATGCTACCGATTTGACCTCTTTCCAATTACCGGAACGGGATGCGTATAACGACATGGCGTTGGTGATACTGCGCAGCCAATATCAGAAACCGGGAAAAGCCGTGCTGACAGTTGAATCCAAAGGTTTGCCCAAACAGAAAGTTGTTCTGAATGTAGAATGAGATAATTGACGGATATACATGAAAAGCGGATGTCTCACAACATCCGCTTTTCTTAAACAATCTAACCAAAATAATCATCTATGAGATAATACCTATCAAATAACTATGAATTTAAAAAGCCTATGAATTATTCGTGAATATGATGTGATGTTTGTATTGCAGTTCTAATGTTATCCATGGGAGTTTTAGGCAAAACAGTGCAATCGGCTCCTAAAATGAAGCGTTTCCCCGCTAAGTCGTGTTTTAATGTCTTAACCTCTTTTGCCACTTGCTCTTTGCTCCCTTCCAAGATTGTTCCCTTCCGGTACAATCCGCCCATTACCGGGCGTTTGAATAACCGTTCGCAATCTTTCAGACTGAATGGTTTGCCATTTACTTCTATGGGGGCGTTGACAATTTGTCCTGGATATGAAGTAAAACGGGTTAAATCATCATAGCTACCCTCATAGTCGCAAATGTGAAGAATATTTAGTTTTGTGTCTGTGTTGCATTCTTTCATGACTTTCAGGTCGTATGGCTTTACAAATGTGTCAAAAAATCCGGGAACTTCATAGAATTTTTGTTCTCCTCCCTGGGTCGGGGTGTAGAAGCCGTCTACACCGATTTGCTTACAGGCTTTCACATATCCGATTAACGCGTCTGTAAAATATTCCAATGCCTGCTTGATGCGCTCCGGTTCTTTATCTGCATAAGCTACCACAGTCTTTGCACCTACGGTTTGTATCAACATCTGAAAAGGAGAATAGACTGTCGGAAGTACCATTGCATCCGTTCCGGCTATGTCATAAATCCCTTTTACAACGTTTAGGGTAGGAGCGAAAAAATCATTGGGAAGCGGGCGGATTTTATCCCAATCTTCCGCTTTTTCTATTTTGATGCGTCCGTAACCCTGCTCGAATTGGATTTTTACAAAATCCATTCCTGTCAAGAGGAAATAACGAAGATGGGCATTAATTGCATTTTCTCCTATTTTGGCATCTTTTCCAAAGTGCATGAAGAAAGCACTTGGTACGTAAGATTTGTCCAATGTCCCATTAAGGAACTGCTGCATCACCTCTCTTTTATTGGTAGGCGTCTGGGCTGTTGCCAAAGTCGCGATACATAATAATATAAAGAATAAATTTCTCATACGTGTTTTTCGTTTATCAGTTTGACGTTGCAAAGATAAGCGGATGCGAAATGCGGGGTTTTCAATATTGTTTCAATACTTTTCTATTTTGTATCACTTTGTATTTTATGGCTTGTTTTTTCTCGGAAAACTGTTACCAGCGTATCATTGATGGCATAAAAAGAGTGTGTGCCGATACGCTGATAGAATGATACGACTATCAGAGCGTTGGCACACACTCTTTATAGACAAGTTATGTACTATTGCTTATTTCATTTGGATAATGTCATAATTCAAACCGCTTACGGTTTCTTGCAGGCTATCGTTCACCAGTCTTAAGGTGGTGTCGTTTACGACAACAAAGTATAGGGGAGTGTCTCCGTCGTCGGGAGTCAGCTTATAGGCTGTTTTTTTATAGTTGTTGGCGTCTTTCCGAATGACCTGGCGTTTCCCGGTGGAAGTGAAAGACCTGTTTTGTCCTCGCCCTTCCGCATCCAGATAGGTCGTGACCAACGTGTAGCCGCATTCACTGTCCGGACTTACACTGTCAACGCTCAATACATATTGGATGCCCGGACCGTCGGCGGCAGGAAGTATGCCTTTGTAGACGGTAACTGTGGAAGGACCGCTGCTTGTAACAGTCATGATGCCTTCATCCATCACGTTGTTGTTTTGATTTCCTTTTGACTGGCAGGATGCCAATGCTGCGGCAATTGCTGCAATCATCATTACTTTTTTCATTGCTTTAAATGGTTTAAGTTAATATTATGATACGCCGGTGGCGTTATTCTTCATAATCATCTTGTTTGGTAACAAGTAATTTGTCTACTCTGCCACGATCCATGTCCACGATTTCAAACTCCAGGCTTCTGTAGTGGAAGATGTCGCCGGCTTTCGGAATCCGTCCGATGAGGAACATGGCAAGTCCGCTCAGGGTAGTGAAGTCCTCTTCTTTCAGGTCATCGTAATTCAATATGTCCATTGCTTCCATAAAGTCGCCTATGTTCATGGACGCCTCTACCAGCATGGACCCGTCAGCTCTGGTGACTATGTTTTCTTCTTCCGTTTCATTCTCTTCCAGAATATCACCGAAGATGCTTTCCGTCAAGTCGTGCAAAGTGATAATCCCTTCCGTATTTCCATACTCGTTTACAACAACTCCGAACTTGTTTTTGTTCTTCTTGAAGAGTTCTAAAACTTTTTTTGCATATAAACTTTCGGGAATAAACAAGGGCGGGCGCGCAATTGTGCGCAGATTGAACGGTTGTTCACTGCCCAACATCAGGATGATGTCTTTGACTGAGAGAACTCCTATGATTTCGTCCTTGCCACGCTCCACTAACAGGTATTTGCTGAAATGTTCTTCGTTTATAATCCGCAGAACCTCTTCTTGGGTGTCCGTAGGGTGCAGCACGACTAAATCACGGCGATGTGTCATCAGGTTGTTGGCCCTTTTGTCCGAAAAACGGAATACATCACGCAGCATTTCGGTTTCATCTTTGTCGATGACACCTTGTTCGGAACTTTGGTGCAGAATCATTTTCAATTCCTCTTGCGTCATCTGCCGTTCTTCTCCGCCTTTCATGCCGATAAGCTTGTTGGTAAGTTTGGTCGAGGCGCTGAGAAGACACACAAACGGATAGGATACTTTAGTAAGAATGATCATAAAAGGACTGAGCAGGGTGGCATAACGTTCCGGGTTGTTCAATGCCATTGATTTGGGAACCAACTCTCCGATAATGAGCGATAAGTAGGTGATGACGGCTACGGTAGTCACCATTGCCAGGTCTTTGGCATATAATTCCAGACCGGGAATCATGGCAAATAGCGGAACTACATCATCGGCTATGGCTACACCGCCGTATGCACCCGATACGATGCCGATAAGTGTAATGCCGATCTGGATGGTAGAGAGAAATTTTTCGGGTTCTTCCAACTGTTTCAGAACCCCCTTTGCACTTTTGTTTCCTTTACTTACAAGGGTTTCCAGACGCGCTTTGCTTGAAGACACTAATGCTATTTCATACATGGCAAAGATGCCATTCAGAATAAGTAAGAACAGAATAACGATAAATTCCATGTTTGTAAATACTGATAATTATTTGTTTATTGCAAATAGTTTATATGTAAATATAACGTTGTTCACGTATTTATTGTTAATTTTACCGTCCCTTAAATAAACTTAAACAAAGAAACATGAAAAATAAACTTTTTCTATTCGTACTTCTACTACAGGCTGTAAGCATACGGGCCGCACGTGTAGATACCGTGTTCGTAAAAAGTCCTTCGATGCAGAAGGAAGTGAAGGTGGTTTATATTCTTCCGGACAAGGCACTTGCCAAAAAACCGCAAGCTTGCCCGGTAGTGTATCTGTTGCATGGCTATGGCGGTAATGCGCATACATGGATTGGCGTAAAGCCGGATTTACCTCAGATTGCCGATGAGAAAGGCATCATATTCGCCTGTCCCGATGGTAAGAACAGCTGGTATTGGGACAGCCCGCAAAATCCTGCCTACCGTTATGAAACCTTTATATCTTCGGAATTAGTGAGCTATACAGATACGCATTACGCCACGATTTCCGACAAACGCGCACGCGCTATCAGTGGTTTGAGCATGGGCGGGCATGGTGCGTTGTGGAATGCTATCCGCCATACGGACATATTCGGTGCGGCAGGCAGCATGAGCGGCGGGGTGGATATCCGTCCTTTTCCCAATAATTGGGAGATGAAGAAACAGTTGGGTGAGCTTACTGCCAATGAGTCGGTATGGAATAATCATACGGTAATCAATCAGGTAGATAAACTGAAGAACGGCGATTTGGCATTGATTGTGGATTGCGGTGAGAGCGATTTCTTTTTGGAGGTAAACAAGGAGTTGCACAAACGGCTATTGGCATACAAGATAGAGCACGATTTTATAACACGTCCCGGCGGGCATACGGGCAAGTATTGGAATAATTCCATAGACTATCACATCTTGTTTTTCTGCAAGTTCTTTAATCGGTAATTATTCAATCACATAGTTTACGGTACGGACATAGTTCGTGCCGTAACTGTTTGTGACTTCTTTGCAGGAGGTCAGTGCGTTGTGCTTATCGAACGTATAGGTATATTCCGTCACTTCCTTGCTCTCCGCGTTTCCATCGGGAATAATTCGCTCTATCAGCATCGGAAACGGTTCTCCCAACAGTTTGCCGTAGAAAGCGGCGGTGTGCAGTGACAGCGGGTATAGTTCGGAGAGAAACAGACTGGGCACTCCCGTCCCGCTATCAGTTTCGTTGCTTGCCGAAGTCGTGGCGGTGTATGCCGCGGTGTGGGTGTCTATCTGGCGGGCGATGCGTAGTTCCCGGCGGTTGCTGTAGTCGATGTTGATTGATGCGTATACCTTGCCGTTGATTTGTTCGGTTATCTTTTCCAGATAGCAGTTGCCTTCCGGTGTGGTGAAGTAGGAAAAGGAGTAAGTGCGGGTCGCGACGCTTTCCCGGCGCGTACAAGATATGGCATATCCCCGGTTGTCCAGCAGATAAGTGGAGACGTTGCCGAAATCGTCTGCCACCACGGCTTGCCGCTCGTTGTAGGTTACGGATGTCGCATTTTTCATACTCATCTGTTCGCCTTGTACGGAATAGCCCTGCACGGTAGTATAGTCGGTCAGCCTGCCTTGGCTGAACAGGAAGGTCTGGACGGTGGTCACCGTAGGTACGTTCGCTTCGTAAGGGCTCTCTTCGGATAATTGGATTTTCGAGCAGGTAGCGGGATAATCGTCAGAGTCGTTGCCGTCTTCGCAGGCAGTCAGCACCGCGAGTATAGTGCATAAGGCGATAACCAATCTTTTCATATTGTTTCCTTTTATTTGATAATCAGCCCTCTGCACACGCTTCTCGGGGCGACAAAGCTTTTCACCGGCGTACCGTGCATGGTGCTCTTCGGCAGTTCGATGGCTCCCGCTATAACTCCCAAGGCTGTGTTGAACAATATCTCGTCCGGGTCGCCTAAAGGAAGATAATAAGGCAGATAAGATGTCTCGTTGACGGAGATATCCGGGCGGAAGCCTGTGAGGTAGTCCGCTTCTCCTTGCGCATTGAACACTTCGCACACTACCGGACGCAACACCCAGGCGTGTTTCCGGTTGGTGAAAGACTCCGTTGCCACGTATTCTCCCCGGGTAGTCCCGCCGATAAGCACCACTTTCATATACGGGCGCAGGCAGTTGATCAGCATTTCTGCGGCGCCTGCCGTAGTCTGGCTCGTGATGATATAGACGGTGGAGAGGTTCAGATTGGTTCCGTCCGGCAGGAGCTGGGAGTCCAGTAGCAGGTCGCGATTTCTGGCGCTTTGCTTGTCGTTGTATTGCAGGAAAGCGAGCGGACTGCCCAGCTTTTCGGCAGGAACAAGTATACTGGCAAGCAGCTGCACGCACTTCAACTCTCCACCGGGATTGTAGCGGAGGTCAAGCACCAGTTGGTTGACGCCCGACTGCTTGCACGTTTGGGCGAAGGCGCGCAGTTCGTTGTTGTACAATTCCGGGTTTTCCGTAGTACCGGCGGTAAAAGAGTTGTATGCCAGATAGGCTATCCGGTCGTCGGTTCCTTCCAGTTGTACGAACCGGGTACTGTGGACAGCGCTTACTGCTACCGGACGGGCGGCAGGCAATACGAAATCTCCTATTTCCCGGATGACGGCTGTTCCGTTGTCTTCCTCATTATCGTTCGTTCCGGTGCCGGCATTGCTTTCGCTTCCCGTGTTACCTGTGCTTTCGCCTTCGTTGCCACTGTGCTCCACGATGACATATTTTCCCACGTGCAGCGTCCGTGCATCACCTCCCTTGAGCTTTTCTTCCGTCTTCCGGGTGATGGAGTCGCCGTCTACGAGCATTATCCAGTTGCCGCGTTCCAGTCCGGCATCTTCAGCGGGAGAGTTCTTGGCTACATACGAGACGAGTGCCTGGTAGGTTGTATCACTGGTAGCTATCTTATGTAAGGTATAGTCGAAGCCATAGCTCGGCAGCGGAATTTCCATGAGAGTATCGACAGTGGAGAATCCTTTGTCGTTCTTCGATAAGATGCTTTTTAAGAAAGCTTCCGGAGTTTGAAAATAGTTCAGGCTTTTGGCGGCAGGAATATCCTCATACCATAAGTAGACTTCTCTCATCAGGCTGTCCATCCAAAGGTCGCGTTCTGTCAGCGGATAGTATTCTTTCCAGCGGTCTTCCCCGCAGGAAAACAGGCTTATCAGCGCGAGGAGTCCCGATAGGGGGAAAAGTAACAGTTTTCTTATCTTCATCACTCTCTATATCATTTGGTTTTCGTACGCAAAAATAGCGAATAGTTCTTGTATCTGCCACAAATGTGGTATAAAATTCCCCATTGCATGCCATAGGCTGCTTGTGATGATGAACAGGCATAGAAAAAGAGGGCATGCTAATAAGAATCAGTCTATGCCCTCTTGAAAATATATAAGTTGTAACGAAGTTTACCAAGAACGTCCTTTATAGATATTCGACTGTTCCAACGGCAACAGGTTGCCACTTAAGGTCATCGTATTGGAGTTGAAGTTCGGATTGATAGTGACGGTTGCATTATTGCTGCCTTTGGTCAGCGTGAGGAATATTTGGGCGGAGACGCCGATACCCTGGATACTGAAATTACAGTTGATGTTACCGCGCTTGTCGGTAGACATTTTCATGTCCGATACAGTGCCGTCCACCGTTACGCCGCCAATACCGTTAGGACCGGGATAAGCCGTGTTGAAGGCTACCTGTACGGTTCCTCGTCCCTGATTTACCAATACGAAGTTCGTGTTGGAAGTGACAAAAGCCGTTCGTCCGCTACGGAACATTACCTGATTGGCTTCCAATACAAATTTTTGTGCTTTCAGCGCTGCTACGGCATCGTCATAAGAGATGGCATCGACTACTTGTTGTTCCGCTTTCTGGCGGGCGCGTTGTGCATCTCTTTGGGCTTTACGGTCTGCACGGCGTTGTGCGTTGCTCTCTTGTGCATACACGGTGGTGGTCACCATGCCTGCCAATACTAATGCTGCTAATGCAATAAACTTTTTCATACTTAATTCTTGTTTAGGTTTAAATTATCTTGTTCGTTATCACGTTTTTTTCATTTACAGGAGTTATAAGAGTTGTCGCTTCGTTCCGCTCCGTTAGGAATTAAAGAAGTTAGAACCTATACTCTTGCGTATGTAGTCACAGAAGTATCGTTTTTTGACTGTTAAGCCGACTTGTAGGCTGATGACTTCCTTTAACTATCTCTACCTCCTGTAAATGAGAAAGCCGTGGCTCGTTATAAGTTTATTACAAGAACAATGCCTGTTCGTGGATTGTTCACCGCTTTTCAGTTATATTATACCTTTAATTTAATTATGTGAATTGGTCCGATAATAGTCGGATTGAAAAGAGTTCTTATAGGAAATAAACTTTTGCAACCTATCAAAAAAGGCTATATCATGGGCAAATGTCTATTCGTTATCTTTAGATGGAAGTAATTTTAATTGTTGGAGTTAAGACCGTAGTCTAATCGTTCTCACCACCTCTATCCATATAAGTAATGTTGAGGTGTGATAAGTCAATCCATAGACCGTTGTCATTGGCAAACTTTATCAATGCTTCTGTTTGCCCTCTCTTATAGCTCTCTGTTGGTTCAATTTCTCCTGCTGCTTCCTTACTTCTTCTGGTGATGCAGGCTGCTTGCTCCAAGAGATTATTGATTGGCGGGTACGCTCTATCCATTGCTTGTGAAATTCATTAATATATTCCATAATTTGCTTGATTATGAGTTTAAGACGAAGGTAATCATTCAAATAACTATCCGGTTTGTTGGTTACTGTTATATTGTTAAATGGTCGTGAATAAGCATTGTAATATATCTAAAATAAAAATCCCCATAACCATTACAGTTACAGGGATTTATATATTAGTAATGTACTAAATTACTTGCTTAAAGCCTGAGCTACGTCCACAGCACAAGCCACTGTACATCCTACCATCGGGTTGTTACCGATGCCCAGGAATCCCATCATTTCCACGTGGGCGGGAACTGATGAAGAACCGGCGAACTGAGCGTCAGAGTGCATACGGCCCATAGTGTCGGTCATACCGTAAGAAGCAGGACCGGCAGCCATGTTATCCGGATGGAGTGTACGACCTGTACCACCACCGGAAGCAACTGAGAAGTACGGCTTGCCAGCTAATACACGTTCTTTCTTGTAAGTACCTGCAACCGGATGTTGGAAACGGGTCGGGTTGGTAGAGTTACCTGTGATAGATACGTCTACGCCTTCTTTCCACATGATAGCTACACCTTCGCGAACGTCATCGGCACCATAGCATTTCACTTTGGCACGAGGACCATCGCTGTATGCGATTTCGCGAACCACGTTCAGTTCGCCTGTGTAGTAGTCGAATTGAGTCTGAACGTATGTAAAGCCGTTGATACGGGAGATAATCTGTGCGGCATCTTTGCCCAGACCGTTCAAGATACAACGCAAAGGCTCTTTACGTACTTTGTCAGCTTTGGCAGCGATTTTGATAGCACCTTCTGCGGCTGCGAATGATTCGTGACCGGCGAGGAAAGCGAAACATTTGGTTTCTTCGCGGAGCAACATGGCAGCCAAGTTACCGTGACCGAGACCTACCTTGCGGTCGTCGGCTACAGAACCCGGAATGCAGAATGCCTGCAGACCGATACCGATAGCTTCGGCAGCATCGGCAGCATTCTTGCAGCCTTTCTTGATAGCGATGGCACAACCTACCACGTAAGCCCATTTTGCATTCTCAAAGCAGATAGGCTGAGTTTCTTCACACGTCTTGTAAGGATCGAGTCCGGCAGCTTCGCAGATAGCGTTAGCTTCCTCTATGTCTTTGATGCCGTTGGCGTTCAAGGCTTCGATGATACCTTTGATACGACGGTCTTGACTTTCAAATTTCACTTCTCTAATCATAGTTTCTTTCCTCCTTATATTATTCGTGACGTGGATCAATGTGTTTAACGGCTCCCTGTTCTGCTGTGAAGCGTCCGTAAGTACCGGTTACTTTCTTCAATGCTTCGTTGGCATCAGTGCCTTTCTTGATTTCATCCATGAATTTGCCCATGTGAACGAACTCGTATCCGCAGATTTCATCGTTCTTGTCAAGAGCGATAGTCTTGATGTAACCTTCTGCCATTTCCAGGTAACGGGGACCTTTTGCCAAAGTACCGTACAGAGTACCTACCTGGCTGCGCAAGCCTTTACCTAAATCTTCCAGACCGGCACCGATAATCAGACCGCCTTCCGAGAAAGCAGACTGAGTACGTCCGTAAACGATTTGCAGGAAGAGTTCGCGCATTGCTGTATTGATAGCGTCGCAAACGAGGTCGGTGTTCAATGCTTCGAGGATTGTCTTGCCCGGAAGAATTTCGGCTGCCATAGCTGCCGAGTGAGTCATACCGGAACAACCGATTGTCTCAACCAATGCTTCTTGGATAACACCTTCTTTTACGTTCAAAGTCAGTTTGCAAGCACCTTGTTGAGGAGCACACCAACCTACACCATGTGTCAGACCTGAAATATCAACTATTTCTTTTGATTTTACCCATTTGCCTTCTTCGGGTATGGGAGCCGGTCCGTGGTTAGGACCTTTCTTTACAACACACATGTGTTCCACTTCGTGTGAATAAGTCATAATTAGCTCTTTTTATAAGTTATAATTAAAAAAAACGTAGTTCCATGTTTTGTTAAGCGGTCACAAAGGTAGTCGTTTTCTTGCTTTCTGCCAACCGTCTGATTTGACTTTTTTGCTAAAAATTAGAAATATAGGATGTTGGTTCGGCAGATTGCAATCTCTACATTACAAAGCTTTTTGTCATGGATAAGTTTTGTTCCGGCAAGTAGGCTGGCGGGTACTGCCGCAACCGGTGTGCGGTCCGGGTAGCGGGTGGTCTGTGCTCATGATGGGATTGAGATAGGAATCATAGGTAATGATTGTATGATTCATACGTAATGATTATTGGAATCATATGTAATGATTGTTGTTTAAATATTTTCGTTCATGTGCGTACATATAAAAGTCATACCCGTTTCTTTACTCTAACAAGAAAGAAACAGTACGGGACGGCTTCGTGAGAAGGTGCCCCGTATCTGTTTTTGGCAGTTTTCGTTGCTTCCGACCGGCGGGTATGGATAAAATCGTTATCTTTGCCCGGCATAATAAATGAAAAACAGTTATGGTAACAGTTACTGATGCGGCCCTGCAACAGGCAGCGGGCGAGGGAATGGATGCTTTCATCCAGGTGTTTACAGATGCGTATAAAAAAGCGACAGGTGGCGAGTTGACCGCCGAAACGATGCCACTGCTTACGGGAGAACAACATTCGTTGCTGGCATATCAGATATTTCGTGACGAACTCATGGAGGGGGGCTTTTGCCAGTTGATACAGAATGGATACGGCGGCTATATCTTTGCCAATCCGTTTGCCAAAGTGATGCGCTTGTGGGGTGTGGGCGATTTGAGTAAGTTGGTGTATGCCGCCAAGAAGATATACGATGCCAACCGGGAAGATTTGGAACGCGAGCGTACGGACGACGAATTTATGGCTATGTACGAGCAGTACGAGGCTTTTGATGAACTGGAGGATGAATTTCTGGAAAAAGAAGAACAGTATACAGCGTTGGTTGCCGGCTATGTGGACGAGCATCTGGATTTGTTTGCAAAAATAATTAAGTAGCGGTTGCAGTATTTTTTAAGTTTCCGCATTTACACAATGTGAATTGAATTTTATATCTTTGCAAACTCTAAAAAAATAATGTTTATGAAACAATTGAAATTCTTAATGGTTGCCTTTACCCTCTTGATGGGTGTTTCTCTGACTTCGTGCCTCAACAGTGATCCGGGCGAAAACGCGTATGACGGATTCGGTTATGTACGCGTTAAAATGGGCATGTTTTTTGAAGATACAAATGGGAATACATACTATCCGACATCGTCTTCTGTAGACGAAATGGAAAAAAATCAGGGCTTTAAGATGTCGGGAACGGACTTGGCATATATCGTTTTCAAAAATGTGGAGGAGACTCCTGCAACGAAAGCTACTGGCAAGCCTCAATCATTTCGTATAAAGTTGGTGAGTGCGACTGCTGTAGATTCTTATGAAGCGGAAAGAGCTTCTTCTGTAGAGGATATGGAGTCAATGGTGACGGAAAATGCTCCTATTGTCACTTTGGAGCCGATGGCTAACAATGGACAAGTTTATAAGCCGTGGATGTATGGTACGCAAATGTTGGTTCTGCCTATATCCTGGAAAATGGAAAACAAACAGGAAACGTTGGCGCAACATCGGTTTAGTCTGGTATATGTGGAAAATGATGAAGCACAGAGTGATACGGAACTGGTTTTCTATTTGAGACACGATAAGGGTACCGATACGAAAACAGAGGTTTTTGCTGTAAGAGAGAAAGCTTTTGATGTAACATATATCATGGAAGAGTTTAAACTCAAAAACGGCAGTTATCCTGAGAAAATTACTATCAAGGCAAAAACGGATGAAGAAGGTAAGGAGTTGCCGGAAAAATATACGGATTATTCCATTACTCCGAAATGGGATAATGAATCAAAATAATAACTAATTGAACTACAAAGAACTATTTCATATAGCAATGCAACTGATTTCCTCTCCGGCGCGTGCCTGGGAGGAAATCGGTTTAGAGGATAGACGGAAAGTGTTTACGGCTTTTGTCTATCCTATGATTGGTTTATGCGGGTTGTCCGTCTTTATCGGCTCTTTGGTGGCAAACGGGTGGAGCGGTCCGCAAAGTTTTCAATATGCCATGACGCAATGTTGCGCGGTGGCGGTTTCCTTGTTTGGAGGATATTTCCTGGCGGCCTATCTCATCAACGGATTGCGTGTCCGTATGTTTGCTATGGATAATGATATTTTCCTGGTCCAACAATTTGCCGGCTATGCGCTGGTAGTTCCTTTCCTGCTGAAAATCATTATTGGCATGCTGCCCGATTTCGGTATCATCGCCTTGTTGCTTCAATTTTATATTGTATATGTAGTGTGGGAGGGAAGTGCCGTTTTGATGAAAATTGCGGAAAAAGACCGGCTGCGGTTCACCATCCTTTCCTCCATTTTGTTAATAGCTTGTCCGGCAGTGATAGAATTTATTTTCAATAAACTGACGGTAGTGCTGAACTGATTGATTTTATGAAACAAGCTCCTGTAAATATTAAGAATAAACGTGCTACGTTCGATTACGAACTGGTAGATACCTACACTGCAGGTATTGTGCTCACCGGTACGGAAATCAAGTCTATCCGTTTGGGAAAAGCAAGTCTGGTAGACACGTTCTGTTATTTTGCCAATGGTGAATTGTGGGTGAAGAATATGCATATTGCGGAATATTTTTACGGTTCGTACAATAATCATAATGCACGGAGGGAGCGCAAACTGTTGTTGACAAAGAAAGAACTGGATAAGTTGCAACGCGGTTCGAAAGATCCCGGTTTTACCATGATACCCGTCCGCTTGTTCATCAATGAAAAAGGATTGGCTAAAGTTGTTGTCGCACTTGCAAAGGGTAAGAAACAATACGACAAACGCGAGGCTCTGAAGGAAAAAGATGATAAACGCGATATGGCGCGTATGTTCAAACGATAATTATGGCTTCTATCGAAACGCTGGTGCGTGAGCGCATCCTTGTGTTGGATGGTGCTATGGGCACCATGATACAACAATATAATTTAACGGAAGAGGATTTCCGGGGAGAACGTTTTACGCAAATACCCGGGCAGTTGAAAGGTAATAATGACTTGCTTTGTCTGACGCGCCCGGGCGTGATACGGGATATCCATCGTAAATACCTTGCGGCGGGTGCCGACATAATAGAGACCAATACATTTAATTCTACAAGTATCAGTATGGCGGATTATCACATGCAGGAATATGTGCGTGAGATAAATCTTGCCGCAGTGAGACTGGCGCGTGAAGTTGCCGATGAATTTAATGCCCTCACTCCCGACAAGCCGCGGTTCGTGGCGGGTTCCGTCGGTCCTACCAACAAGACTTGTTCCATGAGTCCGGATGTCAACAATCCGGCTTTCCGTGCGTTGGCTTACGATGAACTCTCCGCTGCCTATTACGAACAGATGGAAGCGATGCTTGAAGCCGGTGTGGATGCGTTGTTGATTGAAACCATATTCGATACATTGAATGCGAAAGCGGCGATATATGCGGCAGAGCGGGCGATGAATGCTGTCGGTGTCCGGGTGCCGCTGATGCTGTCCGTAACCGTTTCCGATATAGGCGGACGTACTTTGTCCGGACAGACGTTGGAAGCGTTCCTGGCTTCTGTGCAGCATGCGTGTATTTTTTCCGTAGGGCTTAACTGTTCTTTCGGTGCCCGCCAATTGAAACCCTTTCTTGAGCAACTGGCTGCTCGTGCTCCTTATTACATCAGTGTCTATCCCAATGCAGGCTTGCCTAACAGTCTTGGTATGTACGACCAGACTCCGGAGGAAATGGTGGGTGAGGTAAAAGAATATATCCGCGAGGGGTTGGTAAATATCATAGGCGGTTGCTGCGGTACGACGGATGAATATATTGCCGCGTACTTGCCGTTGATTGCGGGTGTTGCGCCACGTATACCGGTGCCGGCGGCGGATCATCTTTGGCTTTCCGGTCTGGAACTGCTGGAAGTGAGACCGGAAAACAACTTTGTCAATGTAGGCGAACGTTGCAATGTTGCCGGTTCACGTAAGTTTTTGCGCTTGATCAATGAGAAGAAATATGATGAAGCTCTGAGCATTGCCCGCCGGCAAGTGGAAGACGGTGCGCAGATTATCGACATAAATATGGACGACGGATTGCTGGATGCGAAAGAGGAAATGATTGTTTTTCTCAATCTGATAGCTTCCGAACCGGAGATTGCCCGCGTTCCGGTGATGATAGATTCTTCTAAATGGGATGTGATTGTTGCGGGGTTGAAGTGTGTGCAAGGCAAATCTGTTGTCAATTCCATCTCTTTGAAAGAGGGGGAAGAGCAATTCCTCGAACGTGCCCGTACCATAAAAAGATATGGTGCTGCTACGGTGGTGATGGCTTTTGATGAGCAAGGGCAGGCAGATACATACGAACGCAGAATTGAAGTTTGTGAGCGTGCCTACCGCCTGCTGGTAGATAAAGCCGGCTTTAATCCTCACGATATAATTTTCGATCCGAATGTGCTTGCTGTGGCTACGGGCATGGATGAGCATAATAACTATGCGGTCGACTTTATCCGTGCTGCCGGCTGGATACGGAGAAACTTGCCAGGCGCTCATGTCAGCGGTGGAGTCAGCAATCTTTCATTTTCGTTTCGCGGTAATAATTATATCCGTGAAGCGATGCATGCGGTGTTTCTTTACCACGCCATTCGCGAAGGGATGGACATGGGCATCGTCAACCCTGCCGCTTCCGTGCTCTACACCGATATACCTGCCGATGTATTGGAGCGCATAGAAGATGTTGTCCTTAACCGCCGCGCGGATGCTGCCGAGCGGTTGATTGAGATTGCCGAACGTCTGAAAGCGGAAATGGAAACCGCCAAAGCTTCCTCTTCGGGAGGTGACTCTTCGCTTTCTGCTATGAACTCTCCGCTTCAATGGCGGGAAGATACGGTAGACGGGCGTTTGAAGTATGCTTTGACGAAAGGTATCGGAGATTACCTCGAAGAAGACCTTGCCGAAGCCCTGAAAAACTATCCTAAGGCTGTGGATATCATTGAGGGGCCGTTAATGGCAGGAATGAATCATGTCGGCGATTTGTTTGGTGCAGGCAAGATGTTTCTTCCGCAAGTGGTCAAGACGGCACGTACCATGAAGAAAGCGGTAGCCATTCTTCAGCCAGTTATTGAGTCGGAAAAGCAGGAGGGCACTGCCTCTGCCGGTAAGGTATTGCTTGCTACGGTGAAAGGTGATGTGCACGATATTGGAAAGAATATCGTTTCGGTAGTAATGGCTTGCAACGGATACGAGATAATCGACCTGGGAGTAATGGTTCCTGCCGAAGTAATTGTACGGCGCGCCATAGAGGAAAAGGTAGATATGATTGGGTTGAGCGGTCTTATCACTCCTTCGCTGGATGAAATGGTGCACGTTGCCGTTGAACTGGAGAGAGCGGGACTTGACATACCATTGCTGGTAGGTGGCGCCACTACCTCTCCTTTGCATACGGCATTAAAGATTGCTCCGGTTTATCATGCTCCGGTTATTCATCTGAAAGATGCTTCGCAAAATGCGGTGGTGGCAGCTCGTTTGATGAATCCCGGGCAAAAGGAAGAACTTGTGAGGACGCTTGCTGCCGAGTATCAGTTGCTGCGCGAGAAGAATCGGGAGAAGCAGGTGAAAACCGTATCTCTTGAAGAGGCAAAGGCCAATCGGTTGAAGCTGTTTTAAGAGCCTGTTTAAATTTTGTTCAGCATTATTTTGATAGTTCTTTTCGAGGATGTTTTTCAATTTTTATGAGGAGCATAGCGGGCTATGTGACGAATAAAAAGAGGTAAACAGACCGGAAAGAGTCTCAAAAGAAGCTGAGAAAAACTTTTTGAAGAAGATTTAAACAGGCTCTTATAGTCACAGGAATATCCTTCCGGCTCCCGATAACCCGATAACTTCTGAAGAGGGTATGAACGAGAATGTATTAAACAAGTTGAAGATATTGGCGGAATCGGCAAAGTACGATGTATCTTGCTCTTCCAGCGGCACCGTGCGTTCCAACAAGGCAGGCATGGTGGGCAACACTGTGGGCGGATGGGGCATCTGCCATAGCTTTGCGGAAGACGGACGCTGCATTTCGTTGCTGAAAGTGATGTTGACAAACTACTGCATATACGATTGTGCCTATTGCATCAACCGCCGCAGCAACGACTTGCCCCGTGCCACCCTTTCCGTGAGCGAGCTTGTGGACTTGACCATGGAGTTCTACCGCCGCAATTATATCGAAGGGCTTTTCCTGAGCAGTGGGGTGGTGCGCAACCCCGATTACACGATGGAGCGGTTGGTGCGTGTCGCCAAAGACCTTCGCACCATTCATCGTTTCAACGGCTATATCCATTTGAAGAGTATCCCCGGAGCCAGCCGCGAGTTGGTGAATGAAGCCGGATTGTATGCCGACCGCCTCAGTGTCAATGTGGAGATTCCCAAAGAGGAAAACCTCAAGTTGCTTGCTCCGGAGAAAGACCATAAAAGCGTGTTTGCGCCGATGCGCTATATACAGCAAGGTGTTTTGGAGAGCGCCGAAGAGCGTAAGAAGTATCGCTACGCACCTCGTTTTGCTCCGGCAGGACAGAGCACGCAAATGATTGTGGGGGCTACCGCCGAAACGGACAAGGATATCCTTTATCTCTCATCGGCTCTCTACCGGCGTCCTACGATGCGGCGCGTTTATTATTCCGGATATATCTCGGTGAATACCTACGACAAACGCCTGCCCGCCTTGAAGCAACCGCCTTTGGTGCGCGAGAACAGGCTCTATCAGGCGGACTGGCTGCTGCGTTTCTACCAGTTCAAGGTAGATGAGATTGTCGATGACGCCTATCCGGATTTGGACTTGGAGATAGACCCGAAACTGTCGTGGGCGCTGCGCCATCCCGAGCAGTTTCCTGTCGATGTCAATAAGGCGGATTATGAAATGCTGCTCCGCGTGCCGGGCATCGGGGTGAAATCGGTGCGGCTGATAGTCGCTTCCCGCCGCTTCTCTAAATTGGGATTTTACCAACTGAAGAAGATGGGCGTGGTGATGAAGAAGGCGCAATATTTCATTACGTGCAGCGAGCTGCCTATGCGTACGGTCAATGAAATGACCCCGCAGGGAGTGCGCAACCTGCTGGTGCCGAAGCCCAAAAAGAGATATGACGACCGGCAACTGACACTTGACTTTGGAGAGGAATGAGTATGGAAGTGTTTATATTCGATAATACTTTTGAAGGATTGCTGACCGCTGTCTTTGAGGCATATTCCCGCCGCGTTTTTCCGGATGCTTTGCTGGCGGAAGGAGAACCGCTCCCTTTGTTCCATGACGGGGTCTTTACGGTAATTTCGGACAAGGAGAAATCGGGCAGGGTTTGGCGTGGCTTGCAGAAAAAGCTTTCTTCGTCCGCTCTGTCCTGCCTTGCACAATGCTGGCTGGCGGAAGAACCGGAAACGGCATCGCTTCTGTTCCGCTATATCCGTAAGGCGATAGATGCTCCCCGGTCCATAGAGACCAATTTTGCCGACCCGGATGTGTTGGAGTTTTCGCGTATGTGGAAGCGGGTAGACTGGGAACGTATACGGATGTTGCAGTTCGTCCGTTTCCAAAAAGCTGCGGACGGCACTTATTTTGCCGCCGTAGAGCCGGAGAAAAATGCGCTTCCCTTGGTAACCGGGCATTTTAAGGACCGCTTTGCCGACCAGCGCTGGCTGATATACGACATCAGGCGGGCATACGGCTATTACTACGATTTGAAAGAGGTGCGCGAAGTCACCTTTGGTGAGGAGAGCCGCGAAGGACACCTTGTGACCGGCATGCTGGACGAAAGCCTGGTAGACAAAGACGAGAAACTCTTCCGGCAACTCTGGAAAACCTATTTCAAGGCAATCTGCATCAAAGAAAGGCTCAATCCGCGCAAGCACAGGCAGGACATGCCCGTGCGCTACTGGAAGTATCTGACGGAGAAGCAGCAATGACCTCTTCGGATGCTTTTCTCCGTCATTCCCTCCTTTTTTCAGACTCTTAGTTTATCACCCAATTCTTGTTATGCGGCACAGTCTTGTGCGGGTCATAGTACATGCCCGCCCGTGTCGATATCTTCAGTATATAGGTCCGTCCGCTTTTGTTCATTAGCGAAGTGTCGCGCAGCCAGGGGTTGGCATCTTTCAGTTGGGCATAGGTGATGCCTTGGCTTTTGGCGAATTGTGCCAGATCGGCTATCGCCGTGGTTACTGTCGTCTCGGTGTACGGGATGGCAGGATAGAGGTGTTCGCGTTTCAGCAGGAAGCCGTATTGCTGCGGATTGCTGATAACGGTCTTTGCTGCCAACAGGCGGAACATATAACGTGAGGTTTCCTCTACCAGCCAAAGGTCTGTGGCTTGACTTACCATTTGTTTTTGCAACTGTGTGGAGATGCGTCCCTGCCCCGCATTGTAGGCGGCGGCAACGCAGAGCCAATTGCCGTATTTGGCGTATGCTTCTTTCAGATATTTGCAGGCTGCTTTTGTCTCTTTCTCCACATGATAGCGTTCGTCGATATTGTTGTTCACTTCCAGCCCGAAATCGCGTCCGGTGCCGGGCATGAATTGCCACATGCCGGCAGCGCCTGCGGGCGACTTGGCAAGCGGGTTGAGGGTGCTTTCTATCACGGCAAGATATTTGAAGTCGTCCGGTATGCCGTTTGCCTTTAATATAGGTTCTATGACGGGAAAGTAGCGGTTGGCACGCTTTATGGTGAGCATGGTGGTGGCGTGCATATAGGTGAACGACATCAGTTCGCGGTCCATGCGTTCGCGGTGGTCGTAGCGTAGCAAGTCCACTTCCTGCCCCGCGAAAACGGTTTTGGCGGGTACGGTAAGAGAGGTGACGCAGTAGGGTACTTCCGACTTGACCGACTGCTTTTCGGGGTTCAACGAACTGTTTCCGAAGAGGAAAGGCAACGAAGCGCCTGCGCACAAGGCTGCGGCGACTGTAAACATCATATATCCGATTTTTCTTTTCATTTTGTTTGTTTTTTAGTTATTAATGTGAAGGCAAGAAGCCGAATAAATATTTCTTGAAGAAATTTTAAACAGGCTCTTGATGCTTGCAAAATCAGTTTTTTATAGGCAGCCGTTCCCACAGCCAACGTGGAATCATCCGCCAGAAGAATACCAGTAGGCGGTAGCGTCTGTCAATCACCGCCACCCGTTTCTTCCGCTCCAATGCCCGGACTATTTGCTGCGCCACTTTGTCGGCACGCATCAGCATCGGGTATTTGCCGTTTCGCAGCAGGTCCGTTGCCACGAAACCCGGACGGATATCGGTGAAACGGATGTTGAGGTGTTGCATCCGCGATAGTTGCGCCAAAGCGTCTATGTACGTATTCTGAAACCGTTTGGTGGCAGAGTAGGCGGGGGCGACGCCAAGCCCCTTGGTGCCCGCTATGGAACTGATTACGGCGATGTGTCCGCTGTCCTTCTCCTTGAAACCGTTTCTCTCCTTGAAATAATTGAAAGCGGCGGTCACCATTCGCGTAAACCCCTCTACGTTGGTGCGTGCGGTATCCAGTTCTGTCTCCGGTTCCAGCTGTCGGTTCTGATAGCCCACGCCGGAACTCAGCAAAAACAGATCCATACCGCCCAAACGTCCTATCAACTCATTGAGGTGGGCGACGGCATTCTCCCGCGTCACGTCAAGGCATTGCGTCTCTATCTGTCCGGGACTGGTTTGCCGCATGTTTTGCAGGGCTTCTTCGCGTCTGCGGCAATGCCTACGCGCCAGCCTTGCCGCACAAGCAGGCGGGCGATTTCCCGTCCGATGCCCGAGGTGGCTCCTATGATAATGGCTCTTTTCATGGGAGGGATTATCCGATGACGGTTGCTACTATTTTTCTTCCGCCGCCACGATTGCGGAACTCACAAAGATAGATGCCTTGCCAGATGCCCATGTTCATCCGTCCGTTGGTGATGGGGATGGTGAGACCGGCTCCGACAATGGCGGACTTGGCATGTGCGGGCATATCGTCGTCGCCCTCGCAGGTATGTGTGTAGTAGGGCTCGCGTTCTTTGACAAGGCGGTTGAAGATGGCTTCCATATCCGTCTGCACATCCGGGTCGGCATTCTCGTTGATGGTGAGTGCGGCACTGGTGTGTTTGATGAACAAGTGCAGTAGCCCGGTTGGCGGCAGTGCCGGCAGGTTGCGTGATATTTCTTCCGTAACCAGGTGGAAACCGCGCCGATGAGGGGTAAGGGTAAACTCTTTCTGTATAATCATATTTCTGTTCTTTTCTTTTTTGCACGCGAAAATAGGGATAATTCGCATAAATGAAAAAAATAGGTTGGAGATATAACATAGATAAACGCAATTACAGCTATCTTTGTTACCGCTTACAACGCTATTCATCTAATAAAACAAAGAATATATGGAAAAAGTTATTATCAATTCGTATGAGGATTTTGAAAAGCTGACAGGCAAGCAAATCGGTGTTTCGGAGTATGTGGAACTTACGCAGGAGCGTATCAATCTCTTTGCCGATGCAACGCTGGACCACCAGTGGATTCACGTTGATGCCGAGCGCGCCAAGATTGAAAGTCCTTTCAAGACGACTATCGCACATGGCTATCTCACTCTTTCGATGCTGCCTCATCTGTGGAATCAGATTATTGAGGTGAACAACCTGAAGATGATGATTAACTATGGCATGGACAAGATGAAGTTCGGTCAGGCTGTGCTGTCCGGACAGCGGATTCGCCTGGTGGCTTCCTTGCACTCGCTGGCAAACTTACGCGGTGTGGCAAAGGCGGAAATCAAGTTCGCCATCGAAATAGAGGGTGAGAAGAAGAAAGCCCTCGAAGGCATTGCCGTTTTCTTGTACTATTTCAACTGACGATTTGTAAAGCATAGGGAGACGGTTCGAAGCCGGTCGGTCATGGGATGCCATGACCGACCGGCTTTTTTTATGTTGCAGGAATGTTTGTTTCACCACCCTATTGACAAGGTCTTACCTATTAACTGGCAGCATTCCATTGCCGAGCTCCCGATAAGAGAGCATACAAACATTGTTACGTTCCGTAATAAACATCAAAAAATATAATTTTAACATCAATGTGGTTATCTAAACAATCTTTAGAATACTTGATATTTGCAAACGAAATCCGTGTCTGATTGCAGTGGGCCGGTTTTGTTAATCTTGTGTTCATTTTATGATATTATTTATAGAGTTACTAATAATTATTAATTAAAATTCGTGTTGTTAAACTATGAGAATTCTACACAAAAAACTTTGTCTGTTGATATTTTTGTTAACAGGTTGTTCTCTCGGTATTCTTGCTCAGAACAGAACGATTACCGGTACGGTCCGGGATGCTGTCGATGTAGTGATTGGTGCTTCTGTTACGGTGAAAGGCAATAATTCCATCGGTACAATCACTGATATGGACGGTAAGTTCAGGCTTTCGGTTCCGTCTTCTTCCAAGGATTTGGTTATCAGGTTTGTCGGGTATGACGATGCCATCCTAAGGTTGGATGCGCAAACCGATTATAAAGTGACTTTGAAGGAGTCTTCTGTCATGTTGGAAGAAGTGGTAGCCATCGGTTATGCAAAAGTCAAGCGTAAAGATTTGACGGGAGCCATTTCATCAGTAGGGGGCCAGGAACTTGCCAATGTGCCGGTGACTACTGCTATGCAGGCACTGCAAGGAAAAGCTGCCGGTGTAAACATCGTGACGGAAAGCGGTGCTCCCGGCGCCGGTGCCAACATTACCATTCGTGGCGGCATGTCGTTGACTCAAAGTACGGAACCGCTCTATATTGTAGACGGTTTTGAAATGGGGAGCGCACTCGAGAATATCGATATTAACGATATTGAGAGCATTGATGTGCTGAAGGATGCTTCTTCTACCGCCATTTATGGTGCCCGTGGTTCTAACGGTATCATTTTGATTACTACCAAATCCGGCAAGAAGGGTAAGACACAGGTTTCTTATAATACCTATTTCTCTTTCGATAAGTTGGCTAAGAAGTTGGATTTGATGTCTGATGTGGAAGATTTTGTGAAATACCAGTATGAGTTTGCCGAACTGACCGGTATCGCTTCCACATGGAGCGCCTTCTATGACGACGGTATGGCAATAGATGCCGACGGTTTTTATACCGGTGCATACGGCCGTATGCATGAGCGCTATGCCGGTGCGTCTTCTATCGACTGGCAAGATGAGGTGTTCGGCGGATATGCCATGACACAGAGCCATAACGTCAATATTTCTACCGGAACCGAGAAGACCCAGGTAATGTTGAGCTATAATTACAATGGACAGGACGGTTTGCTCGCCAACCATTCGGCAAATAAAAGTGCTTTCCGTGCAAAAATCAATTCGGAACTTTATAAAGGGGTTCGCTTGGATGTGAATGCCATGTTCAACAACAAGAGCGTAGACGGCGGCGGAAGCTATTCGGGCATGAAGTACGTATTGCGCCAGCCTATCAGCGGGGGTACTTATTTCACTCGCGACCAGATGTTGACGGAACAGACCTATGTGGATTTCCGTGGTGCCGAGAGTTCATATACGGCATCCAATCCGTTGATACAGAATGAGGCCTCCACCTCTAATAAACGTTCACGCTTGTTTTCGGTGAATGCGGGTCTGGAATTTGATTTTCTGAAACATTTCACTTACCGCGTTGCCGGAAGCTATAGATGGAACAGCAGCAAGTCTACTTCCTTTTCCGACGAACGTTCTACCGGATATTTGATGGACCCTTTCAATACAGGTATGACCGGAAGTATAGGCAACAGCGAGTCTTATTCTTACCAGATAACGAATACGTTGAACTATAATCAGACGTTTGCCAAGAAGCATAAAGTGAATTTCTTGCTTGGTCATGAAGTGAGTTACAGTGAGGATGAAAGCAACTCCATCAGTGTGAAACAGATACCTTATCCCAATCATGGCATCGATGATATATCGTTAGGAAACGTGAACGAGAAGAAATCCGGCCATGGACATAGCGGGATCGTTTCCGCCTTCTTCCGTGCCAACTATACGTTTGACGAACGTTATTTGCTGACAGCCACTCTTCGTGCCGACGGTTCTTCCAAATTTGCCAAAGGCCATCAATGGGGACTCTTTCCTTCGGCATCGGTTGCATGGAGAGTTTCCGAGGAGAAGTTCTGGAAAGAGAACCGCATCAACGATGTTGTCAATAGCATGAAACTGCGCGTGGGTTACGGTACTACGGGTAACAATGGCGTGGGAAGCTTTTCATACCGCACCAATGTTTCATTGACCTCTTATCCGATGAATAATGTCACAACCAATCCCGCCTATATATTGGGCACACAACTGGGCAATCCTGAGTTGAAGTGGGAGACACAGGTGGCTGCCAATGTCGGTCTTGATGTTTCCTTGTTCAACAACCGTGTCAACCTGACGGCCGAATGGTACAACAATCAGGCAAATGATTTATTGCTGAATTGTGTTGTTCCGTCCTCTACCGGCTATTCTACACAATACCAGAATGTAGGTAAGATGCGCAACAGGGGTTGGGAAATCACCTTGAATACGGTGAATGTCCGTACCAAGAATTTCAGTTGGACAAGCGACCTGAATTTGTCTTTCAACAAATCGAAAGTTGTGGCGTTGGAAGAAGGACAGACGGAAAAAACGTTCAACGCGGGCGACTCCCGTTCGGGCATGGTTACCTACTATGCAACGGTAGGAAAGGCTTTGGGCGAAATGTACGGCTATAAATATGAAGGGGTATATACTGCGGAGGATTTCATTGAAGGAGCGGGTGGAAAACTGACTTTGCGTGAAGGAGTCGTAAAGCCCAAGTCGGGAACTCCCCAACCTGGCGATATCAAATACGCGGCCGATGACGTGGATGACAACGGCAATCCTATATTTACCAAGAAAAATGTGAAAATCGGTAACGGAACTCCTGATTGCATCGGAGGTTTTAACAACACTTTCACCTATAAAGGGTTTGATTTGAGTGTTTTCATGAAGTTTGCTATCGGTCAGGATATCTATAACGCCAACAAGCAAAGCCTGACTACGTATTCCATATTCGAGAACATTCCGCAGGAATTTGGCAACTACTATCGTGTGATAGACCCTTCTACCGGAAAACAGGCTACGCTGGCGCGTATGCAGGAGATGAATCCCGATGGCTCCGCACGCATTTGGGGATTGACCAAGAACAATAAGGAATGGGGCTTTTATCCTTCCTCTTACTTCGTAGAAGACGGTTCTTACTTGCGGTTGGCACAGATTACGTTGGGCTATACTTTGCCTAAGACATGGTTGAAGAAAGCGATGATTGCCAATGCACGTATTTACTTTACGGCCAACAATGTAGCCACTCTCACCGGATATTCGGGTTATGACCCTGAGGTGAGAGCAGCCAAGGACAACGTGGTTACCACTCCGGGATACGACAGTTCGGCTTATCCCCGTTCAAGAAGTTATGTTGTCGGTCTTAATTTAACATTTTAATTAGAAAAGAACTTATGAATAATAGAATATTTGATTGGACCGGTTTGAAGAAGAAACTGGTTACGGTAACAATACTCGGCTTTTCGTTGGGAATGAGTATGACATCCTGCTCCGATTGGCTGAACATGGAGTCTTATACCTCTGATGACGTTGATTTTATATTTGAGAATGAGACAAAAGCCGATTTGTTTGTGCAAGGATGCTATAGGGGGCTTATACATAAGGAGATGTTTTATAACCTCGGCATGGGCGAAACGGTAGTGCATACGGCAGAAGATGGTTTCAGCAGTAAGTACAAGGCATGCAATTACGATTTCGACCCGTTGGTACCTACCACTGTCACCACTATCTTTAAAGAAGGATACCGTATTATCGAATCGACGAACGTCGCTATCAGCCGTTTGGAGAAGATGCCCGAAACGGTGAAGCGAAATCAATTGTTGGGTGAGGCGCTCGCCATCCGTGCATTTTGCTACCACAACTTGATACGCATTTATGGCGATGTGCCCGCAATGTATATTCCTTTGGAGGAAATGGATACGAATGACGAAAACCGTTTTTATCCGAAACGTTCGCCTCGTGACGGAATATATGACCGCATCGTTTCCGATTTGCAACAGGCAACGGAATGGTTGCCTTGGTATGAAGAGAGCGGCTATGTTTCGACAGAACGTCTTACAAAACAAGGGGCGTATGCCTTGTTGGCGCGTATCTCGCTCTATGCAGGCGGCTATTCATTGCGTTGGGATTTGGAGACAAACGATCCGGCAACGTTGAAAATGGCACGCAGGGATGATGCGGCACGTGTCAAGGAATTATACGAGATTGCGAATGATGCGTGTTTACGGATTAAAGAACATGGAAAGAATTCATTGGTGCAAGGAAAGGACGGAATGAGCGGTTTCCAATATCTTTGGTATAATCATTGCCAGCGCAAGCTGGCTGAGACCGAGTCCGAAATGATTTGGCAGTTGGCGGAATACGGTGACAAGACCAATTCGGAATTCGGGCTTTATCTGCAACCCGGTTCTTATAACGGAATTTACGGTTCGCGTAAAACATTGCAGTTTGTCCTGCCCACTTATTATCTTTCGTTTGATGCAAATGACACCCGTCGCGATGTGACATGTACGTCATACAGCATCTATCCGAAAGATGGGGGAAAGAAAGGACCTTGGGTCGATGCCGGTACTACTTACTCTTCCATATTGTTGGGCAAGTGCCGCATTCAATGGTGTGTGGAACCGCAAGCTGCGGCTCAGAGAAATATCAATATCCCGCTTGTGCGTTATTCGGATGTGCTGTTGATGTATGCGGAAACGGAAAATTACCTGAACAACGGTCCGACTCCTGAGGCAAAGGCTGCTTTGAAAGAGGTGCGTATGCGTGCCGGAGTGGGCGAACTGCCTGTTCCTGCCGACCAACAAGGGTTTGAGGATGCGCTTGTACAGGAACGTAAATGGGAGTTTGCCGGAGAATTTACGCTTCGTAGCGACCTGACTCGTATGGGACGTTTGGCAAAAGAACTGGCTCAAGCCAGACAGGACATGAAAGACCTTTCCGACCGTAAAGGCGTGTATACCGGTGTGCCCAAATACAGGCTGTATAAATATCAGGAAGACGGACAGAAGTACGGTGACAAGTTCCTTGCCATAGATTATATTGAACTGACGGATCCGGCGGAAATAGCCGTGGTAAAGGATATTCCGGAAGACGAACAGCAATACAATGATTATGAGGCGGAACTGATTGATATTGTAAAGGCTCACGGCATCGGTGTAAGTGCGCAGGATAAGTGGTATCCCAGAGCTATGTTCGAGGCTTTCAGCAGCGATTTCAATATGAAGGGACAGGCTGTTGTGGGATTTGCCAAATCTGCCAGAGGTAAGATACAGGTGGGCAAGATTATTTACCAGCAACCTACCGGTTCGGAAGAAAACGGCGGTTCCTACCCTGATTGGATTGATAAGGGGGATGGTTCCGACGGATTGTTCTATGGTTTCAAAGAGAATTTCTCTGAGTTATGCCCGTTTGCGGCGAAGTCCAGTGGACATCCTCTGATAGATAATCCCAATTTGACCCAATTGCCCGGCTATTAATAGCAAAATTCTCTATAGACTGGAGCGTGGTTTTGAAATTATGGCATTTATGCCATGATTTCGAACCACGCTTTTTTTCTTTTTCTTCTTTTACTTTCTATATGTAATTCTTATAAATGCCACTGTTATGATTTATTCATGCTACGTTTCAGGTAAATCATGTCTTTCAGTAGTTTGCCTTTTTCGTAAATGGGGTGGTCGTAGTTGTCCGTAAAGAAGTCGGGGATGCGGTGCGAATAGATGAAACCGCAACTTTCATAGAAAGGAACGGTCAGAGGACTGTCTCCCGTGCCTACAAGCATGGTCCGGCAACTGCCTGCATATTGCTTTAGAAGATACTCTATCAACATTCTGCCATATCCCTGCCGTTGGAATGGCGGGTAAGTGGCAATGTTCTTTATCTCGAACACGTCTTCCGATTCGCGGGTGACGACACAGGCGGATTTCACCTCTCCGGCATCTGCCAGGACGAACATATCGCCACGCTCCAGATAGCGGTCTATCATGGACTCCTGCTCATCGGCAAGGAGCAGAAGGTCGAGATATTGTTTCTTGTTGTGGAGAACGGGATATATACGTATCATATTATGTCCTTCCAATTATCATTATAATTTATCGTACGGTTTTTTGGAAAAAAACTGCAATTTTGTTTTAATCAGTTGATTAATAAGACGGAAAGAGCAAGAAGTCCGGAACCGGGAGCGATGCGGGTTTCTCTGCGTTGCTTCGCTTTGCTCTTGGAACAGGTACAAATGTAGAGATTTTGACGAAAAAGCGGAAATGATTTGGGGATTTCTTTCGGGGAGGACAAAGGGGGAAATTACCGGCGAAACATCCTCGCCAGGCGCTTATTATCAGTAATATACGAGTGCCAATCGTTTTCTGCATGGTGGAACTTTATTCCCAGTTAACTGGGAACACGTTCCCACCGAATTGGGAATACGTTCCCAACGTACTGGGAACACGTTTCCAATTAAGTGGGAACATCGGAGGAAAAAGAAGCTGTCGTTCACGGGGCTTTTAGTTACGGGATTTGTCGGAAGTCGGAGGAAGAAGGGCGGCAACTCATCTGGCTCCTGTAAATGAAGGAGCCGTGGATGATGCCAAACAAAAATCGCAGTGATATTGTTGAATACTCCCGGTTTGCATTATCTTTGCCGGAACAAAAGGTTTTCTAATAAAAAACAATCGGAATATGAAATTTATAGGTGCGCATGTATCTGCCGGTGGCGGCGTGGAGGCGGCTCCCGTCAATGCCAATGGGATAGGGGCGAATGCCTTTGCCTTGTTTACCAAAAATCAGCGTCAGTGGGTGGCGAAACCCTTGACGCAGGAGAGTATTTCTTTATTTAAGGAGAAATGCGGGGAATATGCCCTCGAAGCGCGTTATATCCTTCCGCACGACAGCTATCTGATTAATCTGGGACATCCGGAAGAGGAAGGGCTGGAGAAGAGCCGTGCGGCTTTTTTGGACGAAATGCAACGTTGCGAGGCATTGGGACTGGAGTTGTTGAACTTCCATCCGGGCAGCCATTTGAATAAGATTTCGGTGGAAGCTTGCCTGGACAGGGTTGCCGAATCCATTAATATCGCATTGGGCAAGACAAAAGGCGTTACGGCGGTTATTGAGAATACTGCCGGACAAGGCAGCAATGTGGGTAACGAGTTCTGGCAGTTGAAGCATATCATCGACCGGGTGGAAGACAAGTCGCGTGTGGGGGTCTGCCTGGACACTTGCCATACGTATACGGCGGGTTATGACATTGTGAATGAATACGACAAGGTTTTCGAAGAGTTTGATAAGACCGTCGGTTTCGGTTTCCTGCGTGCCATACACCTGAATGATTCGAAAAAGGCATTGGGAAGCCGCGTAGACCGTCACGACAGCATCGGAAAGGGGCTTATCGGTTTGGATTTCTTCAAACGTTTCATGAAAGACAATCGGTTTGACGATATGCCTGTCATACTCGAAACGCCGGACGAGACGCTTTGGGCGGAAGAGATTAGTATGTTGCGCAGTTTTGAGTAAGGGCGCTGCTGCTATTTTCTTGTCATAGTGGTGTGTCGAAACGATGAAAGGGGGGGCATAATTACATTTTTTAGCCGCAACTGGCACGGATACGCAGATAAATCCAGAAAAATCTGCGTATCCGTGTCGGCTGCGGCTGAAAAATACAGACCGGTGGGTTTCAACAGGGATGCAGCCGTAAGATGCGTAGGCGGTGCATCCACCGGCTTTATTGCCGGTCAACCCTCACATTCTTCCATTCGAAATTAGAGATAATCTCTTTGTCGCATCGGGCATCCTTCGCCTTGATATTCAGGTTTTCGAACGTAAAATCCTTCAATTCGTATTGGTCGGACTTGCTGACGTTGAAGAATATGTCGCAACTCAGGTTGATGTTGCGCAGCGTCACGTTGTTGGCGCGTGAGAGGGGAATATCCTTACGCCCTTTGAGGTCGAAGAACTGTGTCCACGGCTTGATGAGCAGCAGGCTCTTGGCATCGCCGGTGATGTCTTCCACCAGAATATGTTCGTAGTGCTGCGGAGTGTCGGGACGCATCTTCAGCCAAAGCAGGCGGGTGGCGTTGCTGATTTTGCAGCGGCGGAGTATGATGTTGCGGTTGTGTATCGACTCACTGCCGCATGTCAGTCCGCTGTGGCAGAATCCGTATGTGCAATCTTCAATGATGATATTGGTGTTGCTGCCGTTTTCAGGAGCCTTGTCCGCCCACGGTCCTTTGCCGCCTTTCAAGGCTACGGCATCGTCGTTGACGGACATGTAACAGTTCTTTACCAGCACATTGCTGCATACGTCGATGTCGATGGCGTCGCTGCTCGGCGCTTTCACCGGGGTGGCAGGTGCAAAGATATGGAGATTGAGCAGCTTGATGTTGTTGCAGCGGTAGATATGCGTGGTCCAGAACGGCGAGTTCATGAGGCGCACTCCCGAGATTTGCACATCGTTGCTGTTGGAGACATAGAGCAGGCGGGGGCGCAACTCGTCCATATTGGTGCACTTCGGGATGACTTTGCGGCGCAGCCAGAAGGATTTCCAGTATCTGTGTCCGTTGCCGTTGATGGTGCCTTTGCCGGATATGGTAAATCCGTTCACCTTATCGGCATTCACCAGTGCGGCGAAGTATTTCAGGCTTTGCCCTTCTATGCGGGTGTCAACGATGGCAAAGTTGCTGATGTCATCGCTTCCTTTCAGCACTGCACCTTCTTCCATGTACAGGTGTGTTTTCGGCTTGAAGAAGATGGAGCCGCTGAGAAACGTTCCGCGGGGGATGACAATGACGCCGCCGCCGTCCTTGGCAGCCCGGTCTATCACCGCCTGTATTTTTTCCGTTTGCACTGCCGTGCTGTCGTTTGCCACGCCATAATCGGTCAGGATGTATTTCTTACCCAGTGTCTCAATGTCGACGATTTCGTTTTGCCTGAACCAGTCGGGGATAAGCGTGCCGTCGGGGAATTTCTCTTGCCCGAACATTTGCAGGCTGATGAATGCCGTAAATAGGAATGTAATGATTTTCATGGTTTCCAATCTGTTTAAAATCAACTTATGAATTAGGTTGCAAACATAAGAAACTTGATGCAAAGCCGGGCGAAAGGCAATGATTTAAATTCTGTGCAAAATGACTTTTAGAGCCTGTTTGAATTTTGTTCAGTATCAACTTCGTTCAAAACATTTTTTACCTTTTTGATATAGGTATAGTCTTTTGAGAGTTCTTTGTAAGCGGTCGGTTCTTAACCTGCTATGCCGTTTTCTTCGTGCTCCCATTGCAGGTGCAATATCGGAAAAGGCTTTCCCGTAGGGTCGGTTTCGTCCCTTCCGATTACCCGGAAGCCCGTATGCAGATAGAACCGGTACGCCTGTTCGTTCTGTTCGTTGACGTCCACCTTATATATATGCTTTTCGTGGAGCGCGTATTGCACCAGCCGTTTGCCATATCCTTTTCCCTGCTCGTCGGGATGCACGAAGAGCATTTCGATAAGTTCATCGCCCAGTCCCATGAAAGCGGCGGCTTTTCCTTCCTTGTTGCGGATGATGTAGAGCGCTACGGCTTGGAAATACAGGTTTCGCACCAGGGGTTTGTAGAACTTTATGTCGGCTTCCGTCAGGAAGTGGTGGGTGCTGCGTACGGAAGCTTCCCATACGCCGATTAGTTCATCGTAATCTTGTGGGGCAGGTTGGAGGATTTGCATCGGATATGTGTAAGTTTAAGTAGCGATTGATTATAAGATATAAATGGGTTTTCAATATCTGCCTGTATGTATATTGGTATTCAAAATTTAGGCAGGCTTTAAAAGTCTGCCTTTTGTGTAATCTTTATTCGCACTCCCGTTGCCGGATGCGTAAACTCCAGCATTTCGGCATGCAGATATAGGCGGTCGGCTTTCTCACCGTAGAGCCCGTCGCCGATAATGGGGCAGTGCAATCCCTGCGGATGGGCGGCATGCACCCGTAGCTGATGTGTACGTCCGGTACGGGGATAAAAGGCGATGCGGGTATGGTGGTCCTTGCGCTCCAGTACCTCAAAGTCTGTTACGGCAGGTTTGCCGTGTTCGGCATCCACTGTTTGCCGTGGACGGTCGAGCGGGTCCGGGCATAGCGGCAGTTCGATTGTTCCTTTATCCTGAGGGATTATGCCGTTGAGCCATGCGATGTAACGTTTCCCTACGGTGCGGTTTTGGAACTGTGCTTGCAGGTGCCGGTGCGTTTGCTTGCTCTTTGCTATTATCAGCAGACCGGATGTTGCCATGTCCAGGCGGTGTACTATCAGCGGACCGTCCGCATCGGGATACCGTTCGTGCATCACGCTGTAAACGGACACCGCATCTTCCTTGCCGGGCACGGACAGCATGCCTGCCGGTTTGTTCGCCACCAACAGCCATTCGTCCTCATAGACCGTTTCCAACTCCTTGGCGTTGGCAGACAGCAATGCTTTCCGCATGGGGTCGTCATCCACTTCCAGACCTTGCAGCATGTGTTTCAGTATCGGTTCGCATTTACCTTTGCATGCCGGGTAGTAGTGCCCGTGATGCCGTATTTCCGTTTTAGGCGATTCTCCCCACCAGAACTCCGCCATTGCGACAGGCTTCCATCCATGCAGATAGGCTTGTTGCAACAGCTTGGGTGCGGCACATTCGCCGGCGCCGGCAGGCGGAGTTTTGTGTACGGTCTGCTCAAAGATGTCGCAGAGCGTCCTTGCCTCTCCCCGGCAGTTCAGCATTTTGAACTGCCCGAACAGTTTTTGCTGCAAGGCGGCGGAACGCTGTTTGCGCTCGTTTTTCAGGGTTTGTATATCGGTTTCATGCTTGGAAACGGCTTGTTGCAGCGGAGCAATCCGTTCGTTCCAGGCACGCTCCATGCGTTTGTATTCGGCTTTTTGGAATTGGCTTTCGCGTATCAGGGCGTTCTCTTCTTCGAGGGTCATCGGCAAACCGGCAGGCAACGCCGCCCGGCGTCTTCGTTCTTCCCGCTGCTCTTTGGCGGCTTTCATCTGCCGTTTGGCTTCCTCCAAAGCTGTTCGGGCGGTTTGTTGCAAGGATGCCAGCTGTTCCGCCCGCCGCTTGTATTCGGCATCTTCCTCCAGCTGTCTGATGTGCAGGTTGATTTGTGAAATCTGTTCCTCTTCTATCTTGAAGAATCCTTGCGGTTGCAACAGGTCGTACACCGGCGGCACGAAGAACGGGTGCGCGTTCTTTCCTGCCAATATGCCGGAGAATGCCGCCAAGTATCCTGTTCCGCCTTCTTGTGTCTGCACCACCAGGACGCCGAACATCTTGCCTTGCGCCAGCTCTTCTTTCCATGCTTCCTGCATGCCGAGATACTCCTGCACCTCTTTGGCGGCTGCTACGCAGAGCGGATGGGGCGTGTAGCAGAAGGGGAAGGTAAACCTTTCCGGCAACGGTATGTTGTGTATGGGAGTGTGGAAACTGTGTAGCATGTCAGAATAAAGGGCGGATGGGACATTGTGTCCATCGTCTGGTTGCGGCAGCGGGCGCGTTATTTTCTTTTTTATCTTCTTGTATTTGCGTTCGCGTTCCCAGGCGGCTTTTCGTGCCTGATACCGTTCGTATTGATTTTCCAGATAATTGTCTGCCATAAGTCTTGTTGCTAAAGCGGAAATCCGATGAAGCGCTTCTTCACATCGCGCATTTCTTTATATATAATGTGCAAAGGTATGAAAACTATCTGCTTTCTGCCATCCGCTAAATGTGATTAAACAAAATTAACGGTTTGGATATTTGTGTTTTTTTAGGAATAACTAACTTTACAACGCAAATCAGATACTAACCTGAAAGGAGATTACATTATCACGGCAATTCGATAGGGTTTATATCCTGTTGAAAGTAATGGGACGGCTCTTCTCCTTATGTTTTAAATATTCTCTGTATCCCGTCTTGCAGAATTAATGAGGGCTACCTGTGTCATTCAGGAGTAGTTCTGACTAATTCGTATATGCAAGCAAGACAAAAAATAAAGAAATCATACTCTTTTGTACATTTTCTTTTCTTTACGGAAAAGACAGTTCTGCTTATGGACAAACGTTCCATGGCACCTTCCCGCTTGTTCGACAGTACACATCAATTATTACATTATAATCA
>NZ_CAJTSC010000024.1 GCF_910578895.1 uncultured Bacteroides sp.
GGTCGGCAGCGTGATAGACGTGCACTCTGCCATCCATACGGGAATTGGCGTCCATGTGAAGAACAGCATCGGCACCTATATCGTCACCGAGATCACGCACATTGCGGGTATGGGCGGTAGTTACCAGAACTACTTCACGGCCCTCCCTTCCTCGATTCCCTCGCTTCCGTGCCCTGACGTCCCCCTTCCGGTTGCCCATACGCAGCAGGCGGTTGTCTTGAGCAACGACGACCCGAAGAAGCTGGGGCGCGTCCAGGTCCGTATGAACTGGCAGAGCGGTTCGATGCAGACCTCCTGGATACGCGTGCTTACGCCTGACGCCGGCACGAGCGACAAGGTGTCAACAAACAGGGGGTTCGTTTTCATCCCCGAGAAGGGTGACCAGGTTATGGTCGCATTCCGTTATGACGACCCCAACCGTCCGTTCGTGTTGGGCAGCCTTTTCCACGGGAAGTCGGGCACCGGCGGCGGCAGCTCTAACAAGACGAAGAGCCTGACGACCCGCAGCGGGTGTACAGTGACGCTCGATGATGAGAAAGGAAGCATTACGATGAAAGACAAGGAAGGCAACAGCTATGTGGCAGACGGAGAAGGAAATATCACTATCTCCGCTTCTAAGAGCATTACCTTGTGTGTCGGTGAAAACAGCGTCACAATTGATAGTGACGGCAATATATCATCAAATGCCCAAAAAGCCATAACAGAGTCGGCCGGTGAAAACATCGCCCAATCGGCAAAAAATATTGATTGCACGGCAAATGAAGCCTACAATATCTCCAGTACCGATTTTACAGCCACAGGAAGCAGCAGTGCCTTGGTCAGCGGAACAACAAAAGCCACGGTAGATTCTTCCGGAACTACTGCGGTAACCGGAACAATCGTTAAATTGAATTAGCAGTCTATGAGCAATGCCATACAACAAATAGCAGACAGGATGCTCTACCAATGGGAAGATGCAGTAGGAAAACCGGTCAAGCTAATACGTATCGTCATACAGCCGGGAGACGAAAGTATGCTCGAGGCTTTCTATGACTATATGCTTGCCGTAGACAGCGAAGAGGAGGATATGGTATTCGTGATAGAACTTCCGTTCAGTTCCATCTCCGATTTCTCAAAAGATGTTGTGGCGTATATCGCACAACAGATAGAATACTGGAACCATTCGGAAAAGCCCGAAGAAATCGTCTCCGAGTATGTCGATTGGGTTCCGGACTATACGGTCGTGATGCAAGAAAACGAGGCTTCCGTCGCAGTCGCCAACTTGAACCGGCTGACAGAAGTCCTTGTGAGCGGAACCGATATGAAATGCAGTTTTGTGTTCAACCTGAAAAACACATCCGATTATGACGGATGCCGTGAATGGTTTGGAAAAGCCCTTGCCTTGCCGTTCCATCCGCAGATGGTATGGGGCATATCTGATATAAAGGGCTATGAACAGTTCGGTAAACTCATGGGCAGGCACTCCGATGACACGGAGTCCATTTATCCACCGATTGATTTGGGCGAAGCGATGGAACAACTCGCCGAACAAGCGGCGAATGAAGATAAAAGCGATCCGGCAGCTTCCAATTTCAGACTGGTGTTAATCAAACTGATGAACAGTGTGAAAAAAGGGAATGTGCCGGAGACGGAGAAATTCGCCAAGCAGTGCCTTGATATCGCTCTTGATAATGTAAAGAGAGATATCCACTGGATCAGCCAGTTTGTAACCGTATATACCATCCTGTATACCGACCAGTTGGCCCGTAAGGATTATAAGATGGCCATGTACTTTGCGGATAAAGCCGTGGAAGCCGCCGAAATCGGGGCAGAGAAATTAGACCCCTCGCTGGCTTGCAGATTGCTCGGCAACACCCTGTTGGGGAAGGCTTCCATCTATGTGCGGGAAACGCATTGGAAAGAGGCCGCCGAGACATACTATCGCGGTGCCGAAGCCTATTCGAAGTGCAACGACTATCTGATGCAGGGCGAATCACTGAGATTGAGCGGCTGGTGCCGGGAGAAAAATTATGAAAAGTCATTGGCTGCGGAGTGTTATGTGGAAGGGTTTAGGCTCTCCGACAAACTTTCCGCAGAGCTTGTCAGGAACTCTTCTTATCCTCTTCTGCTGTTAAGCCTGCTGAACTGTCAGGAACGTTCCAAACTGGTCAGCGATGATGAGATAAACGAGGTGCTGACCCGGATGTTCGGAGAGGGATGGGAGAATTATTTATATGAGTATAAAAGAAATTTAGGGAAATACAATGGTATGGCTGAACAACATATTCAGGAATCTTGAGAGGATGTTCACGGATGCGACCGAATATACCTACGCGAATCCCAAGGCGGGATACCTGGTAGTTATCCTCCTGCTTTTGGTATGGCTTGCGGGGCTGATATTCGACTGGAAATGGACTTATTTCAGGCCCGGAAGCTGGGGAGGAAATTTCTTGCTTGAACTGTTAGGACCAGCCGGGTTCCGTTTTTGGCTCGGGGTCATAATCGTAATTGCCATCCTTGCATCCACTTATTTGTATTTTCGGATTAAATAACGACTTAAATAAAGACGGCTATGGCAGACACAGGTTATTTCGATAGCGTGAGTGCGAATCTTAAGGCGGGCATCGGTGCGCAAGCCGAGGGCATCGCAAACGGTGTGACGGCGAACTCCGAAGCCGGTGTTTCTCCGTCAGTGAACGCCCTCGACACGGGCGTGAAGGCTGCTGCTGCCATCAGCGGTCTTGCCGACGGCTTGAGCGAAGCTGCCATGCTTCCCCTATTGGGAGCGATGGGTATGAAGGGCCAGGCCTGCCTCCCCATTTCGAAGCAGCTCGATCCCGTCATCGGTGTGGACATCCATCTTGTGAACATCCCCCCGTCTCCTGTCGTCCCTATGCCACATCCCTATGTGGGCGTGCTTCTCCGTCCGCAGGACTTCATCGCTGCCGCAGTGTCTTCGTTCATCCCTCCACCCCCTACGGTGGAAGAGGCCGGCAGTGCCGACGCTGCGAAACTCGCCGAGGTCGGTCACACGGTACTGACCATGGTGGTGGGGATGTTGGGAGCCACCGTCAAGATCGGAGGCTTCATCCCGCGTGCCGTGGCTTCCACGCCTACGCAGAGCGTCCCTCACATCCCGATGGGGGCCGGCTGGGCTGCTCCCTCTGCTGCGATTCCCAAGAACAACGGCCACGCTTTTATGGGGAGCCTTACGGTGCTCGCCGATGGTATGCCTCTCTCGGGCGGCGGTGCGCATCTGCACCTTGACTGCAACGATCTCGGCATCCCGAGCGTACACAAGGTTCCGGGCCTGTTCCTGCCCACGGGTGTCATCAACCCGATACCACCCGCGAAACAGATACTCACCAGCCCTGTTCCCGTGCCCGTCAACCCGATGGCCGCTCTCACACGCAAGTGCAAGGGCGCGTTGGGCCGGTTCTACAAGAAAAAGACCCAGAAGATAGCAGACAAACTGCACAGCAAGGTCAACAATAAGATAAAGAGCAGCTCCCTGAAAGGGATGCTCCACAAGGCCATCTGTACCGTTACGGGACACCCCGTAGACGTCGCAAGCGGTACTTTCTTCACCGACGAAGAAGACTTCTGGCTGGACGGCCCCGTGCCGCTCTCCTGGGAACGCACGTGGTATAGCCGCAGCGACTACCGCGGGCCTCTCGGCAACGGCTGGCACCATGCCTACGACATGGGTATCGTGGTGGAGCCTGAAGAGGGCACGCTCACGCTACGCATGAGCGACGGCATACCCGTGACGTTCCCGTTGCCTACTGCGGGCAAGCCTTCGTTCATCCTGTCCGAGCGCAAGGAGGCGCGTCTGGAGGGTGACGGCGGCTACTGCGTGTGGGATATGGCAGAAGATCTCTACTACCGCTTCACTCGCCGCGAGTACGACTCTGTTCGTCTGCTGGAAAGTGTCACGGACTGTAACGGGCTTGGTATCCGCTTCGGTTACACCCGGGAGGGATGGCTCTCGTCCATCACCGACAGTGCTGGGCGCGAGTTGCGTGTCGTGCCCGACACGCGTAGCGGGCGTATCCTTGAGATATGGGGGCCGCACCCTGATGAACCGGGAAAAGAGGTTGTCCTCGCCTCCTACGAATACGATGCTAACGGCAACATGACCCGGCAGCGCAATGCCGTGGGTGACGCGATGTCCTACGAGTATGCCGGACGTCTTATCGTGAAGGAGACGTGGCGCAACGGCCTCTCGTGGTACTTCGAGTATGATGGCACGGGCATCGGCTCTCGCTGTGTCCACACCTGGGGCGACGGCGGCATCTATAACCACAAGCTGACCTTCCGCGAAGGTGTTACCGAGGTGCTCGACAGCCACGACGCACTTACGGTGTACCACCACCGGAGCGGCCTTGTGTGGAAGAAGGTGGACGCCAACGGCGGCGAGCACCTTTGGCGTTACAACGACAGCCGCCAGCTCCTCGAACAGACCGACCCGTTGGGTAACAGCACCCTGTACAAATACGACGTTTGGGGCAATTGCACCGACAGTTCCGATCCTTGCGGTGGAAGTGTCAGTGCCGTCTATCCCAAGAAGGGCGACCTGCGTAACCGTCCTATCTCCGTGACTACCCCAGACGGGGGCACGTGGGAGTTCGGGTACAACCGCTCGGGTAACCTTGTGAGCCGCACCAACCCGGAGGGGGCGGTCACGAAGTTGTCCTACAGTGACGGCCTCGTTTCCTCGGTGAAAGACCCCTACGGTGTTGTGACGAAACTCGCCTATGACCGTTTCGGCAACCTGACGGAAGCCACCGACAGCCGGGGCAACACCTCCCGCTACGGCTACGACCTGCTCGGCCGTTGCGTGCACGTGACCAACCCCAAGGGCGCGGTGCAGGAAAGGGAATACGACCTTATCGGGCGCGTGACGCACGTGCTTGACTTCGACGGCAACGATATACACCTGTCCTACGACGGGATAGATAACTTGACGGAGTACCGTGACAACGTGCAACGCGTGGAGTACGGCTACTCGGGTATGTGGAAGCTGACTCGCCGCCGCGATTCCCGTGGGGTCGTCCTGTTCCGCTACGACCGTGAGGAACGTCTGTGGGGCGTGGTCAACGAGCGTCTTCGCACCTACGAGTTCGACCTTGACGCCATTGGCAACGTCACAGCAGAGAAAGGCTTCGACGGCGAAGTGCGGCGATACCTGCGTGACCGCGGGGGCCGTGTCGTGCGGGAGACGCTTCCTTCGGGCACGGAGCGCGAATACAGCTATGACGCCTGCTCGCGTGTGACGCACGTATCTTACCCGACCTCCGACGCCCCCGCCCAAAGCTATGCCTACGGGCTTTCCGGCAGGCTTGCGATGGCTTCGCGGGGAGACAGCACGGTCGAGTTCGCCTACAACTCCCTCGGCCTTCCGATACAGGAGACAGCCGACGGCAATACCATACAGCGCACCTACGACCAAACCGGCAGGATACTGACGCTTGAGAGCACGTCGGGTGCCTCGCTGCGCTATACCCGCAACTCCTACGGTGAACTGGAGGGGTTCTCCGCTACGGACGGAACCGATGCCGACGGCGCGGGCACGTGGGAGTCCTCCCACCGCCACGACACGCTGGGCTTCGAGGTGGAGCGTATTCTCCCGGGCGGTGTCGTGCGTTCGTTCGCATACGACGACATCGGCCGTCTCGTGGACGTCCGCACACGCAAAGACGCGCGTACGCGGCATACGCGCCGCTACCGCTGGGGCGTCGCAGACAGGCTGCTGTCCGTGGATGACAGTAAGTATGGCGAGACCCGCTACTCATATACCCCTACTGGTCAGCTTGACAGGGCTGTGTACTCTGACGGCAGCGAGCGTTGGCGAAAGAGCGACGCGCTGGGCAACCTGTACCCCGATCCTGACATGAAGGTGCGCCGGTATCTGAGCGGCGGCCGTCTGGAGCAGGACGGCGAGTGGCACTGCGAGTACGATGCGGACGGTAATCTGACCGAACGATACCGTGGAACCGGAAAATGGCTTGACGGCAAGAAAGAGCGTTGGAGATACCGATGGAATGCCGACGGCTCGCTTGTAAAGGTTATTCGTCCCGACAAGAGGGAGGTGGAGTTCACGTATGATGCGCTGGGGCGCAGGCTCAGCAAGAGTTTCGGCGCGGTTGTCACCCAGTGGATTTGGAATGGCAACGTCCCATTGCACCAGTGGCGGGAGTACCGTGAATACTCTTTCGCGGAAAACCGTTGGCACACCGACCCTGAACGCTGCGACATGACGGTGTGGCTCTTCGACGAGGAGTCATTCGTGCCAATGGCGATGCTCAGGGGCGGCAAATCCTACTCGATACTGACCGACCAGCTCGGAACACCGACAGAGGCATACGACACTGAGGGTAACGAGGTGTGGAGCCGTGTGCTCGACATGGACGGCAACGTCATTGAGGAGACCGGCAATAAGGGTATGATACCGTTCTTGTTCCAAGGACAGTACTATGACCGGGAGACGGGGTTGGCGTACAACAGGTTCAGGTACTATGATCCGAAGACAGGGGCGTATATCTCGCAGGATTTAATTAGATTGGCAGGAAAGAATCCTACACTTTATGGATATGTTAGTAACCCTAATAATTCCTTTGATATTTGGGGGCTTGACACTGTATATAGTAGAAAAAAACGAGCAAGAGATGGAACAGAAAAGCCATATGTTGGTAGTGCAAAATATGGAATCCATAAACGATATACCTCCAAAGATTTAGAAGGAGCAGATGGGAAAGACGTATTTGATGGATTAAACCATGATACATCCAGAGGTTTAGAGCAATTGATATATGAACGAGGCATAGAAAAAAAGGGTAAGGATTATTGGGCTAACAAGTATAATCCGGTTTCACCAGCTCATGCCAAAGGAAATAAAATATATAAAGATAATATGGATAAATACACCTATCGAACAGAAAAAGCTAAAGAAGTTATGAAGGAACAATATGGAGAGGATTGGCTTAACGTCATTGATGAATCTTTTGGCTTTTAAGAGCTTGTTTAAATTTTCCTCAATAATAATCTTATAGTGGCTAATTTGACCATTTCCTCTGCCGAGTCGAATGTTAGTTCATAGTTTCGGCAGAGCCTTCTATTGTAATCCATCCATGAGAATGTTCTTTCCACAATCCATCTCTTTTGAATGGGTCTGAATCCCTGTTCCTTGTACGCACTGATAACAACCTGAATGACATATCCGAATTTCTTTCTTATGTTATCGACAAGTTCTCCTCGGTAACCTCCATCGGCAAGAATGTTTTTTACACTGGAGCACATCTCCTTAAGAACCCTCATCAGCAAATAAGCGGCTTTACTGTCATGCACATTAGCTATGGTGACCATAACGGCAATAAGAAAGCCATTCTTATCCACTATGACATGCCGTTTTATGCCTTTTACCTTTTTGTTTCCATCAATACCGTTCAAAGAAGCATTGTTCCCACATCTGACGCTTTGACTGTCCATAATTCCTACACTGGGTTCCATGCTTTGACCGCGTTTCACACGTACATGCCCACGCAATTTCTCTAACAACAAGTCAAAATCCAATTGAGAGGCCCATTTGCGATAGTAGTAATAGACCAACTGCCACTTGGGAAAGTCAAGAGGAAGCATCCGCCATTGACAACCTGTCTTTACCAGGTAAAATATAGCGTTCCAAATCAATCGCAAATCATATTTTCGCTTTCTTTCTTGCAGGTTCAATACTTTTGTTATATATTGCCACTCGGTTTCCGTTAAATCTGTCTGATACATCTTTTTTTAAGTTTGGTCGCTTCATAGAAAGAAATAATCTGGCGGATACGGAAACCTCTTTAGAAAAAGATTTCAGTCATTTTTAAACAGGCTCTAAAATATCAAAAATATTATGGTTATCGAAAATCTAAACAAATATAGATGCAATCAAATTGAGTCTTTAGAGAATCCTGAGAATACTATTCGTTTAATAATCAAGGATGAACTTGATCCAATTAAAATTGAAATATTGAAAGATTCTCTTGTCAATCCAAATACTACTATTACCTTAGTGTTTGCAGCAGATGATAATAACATAAATTATCAACAATTTGAATGTATAAAAGACAATGTTGTTGCTATTGAATCATACAATAGAAAAACTGAATTAAAAAGTATTTCAGGAATTTCTATATTCGGTCATTTAAAAAAAATAATTATAACCGATTTATATAGTAAAAGTATAGATTTATCTGAACTTAAACTAATTAATTCTTTGAAAGAATTATGCTTATTATACAATAATTTGACAAGAAGTCAACATCTGCTTATTAGTGATTTAAAGCAGTTAGAGGGTTTAGAAGTAAAAGGTCTTGATGTTGATTTACTAATGCCATTGCCAAATGTAAAACAATTAGAGTGTTATAATTTAAAAAGTGGTAAAACTATATGTGAAAAATTGCCACAATTGCAAACTTTATCAATTCATAAGTCTTCGAAAAATCTTAATCTTGATTTTCTATCGGATTTAGTATGTTTAGTTTGTTTAGAAATAGATGGATTGAGTCATATTCAAAAAATTCCCGATTTAAATAATCTTGTTTATTTACGTTGTTTGTGGCTAAATAATATGAAAAATCTGGAGTATTTTCCTATACTTAATGAATATATGGAGTTTGTTAAACTATCTGGGAATCTCTCAAAATTAGAAATTCAATGTTTGTCGGAATTAACTCCTGACAAATTGCCAAATATAAAAAGAATTGCAATAGATTTAGGGAATGATAAAAAATCAGATATAGTACTGAATAGGTTTCTTAATGTTTGTGAATCAGGTAAATGGTAAACTGTGAATCATAGTTATAGCAGATGTAGACATACAATTTCACGGAATTACGTACGGTGTAAAAGCGAATTTCGAAGTTTTGATGTCACTGTTTTTGAATGCACTTGCGAGCGAAGTTGGACAATTTTTGCTAAAAAGCCTCTAAAATATAGCGGGCATCTATACAGTAAAGTCAAATTGACGGCATACTATGAAACGAAAAGATAGTTGCCAAATATCAACAAACTGTTGAACTGCTAACCGCCAACAAATCCGATACATTAAAGCGAAGCAACCCATTGTGATTGCCTCGCTTTAATGATATATTCCGATTTAGAAGATTCTCCTTACATTGCTACGGCATACATCACTTTCGCATATAACGAGTTTACCGGATGCACAGAATAGCGGTAAGTATCGGTATCTTCATCGTAAGTCTCAGGCAGAATGTGACATTATCCCAATCAGCATTGTTCGGGTTATTCACATATCCGACAAACACCCCATGAAATGACGTTTTATAAAGAATACAGCCTGTAAATTGATTTTGTTCTAATTTATTGGCTATAAATTTTTAATTGATTGTTTGTTAAGTTCATGGAAAAACGCTATTTTTGCGAAATATGATATCCTTCTTCTTCTCTTGAAAGCGGTTCTGCTGCTTTAACCAAGACGATGGTTTTGGTTTCACCATAAAATACCAAGAACAGCATGGCAGAATTAAGGGCAACCGTGTGCTTGCAAGGAAAGGATATAGAAGTGATTTCATCACATATTGAATTTAGTCGCAAGACAGATACAAAAGGAAGACCGGTGACGAATGTTACCGGCGGTCGTATTACCATCACCATTGAATCGACCAAAGAAACCATCCTTCTTGAAGCGATGGTGAACAGTCCCTTCAAGGCTATAAGTGGCAAGGTGATATATTACAATACTGAAGACAATTCGGTATTTCGTGTTGTGGAGTTCAAGTATTCGTACATTGTACACTATAAGGAAGTTTTCAATGTCGACAGGAAACGTCAGATGTACTCTACCATCACGTTTTCTGCCGACATTATTATGATAGGAGACGCATACTTGAGTAATCAATGGTAAAAATGGATGTCTATTCAGGTATAAATGCGGATCGGGCAGTTATAACGGGACAGGGCCGTCGGCAGACCGGAACGGAAAAATCCCCCTGTCCGGTTGTCACAACCAAACAGAGGGAAAAGGTTAAATATAAATTGTATCAGGCAGCCTTAGGAGCATCCTCATACCCGGCAGACGGTGTTCCGGGTGCGGTGTGTGAGCGTTCAGCCTCTTTGAGACTTTCGTCAATCTTTCGCTGCAGTTCCTTGCACTCCAGTTTGAACCTTGCCAGTTCTTCGGCCTTGCCCCATTTGCGGCCAACGATGTCCTGCAATACCGGGATTTCGTTTTCAGCCCGCTCTACCGCTTTCTGCTGCTTCTCGATAAGTGAGGGCAATTTGCCCAATGCGCCTTGCGGATAGAGTGACGCATCCACGAAGCCGAGAGGTAATGCACCGCTTAGTCCGCATTGGTATTTCAGTCCGCTTATGCCCTCGACAAAGAACGTGTTACGCTCGAATGCCCCATTCATATTATACTCGCTACGCACCAACAGGTCAAGCCCTGCATAAGTGCCGACAGTGCCGTATGCTCCGCTTCGGTAGGTCTTGGATATACGGTGAAGTTCACGCCCGATTTCCTCGGCAGTCGCTTGCGGCAGGTTCAGAAGCATCGTTGCCTTTGTACCCTTGTACGAGGTAATGTATTCCAAATCCTTTGTGAAACAATCCTTTGTGCGCTTCGCTTTTTCAATATCCTCACGAAAGGCGGCAATCTTACGCTCGGCGCGGATGCGTTCTTTCTTGAAAATAGCCTGTTCCTTTTCAAGCTGCATAATCTTATTGTCGAGCTTGGCCTTGTTCAACAGGTCGGTATTGCCGGAGAGGATAGCGATAAATTCGGTGAAGTTCATACCGCTGTTCTCGTCCATGCCGCCCTCGTCGATGCGGCGCACTGCGATTGTGCCGTTGTTGATTTGAGATATGAACATCTGCTTGTTTTTAAGCAGGTTGAACTTATAAGCGTCAAGTGTCTTTTCCGTGCCGTAAATTATAATGTCAACCACGTTGTCGCCCCATAGTTTAACCGTATTGCCTTTTCTCACTGCGCGCCCATTCCGTTGCTCCATATCGGCAGGTCGCCAGGGTATCTCAAGATGATGCACTGCCACAGCCCTTTGTTGGGCGTTAACGCCTGTACCCAACATGGTAGTGCTGCCGAAAAGCACACGCACCTTGCCGTTGTTCATGTCCTCGAACAGCCGTTTCCTTGCCCGCTCGGTCGTGGCGCACTGGATAAACTGTATCTCGTCAGCCGGAATACCCAACCGCACCAGTTTCTCCTTGATGTCGCTGTAGATGTTCCATTCGTTCGGCTTGTACGTGGAAAGGTCGCTGAACACGAACTGCGTGCCCCGGTTGGCATTCGAGCGCATATAATAATCATAGATGGTATTTGCGCAAATGGAGGCCTTGTTTCCGGCATCGTCACTGAACTTACCGCCTAACAAACGCATATCGAGAGCCATTTTTCGGGCTACGTTAGTGGCAATCAGCATCTTCGCCTTATCGAGATTGTCAGGCTCGGGTGTATCAAGACCCAAATCTTCCCACTGGCCGCTATGTGCAAAGGAAACCAGCCGTCCAATCATTTCCTCCTGTTGGATAGTCGGTGCATGAGAGAGGAAACGCACGTTCTTCTCGGGTGCATCGAGGTTTATCATATCGGCAGTGCGATAATCCGTGATTTCCCGCAAAAACATAGCCAGTTCCGGCACTTTGATGTAGGTGCGGAAACGCTCTTTGCGCTTGATTGCACCTGTCACGTTCAGCTCATAGTCAGCGGTCTTTTGCGTGAATATCGCCGCCCACGCATCGAAGCACGAAATCTGCTGACGCTGCAGTTCGTGTGGTCTAAGGTACTTGAACATCACGTAAAGTTCAGTTAAAGCATTTACGATTACCGTGCCCGAAAGAAATGTCGCGCCGAGGTCGCGCCCTGTGCGGTGCTGAATATCGCGAATGGCGAACAACAGGTTCATTGATTTTTGGGAACCTTGTATGTTACCGATACCTGCTACTCTTGAATGCCTTGTCTGAAACATCAAGTTTTTGTGCGAGTGCGATTCATCGACAAATATGTGGTCTATGCCCATTGAATGGAAATCCACAGTTTCATCTTTCTTTTTATTGATTTTCATCCGTAACCCCTGCAGTTTGGCCGAAAGGTTCTGCTTGCGCTTTTCCAGCCCCTTTTGCATCTTGCCGCTACGGTAGCGCATCGTGGATTTTTCCAGAACTTCCAGATTGCGCTCAACATCGCGAAGTTCTTCCGTGAAGATGTCAATCATCGTTTCCTCCGACTGGGGTATTTTGGCGAACTGGTCGTGTGTCAGGATGATACAATCCCAATTGTTGTTTTTTATCTTGGAAAACACTTCTTTGCGGTTTGCAGGGGTAAAATCCTCTTTTCCCGGATAGAGTATCTTCGCTGAAGGATAAGCCTTGCGGAACGTATCGGCAATCTCGTGAACATTGGCTTTAAGTCCAATAATCATTGGCTTCCGCACCAAGCCGAGACGTTTCATTTCGTAGGCAGCGACACACATAATCATCGTCTTGCCTGTGCCTACCTCGTGCCAACAGATACCACCGCCGTTTTGTTTAATCATCCAAATAGCGTCTTTCTGCGAGGGATAGAGGCTGTCGTATGGGAACTGCTCGAAAGAAAGTCCGGGAAAAGTCTGCACCGAACCGTCATAATGCGGACGGACATAGCAGTTGAAACGCTCGTTGTACACTCTTGCAAGTTCGTTGCGTACTTCTGCCGGTTGGTTATCAAGCCATTCATTGAAACGAGTTCTTATCTCTTGGATTTTGGCCGCCGCTTCCTGTATGGCTTCCTCGTCCGGAACACGCACCTTGTCACCGTTGCGCTCTATCTCTTTCGTGATTTCGGGCACGGTGTCCTGCAAGGCGTGTACGAACAATTCCTCACCGTTGTAATTACGCACGGAATAGGTGTTGTAGGCTATGGGGGAATAGCCTTGCAGACGCACCAAATAGGTGTCGTTCACATCGAAGTACATCACATCGGTTGCCGTTCCGAAAAGTTCCGCTGCAAACTCAGCATACAAAGCCGTGTCAATCCAACGCTCGCCCATGTTGATGTCGAGTTCTTCAAACGGTATCGGTTCGGGTACGGCGGCTTCCAACGCTTCAATGGCGGCTTCCGTCCACTCTTTTCTTTTGTCCGAGAGGTCGGGCAGACAGGAAACAATCTCCTTGCACTTGTCTATGACATTGCCAGCAAGGAAACTGCCTTTGTGTTCCCATGCGTCACGGACGGGATTATAGAAAATTTCACCTTTGAGGTCGCCGACAATCCCGTCCTCGTCCTGTGCGGTGGTCTGTATCAGATAATCCATATCCACACAGCCGTAAAAGTTCAGACTGCTTGCCAACGCCTCGGCAGGGGTCAGTTTCCTGTCGGTGTCTATCCTCTTAAATGCTATGGGTTCGCGCATGATGTCGGCTTTGAGAATGTCCTTGCCGAGCTGCATTTCAATCGTAAACACCTCTACTCCGAGACTGTCAAGCATAATAAACTCCCTGTTGTCGTTGGCATGGAAACAGCCCCATTTGGCAACAAAAGCGTCATACAACGCATTCAGCCGTTCACGCAAATGCGGTTGCTCCGTTTGTTCCGCTTGTTCCTTTGCAGACAGTTCAAAGTATGCTTTGCGGATGGGAAAATAGTCGTTTGCCCTGTCCGTGTTTACCTTGCCCTCGTCCACTGGCACGAAATCAACAGCCACTTCTTCATAATGGCTTGACTTGCGGAAACTGACAACACCCACCTGTCCCTCAAACGTCACCATTGCGCCGTCTTTCATCCATTCGGCCATTGGTTCGGTATAGGCACGTCTGCCTCTGTTCGCTGTCTCAACAGCCATGCTGCCGAAAAGCGACATCTGCGCCGGAGCTTCGCCGCCCATGAAAAGCCCTTTGCGGAAATAGCGGTCGAAATCATGCTTGAGCAGTGCCGAAAGGTATTGAAACATGGCATTTTCATCGCCGAGCCACTGGTACTTGCGTACATACTTGCCGTACTGGTTCATCACAATGCGGCTTCCTGTCGCCAATGCAGTTTTGGGCATGGTGAAAATCCGGTTGGTGTTCTCTGTCATTGTTCCTGCGGTCTCGACCTTTTCCTTATAGGTCTGCAAAAATGACCGCTCACGGAGCGACAATGACGCTTTGTGTGTATGCTTTTGGAATACAAGCAAGTCACTGCCAACCTCGATACCGCCTGTCTGCATGAAAAGCGTGTCCGGCAGACGGATTGCACTAATCAGGTCGGCATTGTTTACGAGGTACTCGCGCACGAACTTGTTGCCTGCCGTGTCCGCTATACCCCTTGATGTGATAAAAGCCAGCAGACCGCCCTCATTCAACAGCTCCATAGCCTTGACAAAGAAATAATTGTGTATCGTCTTGGTTGCCTGTTCGTATGTGCCTCCTTTCCTCCAAAGCTCCGCATCGAACACACGGAAATTCCCGAACGGGATGTTAGACGCTATGACATCGAATTTCGTATGCTCGAAATCCATTTCGCCGATTGTCTCAAATCCGCCTGTACTTGTTATCGTATCGTCATACAACAACGAGAGTATCAGCCCAGAAAGATGGTCTTTCTCAATGGCGTAATCATACGTATCTGACATTGCCACAGGCAGGAAACCGCCAATCCCTGCGGACGGTTCGAGGAATGAGTGCATTCGCAGATTGTTTTGCTTGAACGTCGTGTGTATCTGCCTTGCCACTGCATCGACAATGAATTTCGGTGTGTAAAACGCTGTCAGGACGGATGCCTTGATGCTCTCTGTGACGGCTTGGCGCATCGGTTCAGTGAAATAGGGATATGCGCCGATAAGCTCCTGCAACCTACGGACTGGTTCATCCATGTTGCCGCCAATAGGTCGGTCTGTGCCAATGTTCAATACTTCCTTGATGCCTCCGAAACCCGAATACCGGGATAGTACGGCTTTTTCCTCTTGGGTGGCCTTTCTGCCCTGCATCTTGATTTTCATTGCAGTTTCGATGGCTTCCACATTTGCCACCAGTGATTTCAACTTGTCGTAACTCATATTTAACCTTGTTTTGTTTCCCTTTGTTCGACCGCCGGGATGATTTTTTCTGCATTCTAAGGTGGCAGGAGCAATCGGACAATGCTGAAGCGGAAAAATACGCTCGACAACGGAGAGGAAGATTTTTACGCCTCACTCGCGGCAGAATGCCGGCATTGGCAAGATTGGGACGGCCGGTTACCTTTGCGGAAAAATTCAATCCCCGGCAGGTTGCACAACTGCGGAAAAGCGGTCAATGGAACAAGTAGAAAAGGATGAATGGAATAATATAACCGGAGTGCTAAAACGGGGAAACGGACAGCCAGGACGGACTTCACAGCGGACTGTCTTGGAACTGTGGAGGGCAATATTCATATCGTCCTCCGTAACTCCAAGTCTGTCCGCGTCCGTCCTTTTGCAAAAGCGGCTTGGCGCACTTTATGTAACGTGTTACACAAAATGCGCAAGCGGCTTGAGGCAAACTGTCCGCACTATATCGGGGGCGTAAGGTATAAAAGGGAATGGCAAAGTAAAAAGGGACGGCGACAGGTCTGAAGCGGGGAAATATAGTTGAAGATTGTATTTTTTTAATGTTATGAACATATTATTCAGCAAATTAGTTGTATCTTTGTGAAATCATAGAAACGGATGAAATGAAGACTTCTATACAGATAGCAAAAATAAAAGCAGTGGTACTCTACATCATGCAGAGTTTCACTCAGGGAGTGGACTACATAAAGTTGTTCAAAATACTCTATTTTGCCCAACAGGATCATCTTGTGAAATATGGCAAGGTGATTGTCGATGATTCCTTCAGGGCATTGAAGCACGGTCCCGTGCCTGCTTATACCTATAAGGCTCTGCAAATAGCAGAAGGCAAACCTTTGGACGGAGATTTCAACGCGTTCCTTTCAGGTATAGAGGTTCGTGACAAGAAAGTATATACTTCCGCTACTCCCGATATGGATTACATATCTGGTGCCAACAAGCGTTGTCTGGATGCCGCTATCGCTAAATATAAGGATGCAGACCCTTATGATTTGTCCGACTTGTCGCATGACTCGGCATGGGAAGAAGCGATGACCCGCATTCAGGATGATCCTCAAAAGAACTTTATTACCATTATAGATATAGCCCGGGCAGGAAAAGCAACCAAAGACATGGTAGATTATATCCGCGAAAAGCAGATTGTCAAGAACGCTTTATCTTAAATCAAATGGACGATAAAACCGGTGCATTGGAGAAGCTGAAAGCTGCAATGGCCAAAGCTGAGCAAGTAGATATGTCATCAGTCAAAATTGGTGACATTATTTATGTCCCATTAGACGAAGAGGACGGACTGATACTGAAAGACGGATATAAAGACCGTAATAAATACATCGTCATTATCGGCTTTACTCCGGAAGGTGTTGCCATCGGTGCCTTGCTGATAAATTCGGAGATAGACTCTTCCAAGAGGTCAGAGGAGTTGTTAAACTGCCAGTATCCTTTGATGGTACGCAATTATCGCGATATTCTGGATTATGACAGTTGGCTGGACTGTTCCGATATATTCGAACTTTCAAAATCTAAAATCACGGAGAAGAACGGCAAACTGAAAGGTTGCCTGATTTCCGAAGACAGGGAACGAGTGATAAAATTTCTGAAAGAGACGGATGTGTTTGATAATGTCACTAAAAGGCGTTATGGTATAATAGAATAAGGACATTGAATTGCAGGAAATGGATAAAACAGATTTGGATATCAGAATTGCAGGGAAAGAATCTTTCCTATTGGCAAATGACGGCTTGTATTTAGGCAGATTGTCATTGAGTACATCCGTTCCGGATTCCATATCGAACAATAAGGGTATATATGGAAATGACTATTCGGCCATATCCTTCAAAAACCCATATTCCATATATGGCAGTCCCGGTTCATCCCTAAGCCCATATAATCCAAATACATTAACTCCACCGGTTATTTACTTAAGAGGTGAGAAAGCAGGCTTTTTATCCAAGAATGTGAATTTCGCAGACCGTGTGGACCCGGATGGGCTTAATGAATGGATGATACGTCAACGATTGTACGATTAATTTTCTTCCAGACACATATATAAGTCCCCAACCATTGGGGACTTATTTTTTTTGAGTCAAATTTTAAGACTGTGGGAGCTATCAGCCGATACTATATCAGGGGTTCGGAATGATGCCGGTTCTGACCTGTTTGCCGTTACGGTACAATGAGATTTCTCCGGGCTTGAAGCCCATTTCTCCCAAAGCGATGTTTCGGATATAGTCACGGTACTCTTTGCCTGAAAAGTTCTTGCCGCACAGGTTATTGAAAAACATGGGCATTGAAAATCCGTCGGTGCTTGACAGCACCGTTATACCATTCTGTCTGATTTCATCTTTCATATATTCTTTTATTTCATTGTTTTGTTTACGGTCTTTGATTCTTGGTGGCTGCCATAGAGGTTTGTCACTGCCAGTCCATTCGCTGTAGCCTTACGGCAAGTGTAAAACGTGCCGCCCTTAGGTTTGCCGTCATACCAGGTGATAAGTCGCGAACTGTGGATAACCATATAGTCGTTGCGCCGAAGCAAACAGCCATGATAGTAGTGCTCGCTCAGAATGAGAACATCATCCGAACTACGCAGGATGTTATCATATTTGGCTTTCATCGTATCGCTCCACCGTTCGGTCTGTCCGCGATACGGTATCACGGCAATCAGTTGCAGGTCTGGCAAATCCGGTTGTAACGAGAGAACAACTTCCGCTGCCAGCAAGTCAAACCCCATAGCCATACCGCAGTAGAAATGACGGTAACCGTCAGTGTACGCCTTGATTATCTCTGCCTTTAATTGCCGCTTTAGTTGCTTCCAATACAGGAATGGAATGTTACGGTGTCCGCTGAAGCAGACGGACACTGCCTTGTCATACTTTGTTTGGGTCATATTATTTCACTTTGTAATGAGTTCTTGCAAGGAATACACCTCCGAGTACATTGGCACCAAGATTTTCCAACTGGTTGGCATAGATGGCATAACTCAATCCTTTGGTTATCACATCGTCAAAGATTACCACTATCTTGCCGTTAAAAAAAGCCGAGTCAAACTCAACGACATTAGTCTTGCGGACTTCTTTTTCCGCTTTGCGGTTCTCGTGAATGGCCAGTCTCCCACCACATACCGATACATGGTCGTAGCCATTGATGGCTCCGGTCAGTTCGCACACCCTCTGACAGAATGCTTTGTAGCGTATCTCGTTTTTCTCGCCGGTGGATGCAGGCACGGGAGAAAACACGATACTGTTGCATGATGTGCCGTAACGTTCGGTCATGGCGGCTGCCGTGCGTTGTGCCACTTCTTCGTAAGCCCGTCCATCCTTGAAATCAAATACCATCTTGCGGTCGGCTATCTCACGTTCTCCCACGTTGCGTATGCGTGCAGGGAAATATTTGCAGAACCATGTTTGCGGTTTATCCAACTGCTTTTGAAGTTCAATGTCTATCATCTTTGCCATAACTCTGATTGTTTTTTTCCCTCTTTTTGAAGGCTGTTCAGCCTGTGGAGGGATATTTTCTGCCATCAACTGCCGCACAAGACTACCAATCAGACAAACCGGGAACAAGAAATACACTGTGACGTGTCAGAGGAAGATTTTTTGTTCCAACTACAGTGGTGGTTTGGTGTTTGGTGAGGGCGGCTTACTTTGCGGAAAATATGACTGTCGCAGAGCTGGCTGGCAAGTAGAGAATTGAATGAATACCGGAATTTTGCTAATTTTGCGGTTTTAAAACAGAAATGATAATACGCAATGGAACAACGACATACCGGAGGCATAAACTGTAATGACCGGTTAACGGTGGCTGTTTCATTCAAATAAAACAGGGATGAGTGCAAGGCTATTGTTCATACTTCTGCTCTGTGTCATCGGGGCATTGTGCCATATCATCGGCTACTGGCGGCGAAAAGCCGGGGAAGCGGCATTCGCTGCTGCGCGGATGGCCGACAAGGAAGAAGAACGCGACCGGTACTGCCGTCTGGCGGTAATGGCCGGTCAACGGGAAGCGTGTCGGATGTACTGTCTCTCACGTCCCGACCTGTTCGAGAATCATACGCCACTCAAGCCGTTCAAGTCGAATGGCATCCGAATGGTATTTTACGGATATTATTATCCGTCACGGTACGATACACTGCTCAATGAGGAACAGCGGACGTTCTGCCGCTCGCTCTACAAGTTCAAGGAGGGCGAAATCCACGGTATCGAGTTCTTCAAGGCGTGCATGGATGTTTTGCAAGCAGACGGACGTTCTTATCATATCATGTTCATGCCTTGCAGCGATGAGTTCAAGTATATGCGACGTTTCAAACGGCTCGACTGGTATATCTGTACGCACTGGCCGGAACTGACATCGGGACTGTATGACGTGGATGTGTTCGAACCGCGTGAGAGCCTGCACAAAGCCAAGGACGGTGAAAAGCGTGTATTGGAGCGTAATTACCGCATCATCAGAAATATCAAAGGGAAAGAAGTAATCATTGTGGATGATGTGCTGACAACCGGCCAAAGCGTGAACGATTATAAAGAGGAAATAGAACAGTGCGGCGGCAAGGTGGCGGGAGCCATATTCTATGGCAAAACCGTTACCATGCCGCCGTTGTGGCTGATAAAACTGGGAGTCTGGGGGAAGTGCCTCACATCCTGAGCCGAGGCAGTTCTGCCAATGCTTCCACACACTCCTGCCGGATGGATTTGATGTAATCAAGCACGACTGAGGGGTCGATGCTCTTACCGTCGAGAGTACAGGTAATATGCAAGTGCTCGCCCGTGCTGCGTCCGGTAGAGCCGGTAATGCCTACGGCATCGCGCGGATGTACCACCATCCCCGTGGAAACAAGCACCCGCGACAGATGGCAATAACTGACGACGTAACCGCCATGCCGCATGGTCACATACTTGCCGGACGTTTTGTCCTGACCGACCTTTATAACGACACCCTCCATCATCGCTAATGCCTTATTGCCGCGTGCACGCAGGTCAAGACCGCCATGAAACCGCTTCTTTCCGGTAAACGGATCTTTGCGGTATCCGTAGGGAGAAGTGACCTTGATGGCAGGAAGCGGATAGGCAACGCTGAGATAACGTTCGATCCATTGCTTTTTATGAACATCGAAGGGTGTCGCCAAGGCAAGAGCATTCTCCGATGTATCCTGTATGGGAATCGTACTTTCGGGTGTCGGCTCCTGATTTTTCATATCCATACGTAAGGCTTCCACCTTGTAGCGTACCGGTATCGGTGCAATCGTGTTGAATTGCGCGTGAAGGGACGTTGCACAGAGCGAAAATCCCGACACGACTGTAAGTAAAACCTTTCTCATGACGGCAAAGTTAACATACTCTTTTTAAGACTTTCCTACCGTCAACTGTTTTCTTTTAGAATATGATTATTTTTATTGTTCAGAATATGATTTTTTGTGCAAAATCATATTCTAAACGTAAAAAACACGTTCTATATTCACTTAAATAAGTGCATTTTTGCTTATACGAATGAAATCAATCTATATTTGCGGAATATAATTTATAATATTATTTAGAATATGAAAAAAGAACAATTTGAGTTCAATGAACTGCCTTATCAGACATTGACCCGCTTCGGGCTTACCCAAGAAATGATTGAAGACTTGCCTATGCGTGTCCTCCATGAAATCGAACAAGGAGGCTACTCGCCGGTATTGCCTATACGTGTGTCCGATGAAAATGGCGAAGTAATCGAGAGCCGTAGCCGGTTCACCCTTATCCGTATGGATAACGGTGAGGTGGATGTGGTATTCTATCCCGCACTGAAATCCTCGCCATTGGATCGATATAACGAGGGGCAACAGAAACAGTTGCTCGACGGCAAGGCAATCATTGCGGATGTGGAGACTGCGGGTGGACGGCACAGCAAGGCATTCGTGCAGATTGACGATGGGACAAAACAGGTGATGTATGTACCTACCCCCATCATTGCCCGTAACCTGAAGGTGCTTGCCGAGGTCATGCACCTTGGAGCGATAGAAGTAAACGGTATGCAGCATGGAGACCCGTTGACGGTAGCTGTGGATGGCGAACCCGTCACGGTGGGTATCGACCTGCATAACAAGACAGGCATCCGCTTCTGCAATGGTGATGCGCAGAAGTGGAAAGAACAACCCAAGCGCGAGTGGGACAAATACACTTTTGGCTGCTATGGCTGCTGGGTAATGGATGATGACGGCAATCTTGATTATATCCCGGAAGAAGAATACACCGAAGAGCTGTGGAACGAACAGAAGAAAACCGGCGAGCGTAACCGTGCGGCAAACCTTCATAAGTAAAAACATTCAACCTGTAAAATATGGAACAACCTACTTTTTATCCTGAAGAGGTACTTGTTGAGAAAATGCAAAGCGGCGAATATGGCTGGCTTGACTACGTGAACCATTTCTCTGCCGAGTGGCAGGAGGAATATGCCCGTTATTGCGAGGAAAGAGGACTCATGGTCGGCGATGATTCCGCTGCCAGTTTTGTCCGTTTCAAAGACGAACAACTGGAGACGGCTATGGAACGCGGCGACGCATAATGAAAACAATCATTATACTATCATATTATGGCGATACGAACAAATACCAATCCCCGGCAAATGGATTTGCAACCCGAACTGCGCGACATATTGATGCGCAACGGGCTGCAAGCCCATGTTGCGTTTGACGGTGGCGGGTACCGGCTGATTGTGCAGGGACATGATTCGCCGCTCTTGACTTATCCGATTACCGAACGTCAGATGTTGGCTCTGACAGACTGGGGAACAAATGCGGCCAACAAGAAAGCCTACAATGTGCTTACAAGTATTGTGGGCCAGGATTTCCACCTGCCGAAGAATTTTGTCCATGCCCGCAATGCCAACGGGCGCGTGGCGATGGGGCTGCACGGCTACCGCATCGGTATCGGCGAGTACGGACATACGGGACGTTTGGGGATGCCCCCGCCGTTTCTCGGCTGGACCCCGCGCCAGCAATGGGGATTCCACTTGCGCAGGGTCGGTGGACAGCTTTTCTTTCCGGGACCGTCCATCGTTCCCGAACGCCCCGACGGACGCATGAAACCCGGTGAAATGCAATCAGGTGGCTACGGCTTTTATTACAAGGGAGGGCAACGGACACATCCTGTACAGTCCGGGCAACAGACGGATGTGCTGCAGGACTTGCAGGCGGTTATCACTCCGCTTGTAAGCCGTCCGCGCAGTCAGGAACCGGCACGACCGTACAAAGAGCTGATTGCCTCACCTGTCTATTTCTCCAATGAGAAATGGACGGAATGTCTCGAATCTCACGGTCTTATCGTAGATGCGGAAAGAAGGACGCTGACCGTGCAATCGGAAAGTGTCAATGCCGATATGGTCTATGACCTGACGGAAGAGGAAGTGAAAAAACTGGTTACCGCTTCCATTGAGGAACAATCCATAGAGAAGCGGGTGGAACTGCTGAACGGAGTTATCGGGACGGACTTCGCTGATAAAATAACGATGGAACAGCTTGATAGCGCACAGCGCATCGCTATCGGCCTCCATCCCGAGGTGCAACAGGATTTGGAAGAACGGCAACGGCAGGAACAGGAAGTATTCGTGCCATTGGAATCTTCGGTGCAACAGGAAACCATACAGGGAAATATCGGGGCGGCCGTGGATGGGCGTGACCTGCAACTGCTCAATGAGGGCAAGGGGTGGTATCGGGAAGAGAAGCACGGCCGGGAGGTCGAGGTTGGCGAGATTGCCGTGCAACCGGCACAAACAGAGGGGAAATATAAGATGACCGCCGTTATCGACGGACAGGTTATCAGTCACGAAATCAGCCAAAAGGACTACGACAAATTCCTTGCAGTGGATGATTATCACCGGATGAAACTCTTTTCGAAGATTTTCAGCGAAGTGGATATGAAGACACGTCCGGAAGCACAGAGAGGCATCGGCACGAAGATATTTGCGGCTCTTACCGCAGGTGTGGTGGTCGCCTCGGATGTCGCACACGGCTTCCACCATCATAATCACTATGCACCGGAGTGCTATGGCGAACGGTTCGGCGGTTCGCCGCGTCCGTACTTCAAGCCCGGTGTGGACACACCGAGGGATGTCGCCATCCGCAACTTCGAAGCGCAAATGAACCAAGATATTAATGAAATGAGAAGGGGGAGATAAGCCTATGAGAGACGGAGACCTTACATACGACGATTTTTTGCGCAGGCTGAACATTCAGGATGTGCTTATCGACGCAGGCTATCATCTGAACCGGCGTGACGGACTGCGTTATCCCTCGTATGTCCGGCTGGACAGCGACGGACGGCGCATCCGCAACGACAAGTTCATCGTGACCCAGCAGGGCAAGTGCTGTTTCAAACCGCAACAGCAGAAAGTATATAACATCATCTCCTTTATCAAGGAGCATCCGCACTTTTTCGCGGAATACCGGGCAGGCGTCTCGCCCGACCGTCTTGTGAACCTTGTCTGCAACAGGCTGCTGCACCATCCTATCGCAGAACGTGAAACACGCATCATACAGCCCAAAAGGGATATAAAGCCGTTCAATATCGAGGACTACGATATCCACAAGTTCAATCCGCAGGACAAGAGTACGCAGAAAAAATTTTATCCTTTTTTCAAGCATCGCGGCATCGACCTTTACACGCAGTACGCCTTTCACCGGGACTTCTGTCTGGCGACAAAGCATCGTGCGGACGGCACATCCTATACCAACCTGTCGTTTCCCATGCTTCTGCCACAAGGGGACGGCACGGTGGTAGGGTTTGAAGAACGCGGACGGCAACGCACGGACGGAGGGAGCTATAAGGGCAAAGCAGAGGGCAGCAATTCGAGCAAAGGTCTGTGGATTGCCAGTCCGGCCCGAACACCACTCCTGGAAGCCAAACACGTTTACTGGTTCGAGAGCGCATACGACGCAATGGCCTATTACCAACTGTATCAGAAGGATAAAAAGGAGCTGAGAAAAGCGGTTTTCATATCTACAGGCGGAAATCCGACGGTGGAACAGATGCGCGGCGTGCTTGCAAACTCACTCCAGGCAAAGCAACATCTATGCTTCGATATGGATCAGGCCGGAATGGAGTTCAGCAAAAACCTGATTGATGAGAAATGCCGGGTGATTCGTTCCTTTATCGAAGAAACGCCCGAACGGAAGCCCTATCTCGATACTGTCCGCAATGACAAGGACTTGGATAGCGGAGAAATCGAACTGTTGCCCGACAAATTACAGTCAGTTTACGGAAAGTACGAATCCGCTTGGGAAGAAGCCATGTCTATGCGTTCGAGCGGCCTTTGCCATCCGGACGACATACAGGAACAAGTGGATGTCATGAACAAGCATTACGAGGAGTTCCGTGACGGATTACGGGAATTTCTCGGTCTGGACAGGGCAAAGGACGGTTCCTGTGTCCGTGAGGAACCGACCCATCCCAACAAGGACTGGAACGAGCAACTGCTGGCTGAACAAAAACAGAAAGAATCGGTCGATGAAACGCAGGCGAGAGAACAGCAATCCGAGGAAGAACACCAAGCACGTTTCCGCCGATGACAAAGCCACTGCCCATAAGAGATTTTGAACATATCGTGCTGCAACCCCGACGGATGCAGTTCGTCATTGACGAGCTGCCTGCCATCGCGGTCTGCGGTGCAGGGTGGATTTACGGCGGCATGGAAGGACGGCCATTCACCGCATTCGCCATATCGGCTGCCCTGCTGCTCACCCTTGTGCTGCTGTACCGGTTCGTCTATCTGCGCCGGACACGGTATTATATCGGCAGAGAACAGATTATCAGCAAGCATGGCGTACTGTCCCGAAAGACGGACTATATGGAGCAATACCGCATTGTGGATTTTGTGGAACACCAGAGCCTTATGCAACAGCTTTGCGGATTGAAAACGGTACGCATCTTCTCAATGGACAGGAACACTCCCCGGCTGGATCTGATAGGTATCAGGCGCGGCTTCGATGTCGTGACGCTCATCCGTGAACGTGTAGAATACAATAAACGAAAAAAGGGAATATATGAGATTACGAATCATTAGTCTGGTTTTAGTTGCCATCTGTCTGTTTCCGCAACTCGGCAAAGCGCAGATCGCGGCATCCAATCCTTTGGAGTGGATGGCATTGGCAGAGGGTAACGAACTGATAAACGACCAGATAGAAAGACAGATAAAGGGACAGACGCAGACGGCGTTGCTGCAAAACAGCATCGCTGCAGAGTTCAACAGCATACGCAAGTGGGAGAAACAGTATAACAGCTACCTCAAGACGGCAAGCGGCTATGCTTCGTCGCTGAAAGCCTGCACCCATCTTTACAATGACGGCGTGAGAATCTTCCTCACACTGGGGAAATTAGGCAAGGCTATCAGGAACAATCCGCAGGGCATCATCGCCGGAATGAGCATGAACAACCTGTATATCGAAACGGCAACGGAACTGGTATCGGTATTCACGCTCCTTAATGACGCAGTAGCCAAAGGGGGCACTGAGAATATGCTGACAGGGGCCGAACGCAGCAAGACGCTGTGGGCACTCAACGACCAGCTTTCCGCTTTCAGCCGGAAACTGCACCTGCTGTACCTGAGCATACGATATTACAACCTCAATGACGTGTGGAACAATGTGACGGCCGGGATGCTCGACCGCAACAACGGAGAGGCGGCACGCATAGCCTTGTCTCGTTGGCGCAGAGCTGCCGCCCTCGCCCGATAAAATCAATCAGATTATATGAAACGGATTATTGGAATAGGTGTATTGCTGTTCTACATCGGTATCGGCAAGGCACAGGCACAGAATGATCCTGTGCTGGCAGGAATGATTCTGCTCTACACCAACAAGGCGGAAAAGGAACTGAAGAATCAGGAAAAGGTCATGCTGATGCAGACCACCGGCCATCTGTGGACGAAAGAGGAAGTGAAAGCCACCACCGACCTGCAACGAGAGTTCAACAATTATCTCGACTCCTTCCGCTCGATAGTGTGCTACGCGGCGCAAACTTACGGGTTCTATTATGAGGTATCAAGGATGACGGACAATATGGGGGACTTTTCCAGACAGTTGGGGCAAAACCCTGCAAATGCGTTGGCCGTCGCCCTCTCGACACAACGTAACAGGATTTACCGGGAGCTGCTTATAAATAGCGTGGAGATTGTGAATGATATCCGTATTGCCTGCCTGTCCAATAACAAGATGACGGAAAAGGAACGCATGGAGATTGTATTCGGTATCCGGCCGAAGCTAAAGATGATGAACAAGAAGCTACAGCGATTGACCAAAGCGGTGAAATATACCACAATGGGTGATATATGGAGAGAAATTGATGAAGGTGCCCGCCCCATCATCGACAAGCGGGACATCGTGGAAGCCTCCAAGAGACGCTGGCGGCAGATAGGAAAGAATGTAAGACCTTAAAAAAATAGAATGATATGGGAGCTTGGAATACAATATTGAAATACGGCGGCAAGGCCGCAAAGAATGTCGGTACAGCGACAACGGCGACCGGCAAGAGTATGGGAAAAGCGGTGCTGAACCCATCGCAGACATTACGCGGCGCAGGTCAGGCCGTCAAAACGGCAACCATCGGCGGCGCGGTCGGCTATGTGGGATGGGAAAAGCTGACCACCGACAAAAGTGTGGTACGCATCGTAAGTGACGCCGTAGTCGGCGAATCGGTAACGAACACCCTCGCAGGAACGGCAGACAACGTGCGTGAAATGAAAGACAAAGCCGGTAAAGCCTTAGACAATATGAGCGGCGCAGTAGCCGGTCTCGACAACAAACTGAGCGGAGTATCGAACTTCCTGCACAGTGCATCCAACGGAGGTATCACCGATATGTTAGGGGGATTTTTCCGTAACCTCGGCAACGGCAACGTGTCGGGATTGAGTATGGCAGGACTGATTGCCGCTGCATTCCTTATCTTCGGACGTTTCGGGTGGTTAGGAAAGATTGCCGGCGCGTTCCTCGGTATGATGCTTATCGGCAACAATGCCAATAATGTGCTACGCACCTCGAATCCGGATAACGCGCCAAAGGTTCAGGCTTCGGCTATCCCGGTGGAAGAACAGAACCGAAGCGGAGGGATGAAAAGATAGAGTAACAACATCAATATCAGACGAAAAATGAAATATACAGAAGAAATGATACTGCACTCCGAGAGCGGTTACAGTATGCCGTTCGAGGAACCTCAAGGCAAGGATGTGGAACTGTCGCTCGGTTACGGCGAGCAGGCAGATCCGGCAACAGGAGAGAAATTCTTTCATCACGGTATCGACTTCAACATCCGGTGCTATATGCTTTCGGCCATAGCCAGCGGTATCGTGTCGGGTGTGGGCAACGACCCGGCACACGGTATCTGCCAGACTATCCGCTATGGATTGTATGAAGTGACATACGGACACCTGTCGAATGTCTTTGCACAATTCGGGCAGCGCGTCAAGGCCGGACAGACGGTTGCCCTGAGCGGTGACAGGCTGCATCTTGAAGTCCGCTTCAAGGGGGAGGAACTGAACCCTATCGAATTTCTGACGATGCTATACGGAAATATCCGTGCGATACGTCAGGCCGCAGGACGTGACACAGCCGGTTTCTCCGACTTGGAAATGACGCTACAGACCGATTATGAAAAAGATAAGAGAGAAATAGAGGAACTGATGCTGCGCTTCCTGCCACATTATATGGAGGATCTGCAACGTGGCGCATACACATTGCCGGGACATACGGAGCAATCGCTCCGAAACATCTTCACAATGGGCGCAATGAAGGAGTATTTCTACGAGCGTATGCCGAGTATGGCGAATCCGCTCGGGCTGGGACACAAGGCCATGCCTCTTGCCTGCAAGGTGCAGAACCTACTTATCGGGGATTTTCTGAACTACCTTGCCATGCGGCATGAGGTGTGCCTCCCCACGGTGGACGGTGGCGGCGTAAAAAAAAACTTTATGACGAAGCCCTGACCTATGGCGGTGTCATAGACCCGTTGGCAGAGTTGGATATTGACATACAGAGTTTTGACATACCAAGAATGGTCACGGTCTATCCTGACCGTGCAGGAATCAGATGGTGGACGAAAGCATGGTTCAACAACCGTGAAGAGGGCGAAGCATCGGTGGAGATTGAACGGGAACAGGCAATACGTTTTTTGAATGACAATATAGAGAAAGACGCATGGCTGGAAGAGTTTTACCCCAAACAAATGGAGGTGTACCACAGTGCCATCGAGCAGACAAAAGAGCAATTATTGTTGAATAGGATAAACATATAGATATATTATGGATGGAATTAAACATAGCGCACGGTTTGCAGAGACGGAACGTCTCATGAGTGACTATTTCCATTGCCACATCGCACCCGTCATGTCAAAGACACAGGCTTACCTCGCGAAAAGACAGGGCGAGGAAATGAAGGAGTATTCCACCTCTTTGGGTGGCATATTGAGCACAATGGCGTCTGCGGCGCAACCGATGAATAACCCTTACCAAACACTTAAGGTAACGGGTGAATGGAACTCGAAGACAACGGAGGATTATCTCGGAATGTGCAAGACAGAGATTGTCGGTTCCAAAGAGATACAACAGGATCTTGCATATATCGCCGGACAATGGCGAGATACAGTCATACAGGAAATCGGCCGTGCGCAGTATGACAAACTATCCGGACAACTGGGCGGCGACCTTGCATACGCCTACATGGATTATCGCATGGAAGAGCTGATGATAGACAGAATGGTGAAGGAGCGAATGCCTAAGTCGTCTGCCGATTACATCATCCGTAAGGCTGCCGAATCAAGCCTGTTGGGATTGTCACAAACGTTGAACCGTTCACCGTTATCCGAAGAAATCGAAGCGCGTGGCGAAGCAGCTTACCGTCCCGGCAAACTGGAAAAAGGAGCAGGTCGCGTATTAGGTGTGTCTGCGGATGCCGTCATGACGGGCGGTGCCGGGTCGTGGGTCTCACTGGCAAGGTTTATCGGTGCTGATGTGGCCGTTTCGGCGGTTACATCGCACTTTGAACAGAAAAAAACTGAACCGCTGTCTGTAGAACGGTGCATCAGTAAGGGGGTTTTCGGTAGCGAACGGAATGTGTTCGATGTTTTCCGTAAAGAAGCTGTAAAGATACATACGGGAAAGAGTGAATTTATAGCAGGAGCCAATGAGCAGTTGAAGAAGAAAATACCTGTCATGAATTTTGATTTTTCAGAGTGGATGCACTCCCAGGATCGCACCTCTTTCGGGATAAAGGGTTTCCGTGAACTTGGAGTAAGCGGATTCAATGAACAGAAACGTGAGAAGGATGCGCGGTACAAGAATGTACCGCTGATTGTCGCGCCGGGACAGGAAGAAGCCTACCTGAAGGATTTGGCAAAAAAGAAAAGTACGGCGGCTGTCAAACCGGAGAAGGAGCAAACGCAATCGGAAAAGGGACAGAAGGAAGAGGTGGAAAATGAGAAAGGGCAAACCATTCTTCCCATCGAAGAAAAGCCACAGGGAGCACAGACGGAACAGGCCAACATGAACGGATGGGACGGGTTGCTTGGTCTGTTCGGGTTGGACGGCATGAGGGATGTTGGAAGTAATCTCGGCTATGTGATGGCGATGTTGCCCGATGTGCTGTTGGGTGCGTTTACGGGTAAGTCAGAATCGTTGCGCTTAGGGGACAATCTGTTACCGATAGCGAGCATCGTGGCCGGTATGTTCGTGCGTAATCCGTTACTGAAAATGCTGCTAATCGGTCTTGGCGGTGCAAACCTGATGAACAAGGCCGGGCACGAGGCTTTACGAGAACGGACGGAGGGGAAATTGCAAGGGACTTGCAAAAAGGATGTGCAGTACCGTTGCTATGCAGATGAACCGCTGAATCCGCGCATCATAAGTCCGTTGCTGCAAGGCAGTACGCTAATCGCCACGATTGATCGTGTGCCTTGTTCCATACAGCTCCCGCCGACAGTAGCAGAGGCCTATCATACCGGAACTTTGCCCTTGAATACATTGGCCAATGCCGTGCTTGCCAAGAGTGACCAGCTCCGTCAGACCGCCGCGCAGAACTATGACAACGGACAACAGGAAACCTTTGTACGGACACGAGGTATCCAATAATTCTGTAATCAAAAAATATACAATATGAAAGAGAAATCGAAAATCGAAAAGAATGCCGAACAGAAGCAGACAGCCTTGCTCTCTGCGGCTTTGAGTGAAGCCTTGAATGCGAGAGGACACTGGCTCAACGCATCGGGAAAGTGGTATCCGCGCTTCTATCCGAAAGGTATTGCTGTCAGTCCGTTCAACGCGCTGTTCATGGCATTGCACTCTGACAAACACGGGTGCAAAACAAACCAGTTCACGTTATTCAGCGAAGCCAAGATACAAGGTGCGGCTGTGCGTGAGCACGAACAGGGGGTTCCGTTCCTGTTCTACAATTGGAACAAGTATGTACATCGTAACAATCCGGAGCAAATCATCAGCCGGGACGATTACATGAAATTGGATGAAGATGAACAAAAGTCGTACAAGGGTGTGCACAACCGTGAAATCCGGACACTGTTCAATATTGACCAAACGACACTGCCTTATGTGGATAAGGAACGTTATGACGAGTCGGTACGGCGACATGGCAATGCTGCGGAAAGAGGATATACAGAGGCAGACGAACGGCAACTGCATATCCGCTTCAATGATTTCCTTTTGAAGATGAAAAACAATCTTGTCCCGGTACGTTCGGACGGAAGCGGTGTCCCTCATTACGAAACAGATAAAGATGCGGTTTATATGCCGAGGCAAAGGGAGTTCGAGCATTACCACGACTATGTACATGAAGCCTTACGGCAGATTGTGAGTGCCACAGGACACCAGCAGCGGTTGGCGCGTGAAGGTATGGTAATGAAAAACGGTGTAGCACCCTCGGAGGATGCCGTCAAACAGGAACGATTAGTAGTGGAAATTGCTTCGGGAATCAAAATGCTGGAGTTAGGACTGCCTGCACGACTGTCTGACGAAAGTCTGAAAACGGTGGAATACTGGTGCCGTGAACTGAAAGAGAATCCGTGCCTGATGGATGCCATCGAAAGCGATGTGAACAATGCCATCGAAGTAATCAACAAAGCGGAACGTGGCGAAAAGCTCGAATATGCCACCTTGCGTAACCGGCGGGATACTTCAATCATGCAGGAGCAAATGCCCAAACATTATTTTGTGGCGAACGAGATACGGCAACATCCGGACAGGGAGGAGAAAAAAATAGTAGTCGTCATAGACCCGCAGACGAAAACAGCGGATGTGATTCTTCCGGCTGGGGCTTCAACGGAAGTAGATAACGAGATACCAGGTATGAACAAGGGGCGCATCATCCGTGCCTTGCAGAAAGAGGGTATTGATCAGGTACATTTCTACAATACGGATGGCGCACTGGGATACTGCCCCGATGACAGTTATTTTGCCGAGAAGATGATTACATTGGCACGACTGAAAAACTGGACTATGGAAAAACTCTCTACGTTGGATGTGGAGTCGGCAGTCAAGCGGGCGAATGAAATTGGCTTCAACAAAGTGGAAATGATTCAGGACGATAAAAAGCGGTGGGCACTTTACATCAAACCCGAAAATGGGAACGGCTATAGCGTTTATCCTGACAAAGAGGATGTGAACCGCTTCTTCTCGACACTCAAGCAGTCGATGGATAACATAGATAAGTTGCGGATGGAACTGGCTCATAAATATTATGCTTTGGCCGAGGTCAAGCCAGACCTGAAGGTGGATTTGTTTGGCAGTGAAACACAGGAAACCGACCTGAACCGTATTCAGCGTATTTCCATATTCAAGAGCAAGCAGGATGGCATTCTGTGTGTAGCGACCATTGACGGTGAGAAACAGCCGGCCAGGAGCGTCACCACACAACAGTGGCAACGTATGTGGGTTGCGGAAAACCGCGATGACTACAAACGTCATTTGGCGGCTACGCTCTTTGCTGATGTGCTGAGTAAAGGGCAGTCGCAGGAGAAACACACCAGCGAGAAACAGGAGAAAGAGCATGAACAACGACAGGGTGAAGCGACGGCTCAGAAACAGGCAGAAGTCAAAGAGGAAACTGTTTCTCCACAACGGAAATTATGGAACGAGCTTAAAGAAAAACATCCTGATGCCCTGTACCTAATCCGCACGAATGATGTGTATCGGCTCTATAATGAGGATGCCGTGCGCGGTGCGGAGTTATTGGATTTGGCACTGGAAGATCGAAACAAAATTCAGAAAGGATTCACTGATTCGGTGGAATTTCATAGCAGCCTGCTTGACACTTACCTGCCGAAACTGGTTAGGGCGGGTGAACGTGTCGCCATCTGTGATATGGTGTCGGAAAATGTACGGGAGACCGAACAACAAAATAGTGAACAGAATGAAGCCGAACAGGAAACACATCGGAGTATTCGTAGATAATCAATAAAGAACATGAGCAAGAATCAGGAATATGCAGCACAGTATGCAGAATGTGCGATGGAACAGATGCGACGGTACGGAATACCCGCTTCGGTGACATTGGCACAAGGTATTTTGGAGAGTAGCAACGGACGAAGCCGGCTGGCACGGAACGAGAACAACCATTTCGGCATCAAGGCCACACCCTCATGGATTGCAGAGGGTGGCAGATATGGTCTGTATTCAGATGACAAACCCAACGAGAAATTTTGCAGCTATGACAGCGTGAGTGATTCATACGAGCACCATTCCCGTTTTTTGAAGGAGAACAGCCGCTATGCCGGTTGTTTCAAACTGTCTCCGGACGATTACAAGGGCTGGACGCAAAGCATCGAGAAAGCCGGTTACGCCACAGGAGGCAAATATGCCGAGAACCTGCAGAAAATCATTGAACAGAACGGCTTGCAGCAATATGACCAGTTGGTGATGCAGGAAATGGCGGCACAAGGCAAGGAGTTCGGGGTGGAGAACAATCCGCTCCGCGCATCCGGGGAGGTGACGAACGTAAACGACTATTCGTTCCCAGTTGAACGCAAAGAGTTCCTTTTCGTGACCTCACCTTTCGGTATGCGGCAAGACCCGATGGACGGTACGAAGCAGCAGATGCACAAGGGTATTGATATACGGTGTAAGGGAGAAAGTGTACTGGCAACAGAGAACGGTGGAAAGGTTATCACCGTCAATCACAATAAGAATACTCCCGGTGGCAAGTCTGTCACAGTGGAGTATGCCCGTGCGGACGGCAGCAAGGTACAGTGTACCTATATGCACCTGAGTGAAGTATCCGTTAAGGTCGGTGATACGGTTCGAGCTGGCGGGAGGCTCGGCACTTCGGGTAATACAGGGACGCGGACAACGGGTGAACATCTGCATTTCGGAGTGTCGAGTATCTATACTGACGGTATGCGTCGTGATATAGATCCTGCAGCATACTTGGCAGAAATTGCACAGAAAAGCAATATCAGGCTGCAAGTATTACACAACGGGAATGACCTGCTTGCCAAATATAAGGGAGCGGAAGAGACTGTTGCCGAAAAGAATCTTTCACCTGACGGATGGATGAAGAAACTGCTTTCTTCGGAGGACAGTGGCGTAGGCTTGTCGGGATGCAATGACCCGATTGTAGAAATGGCTATGGCTGCTTTCAGCTCTCTGATGCTCTTAGCCGTACAGATAGACAACAAGAACGACGAAGAACAGAAGGCGGCGGTATCAGCCGCGATGGATCTTCGGAGCATCGACCTGAAATCGTTGTTGCCGAACATGAAAAACTGTGAACTGACCATCGGCGACAATGGTAAGGTCGTTCTACGGGTGGACAATGGCGAACTACGTGTCTCGCGTGAGCTGACTGCCGCCGAATTGAGTCGGTTGTCGGCCACGCTGAACAACCATACCCTCCCGGAAGAGAGCAGACGGATGCGTGTAGCCGGTATGCTGAACACGGTTATACTGTCGGAAGCGGCCTCACAGAATTTTGAGCAAGGAATGTCCCAACAGCAGGGACAGGCAGAAAACCTGAAAAGATAAAGGCATGGCGATATGGTAAAATGCGTGATGATACAGCTATGCAAATGTCTGACTGGGATTTCCATTCTTGCCCTGCACGTCCTGTTCTGTTATCGTCTATTCGGATGGATAGGGACACTTGCTATTGTGGGCGTGCAACTATTTATCGCCGGATGGCTTGTCTGGGCGATGATACGCGCTCCCGATTAGGGATGGGTATATAGTAGTTCAACAACAATCAATTAACCATATTCACAGTTGTCGGGTGATTATGTATCACATTAAAAAGACAATAAAATGATAAAATGTAATGTTACAGTATGCGGCACTATCAGTCGCGACGCATCAATACGTACCAACAAAGAAGGAAAGAAGTTTCTGATGTTCCCACTCCAAGTTATGATTTCAGGAACAGGCGGTCAGGACATGAGTGTAGAGGTGGATGTCAGCAAGGATGCCAATCAGGAAGATACCACAGACCATCGGAAGGGCTCGCGTGTCGGAGTAAAAGGTACATTGTACTTCAAACGTCGGGGTGACAAACTCTATCTCAATCTGTTTGCCAATGAAATATACGATGTCCCGGCAGATGATACGGATGTAATCAAAGGAGAGCTGGTGTTTCGTGGCAAGGTCGGTCAGAACATCGAGGAAAAGAGGGATAAAAAAGAACAACCCTACACGATGTTCTCGGCATTCAGTGCGGAGAAAGTCTCTGACGGCTTTGAGTACCAATGGGTGCGCTTCTTCTACTTCGGCTATGAGCGTGAGGAATGGTTGCAGGCTGGTGTGAAGGTGGATGTCAAAGGAGAAATGAACCTATCGACACACAATGGGAAGATTAATGTCTCCTGCAGGGTGGAGGAACTTTCGGAATATGCAGCAGAGCCGTCTAACTATAATTAATGATACTTATGGCTGGGTACAGAAATAGAAATAATGATGGGCCGAACAGTGAGGACAAGGCTCTCGACCTTTTTGCAGAAATGATGATTGAGAAAATCGAGAGCATCCACAAAAACTGGGAAAAACCCTGGTTCACTGAGGGAGCATTGCAGTGGCCGAAAAATCTTTCGGGGCGGGAATATAACGGCATGAATGCTTTTATGTTGCTTCTACACTGTGAGAAAGAAGGATACAAGATTCCTCGCTTCTGTACGTTCGATTGTGTGCAGCGGCTCAACAATCCCGGTAAAGACGGGAAGGAACAGCCTCGTGTCTCCGTACTACGTGGTGAGAAATCCTTTCCTGTCATGCTGACCACGTTTACTTGCATTCACAAAGAAACGAAAGAGAAAATCAAGTATGATGATTATAAGAAGCTGTCCGACAAAGAGAAGGATGAGTATAATGTCTATCCGAAAATGCAGGTGTTTAGGGTGTTCAACGTGGCGCAAACCAACCTGAAAGAGGCCCGTCCGGAGATGTGGGAAAAGCTGGAACAGGAATACTCGCAACCTAAAATCAAGAATGGGGAGGATTTTAACTTCGCTCCGGTCGATACGATGATAATGGACAACCTATGGATTTGTCCGATTACGCCGAAACATCAGGATAATGCCTACTACTCAATCACAAGGAATGAAATCATCGTGCCAGAAAAGGAGCAGTTCAAGTCGGGAGAAGCGTTCTATGGCACTCTGTTCCATGAAATGACGCACTCAACCGGTGCGGAAAGTATGCTCGACCGGTTCAAGCCGACTTCATTCGGTTCTCCGGAATATGCACGCGAGGAACTGGTGGCCGAACTTGGCAGCGCACTGGTCGCCCAACGTTATGGTATGACCAAGCATATCAAGGATGACAGTTGCGCGTATCTCAAAGGGTGGCTTGATGAGTTGAAGGAATCGCCGCAATTCATCAAGACTACGCTGCTCGATGTGAAAAAAGCGACATCGCTGATTACGCAAAGAGTGGATAAGATAGCACAGGACATGGAACGTGACGTCAGTGAGAAACAGGAAAGCGGAGTTGCCGCAAAGGAGAAGATATTTTATTCTTCCGTCGCGTATCTCCAGTCAGCGGATGATACGAGGCAACTCGATGAGCTCAAGGACAAAGGCGACTATGAGGGACTGTTGACGCTTGCCAAGGAGTATTACGATGGTAATGGTATCAACGAAAAGGATACATACCCGTCACCTACGAACAACAGGGGTGATAACCTTCTTATCGAAGATAAAAATTTTGCCGTCGTATATAACGGAAGTGTCGGGGGCACATACGAAGTGATGCTGAAATTCACGGAGCAGGAAGTGCGTGACCATATCCGACGTTACGGTGTCGATCTTGCCGGAGAGACAATCAAAGAGGTTGCCAAGGATATGGCTGCAGAACAGTTCTCCGCCATGTCGCAACAAAAGATTCCTGCGTTCGAGATGCCTAACGGTGATGTTCTTTATGTCGGGTATAGCCGTGAATCCGATACGCTGGATGTCGGCCAGACAGCCAATGCAGGTATCATAGCACAGCATCGTTTCCCTTATGACCATAATATCGGGCTGGATGCCAATCTGCAAAAGGTAAATGAAAAACTGAACGAGATGGAGGAATATCAGGAAGAACTACAAGAGGCAGAGTATAGCGGTGGAATGCGGCGTTAGAGTGCTATGTATAAGCGATGTGGAGCGGACTGTATAAAAGTCTGCTCCACGTTTTTATAGCCCGCACCGATGCCATAGATACGATGCAGGCTGTTCATATTATTGGTCTAATAAGCGGTCAATCATTGACTGTAGGTTTGACAAGTCACAATATTGATTCCGTCCGCCGGTGTAGTCCTTTGCGTGCTTGGCTGTACGTATAAGGAACGAATCGAGTTCTATTCTTACACCACTGCCCATTCGGGAGGATGTGGATGAGTGGCTGATATAAACGAATTTGCCGTTACGTTCAACAAAACAAGAGGTGTCGTAATGTCCTTTTGAATTGGATACTACCGTTGCATCAACGGCTTCTGCATATTTGGAAATCTCACGCACCAAAGCAGTTTGGAAATTGCAGTATTCCTTTGAAACATAGATACCTGCATCTGCAAGGATAGAAGATTGCCATTTGGTATAAAAATTCTGTGCCATATTGTTTTTTTATTATTGGTTATTTAACGTTAGTTCAATATAAGTATTAAAATTATCCTTTTGAATATTAGGAATATAGTGATATAAGTATTAAAATTATAGTGTCCAATTATAACATTTAAACGATACCACTATCGTTCTCAGAGGCTAAGATTACAGAGATTTATTGTATGGCAGATGATTTTTGCAAGGAATTTGCTATCCAACAAGAAAAATATATGATTAAGGATACATCCCATAAGCATCGTAACAAGCCTAACCGTATGAGTGATGCGGAAATTATGGTAATTCTCATCCTGTTTCATTCCGGCGGTTTTCGATGTTTCAAACACTATATATTTCCGCCAGTTGAAACGGCCTGCGGCTATATTGCCGCAAAGCCGTTTAAGAGCGTTGTTCACTGTCATTTCACACCTCCTTTTCTTAATATTGTGAGTTGATCAGGGCGTTTAGGGAACCAATAAGCATCGCTATCTATATATACACATATTTTATCATTCCACGGCTTCCCAAAAGCTAATACTTCTTTGGGACCGAATACCACGCCATAGTCATTCGTGAATGCAACTATGTCACCTACAGCCAAATCGTTGTCTGTTTCCATAACATCCGACAGCCTGTTAAAAAACTCCATACCTTCCTTTTCCTGCTTTGCCCTCCATCTCCGAAACTCCTTTTTGTGGCTTCTCGGTGTGGGTATAGGGGATAATTCCGATGCAAGAACCTCTGCTTCAGCCGAACCGCTTGCAATCAAAATAATGCTGTCACTATCCACTTTCTCAGGAGCGGAAATCACTTTATAAGTTCCGTCAGAGTTACCATTGTCGAGGTCTTTACAGTAAAGGAGGTTGCCACTTTTGATGTAATCGTATTTACCCATTGTCTTTTGATTTTTTTATTTTCCCTTTTCTTGAAGCCTTTTGACTTCGCCCAAAGGGGTTGTTTTATGTGCACTTCAGACGGTGGATGCAAGAACAATAGGCAAGTAACCGGGAGTGAAATTTTATGAATACCGTAATCTGTGATTGCGGAAGGTTCCGTCAAATTTCATTTCGGGTAGCGAAAGCGGTACTTGAATAGTGTTCGTCTGCCGTACCTTTGCACGCAAAACAAACCTGCGGCGCAGGTCAGGGCAACGAGAGGATTATACTGGTTAAAATTGGGGGAACGCTATGGATAAAAAAGGTAGTGGAGCCAGTTATGGAGGTGTTCGGCAGAACATGGTTATAAAAGTAATTCACCTTCCCATATGGGGACGAATAAAACCACCCGTCGCAACAACGGGTGGCTACCAAATATTGCTGGAAAACATCAGAAGTGATAATCAATAACTCCTCCGATGTAAAGTATCGTACCTGGCTCCAGTTTGCAAACAAACGCCATAAACGCAAAGGACTGTTCGGCGAATGACTGGCATCCATCTTCATCCAAATAGAAATGATAAGCGATATCCAATGGGTTTTCGATTGCTTTTTGTAGGTTATAAGTTATACTCCACTCCAGCATATTCTCCATTGTGATAGCCTCCGCATTCTTTCGGATATTGGCGACATATTCTTCTTTCCATTGCTCTATACCACCATTATAGCGCATGGTATCTTCAGATATAAGCTCGAACATCCCTTTGGGTAGAGCATGATTGACCAGATAGGCAATATCCTCCTTGCGTGTTTCATCGTCTATGTCCGAACAATAATCATAAGGGCTGCAATCTCCTTGAAGAAGTGTGTCTTCATTCAGATAGCTGTCTTGCCCTATCTCCATTGTTGAAATTTGGAAAATCCTACTGTGCATAATTTTGATATTAATTAGTTGAACATTGTTTATTTCCCTTTTCTTGAAACTCTCGGCTTCTTGACGGGATGATTTTTATGCAGGACAGACAGCAAAAAGGACGATAAGACCAGTAAACAGTGTACGTGATGGAATGGAATACCCAAATCTATGATTTGTGGAAGGCTGCCAGGAACATCCGGGAACCGTTAGCGCAGCGGTACTTGGCGACAGTCCGTACGCTGTACCTTTGCATATAAAATTCCACCGGCAAAGAGTGCCGATGGTGAGATAAGGAGATACCCGAATCGGGGATATAAAAGGATTTTTTATATAAAAGGATTGGCGGCTACGCAAAAAGCAAAGTCCTCCAACCTGTTATACAGATTGGAGGGACTTATGAAATAATGATTCAATGCTGAATGCGCTCTGCATATCGTCATTTTAGTTTCAGTATTTTCCCGAATCAGTCCGATACAGAAAATTCGTAGATGTTGCAGAAAGCATCTGGGTTTTGGCTGTCCCACTTTTCGGTAACAGCAAGGATTTCCTCTACCGACTTGACGTTGTGACCACTGATTTCCTTAAACCACTTGAACATATCTTCCTTTTTAGAGAAATATTCTTTGTACCACTTGTCATCAGGTGTACATAAGTCGGCAATGTATTTGTCGGTAAAATATTTGCTTTCCGTATCATTCGTCCAATATTCTGCCATACCCGGCTCTTCCGACTGATAAAAATAACGTAGGGTCGGAAATTTCCTGCATACCAGCATGAATGTTTCATCACACGGTCCCCAAGCTGTTTCAGTAGTGAATTTCAAAATGCCGTCGTCCATTTCAAGGTCACTCCATTCCCCTCGACAACGGATTTCTTTCCAGTCGCCACCCAAAGCGTTCACGAGGCAGCCCAGCCATGTTGTTCCAAAGCCGTTTGGAACGGACGGCTCTTTGCGTTCCTGTAAATCTGCCATCAACTCATAGAGGTTTTTTACTTCTTTCGCGTCTCCCTCTATTACATAAGACGTACTGCACCAATTCGGCATAATCGTAATTTTTAATGGTTTGTTAAACATTGTTTTGTTTCCCTATTCTTGAAACTTTTTCGGTTTCTCGTCGGGAATGATTTTTATGCTTGATTAACAGAGGAAAAAGGACGATAAGACCAGTAAACAGTGTACGTGATGGAGCGGAATACCCAAATCTGTGATTTGCGGAAGGCTGCTGGGAACATCCGGGAACCGTTAGCGTAGCGGTACTTGACGTTCGGCCGGACTCTGTACTTTTGCATATAAAATCTTAATCGACAAGAATTGCGAAGAATGTGATAAGGACAAATGACACAGAAAATATATGAGGTCTGAAAACAGTCTGTAGTTAAAAAGGACAAACGAAGCCATTTATAACAGAAGTAAAATTCTTGAATATATACAATTTGAGAACGGAAAAGCCAAAGTGACGAATGAAGGACAGTTTGTAAACAAAGGGGAATATTCTGTATGGGTATCTTCGTCCTGGATGTTTATAGATAATCCTTTGGTGAAAGATAGTAAATAGCGATGCAAGAATAAGTAATAATCCAAGTTACTGTATCCGTTATCTACTATATGAAAAGAGTGCCGATTTGATTATCAGCACTCTTTTTAGCAATATGAGTATTGTTACTCGGCAAAGAACAACTCCACTTTCGTGTGTCGGTTGGCTTCAACTGGTATATGATCGGCTATTCCACCTCTGCTTACCTTGACAATCCGTTCGGTTGGAATATCGCGTTTGCCTAATTCAGAAACGATATAGTCTGTTCTCGACATACTCAATGAATTATTGAGGACCGGAGTTCCTGTTGAACTATCTGCCGCACCGATTACTCGCACGGACAGCCCGTGTTTGTTCGCCACACGAGCCAGTTCATCAAGATTGAGTATCTGTGAAGCATCCGTCAAGTGTACAGTATTCAAGTTAAAGAAGAAATAGACGGGTGATCCGATACATTTTTCAGCCGGCATAGGTATCATTCCTCCCGAACCGATTGTAGCCGATTCTGCGAAAGAACATCCGTTATTGCCTGATTGGATATTTATAGAATCAAGTGGTGAATTGCCATTCCAATGCCGATTCTTTAATCTTGCCAGGAGTGAGTTCAGTCCGCTATAATTATTCATGGGATAGCCTTTGTGTCCGTTGGTATTGTCCTCTTTGATAAGATGGCCATACTTATCAAGTAACCCTTCAATTTCCAGAATCTTTTTCAATTCAACAAACGTTCGATGATTCTGATCGTTTAGATTTGCATAATGCTTGTTTTCCTTTGATAGAAAGCTGGCATAATCCACGAGCCACTCATTTTGACGGACATAAGGTGTTGCATCCACTGTACGTTTCCAGCCGACTTTTCCAAGATGGAACGTGAAGCCGGCGGTCAGCAATAGCATATGGTCTCCAAGACGGTTTGGGTGTCCGTAGCCATCGAAATCCTGAAAGGTGGTTGTACCGGATAGTTCCAGTATGGCACTTACTCGTTTGGAAATATTGTATTGTCCTTGTAGCCCGTAGGAAACAGCCAAAGGATTGTGCTTGTTGGTGACATTATGCAGGAGTCCGACTCCGGCAAATGGCGCAAAAAGCCAACGCACCTGCTCTTGCCGGGCATACCTGCGGCCGAGTATATTCCATAGCAGATCCGCATGGATATGATGGTAGTCCTGAGTGGACAGAGTACCATCCTTGAACTGTAAGCCACTGTAGCTGATACGCGCACCGACCGATGGTGTGAACCACTTACCGACGGCAAGGCTGTACGAAGGTTTCAAGCGTCCGAACAAGTCTTCACAACCAATCGGTGTGCCGAGAAAAGCCATCGCGCCTCCAGTTATGCTGACAAACCAGTTGCCAGTCTGGGATGCCGGAAGTGTCACTCCGTCGAGATAAACAGGCTGTATCGGTTGAAGCTCCTCCGTGACATTATAGAATGATAGGGATCGTACAGTATCACCCTGTGCTGATTGTACACTTGCGTGTGCCTGCAACGAGCAGAGCACAGCGAAAATAAAAATGAGTTGTTTCGTCATATTCCAATAGTTTTTATTAGTCGTACATTTTTTTATCGTAAGTGTGTGCCACTTAGCGTTTGGGCTTTTTGCCAACAGCCGGACGCATCATACGGCTCGCCATCCTCATGCAGCGGAGTGCCCATGCACGATTGTCCTCGTCATCATCGCGTCCCCACTTCAAGTCGCTTCCACCGCCTCCGCCACCACGTGTTTCGGCAAATGAAGTGGCGTCATCGAGCATTCCAAGGAAAAGCATTGTTGCACAGTGCATCACATCTGCGCCCTGTTCCGCGATAGACTGCACGAGCGAACCGTCGAATAGCTGCCGTTCCGACACGTCCATCTGTGCCGAAACATTCCGGTATTCACCGACCACACTTTCCAGCAATACGTCCTTGAGCAATGTGTCCACTTTGGAGTGAACATCACGCGAATACTTATAGGCTTCCTCTTTGAGTTCTTCGGTGCGCCCCTCAATGGCATCCATGTTTTCCTTGAGGTCGGCAAGTTGTTGGTCAGCGACCTGCAGTTTCTGTTGTTTGTCTGCCAATTGCTTATTGATATCGCCCAGTTCTTTTTCCAACATTTGAATCTGTGTTGTCAGTTCTGCCGCATTACCGCTATTCGCTTTCAGGTCATGCTCTGCTGCCGACAGCAGAGCCTCTTTTTCAGCTTTCGACTTTTCAAGGTTATCGACCATTGTAGTAAGCCCCTTAATCCGGCGTTCTGCCAAACGGATGTCTGACTGAAGCTCCGAGAGTGCTTTCCGGTGCCGGTCGATATTTTCCTCAATGGTTGTACACTCTTCGGACAGCATTCGGCGATACTCCTCAGTAGACCTGTGACGTGCGCCTGTTTCGGATACGCTGCTTCCTCTCGACATTCCCCACTTGGTATTGACTTCGGCGAAAAAGTCTGTATGAAGTTGTTTCATCCTCGCACTATATTCAAACTTGTCCTTTCCGGCGAATATCTCCTTGTACGCAAAACGGCCATCTTTGATTGGCAGAAGCGTACAGTGAATATGCGGATTCACTTCATCCAAATGTACAATGAAAGCGGCGATGTTCTGTTCACCATATCTGCCGCTCACAAATGAATAAACGTCCTTTGCCCATCGTTCTATTTCGCTTTTCCGTTTGATGTGGGTATTGTCCGCATCTTTTTTGAAATCCACTTCCTGCGTGCCGAAAGCAAGTTCGCACATTCGTCTTCTGGAACCGCCGAAAATGATGTTCACCACCGTGCGGTATTTCGGTTCTGCCAGCCCCTCGTTAGGGTCTTTGATTCCGCGACGGCTCAATATATCTGCCATTCGTTCGGGAATATTGCGGCTCGTGTCGATAGAACGTACATTGCCGCCAGGCGTAATCTCGAAATTCAGATGTTTGCGCGTAGGGTCATAGTTGCCCTTGTCCATGGCATATTTTTCTGCCCGTTCGCTGCGCTGACGCATATGTTCGTTACTTTGCGCTGCTGTGATGCCTTTTGAGACCTGAACATCAAGCACCTGTTTTTGATCTGCCATACTCTTTTCGTGTTGTTGCGGACAATTCTCCGTGTCCCAGCTTGCTGCTTGTATAGACACCGCTCCCGCCGACGAATGTCGGTCGGGGTATTAGGCTCCCCCTTCCCTTTGTTTCGTGGCAGACGGGCAAGCCCGGATGCCTTCTATAAACGGCAGGATACCTGTAATGGGACGAAGGTGGATTGTGCGCAGTTATACAATTTGTTTCCGATTACTGATTCAATCCGCCGTCTCGCACGCTTTTGCTAAAAACGATAAAAAAGGCTTGCGAAGCGATTTTAGGCATTCTGTATCTTCATCCGTGGCAATGTTCGCAGTGTTCGCTTCGGTATCAAGAATAAGCCCTGCAATGTCCTTGGATGCCTCAATGAAATCTGCCCATTCACCAGCAAGGTCATGACAGAAAAAATCAACAAGGGGCAATTCGTTATCGAATCTTGATTTGCGTAAAATTTTTTGTAGGGCGGCATGAATAATACAACTCAAGGCAATTTTTTGAATGTCGGTAACCTTCTTACTTGTATATACCGGTTCTGTATTAAGAGGATTGTCCGGACAGTGCCAAACTTCATTATCGGCTGACGCAGTTATCACCTGCCGCACGAGTTGTCCGTACCTTGCGCCAACATCGGTAGCAGATGCTTTGCCAATCACCCAATCGGACAACATATCACGGAACTGTTCAGAAACGCTGGTATGATTATGAGCATTGTAAGAGTCTATAGACAATCCGGAATGTACTGTTATGGTAATGACAACACTTTTGGGAAGTCTGATGCGTTTAAGTAAACCGAACGTTTCCATTGTATCCAAAAAAGAACGGACAGTAGCCCGGTGCCAATGCCACTCTAAAGCGAGATCGGAAACGGTCACATGGCATTGATTGGGTAGAAGGTCATAGTCATGTTTTCTTAAAAAAGGGGAAACAAAACCTGATATGGCTTTGTCCAACAGGTCACAATAGGCTTCGGTCTTTGTTTTGCGTTCACCAATTTTTTCTTTGAGATAGTCGAAAACTTCTCTATCCGCCAATATGGGGACAGCTATCTTTTGTTTGTTTTTCATTTTTATTCTGTTTTTAATGATTACTATTACGCGGATGTAACAGGGTTGCCGCTGTCCGCGTCATGCGGCAACTTTGCGTGATGATGGTCGTGATAAATTTCGGACAATAGTTCGGGATGTTTCGCCCACTCGGAAAGTACATCCGTTTGTTTACATCTGGCCATTATTCGAACAGAGGGATAGAACATAGCAGCCAAAAGAAGATAGGATGCTGTTACTGCCGTCGTATGCAAGTATGAGGAAAAGATGGTAGGCAATACTGCCAAAGCAATTGTGACAAATGCACGAGGACTACTCTGCAGTCTTCGCAAACAGTTATCTGTCAGTCTAAACGAGAACATGGCGGCACAAACAGTGGTAGAGAGCAGGATGCTGAACTGCCCGGAATGTCCACACGTGTAAATGTAGTGGAAGAGTAACAGTAGAATCAAACATACCTGTACATACAGTTTGCGTGCCTTGTTACTACGAGTCATGGCAACATAGAATGCTGTCATAAAAGGACGACGGCTTTTGTACAATGCCAGTGGTAATACAAAAGGCATTGTGCAGAAAACATATTGTAATATATTCCAAATCATAGGTAATAAGGTTTTTCGCGTACTAAAATGGGGCGTATCACCAGCTCCAACCGAACAACATTATGGGTAGCTAACAGGATAATGGATTCAGCATCCCGCGGTGAGAAGTACATCGCCGCTTTCTTGATACGTTGCCTGAATGTATGGTCTTGCTTACGATAGATAGCCAGAGCTTTGTCCAGTTCGTGCTCTGGAACCGTCCATGTCGTTCCCTTGGTATAAGCACCTCTGTCCCTGAAAGCCCGCAATACTAACGTGCGGACAGCAACATAGTCGATGTGCCCATTTTTTGATAAGGCGTACTCTTTGTAGAGATTGTCATCAACAACCTCTATCCATGTACGGTATTCTTTAATCCAATAGACCATTTGTCTGTATAATGTGTTACGCATGGTATTGCATTTATATAAAATTCAATAGGATATCGTCTTTGTTTTTCTTATACTTAAACGTGCCGTTTTTGGAATGTAACCTCAAATCGAGACATAAATCCCCATACATCTGCTCCATAGAATCATAAATAGTAACAAGGATGCTGTTTACCTTGCCATCGATATCCGTCTTACAGTTCATTTTGAACATCTGTCCGAATGCAGGGTTGGAGTAAGCACAGGTACTATGACCGAACTTGTCTACAGGTGTGGGGATATGATGATAAAGCGTTATTAGTTCCATGTCGTCCTCGAACATATCCATCACTTCCTCCAACTCGTATGGATCGCTCAACGGAAAGGTCAACAAGGCATAGTCGCCATAAAATTGCGGAGATTCCATTGTCGTTACATTAAGCAACTGCGGCAGTTGAAGAGGAATAAACGTCATAAAATCGTCAAAAAAGTGGCGTAACATATTCATTGCTCTTTGGTTGGTTTATAGGGTGTGTATAAAGATTTCCATAAGCATTCCTGGTAGTTCGGAGAGTCGTTTGCTTTCGGATTGCATGAGAAGGCTTAAGGAGTTGAATGTTTCAGGGGTCTGTGCCGCCATTCTATCAAGCTGTTTCCGTTCCTCACTGGAAAGTAGTGTCATAGAAAAGCCGTCAAGTAGGGTATAAGGCTGTATGAGCATCCAAATATAGGCATGTGCCTGTGAAGGGGTACTGATTTTCTTGTTTCGAACATCATTGATGCAGGTTTGCATATTTTGAATTTGTCTACGGTTGGTGCGCATTGACAAATAGAGCATGGCTTCTCGGTATGTAATCTCTTTACGTTTGGCTGCAAGGAATATCTGCGAACAGCACAGTTCTGTATCATGTGTTATGTCTGCTATGTGTGTGCCGCCAAGGTTGTGTAAATGGGTGAGGAATGCCCGGAAGAGGACATCCTCCTTGGTGATGTATGCCATAAGGTCATCGCGACTGTGTATGCCATCTTGGATGGTTTTGGCAAGTAATGCACGATATGCTGATAGAATCTGAGCTTTGTCGCCCTTGTGGGGAGGATAACTATCCAGTGATGTAAAGAATGGACGAATACCTTCGGCGGTATGGTGCAATTCGTTGTCATCATTATAGGATGAGAACTGTCCTTTGAAAGACAAGAGTTCCTGATAGGTTCGTGGTCTTGATAGAACCAAACGTGAGAACTCAATGCAGATGGAATCGTGCAGGCGGTAACACTCTTCGCGAAGTCCGGTGTGGGATTGGTTGAGTGTGTCCCGTCTCAGGCGCGTAAAAACGGAATCTTTGATGATTTGCCACTGCTGGACGTGTTCGGTCAATACTTTGAATGAGGGCTTTTCCAAACATCGTATATCGGACAGGTACTTTCTGTATGTTCCGGCTGTCTCGCTTTGAACATCTAACATTGATTTGCCGCTTTCTCTGTCGCATGATGCCAATGTAAACATGACAAATGAAACGGCATATATTCCGGTCATACGTAATGTTGTTTTAGAATATGATTTTGAGATTTTCATATTTATGTTATTATATTTAATGGCACAAAACTATATATAATTTTCAATACATAACCTCTTCTGTTAAGGTTTTTGCATCTTTTGTACTATCATATTTAACAATATGATTTTCAATGAAAACAAGTGAAAGAAATGTGACTAAAAAAAGTTTTTTATCACATTTTTGACTTGATATGATTTTGCTTCCAAATGAAAGTGCTATATTTGCACTTGTTATCCAAATAGTGTATATTCAAATGGCAAAAGTCGGCTATATATTCAGAGAGAATAATGACAGTTTTGACAGAGAGATGGAATGGATGCAGCAATATGGCTGTGTACAAATCATCGAGGAAACATTCGAACACGAAACATTGCGACCGATGTGGAAACAGCTTATGTCAAATTTGCAACGGGGTGATGAAATTGTAGTGACCAAGTTCAGCAATGCTGTGCGCGGTTTGAGAGAGTTGGCTGTATTCATTGAACTATGCCGGATAAAGATTGTACGCATTATCTCTATCCATGACAAAATAGATACTCAAGGGGAATTGTTCCCAAATACAACCATTACTGATGTGCTGTGGCTAATAGGAGCATTTCCGGAAGAGATTGCTGCCTTGCGAAAGTATTCCGCTCATATAGAAAAACTGCGAAAGAACATCAAAGCTCCTACGACACCACAGGTCTTGACCAAAGCACAGCGGGATAAAGTAATTGTGGATATGTATATTAACGGACATTCTTTTGATGACATCCATGCTGCCAGTGGCTTCAATAGTAAAAGCTCGATTTGGCGTATTTTGAATAAATACAATGTGAAACTTGATCGGGGCCGGAGTAGTGGACCACGTGCCAAACCGAAAGAAGACGAGGCGGAAGAAAGTGATGTTTGACGGAATTACTAATTTTTGAATTTGTTTTATCGGCTATTTTTCGTGTTTTTAATTGAATTATTAACAGTATAAATGTAAGAATAATGGAAGATGTTATAATTGTACTACTGGTATGTTGGGTTGTGGGTAAGTTATTGAAAGGTGTGTTTGGCGGATTCAGCAAGAGTAGTTTCAAAGATGATAAGTAAATTGTGCAGTTGCATTGATAAAAAAGGTTAAACGTTTTTCCAGATATAGGAATACAGGATATCTCTGTGTGTCCTGTATTCCTATGTCCTAAATACGTCAAAATCTCTATTTTAGCCTTCACTATCGTTTTTTGCACGGTTTATTTATACGACAATGAAGCAGGATGTTGTTGTTTCTATTTTCATTTTTGTAGTCATTTCTTGACTATACTCCATAATTTCATCCATTGTAATCCACGTCGGCTTTTCATCCTCTTTGAAGCTATTGTAGAGTTTTATCATCAATTCAATTTGTTTCGTTTCATTACCTGCCCACAAACGTTTGGTATTTCTGTTCCCATAGCCAAGGTAGTATTGGCAGTCTGCTTGCAAACGCCCTAATAATAGATATCTAAATTCTAAATCCCGCTGCATAACTTCGCCTATTGCCATTTCTCCTGTTGATTGACTTGTTGCTTTCATATTCATTTAATTAAGTTTATTATTTTCCCTCCGATACTTCCAGTACCGAAGGTTGGTTATTTTTCTGCTTACAGAATTGATGAACGGTTCGGGCAAGGAGAGTGCGGAAAATACGCTCTATGATGTGTCATAGAGGAAGATTTTTCGACAGCCAACAAAAGTGGTCCTTGACAGGAAGCGATAATCGTCAATCGACCTTTGCAGAAAAAATAACATGGTTCGCGGAATGGGGCACAAGGAAAGTAAATGTATGTGAATGGAAAAGACAGAAGCGAAATTTCGTATATAGATGGAAGTTGCCGATAACTGATATAATGGTGGCAATGGTTCGACCATGAATAAAACAAAAGCGACCGAAAGGCCGCTTTGTTATGATAAGACGAGAACTATTTCTTACGTTTCTTTGTTGATTTTGTCACTTTTTTAGGAGTTTCCTCCTTTTCGATGGGTGGATAGAACTTGACGGCTACCATCACGATGCGGTTGAACTTTGTACCGTTTTTAATCCATTCTTCGGGTTTGAAATAGCCCTCGATGGTGAGCATTGTACCCTTGGTCAATTGGTCGAATGCCCCGATGTTTTCGTTCTTGCGCCAAGCCTCGATGTTCATAAAGGCAGAAGTGCGGTCGGTTTTTTCTCCGTTCTTTTCCTGTCGACTTACAGCCAAGGGGAAACGTGCTACACTGGCGGTGGTGAACTGGCGAATTTCAGCGTCTTTACCTACAAATCCGGTTACTGTGAAAGTGTTTTCAATCTTTTTCATGTTGAATTGCTTTTAGAAGTTATTAAATCAATTTTTACGTTGCCACAAAAAGTAGATGCTGTTTAAGGGATGCACCAAGGGATAGCTGATATAATACGCTTTATTTTTGACTGTAGGCAAAATCTGGGGCTTGATAAAGGAAGATTGTACAGCGATACCATTGGTCAAGACTTGCAGAAGTCACTCCCGGCTGCATACTATCTTTGCATCGAAAAAATGATGATTACTTCGATGAAAAGCGATTATGAAAAGTTGAAAGCAAGTAATCGGGAAGATAAAGGAAAGATCCAACCTGAATGTCTACACAAGTATAGTAGCATATCCGTCTGAAAGTCAGTAAAGAAGAATGGCAAACCCAAACAGCATATCTTGTCTTGAGTCGAGACTGCAATAAATGAAACATCGTCCGACCCAAAAAGAGATTGCCACATAGGAGCGTGCTGGTCAAGAATGAATAGGGACGTAAGCGACCCCAGCATCATGAGATAGCTGTATCCACATCGAAAAAAGGGTAACAAGAGAAAAGACAGAAGGAATGACGAAAAGTTGGCATTTTGTACACAAAGCTGTCAACGGGTTGCTTTGTACGAATGGCTGCTTTATAAAAGGAATGGCGCAGCTAAAAGAGAGAAAGCTATAAAAGGAAAACGAGGCAAGGCTGAAATGGACGGTACCATTCCAACCAGCCGATTATTATGCTATTTCGCGGTAGCGACATTTGTCTGTTATTGAAATTCAACCATCATAATACGGTGTTTGAATATTTTGTTCTTATCGCTGGGACGTCTTTGGCAGATCCATAGGTGGTGTGCGCCATAACCGTATGTAAAATACTTGTCAAACGGTACTTTTTTCTCCAACAACTTCATGTTTTCACGCAATTCCGTTTCATTGCTTGAAAAAAGAATTGTGTTGATGATTCGGAAATAGAGGTCTGTCACCTCGTCACAATAGGGGCAAAAACTGTATTCTATTGTTACGTTCATATTCTTTTTTATTTTACCTCAATTATATCTTCAATTTGACCAGACAAGACGGAACGGAGTGCGGTTTTGTCAATGGCGTAATACTCGTTAATCTGTCCATACTGTTTTACGAAATACCGTTTTAGGACATCGGAAAAGTCAAAATGGTAACCCATCAGAGCAATGCCTTTGTTGAAATAGCCACATTTTTTCACGCTTTGGGTGAGCCAGTTCTTTTCTTCCCGGCTTAACTTGTCACCATTATTAAGACGTTCTCTCAATTTGTAAACCTTGCTATCTTTCAGTTTTGCTAATTCAGGTACGTCCCATTGGACGAATTTCGTTGCTGTCTGTTTCATGATTTCTATGTTTTTAATCGTAGATAATTACTTCGTCACGGTATTCAATAATCTCTTTGCCATTGGTGAGACGTACAACGATTTTGTTGCCAAAATCGCCGACAATTATTCCCTCCGTATAACCTTTATAGGGAATGAGCAGCGTACAGGATAAACCGATAATCTCACCGTACTGATTGGCAATACCGTTAACATGATCTTTCAGAAATGCCTCCATTTTAACGAGGTCTTGTTTGTTCGCTGTCGTAGCGTGGAAAATGTTTGTTGCACAATTAGCCATAATGTAATTTTTTTAGTTTTTCCCTCTTGTAGCTTGTCAGCTACTTCCGGGCTTGATTTAATTATGTCGCTTCAAAAGGTGTCATGGCTCTTTATGCAGGGTTTCACTGCTAAATACAACCTCTGTAAGCCGGAGGTGGAGATTTTGTCGTGAACCGTCAGGCAACAGACCTTGCATACAAGAAAGACATGACAGATACCTTTGCGACACAATTCATATCGGGCAGCCCGAAAGTAAGGATGCAAGGATGTTGGAGCTAATCAGTATATAAAAAGGATAACAGCGAAAAGATAAAAGATACGGTAAAATAGGCTTCTGTTTGATTGTGCGTTTTAAAGTGAATGGTAAAATGGTAAAGATAACATGAAAATCCAGTTTAGTTTAGTTTGTTAGCTCATATATATGCTAAATTAAATTAAACTAAATATTGGCAGGTATATTTGGATACCTGTGTGAAAATTTGTATCTTTGTGAAAGAGTGAGTTCAACTTGAAAAATGAGAATTTGTACTTTCTTTTTTGGCTGCAACAATTCAGATTCTCAAACCTGAGAACATTAGTCGTGGAAAAATAATAGGAAATGCACTCCCCAAGACAAGTAAATGAAAAGAAAAGAACAAAGTGCAAATCCAAAAACAGGAAAATACATAAACGTACAATTTTGTTTCTGTTTTGTTTCTTAATAAAAATCAATCATTTTATAATATACTGATTATAAGTGCATTGCGGTGATATTTTTATGACAGTTTTGATTATTGTATATAATATTAAAGGAGCTAAACTTCCTAATTCTA
>NZ_CAJTSC010000025.1:0-46186 GCF_910578895.1 uncultured Bacteroides sp.
ATATGATTAAATTCTCCGTCAACATCCACCGCGGATGTTTCGGCGGCTGTGCTTTCTGCACCATTTCGGCGCACCAAGGAAAATTTATCGTCAGCCGCAGTAAGGAAAGTATCCTGAAAGAGGTAAAGGCGGTAATGGAACTGCCTGACTTTAAAGGATACCTCAGCGACCTGGGCGGTCCTTCCGCCAATATGTACAAAATGCGGGGGCGCGACGAATCCGTATGCAAGAAGTGTAAACGCCCCTCGTGCATTCATCCCAAAGTGTGCCCGAATCTGAACACCGACCACAGCCCGCTGCTCGATATCTATCACGCGGTAGACAGCCTGCCAGGTATCAAGAAATCGTTTATCGGCAGTGGCGTGCGCTACGATTTGCTATTGCATCAGAGCAACGATGCCAAAACCAACCGAAGCACGCAGGAATATACCCGCGAACTCATCGCCCGCCACGTAAGCGGCCGTCTCAAAGTCGCTCCGGAACACACTTCGGATCGTGTGCTCAACATCATGCGCAAGCCATCGTTCAACCAATTCGGCGAATTCAAAAAGATATTCGACCGCATCAACCGTGAAGAAGGTCTGCGGCAACAACTCATTCCCTACTTCATCTCCAGCCACCCCGGCTGCAAGGAAGAGGACATGGCGGAACTTGCCGTCATCACCAAACGGCTGGATTTCCATTTGGAACAGGTGCAAGACTTTACCCCCACCCCCATGACTGTCTCCACCGAAGCCTGGTACACCGGCTATCACCCCTATACCTTGGAACCGGTGTTCAGCGCCAAGACGCAACGTGAGAAACTGGCGCAGCGCCAATTCTTCTTCTGGTATAAGCCCGAAGAGCGGCGGAACATCATCAATGAACTGCGCCGGATAGGGCGGCAGGACCTGATAGAAAAACTATACGGCGGGAAACGATAACGGATAAGGATGTCAAAATACCCATTTTGACACCCTTATCATTTTATGTATTACGATATAACATCAAATCCTGCATTGCGAACCGCCGTTATAACATCTTCGGAATTGTGTTCCCCTTCAACCGTTGCTTCACCGGTAGAAAGCTTTACATCAACCTGTTTTACACCATTTACCGCACTAATGCTTTTTACGACAGCAGCTTGACAATGTGAGCAATTCATTCCTTTAATCGTATACACCTTTGTCATGGCTGAAATATCTATATGGTGATGCTTACGTCTTTTAAAAAAGGCAACCGCAAGCAATATGACGAGTATGGCGGAACAAACGGAAGGAAACAGACCGACCACATGGCAGTGTCCGGCAATGGTATATGAATTTCCGATACGAAACCATTCTGCAGGCAGCAAATAATCTATGGTTAATCCGAACGCGATTGCACCGGTAATGATTGAAATGAGATATACGATTGCAGCCTTCCGTCCCATTTCTCGTGAAATCAGAGTAAAAGAGGCAAAATTCGCAGCAGGACCGGCCATGAGCAATACGAATGCCGTTCCGGGAGAAAGCCCTTTCAATACCAACGACAAAGCGATGGGTATCGAGCCTGTAGCACAGACATACATAGGAACGGCGATAACCAGTACGGTAATCATCGATAAAAACGGCTTGCTGCCGAGGACGGAAAAGAAATCGGCAGGGACATATACCGTAATCAGGGCAGCGATAACCAATCCCGTCACGAGCCATCCGCCAATGCTTCCCACAAGATCAATAAACCCATAGCGCAAGGCATCCAAGCATTTACGGGTAATGGTTTCCGTTTCATTGGATGCCGTATCTTCCATTCGGCAGGATTTCTCCTCGGTTCTTGTTTCCGATTTTCCGACCGCTATCCCGCCCAATACGGCAGTAATCAATGCTGCCAGCGGACGAAGGAGAGCGAAAGCAGGTCCTAACAGCGACCATGTAGCGGCAATACTGTCTACGCCGGTTTGCGGCGTGGAGATAAGAAAAGAGGTCGAAGCCGCTTTGGAAGCTCCGTTCCGGCGCATAGCGATTGCGGTTGGCAATACTCCACACGAGCAAAGAGGCAAAGGAATGCCTATTATTGCCGACTTGACAACCGATTTCCAACCTGTACCGGCAAGATGGCGCGCGAAGGTTTGCTGTGGAATAAATGCGTGCATAACTCCTGCGATAAAAAAGCCCAACAGAATATATGGAGACATCTCATTGAGCATAAATAGTAAAGAACTTAGTAATTCCATATTCTTTCTTTTTTATTCTGCCGCAAAATTACGACATCGAACCAAAATGTAAGTTGTGTATGGGAGATAAAAAATGATAAATTCAAGATTTTTTAGAGTTTATAAGTTCTTGCAAATTATAATGGTAGTTTTTTCGTTGTCTCTATAACACAAATCATTAGATTCTAAATTATTTCTACGCCCAAATCGCAATTCTTTCAAGTAAAATGCGTAATTTCGTGTAAATTAAGGCAATTAGTTACATGTTACCCACTAAATACGCAAGCATCGACTATGGCACGAGGAATACAGACTTATAAGATATTACCTTTAACGATTTTCATCTCGTTGGTTCTCGCATCATGCACCGTCGGATATGAAAATGACGGTAAGAAAGTGACATGGCACACATGGAACGAGGGTAACGGGCATAATTCGCGGGCGGTTGATGCCGACCCACAGACTTTTGAAGAACTAAATGATGATTATGGTCGCGACAAAACACACGCTTTCTACCGGGGCGATATAATAAAAGGGGCAGAGGGCGGTTCGTTCCGTGTTCTAAAAGATTGGTATGCGTCTGACAATATCCATGTCTTTCTTTCGGGAGAGTTGGTAGAAAATGCCGACCCTGCAACCTTCAAAGTTCATACCTATTATTTTGCTGAAGATTCAAATGATTATTTCTGGAAAGGGAAGCGGTTGAATGTAAGTGATAAACACTCGTTCAAATTATTAGGAGATGCTGATGACTGGAAAACATCGTGGGCAAAAGATCGAAATAATGGATACTACTTGAATGGAAGCATTATACCGGACATTGACTATAGCTCATTCCATCAGATAGATATAGGCACTAAACAACGTGGATTATCAGGATGCTATGCTGCGGATAATAAAAGGGTGTTCTTTATGGAAAAGGAAGTACCCGGTGCTGACCCGGCTACATTCAGAGAAGTTGGTTTTTATATAGGCCAGGATAAACATAGGGCTTATAAGGGTGCAGTGCCTACACAGATACGAGACTACACTAAATTAAAAAATTTAGGTGGCATGTATTCTGATGGCATAAACATCTATGATTATGATTTTCATATTCTTCCCAATGCTGATGTTAAATCATTTGAGCAAATAGAGCGAAACTGGTATAAAGACAAATATCATGTGTGGTGGGACAATAAAATGCTTGTCGGAGCAAATCCAAAGACATTCATCCCCGTTCCCGTTTCGTCATATCGTTATGGCAAGAAAAAAGCACTGAGTAGTGGAGACTTTAATTACGGGAAAGATGACATACACGTATTCTGTCAGGACTCCATTATTCCTGGGGCAGATGCGGCCAGCTTCGAAAAAATCGACTTTCCGGATGGTGACAGTTGGACGGTATTCGACCGCAACCGTGTGTATCAAGGCAAAGATTCTCCGAAACTCAGGGAATATCTGAAAAAGAAATACGGCAAATGATGGATCAATTCATAGTTTAGATAATTATGAAACAGTGGCAGAAAGTAATAGGCGTTATAACCTTCGGAGCGATTGGCATTTGTTCCGGATGCACTCGTTCCATAGATTACAGTAATGGCGAAAAAGTTGTATATTCCGATTTGCCCAAAGAAGTTCAGGACACTTTGATTTGGTGGGGAGAGCATACAATAATTTCAATAGATGATACTGCCAGCATCGAACTGCCGGACGTAATTTGCTTTAAGTCTGACTATTCATTTCTACGCTCTACCTTTGGCCCTTGGATAATATCGCGTAGATTAAGGCGCAATACCGATGGAAAAGAGTGGAGTTTTTCCGGAAATATAAATATTCCACTACCGATTGTTGCGATTGGAGACACCATATATGTTCCTTCAGAATACATGCTTGTGGCTTGTACGGAAATTAATAATAATGCTATTTTTATACGACAGACACTTAGATAAGCAAAACCGGTATGTTTAACGCTCATGGATTATATCGGTCAGATGGAAAAGTTGAATACAAAAGAACGGCTGCTAATGGCAGGATTACTTTTTTAGGGATATTCCTAATTAGATCATCACGTAAAACCACCACCAAACAACCGGTAACAGAACTAGCCCAACAAGAACACCACCGTAAAGCACAGTATAAGAAAAAGATAAGCCCTACGCAGGAACACTTGGTCCGAACGCTCCTTTTCGGCAATATTCTTACGTATATCTTCCAGTTGCTCGATAGAGACATCGGAACGCCGTTCCGTACCTTTTCCTTTTTCCACAAGATAATTATAGTGCCCTCGCATCCGCTCCCTGTTCAGTTTACGGAGCGTACGATTCTCCTTATCCCGTTGCAACATATCGTTGATACAGCCTAATGTTCCCATAAGTAAAGATTTTATTATCAGTTTACCAAATACAGCTTATCATCTACAAAAATATAGAAATAACAGCTATTTATTGATGAAAATATCGTAATTTTACAAGTGATAATAAAATTCAGAAAAACAGAGAGTATGAGCTATACAAATAATGAAACATACAAACGCATTCATTTCGCTGTTATGGCGATAGAGAGCGGTGCCCGCAAATTGTGTATCTCTGGTAAGGAGATGCACGACAGACTACAGAAGCAGGGATTAATACATCGCCGTTTGATAAGAAAATATGAAGACCTTCATACCCAAAGCCTGGACTGGGTAGCCGATGACATTTGCGAAACACTATTAAATTGGGAGAAAGAAGCATGATTACACTATTTCATGGATCTTATGTGCATGTTCCAACACCACTTGTAAAATTAGGCAGGAAGAAAGTGGATTTCGGTCAAGGGTTTTATCTTACCAAACTGCGAATACAAGCGGAATCATGGGCAAGAACAATCGCGGAAAGAAAAGGACGGAACGCCCAACCCATTTTAACGACCTATTCGTTTGACTACAATACTGTCAAGTCTGCCGTCTTTCGTATTAAGATATTTGAATCCTATGACCTTGAATGGCTAGAATATGTGGTGGATTGTCGAAGAGGCGGTGCGATGCAGCAGCAATATGACATAGTAGAAGGGGGCATCGCGAATGATAATGTCATTGACACCGTTGAAGACTATGAGAACGGCATTATCACAGCAGAACAAGCACTGGGGCAGTTAAGATATAAAGAAGTAAATCATCAGATTTGCATCTTGAACCAAGACATTGTAAATAGGTACTTGTCATTTATTTCGTCTGAAACACTAAAAATGGAAGATTGATTATGAGAGATACAGTACTTTGGCGTAAACAGAGCCGGATAATCATGTTGTTGGCTGACGCTTTGCAAATTGACGCAGAGCGAGCCCTTGACCTGTTTTACACGACTAAAGTCTATCAGCAACTGTCTGACCCCAAATATGGTTTGCAACTGATGAGTGACGGTTATATTCTTGAAGAACTTATTGATGAGTTAAGAAATTCACAATAGAAGAAAAAGATAATCAAGCAGATAGAGTAAAAAGCATCAACCCTTCTTATTATTATTCTTCAACAATCCTAATGCTATGTATATTCACCGTTCTCTCCTGCAAGCGTAGAATAGCCTGCTCTATCTGCTTCAGGATACCCAAAGCGATTTCTTTCTTATAGGGAGATAAGGATTCCATCTTTTTCTATCTATTTTTTGAGAAAATCATTCATATTCTTATGGATGCGAACTACATCGACCGGACATCCTAATTGTTCCTCCAAGAATCTCTTTAACTCAACGTGCAAAAACAGATTTGGTTTCATATCTACACAAACATCCACATCGCTATGCTCTTTCTGTTCGTTACGGGCAACTGAACCGAAAATGCGCAGAGAAGTAACCCCAAAATAAGAACGTAGCACATCGCTACATTTCTTTATTATTTCAATATATTCATTCAGGGATTTCATACAACAAACATTTGGTTTACACAAAATTAAAAAGAATGTTTCAAAAGAGCAAATATACAGAACCTTTATTTCAAAAATTCACTCACTCCTCCATTTGTATCGCCACAATCTCCTGCAATGCCGCCACAGCTCCCTCTACGGAAGTGACATCCTTCACCACCATGCTCCGCTTGTTGTTCTGTTCGCGCAGGTCGCAGCGGCGGGTATATTGCATCATATAAGCAATGACCTTGCCGAATGCCCGGCTTTGATAGTAAAGGCTGTCGGGATTGGAGACAAAGAACAGCGTCATACGACCACCTTTCAGAAACACCTTCTCCACTCCCAGGCGGGCGGCAAGGCGGCGCAGGGGGACGATGCGAAGCAACTCTTCCGTTTCGGGGGGAACAGGTCCGAATCGGTCTTCAAGACGGGCACGGAAGTCATCTACATCCTTATCCAACAGCAGCCCATCCAATTCCCGATAGAGCAACATGCGCTCGCTACTGCCGGTGACGTATGTGGCGGGCAACAGCAACTCAAGATCGCTTTCCACCTGGCATTCATCTACAAACTGTTCGCCGCTGATGGTACCGTCACCTTTCAACTCTTCGGCATAAAGGTCGGCAAACTCGTCAGTCTTGAGTTCTCGTACGGCTTCGGAGAGTATCTTCTGATAAGTTTCATACCCCAAGTCGGCAATGAAGCCGCTTTGCTCCGCACCAAGCATATTGCCCGCCCCACGGATATCGAGGTCTTGCATGGCAATGTGGATGCCGCTGCCCAAGTCGGAGAAGTTCTCGATAGCCTGCAAGCGGCGCTTGGCTTCCGGCGTAAGCGAGGACAAGGGGGGAGCCAGAAGATAACAGAAAGCTTTCTTATTGCTGCGTCCCACACGTCCACGCATCTGGTGCAAATCACTCAAACCGAAATTCTGTGCCTGGTTGATGATAATGGTATTGGCATTCGGTATGTCGATGCCACTCTCTATAATGGTGGTGGCAAGCAGTACATCATAATCGTAATTGACAAAGTCGAGGATAATCTTCTCCAGTTCGGCAGGCTCCATTTGCCCGTGACCGATACAGACGCGGCAATCGGGAATGTTTCGCTCTATCATCGCTTTCAGTTCCGCAAGGTTGGAAATGCGGTTGTTTACGAAAAACACCTGTCCGTTGCGGCTCATTTCGAAGTTGATGGCATCGGTGATAATCTCGTCACCGAAAGTATGTACTTCCGTCTGAATGGGATAACGGTTGGGGGGCGGCGTCTGGATGACACTCAGGTCGCGCGCACCCATGAGGGAGAACTGCAAGGTACGGGGAATGGGCGTGGCGGTCATGGTCAGGGTATCCACGTTCACCTTGAGCTGGCGGAGCTTCTCTTTGACAGAGACACCGAACTTCTGTTCTTCGTCGATAATCAGCAAGCCGAGGTCCTTGAACTTTACGTCTTTTCCTAAAATGCGGTGAGTACCGATAAGTATATTCACCTCACCGGTTGCAAGACTCTTGACAACGGCTTTGGTTTGTGCCGCCGTACGGGCACGGCTCAAATATTCCACACGGCAAGGCAACCCTTTCAGACGATCCTTGAAGGTCTGGAAGTGCTGATAGGCAAGAACGGTAGTAGGCACAAGGACGGCAACCTGCTTATTGTCCGCCACCGCCTTGAAAGCGGCACGCACGGCAACCTCTGTCTTTCCGAAACCTACATCGCCACATACCAAGCGATCCATAGGACGGGCGCTTTCCATATCCGCCTTTACATCGGCGGTCGCTTTGCTCTGGTCGGGAGTATCCTCGTAAATGAAGGACGCTTCCAATTCCCGTTGCAAGAAACTGTCGGGGCTGTACTGAAAGCCTTTCTCTTCACGCCGTTGCGAATAGAGTTTTATCAGGTCGCGGGCTATGTCCTTAATCTTGGTCTTGGTACGATCTTTCAACTTCTCCCACGCACCGGTTCCCAACTTGTTGAGACGGGGCGCTTCGCCCTCTTTTCCTTTATACTTGGAAACTTTGTGCAAAGAGTGAATGGAGACAAAAACCACATCTTCATTCTGGTAGACCAACCGCATCACTTCCTGCGTCGTATCGCCGTTGGGGATGCGTACCAGTCCGGTGAAGCGTCCTACACCGTGATCGGTATGCACCACGTAGTCACCGGGTGTAAATTGGTTCAGTTCTTTCAGACTCAGCGCCACCTTGCCGCTACGGGCTTTATCGCTCTTCAGATTGTATTTATGGAAACGGTCGAACAGCTGGTGGTCGGTAAAGATGCAGAAACGCATCGTGTCGTCGGCAAACCCCTCGTGCAAGGTGCGCTCAACGGGTGTAAAGGAAATGTTATCGCCCCGGTCCTCGAAAATAGCACGGATACGTTCGGTTTGTTTCAGGCTGTCGCTGCATATATAGAGGGTATAATTGCGGGCAAGATAATCGTGGAAACTTTCCGCCACCAAGTCGAACTTCTTATGGAAGATAGGTTGTGCGGTGGTACTGAATGCCACGGTCGCATCCGGCGTTCCGGTAGGCTTCGTACCAAACTCCATGCGGCGGAAATCGAGGGCACGCAACGTAAACTCGCCACCGTCAATCAATTTGCCTTCCAACGAAATCGAACCGTTGTCTTCGGCTTCGCGGGCGGCAATTGCCTGTGCGGTAAGTGCCTCGTCGCGAACAATCTGAACACGCTCGCGCAACCAAAGAAAATCACGCATTGCCAGCAATGTATCCGGACGGAGGAAATCCAGAAACGAGACCATTCCGCCACTTCCCCCTTTTTCCAGGTTATGGCTCAAATCGGGAACGATGACAATATCGGTTTTCCTCTCTTTGGAAAGCTGGCTCTCCACCTCGAAAGTACGGATACTCTCCACTTCATCTCCAAAGAAATCAATACGGAAAGGAAACTCGGACGAAAAAGAAAAGACATCGATGATGCTGCCACGCACGGCATATTGTCCGGGCTCGTACACATAGTCAACAAACTCAAAATCATAGCTACGTAACACTTCCGTGACGAAATCCATATCCACCCTTTCGCCCACATGGAGTTTCAAGGTTTTATCTCCCAACTCCTTACGGGAAACGACTTTCTCTGCCAGCGCATCCGGATAGGTAACGATGTAGAGTTCTTCCTCTCCTTTCTGCAAGCGGCTCAACACTTCCGTGCGGAGAATTTCGTTGGCGGCATCTTTCTGCCCGTATTTTATGGCACGGCGAAAAGAGGAAGGAAAAAACAGCACCCGTTCGGTTCCCAAAATCTGTGTCAGGTCGTGATAGAAATATCCGGCTTCTTCCAAATCGCCGAGAATAAAGACAAACGGACATCCCGCCCGCTGCACTAATGCGGATGAAAACAGGGAAGCGGCGGAAGCGCACAGACCACTGCAATAAAGGTGGCGGACAGAATTGTCCTTCAGCAGCCGACACACGCCTTCTACATTGGGATGGGCGGCATATCGTTGTTGTAGTTCGGTAATAATCATTGATTGTCTTTTTTAGTCCCTACAGCCTATTCCTATCCGCACAAATAAAAAAATCCGACAAATTGTGGAACTTGCGTGCGTTCCATAGGGAATTTTTCGTTGCAAAAATACATAAATAATCCTTTTGTTTTATCTGTGAGTAACAGAAAAGCACTACATTTGTTCCCATTAAACAAGCCTATATTAAGTATTAATGATTAATTGTCTTATACTGCCTGCCACTCAGAGCATAGCAAAAAAATTTCTGCTCTTTACTACGCCATGAGCGACAGATAGTCTATGATATAAATTAATTTTAATAACTCTCTTATTTTCAACAAATATGCAGATATCAGACAGCATCGTCATTATCCCCACCTACAACGAACGGGAGAACATCGAGAATATCATTCGTGCCGTTTTTGCTTTGGAACACGGATTTCACATACTTATCATCGAAGACGGTTCGCCCGACGGCACTGCCGCTATCGTCAAAGAGTTACAACACGAATTTCCCGACCGCCTGTTTATGGTGGAACGCAAAGGGAAGTTAGGATTGGGCACAGCCTATATAGCCGGATTTAAATGGGCGTTGCAACGCGACTATGAATACATATTCGAAATGGATGCCGACTTCAGCCATAACCCCAAAGACCTGCCACGCCTCTATCAGGCTTGTGCCGCAGAGGGAGCGGATGTGGCTATCGGTTCGCGTTATGTGAGTGGTGTGAATGTAGTAAACTGGCCTATGGGACGTGTGCTGATGTCTTATTTCGCATCCAAGTATGTACGGATCATCACGGGACTGCCCATACACGACACTACAGCCGGTTTTGTCTGTTACCGCCGCAAGGTTTTACAGACAATCAATCTGGACGGCATTCGCTTCAAAGGCTATGCTTTCCAGATAGAAATGAAATTCACCGCCTACAAGTGCGGAGCGAATGTAAAGGAAGTGCCGGTCATCTTCATCAACCGGGAATTGGGAACATCCAAAATGAACAGCAGTATTTTCGGAGAAGCCGTGTTCGGAGTCATCCGGTTGAAATGGAACAGTTGGTTTCACAAATTTCCAAATTTAAAAGATTAAGGTATGAAAAGGACACTGATACATAACGCAACGATTGTCAACGAAGGCCAGTCCGTTCAAGGTTCGGTAGTAATAGAAAACGGACGCATTGCCGAAGTGTTGACCCACCAGAAACCTCTTTCCGCCCCCTGCGAAGAAGTGATTGATGCGACAGGTTGCTACCTGCTGCCCGGCATCATTGATGACCATGTACACTTCCGCGACCCGGGACTTACCCATAAAGCGGACATCCTGACAGAAAGCCGTGCAGCAGCAGCCGGTGGCGTCACCTCCGTTATGGACATGCCCAACACCAATCCGCTGACCGTAACGTTGGATGCCCTGAATGCCAAGTTCGACTTGCTGAACGAAAAATGTATCGTCAATCACTCTTGCTATTTCGGCGCCACCAACGACAACTACACGGAATTTGACAAACTGGACAAACACCGCGTTTGTGGCATCAAACTGTTCATGGGTTCCAGCACCGGCAATATGTTGGTGGACAAGATGAACAGCCTGCTGAAGATATTCAACGGCACGGACATGCTGATTGCCGCCCATTGCGAAGACCAGGAGATAATAAAAGCCAACATCGAGAAATACAAGGACAAATACAAAGGAGAGGACGATGTTCCTGTCAACTCCCACTCCGGCATCCGCTCTACCGCAGCCTGTTATGCTTCCTCCGAACTGGCTGTCCGTCTGGCAAAGATTGCCGGGGCACGCTTGCACATCCTGCACGTATCCACGGCCAAAGAGTTGCAACTGTTCAGTGACGAATCTTTGGAGAACAAGAATATTACATCCGAAGCATGCGTGGCGCATCTGCTCTTTACGCAGACGCATTACAACGGTTTGGGTGCGCGTATAAAATGTAATCCTGCCATTAAACGGAAAGCAGACCGTGAAGCTCTGCGGGCTGCCGTCAATTCCGGACTGATTGATGTCATTGCTACCGACCACGCCCCGCATCTGCTGAGCGAAAAAGAGGGTGGAGCACTGAAAGCAATGTCCGGCATGCCTATGATACAGTTCTCCCTCGTCAGCATGTTGGAGCTGGTGGACGAAGGAGTATTCTCATTGGAGACTCTTGTTCAGAAAATGTGCCATGCACCTGCCCGGATATACGGTATTTGCCAACGCGGCTATATCCGCGAAGGCTATCAGGCGGACTTAGTACTGGTGCGCCCCGGCTCTCCCTGGGAAGTCACCACCGATAAGATTTTAAGCAAATGCGGCTGGAGTCCTTTGGAAGGACATACCTTCAACTGGAAAGTAGAAAAGACCTTTGCCAACGGGCACCTTATCTATAACGGCGATACGGTAGATGATGCTTATCGGGGAGAAGAGTTGAGATTTCAAAATTCAAATTTCTGATTTCAGATATTTGGATTATAACTTATAAAATCAGAAATCTGAATTTTAAAATCTGAAATCATCCCCCTCTTGCCCATCATTCATTATACAGTCCACGAGGTAAGTCCCTACATCAACTGGATCTATTTTTTCCACGCCTGGGGCTTTCAACCCAAGTTTGCGGCAATCGCCAATATTCATGGGTGCGACTCTTGCCGTGCCCTGTGGCTTGCCGCTTTTCCACAAGAAGAGCGTGCAAAAGCCGCCGAAGCGATGCAGCTGTTTAAGGAAGCCAACAGAATGCTCAACCGGTTGGATGAGGTTCTTGCGGTTCGATGTATCTACAGGTTGTGCCGTGCCAATGCCGAAGGGGATAATCTTATTATCGAGGATACGCCATTCCCCCTGCTCCGCCAGCAAACACCCCATCCGGACGGAAGCCCGTTTCTATGCCTGAGCGATTTCATACGACCGCTTTCATCCGGAAAGGCGGATACAATAGGCCTGTTCGCATCTTCCATCAGTGTGGAGAGCAAAGAATACTACAAAGAGGACCCTTATAAGCATCTGCTCGTTCAAACCTTGGCAGACCGACTTGCCGAAGCGGCAACGGAAAAGATGCACGAATATGTGCGCAAGACGGCTTGGGGATATGCTCCGGATGAATCGCTTTCCATTCCGGACTTGTTGATGGAGAAGTTTCAGGGTATCCGCCCCGCAGTGGGTTATCCTTCCCTGCCCGACCAATCCGTAAACTTCATACTGGACGAACTGCTGGATATGAAACGGATAGGTATCACACTCACCGAAAACGGAGCCATGTACCCACACGCTTCCGTCTGCGGTCTGATGTTCTCGCATCCTCAGGCGCACTATTTTGCCATAGGCAAAATAGGTGAAGACCAATTGGAGGATTATGCCCGCCGACGCGGTATGCCGGTGGAGGAAATGCGAAGGTTTCTTACAGGATTAGAATAGAACCTTATCCGTTGGCAAGTGTGATTTTCCGACTCCTGCCACGACAAACTAAATAAAGCGAGAAAGAATAGACAATGGAAAACGTAGAACAAGAGTTTATGTCCGTCATACGGGAGTATGAGCGCGTAATCTATAAGGTATGCTACCTGTATACTACCCCAAACGCGACTCTCAGCGACCTGTATCAGGAAGTAGTGCTCAACATCTGGAAAGCGTTCCCTAAATTCAGAAGGGAATGTAAAGTTTCGACATGGATTTACCGTATCGCCTTGAATACCTGCATCAGCTTTATACGGAAAGAGAAGAACATCCCTGAGATTGTGACCCTGACACAGGAAGCCGACCGCAGCGAAGAAGCCGATGAGACGCAAGCCATGTTACGCCAACTCTACCGGATGATAAACCGGCTGGGACAGTTGGAGAAGTCTATCATCCTGCTCTATCTGGAAGAAAAAAGCTATGAGGAGATTGCAGAGATTACCGGACTGACCCTAACCAATGTAGCTACCAAACTCAACCGCATCAAAGACAAACTGAAAAAAATGAATAAGGAGAAATAATATATGGAACTGGATGAACTGAAAAAATCATGGAACGCATTGGGTGCACAATTGCAAAAGACATCTATTGCCGACGAACGACAGATAAAGGAATTGATTGCAAATTATAAGAGGAGCACACGGCACAGCCTGGAACGTATTATACGCCTGCAACGCTTCTCGATTGGAGCAGGTGTGATAGCTCTGGCTGTTCTCGTGCTGATAGGGTGCCTGTTGCCTGCCTTCGGCTGTAACGAATACCTGCAAAACAAGAATATCGTATTCCTGGCTTTCATCGCTGTCTCTATCCTCGGCGGTATATGGTGGGACAGGAAAGTCTATCTCTGGAACAAGAACACCCGGGTAGACGAAATGTCCGTAGCCGAAGTGAGCCGTCGTATGAACACATTCCGTGGCTGGACCCGCTATGAGGTATGGGCAGCGGCTATTTGGGCAATCCTCTTCACCGCACTGGTCTATTGGGCAATGGATTTCCATACGATGCCTCTCGGCATACAAATCATTTTATTGGGATGTTTCGCCATCGGGGATGCCATAGTTATCTATTTCATCTACAAGAAAATGGTCTACAAACATCTCGACAATATTAAAAAGAACATTGAAGAACTGGAAGATATATGCACCGAATAACGCTCATACTCATCTTATGCCTGCTTTTACCGGATATGTACATCTACCTGGTGTACATCGCGAGAAAAACCCGTAACATCATCTGGCGCACGGCATATTGGCTTCCTACCATTGTACTGGCAGGTATATATATGTATTACATCTATATGACAGGCGACAATGCACTTTCACATCACGCGCAAGGCATCGGCAGATTGGCAGTGGCGACAATGCTGTTTGCCGCTCCGAAGAGCGCGTTTATGCTCTGCTCATTGCTTGGCATAATGATGCGGGGAGTCTGCCGATTCCTCTCGTTCATCATCTTTCGTACACCTTTCAGGAAACCCCGCTCTCCTTTTGTAGTCCACCGGCTTCCTTACACGCTCCTCGGTCTGATAGTGGGAACACTCTGTTTTGCCAATATCCTATACGGGGCCGTGGCGGGCATCACACATTTCGAGGTGAAGAATGTAGAATACCGGTCGGAAAACATTCCCAAAGGATTTGACGGTTACCGTATCCTTCAGTTGTCGGACATCCATATAGGCAGTTGGCAAGGAAAACCGGAAGCCGTCCGGCAGTTGGTCAACCTGGTCAACGAACAGGAAGCAGACCTCATAATCTTTACCGGCGACCTGGTCAATCAGCAAAGCCACGAACTGGACGGTTTCAAAGAGACGCTTTCCCGGCTTCATGCCCCCGCCGGAGTATATTCCGTTCTGGGCAATCACGACTACGGAACCTATTACCGCTGGCGCAGCAAGAAAGAAGAGGTTGCCAACCTGCAATATTTAATAGAACAACAAAAAAATATGGGTTGGAAAACGTTGAATAACGAACACGCCATTCTGTATCATAAGGGCGACAGCATAGCATTGATAGGTGTGGAGAACGATGGCGAACCGCCCTTCTCGCAATTCGCCGACCTTCCGAAAGCCATACAAGGCACGGAAAGCATGTTCCGTGTTCTGCTCAGCCATAACCCTACCCACTGGCGGCGTGAAGTATTACCGGAATCCGAGATAGAACTAACCCTTTCCGGACATACACATGCCATGCAGATGGAACTGTTCGGACGCTCGCTGGCCTCACTCATCTATCCGGAATGGACCGGCATGTACTACGAAGGCAACCGCGCCCTGTATGTCAATGTCGGTATCGGCTACGTAGGACTGCCTTTCCGCTTCGGCGCATGGCCTGAAATCACCGTCATAAAATTAGTTAGCGGGAAAGGGTGACAAAATGCAAAAAAGGGCTATCTTTGTGGCAATAAAATCCAAGCCCCATGAAGATACTCTATGCCATCTACCAGATTTGTTTCGCACTGCCTATTTTGTTGGTGTTGACCATTCTTACCGCACTGACCACAATTATCGGTTCATTATTGGGTGGCGCTCATTTCTGGGGATATTATCCGGGGAAAATATGGTCGCAACTGATTTGTCTCCTGCTGCTTATTCCGGTAAAGATAAACGGACGGGAGAAAATTCACAAGCACACTTCCTACGTCTTTGTCCCCAATCATCAAGGGGCTTTCGACATATTCCTGATTTACGGTTTCCTGGGAAGAAACTTCAAATGGATGATGAAGAAAAGCCTGCGTAAAATCCCCTTCGTAGGCAAGGCTTGCGAAAGCGCCGGACACATCTTTGTGGACCGTTCCAGTCCTAAGAAAGTGTTGGCTACGATGCGGCAGGCGGAAGCTTCTTTAAAAGACGGGGTATCATTGGTGGTATTCCCCGAAGGGGCACGCACATTCACCGGACACATGGGGTATTTCAAGCGGGGAGCTTTCCAACTGGCAGACGAGTTGCAATTGGCGGTGGTGCCTGTCACCATCGACGGTTCATTCGAGATACTTCCCCGCACGGGCAAGTGGATACACCGTCACCGCATGATACTGACCATCCATGAACCGATTGCCCCCAAAGGGCAAGGAGCAGAGAATGTCAAAACAACTATGGCAGAAGCATATTCAGCCGTAGAAAGCGCTTTGCCCGCACAATATAAGGGAATGGTGAAGAACGAGGACCAGGACAGATAGAAATAGCGAATTCCGAAGTTAATTCAGGGAAGTATCGGACGCATTTTGCGCGGCACGTTGGTGCTCTTCAATCAACTGCTTGTTCTCTTTGGCTTTCGAGAGGAAATCCTTTACCAGTTGGTTTTGCTTGAATGACAATGGAGCGGTTCTCATAATATCCTCTATTTCAGTAGTGATGATAGGATACGGTAATGTACTGCACATCATCATGAATACACTCGGTCCTAAAACATTCTCATAGTTATCAATGATGAACTGCTTCACATAGGTGTTCATTTCGTTTATAAGATTTTTACTCTCTTGCTCCAATTCCTTACGGACATCTTCCAGATTGGCTCCGTCCAGCACCATACGCGCTTCCTTACGGTCAAGTTCTTCTATCTGTAGTTCCAAGGCGTTCCGTTTCTCTATAAATTCATACAAGCGGTCATTAAGCAACGTACCTTTCGCAGCCAACTGCGTATTCGAGATGGACACCTCTATCTTTCCGTCTTCCAATACAAGCGGCATAATTCCCTCATCGTCCATATAAAGGGTTACCATCATCACGGAATCGGCTCCGCCTTTCATCGAGAAAAGCCCGTGAACCACCTCCGACGAATCAACCGTCACCCACTGCCCGTCTTGCAGTGCTTTGAGAAATAGCATCTTACCGTCAAGACTGGTCACCGAAGAACTTCCTTCAATCTTATATTTACGACTACATGAACTGAAAGAGACAAGCAACAACAAAAAAGGCAAAATATAGTTTACATTCATTCTAATCATGCAGGAAACGATTTATGAATTACACGCTGCAAAGGTATTAATATTCCTTATAAACCGGATAGAAAGAAAGGTATTTTCAATTGGTTTACGTATTTTTGCACAATTATAAACAATAAAAATCGGAGAAATATACATGTCAACCTATGCTCCTTTTGCCAAACCTCTGTATGTGATGCTCAAGCCCGTAGGGGCGGTATGTAATCTGGCATGCGATTATTGTTATTATCTGGAGAAATCCAAACTGTATGTAAACAATCCTAAACACGTGATGAGCGATGAACTGCTGGAGAAGTTCATCGAAGAATACATCAACTCGCAGACGATGCCGCAGGTGCTGTTCACCTGGCATGGCGGGGAGACCTTGATGCGCCCGCTGGCTTTCTATAAAAAAGCGATGGAACTGCAAAAAAAGCATGCCAACGGACGGACCATCGACAACTGCATACAAACAAACGGCACGTTGCTCACCGATGAATGGTGCGAGTTCTTCAAAGCGAACAATTGGCTGGTGGGTGTGTCCATCGACGGCCCGCAGGAATTTCATGACGAATACCGCAAAAACAGGCTCGGAAAACCGTCGTTTGTCAAAGTGATGCAGGGCATCAACCTGCTGAAAAAGCATGGTGTGGAATGGAATGCCATGGCGGTGGTAAACGACTTCAATGCCGACTATCCGCTCGACTTCTACAACTTCTTCAAGGAAATCGGCGCCCGCTACATCCAGTTCGCCCCTATCGTAGAACGGATTACCCCCCATCAGGACGGACGCCACCTTGCCTCGCTGGCGGACAAGGAGAAAGTTTCGGAACTGGCAGACTTCTCCGTCAGCCCGGAGCAGTGGGGTGACTTCCTCTGTACCCTGTTCGACGAATGGGTGAAACAAGATGTAGGGACTTACTATATCCAACTCTTCGACTCCACCCTTGCCAACTGGATAGGCGAGCAACCGGGCGTATGCACCCTGGCAAAGACCTGCGGCCACGCCGGTGTAATGGAGTTCAACGGTGACGTATATGCCTGTGACCACTTTGTGTTTCCGGAGTATAAATTAGGAAATATCCACCAGAAAACATTGGTCGAAATGATGTATGGCGACCGGCAGCAAGCCTTCGGGCTGATGAAACAAAAGTCACTCCCCACCCAGTGCCAAGAGTGCGAATGGTTGTTTGCCTGCAACGGTGAATGTCCCAAAAACCGTTTTGCACATACCGCAAACGGCGAACCCGGGCTGAACTACCTCTGCGCCGGATACCGGAAATACTTCCGGCACGTGGCTCCTTACATGGATTTCATGAAACAAGAGTTGCTGAACCAACGTCCGCCCGCCAATATCATGGAAGCTATCAGGGAAGGAAAATTCAAATAAAAACCATACAGCAAATTAAAAATAAGAAGAATGAAACCAACAAAGTATTTGATTGCGGTTATTGCCGCATTGGCAGTCTGCTCCGCACGTGCAGACGAAGGGATGTGGCTGCTTCAACTGATGAAGCAGCAGAATTCCATCGACATGATGAAAAAACAGGGATTGAAACTCGAAGCCGATGCCTTGTACAACCCGAACGGCGTATCGCTGAAAGATGCCGTAGGCATTTTCGGAGGCGGCTGTACCGGAGAGATCGTCTCACCGGAAGGACTTATCCTCACCAACCACCACTGCGGCTACGGTGCCATCCAACAGCACAGTTCGGTAGAACACGACTACCTGACAGACGGTTTTTGGGCAAAGAACCGCAGCGAGGAGCTTCCTACCCCGGGATTGAAGTTTCGTTTCGTGCATCGCATCGTAGACATCACCGACCTTGTAAACGAGAAAGTCAAGTCCGGAGAAGTGACGGAAGTGAATGCACTCACCGCCCCATTCCTCGGCAAACTTGCCAAAGAAGAACTGGAAAAGAGTGATTTGAAAGGCAAACCCGGCATCGAGGCAAGAGCACTGCCTTTCTATGCAGGAAACAAATTCTACCTGTTTTATTACAAAGTGTACAGCGATGTCCGCATGGTTGCCGCTCCTCCCTCCTCGGTAGGCAAATTCGGCGGCGAAACGGACAACTGGATGTGGCCGCGCCACACGGGCGACTTCTCCATGTTCCGCATCTATGCCGATGCCAACGGCGAACCGGCTGAATACAATGCAGCCAACGTCCCCTTGAAGACCCCGAAGTTCCTGCCCATTTCCATCAAGGGATTGAAAGAGAATGACTATGCCATGATTATGGGTTTCCCCGGCAGAACCAGCCGTTATCTTACCCAATCGGAAGTGAAGGAGCGCATGGAAGCAGACAACCAAGCCATGATTGACATGCGCGGCGTCCGCCTTGAAGTTTTGCGCAAATACATGGATGCCAGCGACAAGACCCGCATCCAGTATGCCAGCAAATTTGCCGGAAGCAGCAACTATTGGAAAAACTCCATCGGTATGAACAAGGCAATCATCGACAACGATGTGTTGGGTACCAAGGCAGAACAGGAAAAGAAATTCGCCCAATTTGCCAAAGGCAAACCCGAATACGAAGGCGTAGTAGACAAGATTGACGACATCATTGCCAAAAGGATGCCCGTCTCACGCCAGTTCAACTACCTGTACGAGGCATTGAACGGTGCCATCGAGTTCGGCAGCCCGTACATGATTATGGACAAGATAAAAACGGCGTTGGAAGAGAAAAACGACTCCTTGCTTGCCGCCTCCAAAACCCAATTGGAAGAAGTATTCGACGGCATCCATAACAAGGACTACGACCACGAAGTGGACCGTGCCGTTGCCAAGGCCATCTTGCCCGCCCTTGCGCAAAAACTGCAACCGGAACAGTTGCCCACCTTCTATCAGACCATCCGGAACCAGTATAAAGGAGACTACAATGCTTTCATAGACGATGTGTACGACAATTCCATCCTCTCCAGCCGTGCCAACCTGGACAAATTCATAAAGAAGCCCACGGCAAAAGCCATTGAGAAAGACCCTGCCACGACATACTCCCGTTCGAAGATAGAGAAACTGAGAGCCGTCCTTATGGAAGAACAAGCGCTGAGCGACGGGATGGAACTGCTGCACAAGGCATATATCCGCGGTTTGGGCGAAATGAAACTGCCCGTGCCGTCTTATCCGGATGCCAATTTCACGCTCCGGCTCACCTACGGTAACGTAAAATCGTACAGTCCGCGCGATGCCGTGCACTATACCTACTACACCACCACAGACGGTATTCTTGAAAAGGAAAATCCTGAAAACCGCGAATTTACGGTTCTCGCCAAGCTGAAGGAACTTATCCTCAACAAGGACTTCGGACGCTACGCCATGGCGGACGGCACCATGCCCGTCTGCTTCCTGACGACCAACGACATCACCGGTGGCAACTCCGGCAGTCCCGTCATCAACGGTGAAGGTGAGCTTATCGGTTGCGCGTTCGACGGCAACTGGGAGTCTCTGAGCGGTGACATCAACTTCGACAACAACCTGCAACGTTGCATCGCGCTGGATATCCGCTACGTGCTCTTCATTTTGGAGAAACTGGGCGATTGCGGACACTTGATAAAAGAAATGAACATTATCGAATAAACGGAGTACGCCTCTAAAAAGTAGATACGAGTGAATGGCATTCTGTCGTATACTGAATGGCATTCACTCGTATATTGAACCCTATTCAGTCGTATACTGAATACTCCCCCTTTCAAAACACTTTCTAACGTATATTCACATGAAACGAATCATATTATCATTATTATTTACATCCGGCATTCTTTCGGCATACGCCGATGAAGGAATGTGGATGTTGACCGACCTCAAACGGCAGAACGAGGTAGCCATGACAGAACTGGGGCTGCTTATTCCTGCCGAAGAAATCTACAATCCCGGCGGCATAGCCCTGAAAGATGCGGTAGTGCATTTCGGCGGCGGTTGCACGGGCGAGGTCATCTCGGCAGAAGGATTGGTGCTGACCAACCACCATTGCGGCTACGGAGCCATCCAGCAACACAGCAGTGTGGAACATGACTACCTGACCGATGGTTTTTGGGCAATGTCGCGCAACGAGGAGCTGCCCTGCAAAGGACTTACCGTTACCTACATTGACGAAATAATGGACGTGACGGACTACGTCAACGCCCAATTACAGATAGATGCCGACCCTAACGGCACGAATTATCTGTCGCCGAAATATCTTGCCATGATAGCCGACCGTTTCCTTTCCGAACAAGGCACCACACTGGCAGCCGGCCGTAAGGCGGAACTGAAGGCATTCTACGGTGGAAACAAATACTACCTGTTTCTCAAGACCACCTATAGCGACATCCGCATGGTGGGTGCTCCCCCCTCTTCCATCGGCAAGTTCGGTGCCGATACGGACAACTGGATGTGGCCGCGCCACACGGGCGACTTCTCCTTATTCCGCATCTATGCCGATAAGGATGGGCAGCCGGCGGCATATAGTCCCGACAACGTGCCCCTGCGGGTAAAGAAACACCTCACCATCAGCCTTGCCGGCTATCGCGAGGGAGACTTCACGTTTGTCATGGGATTTCCCGGACGCAACTGGCGCTATATGATTTCCGATGAAGTGGAAGAACGCATGCAGACCACCAACTTCATGCGCCATCACGTACGCGATGTGCGCCAGAAAGCGCTCATGGAACAAATGCTGAAAGACGATGCCGTGCGCATCCACTACGCCAGCAAATATGCCTCATCCGCCAACTACTGGAAGAACGCCATCGGCATGAACGAAGGTCTTGTACGCCTGAAAGTGCTGGATACGAAGCGTGCGCAGCAAGAACAACTCCTTGCACGCGGCCGCGCGCTGAACGACAGCTCCTTTCAAAAGGCTTTCGACCAGATACGCAGCATTGTGAAGCATCGCCGCAACGCCCTCTACCATCAGCAGGCAATTTATGAAGCATTGGTGATGGGACTCGATTTCATGAAGATTCCAAACACCACCTCCCTTGTATCCGCCTTGAAAAGCAAGGACAAAGCCCGGATAAAAGCCGCAGCCGACAGCCTGCAGACAGCCGCCGATGCATATTTCGCCTCGGTCCCCTTCCCCGAAGTGGAGCGGATTGTAGGAAAAAAGATGTTGCAGACCTACATGGAGTATATCCCTGCCGAACAACGCATCGGTATCTTCAAAGTTATCGACAAACGCTTCAAGGGAGACAGCAGCGCGTTTATTGATGCCTGCTTCGAGCATTCCATCTTCGGCAATAAGGAGAATTTTGCCAAGTTCATCCGTAAACCCAACCTGTATAGAATCGGCAGCGATTGGATGACGCTGTTCAAGTATTCCATCACCGATGGCCTGTTGCAGACCTCCATCGCCATGATGGATGCCAACCGCAACTATAACGCCGCCCACAAAATATGGGTAAAGGGCATGATGGACATGAAGCAGGCAGCCGGCACACCCATCTATCCCGATGCCAACTCCACCCTGCGCCTGACCTACGGACGCGTATTGCCGTATCAGCCTGCCGACGGTGTGGAATACGGGTATTACACCACTCTGAAAGGAGCTATGGAGAAGGAAAATCCCGACAACTGGGAATTTGTGGTTCCCGCCAAACTGAAACAGTTGTATCAGGCTAAAGACTTCGGGCGGTATGCCATGCCCAACGGAGAAATGCCCGTCTGCTTCATTGTGAACACGGACAATACGGGCGGTAATTCCGGAAGTCCGGTCTTCAATGCCAAAGGCGAACTGATAGGCACGGGATTCGACCGCAACTATGAGGGTCTGACGGGCGACATCGCCTTCCGCCCCTCTTCGCAGCGTGCGGCTTGTGTGGATATCCGCTATACATTGTTCATCATAGACAAGTATGCCGGTGCTTCGCACATCATCAAAGAGCTGACGATTAAAGAGTAGGAATTGGCAACGAACTTTTTTTCCACTTATCTGTTACATAATTATATCGTCATTAGTTTTGCCGCATATATCTTTCATCCATGTCTCAGTGCAGTTACCGGAAGAGGAGGAAGCGAAGCTAACGGCGATGCAGAATACAATCATTAATCATCAATACGTAAAAAGATTATGGAAAAATTTGAAGAATTAATACAATCGGACAAACCTGTTTTAGTGGACTTTTTTGCAACTTGGTGCGGACCTTGCAAAGCCATGCACCCCGTACTGGAGACATTGAAAAGCGAAATCGGCGATAAGGCACGTATCGCAAAAATCGATGTAGACCAGCACGAAGAACTGGCTGCAAGCTATCGTATACAGATGGTTCCTACGTTCATCCTGTTCAGAAAGGGCGAAGCGGTATGGCACCATTCGGGCGTAATCAGCGGCAAGGAGCTGAAAACCATTATCGAACAAAATTCATAATGAAGAAAATGAAGAAAATTGTAGCTATGGCGGCTCTCATCCTCTCAAGCATGCTGACGTATGCTTGCACCGATGGAGCCAAACAAAAACAAGCGGACACGCAAGAGACTGCCCAAGACGGTACCGTCATCGTAATGAACAAAGATATGTTCATCAAGGACATATTCGACTACGAGAAATCCAAAGAATGGAAGTACAAAGGCAGCAAACCTGCCATCATCGACCTGTACGCCGATTGGTGCGGACCTTGCCGGATGACGGCCCCCATCATGAAAGAACTGGCAAAAGAATATGCCGGACAAATCGTGATATACAAAGTCAATGTGGATAAGGAGAAAGAGCTGGCTGCCTTGTTCAATGCCACCAGCATCCCGCTGTTTGTCTTCATCCCGATGCAGGGCGAACCGCAACTGTTCCGCGGAGCTGCCGATAAGGCAACCTATAAGAAGGCTATTGACGAGTTCTTGCTGAAGAAGTAATATAAAGGTGTCCAAAACACCTCAAATACACAAATCACCCCTGCCATAGATATCTGTGACAGGGGTGATTTGGTTAATAGGAGAGTTTCGACGCACCCTCATTATTTCTCTTTTAAAGGTTATCTATCGGCACTTCCCTCCACACACCGCCATACAGTTCCATCACCGTCTCATACCCTGCCCTTATTGAAAATAATTTTTATTTAAATCATCACGCATTTCTTGTATTGCAATTGAATATACCTTAGGCCTCTTTGTCAACACAATCTTTTTCATATTAGCATATTTCTCTGGAGAATAAAAAGCTGGTTCCGCATACAATTTTGCCAACAAATAATAAGGGTAAATTCTATTAGGTAAACGATATACGGCACGAATAAAATACTCCTCTGCTTTCACATAATTTGCTTGTTTCTGATAATTTTTTCCAATGATATTCAAAATCATCGGGTCACAATTATATTTTTCAGCCTCTTTCAAGATTTCATTAGATTTATCATAGTTCCCCAATCGGCTTAAACATTTTCCGTACTCAAACAAAAAAGTACCAGATTTTTTTAATTTTAAATACAATTTATCATATTCTGGTATCACAAATTCATCACCACATAATTTACCAAGTTTTCTATATCTATACCATTTTTTATCTGACATATAAGTATCTTCATTATCCCAACAAATGCCTATTCCCCCTATAAATAAGCAAAAAACAATAAACACAATAGAAGATTTTTCACTCACACAAGTTAATAATAATACAATAGCTGTTACTACAATAGACGGATATGACAACGGATAAGAAAATAGCGAGAAAGCCATTAAAGATAAAATTGCTCCGCATAGTCCAACATATTTTCTTTTCAATCCTTCTGATAAGAAATAGAACAACACTAACAAACAGATAATTAACACAAATATACCATACTCTAAAGCGATTCTCAAATACTCATTAAAAGCATATTGTGGACTTCCGGCTACAAGCTCTTCTTTCTTTGAGTAATTTCCACTTTTAAAATATCCTTCTTGTGTCTCACCATAAATCTTTAAAAAGCTATCTTCTCCATATCCTGAAGGTCTTTTACTGATTGCCAAAGATGTTATTTTCCATATAAACAACCGACCGTCAGCAGAATCCTTTTTTAAATAATAAACACCCAAACAACATATTGAAAGAATAATAAAAATACAAATTACACACACAATCATCCTTTTGCAATATAAATACCATTTTTCTCTTAAACTATTAAAATAAGAATAATGTATACTACACACAAAAAAACAAGAAATTAACACAGCAAACCATGAAGCACGGCTCATCCCTATTAATAACATACAAATCAATAGCGACATTATTACACAAAGTAAATAATATACAACACTTGTACTTTTGTTTTTTACCACATCACTTACACACAGAAATTCATATAATACTATTGGAAAAATCATTGCCAAATATCCACTATAAGGTCCCGGATTATAAAAAGAACCTGTAATTGAAAACAAATAGTGATTAGAAGAAAGAAAACCCAATAATTGCCCTAATCCCCAAAATACTTCTATACACCCCCATAAGATCAAACTCCACGTTACAAATTGCTGTAGATAAAGATGAGCCTTAGGATATATTATAACTGAAACTATTCCACAAATCGCAAATAGCCCATTGGTTTTTCCCGCCCATAAATATTGAAAGGACATTTCCCCCGCAGGAATATCTGCAGTATATGCACAAACAGAACTTAACACTCCCAATACTCCAATCAAAAGTAAACCACAAGCTAAATATATTCTACTTCTTACTTCTAGGATCTTCATACAGCACAAGTTTACATACATTTACCCTTTACTTTTATTATAAGAGGAGATGATGCTGAATTACAATACACAGTTACTGTTTCCTCAAAATATCCACTTCTTTTCGGTTGATATGAAATATTTAAAACAAAATCTTCGCCTGGAGATACAGAACTGTTATCACATTCTATAGAGATACAATCACACGATGTTATAATATCATTGACAATCAAAGGAACATCTCCTACGTTTTGAATTATAAACTGTTTCTTCTTTGTTTCCCGATACATAAACTTTCCAAAATTCAATATATCAGAACCTAAGCGTACTGATGTTTGCTTTTTAGATTGTCTAACTTTCAAACCTTGACCTTTTAAAACATCGGAAATCAAGTAGCCTATTTGAGGATTATATATTGGATTACCAACAATTAATACCCTATTTTTATCATCCAATAAGAAAGTTTGGTATCGCAAATCTTTTGGAAAATCATTTAATATTCCTATGCTATCTTTTACATCAACACATACCGGAATTTTAAATTCATAATCTTTCAATACATTGTTTACTGATGCAACACTAAGATGAGAAAAGAAAAATAAAAACTGAATTTGCTCATCAGTAATCGTTCCAATATATGCCATAAATCTTCTCCAATCCCCCAAACGTAATTTACAACCGACACAGCCTATTGAATCTGTATAAATCAACATTTTATATTTCGTTTGTTTCAAATAATCAACAGTATCATTCCCTTGGATAAATATAGGATTTCTTTGAAAAACGATTTCTTTACCTTGCCATTCGCCCAATATCAGTGCTATTTTTTCTTTATTTTGACCAGCACATGAATACAAAAACAATACTAAAAATGAATACACAATATACTTCATAAAACTATTCTATTATATATCGTTTCATATCATATTGCTTTACCTCTTCATCGTTCATCATTGCAGCATAAACCATTCCGCTTTTCTCATCTAAGGAAAAACACTTAATATCATCCTTTACCTTTATTTTATGCAGCAAATTTCCATTCCAATCAAAAACATGAAAATAGGAAGGGGAAGCCCCCTTATCACCCAATTGAACTCCATCTTTATACAAAGCCACAATACGATGGCTTGTGCAATACACATCCTTATAAAACTCCCCTGGTTCATCAATATATGCTTGCAAGTTATTCTTTTTACCGAATGGATAAATCTGCCGGGATGTTCCAGTGTCAATATCCGTTATAGAGAACATCGGCATATAGTACATAAATATCACAACTTTTTTATAATCAGCACTTATACATTGCGCCCCTCTATACAGCAGAGCTGCATTAGGGATAAAAGGAAGATTGGTAGCATAGAAACTGTTTATAACATGATTATTCCTATAATCATATAGTTCAAAATAAACATTGTAATCATCCGACTTTCCACTTCGTTCCGGATTCTTAGTTAACAACAATGTATTTTTATCAATATAATAAACCGCATCCGAAGCTATAAAAACCGCATTACGCTGATTATCCCTGAAACTATATTTGTGTTCGTAAACCGTATGTTCTTCTTGCAAACTTTTATACAAATCCAATATAGCCAAATATTGAGGATAGGATTGTATAATAATTTTTGGAGAATCAACGTGGCTGAGAGTCTGCCTGAATCCTGAACACAAAGCTACCTCATTTGGTCCTCCACCTTTACGCAAGAAACTTCCTAAAAAGCGTTTACTTTGCAGTCCATAAGCTTTTATCATTGCACCTTCATAATCCTCAAAAAACAGCAACATAGTATCTACACATTGTATATCTAATGGACAAAGCAAATTAAAATCAACGTTTACTCCGTCTAGCTCAACAACCTGTAACGAATCAATATTAACAAATTCTGTCACACTCCGCATGGTGCTTTTCTGTTGCTTATTACAAGAAATACATAAAAACAACACAACAAAAGCCACCAATATTACATTTTTTCGGTTTTGCATTTTACTATATTTTCGGTTTCACAATAAATAACTGTCCTAATTTATAGAAATTCAGCCACCAAAGTCAGTAAAGGAAAAAGAATACTACTAACTCCCCTACTGACAATGCGACTATAATTTACAGAAATAGAACTATTCTTACCCAACTTCATCTCCACCGGCAGTACGAACACACTCTAAACACTTCTTTCCCGAAAAAGGATACATCGGCTTACGACCTGTAACAGCACCACACTCCAACATACCACCTACAACCGTTGAAGAGCCTGAACAAGTTGCATAATAAACATTTGGATCATTTTCATTAGTGAACTTTTCATAGCATACTTTAGTAACCCACTCAATACAAGGATCTTCATATTCAATACCTGCTAACGCATCTAAATTCATCAACGACAATTCAGACAACCGATCAGCTTCATTCATCTTATTGTAAATAGCAAAAACTATTGCTATTACAGAAGATGTAACAATTACAAAAAACATTTTTCTCATTAACGGTAAAATTTAATATTAAACATTATATAGAAATTTGAGTATCACAATCAATGTTCTATTCCAGTATATTGTAATTCAAGATATAATAATCACCGCATAAAAGTAAGAATACATAAAGAAAATCTTCTCATATAAATCGTGAGAAAAACGTGAGAAAAGCGTGAGAAAAGCGTGAGAAAAGCGTGAGAAAAGCGTAAACCATTTTTTCTCCTTTGTACAACAGTCAATTGATACCCTCCTCTGTTTCTTACAGATTTTATTTCTACAGTAGAATCTACAAATAATTTTCTTAATTGGGAAACAGCTGTTCTATGCCGCTCATTCAATCCACAAACCTCTGAAAGCCATGAACAAGTTTTCACAATCTCCTCATAAGAAAGGAATCTATCTTCAGACTCCATGAAAGCGATTAGTAACAAACAATCTTGATGAGTACAATGAATTTCCTTTCCACGCAATACCAAGGCGCATTTCTGTTTTGAGAAATAATAACTTCCAATAAAAAAAATCTCCAACAGGTACACCTACCAATGATGACAATATCTTCGAATAGATATTCAAAAAAATCTCCAATACATTCATAATATAGATTTTCAGTTTTAATTTTAACAAAGATAGCCACATCATTGATAATGCCATTACAGATATATCTCAATGTCTATCAATTTTATGCCAAACATATAAATATAATAACCTCATCAGAATATTTAAGAATGTATAGACAATCGTAAGTTGTATATGGATGGTTTGTACTGTTCAAGATAAATAAAAAGGCTTATGGACATAAGCCACAAGCCGTACTCCAAGATGTTACGAGAATAAAGACCAACAATTTTATACAATCAACCTTTTATCGCTATAAGCCTATCGGCACTTCCCTCCACACACCGCCATACAGTTCCATCACCGTCTCATACCCCGCCTGCTTCAATGCACGCAAAGCTTCGGGACGACCGCTGTTAATCCGCTCCGGATAGTGGGCATCGCTATTCACCTGGACACGGATGCCCAAATTGCGTAATAACGGGAAATAGCGTTCGTTGGGATAGAACGTACCCAAATCGTGATAGGATTTGGTGTTGATTTCCACCTGATAGCCACGTGCGGCAATATCCTCGAAATACTCCCGGACAAGCGCGTCATACCACGGTTCATCGAGCAGGCCGGGACGATAGCAGGCGGCATTATAGTGCATCTTGTCCGCATGCCCTACGATGTCGAAACCGCCCAACTCCAACATGCGTCTCAACCGTCCGTAGTACAGATATACCACCCGTTCCAGGTCACCGCCAAACTGTTCATCCACAATTTGCCTGAACGTATCGGCGGAAACGTCCACATCCACTACCTCCGACCTTTCATTATATAGCATATGTACGGAACCGATACGATAATCCAACGGAAGTTCCCGAAAACGGTCAATGGAGGGATTGCTCTCTTCATTCAGATAATCTATTTCCAGACCGAGATAAAGCTCTATCTTTCCGGCATACTTCTCCTTCATCCGATGAAACTCCGCCAAATAATCGTCCATACGATCCCACTCCATCGCCCATGCCGTAGAAAAAGGCACCGGGGCATGGGATGAAAAGCCATACGAAGTAAATCCTTCGCTCAAGGCAAACCGCACAAAATCTTCCATACCGGCACGTCCGTCACAATACAGGCTGTGACTATGATAGTTCGTCAGATTTCCACTCCTGTTCATTCTCTTATATATTAGTTATCCGCTTACTCCCGAGCCTCATAATTTGTTGATAAAGCCCGAAACGATATCTTAGTTCGCCTCTATTTCGCTCAGTTCCAGCCAGCGCATGGTCTTCTCGTCAATCAGGTCTGTCAGCTCCGGCAGGCGTTTCGACTTCGCCGTCAGTTCCTCTACAGACAGCGCACCGCTGCACAGCGCCTCTTCGATAGATTGCTTCTCGGCTTCCAATGCCGCAATATCCTGTTCGAGCTGTTCAAATTCGCGTTTCTCCTTGAAGGACATACGGCGCTTTTCATTCAAGCGGACTTTCGCTGTTTTCTCTTCCTGAACTTTTGTCGCTTCCCGCTCCTTTTCTTTCTCTTGAGCGGCTTTCACATCCTTCCAGTCGCGATATTGGGTATAATTGCCGGGGAAATCACGAATGTCTCCCTGACCGTTAAATACCAACAGGTGGTCTACTACCTTATCCATAAAGTAGCGGTCGTGGCTCACTACAATCACGCATCCCTTAAAATTTTGCAGATACTCTTCCAGCACGTTCAGCGTCACGATGTCAAGGTCATTGGTAGGCTCGTCCAGTACCAGGAAGTTCGGATTGCGCATCAGCACCGTGCAGAGGTAGAGACGGCGACGCTCGCCACCACTCAACTTGTAAACATAGCTGTGCTGCGTTTCGGGCGTAAAGAGGAAATGTTGCAGGAATTGCGATGCAGTCAGCCGCTTGCCGTTGCCCAGCTCTATCACTTCCGCGATGTCCTGCACCACGTCAATGACTTTCATCTGCTCATCGAACTGCAGACCGTCTTGCGAATAGTAGCCGAAACGGACGGTTTCACCGATGTCCAGCGTACCGTTGTCCGCCTGCTCCTGCCCCATCAGTATCTTGATGAAGGTAGACTTCCCCGTACCGTTGTTTCCTACGATACCCATCTTCTCATAACGGGCAAAGATGTACGAGAAATCATCCAGTATCTTCAAGTCTCCGAAAGATTTATAAAGGTGGTCCGCCTCGAATATCTTGCTGCCGATGTAGGATGCCTTTACATCCAGCTTCACGTTGTCGTTGTTGAAACGCTGCTTTGCCACCTTCTCCAATTCGTAAAAGGCGTCTTCCCGATAGCGCGCCTTATGACCTCTGGCTTGCGGCATGCGGCGCATCCATTCCAACTCCGTGCGATAAAGGTTATTGGCACGTTCTATCTCTACGGTCTTGGCTTCGATACGCTCTTCGCGCTTCTCCAGATAATAGCTGTAATTGCCCTTATAGTGGTATATCCGGCGATTGTCTATTTCGATAATCTCCGAGCAGACACGGTCGAGAAAATATCGGTCGTGCGTCACCATCAGCAGAGTAAGGTTGGTGCGGCGCAGGTAATCTTCCAACCACTCGGTCATGTCAAGGTCCAAGTGGTTGGTAGGTTCGTCCAATATCAGTAGGTCGGGCTCGGTGATAAGCGTATTGGCAAGCGCCACGCGTTTCAGTTGCCCGCCGGACAACGACTTCACCAACTGGTTGAAATCACGTATTTTGAGTTGCGACAGGATTTGTTTGGCTTTCTGCTCGTACTCCCAAGCTTTCTCATGGTCCATGCGTACCAGAATTTCGTCCAGCCCGGGATGTCCTTCCGTCTCCATGCACCGTTCGTACTCTTTAATCAGTTCCACAGTGCTGTTGCCATGATGAAAACAGGCTTCCAATACGGTCAGTTCTTCCGGATATTGAGGGTCTTGTTCCAAATATCCCACCCTTATATCGCGCCTGAAAGAGATTGTACCGTCATCGTAACCTTCTTTCCCGGAAAGGATGTTAAGCAATGTGGACTTGCCGCTGCCATTCTTGGCAATAAGTCCTACACGCTGCCCCTCGGACAGGCCGAAGGATATATTCTCGAATAACACCAAATCGCCAAACGACTTGGTCAGGTTTTCCACTTGAAGGATTGAATTTACTGCTGCCAAAACTTATTAGATTGAGAATTAAAAATTGAGAATTGCCGTACGGACGGCAATGGATACTGGGTTCAGGCTTATTCTGAAAGCAAATTCCGGTAAATCTCCGCAAGATTACAGGTCTCTCCGGCCTTCACCTTGCTCCATACCAGTTTCATCGGGTCTATCATGGCATCGCTCGCAACACTCATCAGGACAGGCGCTTCACGGTTACCGTCAATGAGCGTGTGCCATTCCATGCCGTCTACTTCATTAGCCAGAATAACGCAAAGCGCAATGCCCAGCGACAACCATGCTTCTTTCTTCTTGGCACCTATGCTGCCACTGTCTATCACCTGTTGCATATTGGCTATATCTTCTTCCTGCCCCTGAAAGTCTTTTTTCAACTGCTCTTTTACAGTGGCACTCACCCACTCGTACGCTTCGTTTATCTGGTAGATTTCGGAAAGGCGCACCGGGATTATCTCTGCCGGATATTTCTGATTGGTCCTGCGCACTTCCAATGAAGCGATAATCTCTTCGGCTTCCGCCACCGGTTCTCCCTTGCGCACCGTAAACGAGCACTCAAAAGCCACATCGCCTATGCCTGTTATCCATAGATGGGAAGTGTAGTATGTCCCTTCTTCCTCGAACATCTCCATACTGTATGCGCAGTCCGAACAGCCTATTTTCGCAAGCATCGCCGAAGGATTGTCCTTCAGTTCCTGCTTCACGGCTTCCTTGCCATACGTTGCGCCTCCCTTATATGCCGATATACGGAAATTACCGGTCCACTCATTAGGATTATAAAACAGGAAAGAGCCTTCCCCGTCTTCAAATTCGTTCCAATCTGCCGGATAAACCATAGAGAACCATGCTCCCGGAGAGATAAATTTCTTACCTTGTTTCATACTTCATTGACTAAATGACTTCTTTCTTGCAAAAATAGCACTACCGCTGTTGATATGCAAACAATCCCAATAAAAACAGCCGATTCTCACGAACCGGCTGTTCCAATCATCATCTATGAATGAAGACGATAAGAGTCTTCAGTAGTTATTACTTGATATATCCATAGTATTCATCATCCGTAGCACAATCCCACCAGATAGGATAACACCAAACGTCAGTATCAAAAGCCTTGGAGTTTGCAGCCAAAGCATTCTCCGCATTATATTGCAGCTCCAATGTTGCCGGCAATCTCCAACGACGCATCCAATAAGTAGGATCGGAAGGAGAAGAACCTGTAATAGCCGACTGACCGGCAAACAACGGACTACGTTTGTACCCAGGATAAACAACCCCGAAGTCTCCGACATTTCCCGCACTGTAGTTGAAGCGGCGCATATCATTCCAGTTTTCAATGCTACAGCCCATTGCCAAATATTTCTGCAACATAACATCCGCCATCGTCAAATCGGCAGAATTCTGACAAACCGCCCCACTTGCCATGTAAGCACTGATTTCGTTTTCATCCATCGGCCACATATCCGGATTTTCGTAACCTGCGCCTTTCCATTCCGTCAACTTAGCCTGCATCATATCGATATGTGCCTTGATACCGTCTTTATATGCAGCCAAAGCCTTGTCCTTATCACCCTTGCGCATATAAACTTCCGCCTTTATAAAACACATCTCATGATAAGTCAATAGTTCAAAGTCTGAAACCGGACGAATTTGGAAAGACCCTGTTGAACCGACCGCTCCGGCATTTATGCCATCAGCATTATTATAAAAGTGCCAATACAAATTCATTTCGCCCACACTACCATTGCCCGTCAGGCAGGCATTGCTACGCAAGTTCACATAAATCGTATCACCGGCATACATATAATTTGTCGCATCAACATACGAAGAGCCTTTGGCATAAGTGACCGTTACTTTTTCACCTTCCACACTATATACATGCTTACCTGCCAATCCGGCAATGAATGCATTCCGTTTATCATTGTCTTTGATTTCATAAGTGATTTTTTTATCTACGGTCGCAAAGTTCACCAATTGGATGGAAAGTTCTCCTCCGTCCTTCAATCGTTCTGCCTTATCCAGACAGTCTACTCCGGCCGAACGTAACCATTCATAAGATTTCACTTTTCCGCTGGCATCCAGTTGCATGTTGCACATAGCGGCAGGAACAATCTTCGTCATACGGGGGTCGGTCACTCCAGCTCCGCGCATATCGGTCAGCAAATCGCAATAGTACTTGGAAAAACGCTGATTACTGCCATAAGCAGCACAGTCCCAATTAGAGTTTGTCATAATGGGGTCGCCCATCATATAGTCCGTAACATCATTCGGACTATTGTAACATGGCGAAACCGTATTGTCCGCATTTGATTGGGGAGCTTTCGCCAAACACTCAAGTATGGCATCCGCATCAAACAAATCGGCTTTCTTGGAGAGTTTCAACAAATAACGCGCTTTCAAGCCATAAGCCATTTTCAACCATTTCTGTGCGTCTCCCCCATTCCACATATCTCCTTCAGACAATCTGGTAGCAGTAGCTTCCTGTTCTTTGCCCAACAATTCGATTGCCTCATCCAATTTCGCAATACATCCATTGAAAATGACTTTTCCATCATCATATCCCGGACTGGGCGATGCACCCAACGCCTGGGTATAAGGAATTTCTCCATACAAATCCAGCATTTCCATAAATCCCATAGCATGCAATATATTAGCGGCTGCCATATAGTGATACGCCCCTTCACGCTCTGCTTTGTTATAAGTGTCAATCAGATTGGAAGCTGTAGTGACAAAGAAACTTTGATAAGGAGTGGTTGTCGTACCTGCCTGGCAGTTCCAAGTAACAGCCAATGCGTTATTGTTTCCATTATTGCTATAATAGACACCTGCCTGACAAGCAGTACGCATGTTTGTAGTACCAGCTCCATACATATAGAATTTCTGTATCCAAGGCAAACGGTTCGAAACCAAAGCACTCTGATTGTTTGGGGAATCTTCATCCACATTCACATCCAGCCAATCTTCGCAGGAGGTCAAGCCCAAGGCAAATATACATCCCAACGCTATATATTTCATATTTCTTTTCATATACATATTCTTTAGATTAATTTAGAAAGTCAAATTCACACCAAAAGAAAAACCGGCTGTAGAAGGAACACTGCAATAGTCAATGCCGGTAGCACCGGAACCACCGGTACCACCTGCTGTGGAAACTTCCGGATCCATTCCTTTATAGTTGGTCCATGTCAGCAAGTTAGTGCCGGTTGCCGTAGCAATCAAACGCTTAATGACATTCTGGCGTTTAATCAGCCTGCTGAAATCATAGCTCAAAGAAACAGAGCGCAATTTCAACCAATTGACCGACTGAATGAAATTAGCCGAATTTGAACGATAGTTGTCCCAATAATTCTGTATCATGGCTTCTCCCGAATAATCCACACCATTGATGTTATAGGTCTTGCCAGCCTCGTAGGTAATGGTCTTATCTACAAAATTCGGTTTTTCGGCAGTACCTTCATTTATCGCACCCACCAAAGTCACAGACTTACGGTCGTTCAACAATGTTCTCTTACTCAAACCATTAGAAACCATATAATATTCTGTCCCGTTAAATACATCACCTCCGATACGGAAATCAAGCAGGAAAGATAAAGTCAAATCTTTAAAACGGATTGTGTTGCTAAAACCACCTATCAGTTTCGGTTCACGGTTACCAACAATCTCACTGGATGAGTTGTAAACTTTGTAAAGTCCCGTCTTGGGGTCTATCTCACGCGTCCCCCCAATATGTTCTACACGTGTATCAGACGTGATAACACCTGCCTCGTTTTTCACAGCTTCGCCTGTCACTGCATAAGCGTACCGATAACCTACCAATCCTAAGAAATTGCCGCCATTAGGGATAGAAGCCGCTTTTACATTTCCAAACTGGGCATCGGTAGGATAGAACATGCCTACTCCCGGAAGGAAATCACCCAATTTCCCACGATTATAAGAAGTATTGATTGTCGCTTCCCAACTTATGTCCTTCTTATCAATAATTTTTCCCGTAAGGGCAATCTCCATACCTTCATTAATTACAGAACCCGAATTAATGGATGAGAAAATATATCCGTTGGCATTCGACAAACGAGGAGAAGCAATCTGATTTTTTGTAGAACTATGATAGTAAGTATAATCCAATCCCAAACGCCCGTTCAAGAAACGCAGTTCCGCACCTACTTCCCATGCTCTTTGAATTTCCGGTTTCAAATACCCATTTCCTTGTTGCCAATCATTACCTACCATATTAAATTTGCCATAAGTATAAGGACTACGCAAATAAGTCATTGTCACATAAGGACTTGCCGCCTTTCCTACTTGTGCCCAACTGGCACGAACCTTACCAAAACTCAACACATTATTCGCAGGCAACAATTCTGTGAAAACAAACGAACCGCTAACCGAAGGATAGAAATAAGAACGGTCGGAAACAGGCAATGTAGAATCCCAATCGTTACGTCCGGTCACCGTCAAATAAGCAATGTTCTTATAAGCGGCACGAAACTCACCATATACCCCTACCATGCGATGCTTGGAAGTACGGTCTGTAAAGAATTTATTTTCGGTCGCAATATTGTTGAAGCTGACAGTACCGGCTGTAATAAAGTTATATCCCCAATGTGTTTGATTGGTGTTTTTTATACTTTCAGTCATTGTACCAACCAATAAGTTAAAATCAAAGTCGCCTATCTTCTTGTTGAAATTACTCATCACATTGGTAGAGATATAGTTATAAGTATAATCGCTCTTACTCAAACGGCCATTCTGATACATTTCTTTAGTCACAGCTTCCGGAGCAATGTAAGTATATGCATCCGTGGTATATTGGTCATACCCCACCCGGGCGGATATACTCCACCAGTCGGCAATATCAAACGATGCGTTCAATGCTCCGGTAAACCGTTTTGTCTGATCCGTCAGTTTGTTCTTGTTGATAATCCAATAAGGATTTTCCCGATCGCTCGCCAAGTCCAACCGTCCTTCGAACAGACGGTATTTAGTACCATCTTCATTCAAATACTTAGACATGTTCTCTGTCTGCGGCCAGCTGTAAAGGGCTGTCATAGTACCATTACTATCACTGTCCCACAAACCGGCAGACGTAAGGGTCTTATCCGTATCCGCTATAGAGTAGGAAACATTGGCTCCAACCGTCAATCGTCCGTACCTCTGTTCTCCGTTAAATCGGACTGTAGTTTTGTTATAGCCGGTTTTATTGATAATACCTTGCTGGTCGTAGTTGGACATTGACAAGAAGAACGAACCATTCTTGGAACCACCCGATACGCTAACACTGTTGTCCCACACTACCCCATTTCTAAAAAAGTCTCCGATATTGTCATAGACCGGAGTTCCGGCAGCAATTTTCTCACCCCACGAATTGTAGGTTAAATCATCCAATACTCCGTTATTGGTGTAATAGCCACGTCCAAAAACTGTTTGCGCTTCCGGCAATTTAGTTGCCCATGAAGTAGTCAACTTGCTGGATACATCTATCTTAACAGCACCCTCACTACCTTTTTTGGTGGTAATGATTACCACACCGTCGGCAGCCCTGGATCCATACAGGGCGGCAGCGGCTGCACCTTTCAAAACAGACATGGTTTCAACATCTTCCGGGTTGATATCCATTACACGGTTTGAATAAGTCGTCGCACTACGTGTCATGCCATCTGTCCCACTGTTGCCCAATACAGAAGTGGAGTTATCATAAATAATGCCATCGACAACAAACAAAGGTTGATTTTCACGTCCTTCAGATGTTGAATTACCACCACGAATTACGATACTCGAACCGGCACCCGCCGCACCACTACTTTGGGTAATATTTACACCGGGCACTTTGCCTGCCAACGAATTAATGACATTTGTATTTTTGTTCTTCAATAATTCTTCCGATTTTACCTCGGACATGGAATATCCCAAGGCTTTACGTTCTTTTTTGATACCCATTGCAGTAACCACCACTTCGTCCAACGCTTGAGAATCATCTTGCAAAACGATTGTATAAGCCGAAACATTCGTCACTTTCAAAGTTTCCGTCCTATATCCGATAAAAGATACTACCAATGTGCTACCCGCTGGAGCTTCTACTGAAAATTTTCCGTTAATATCCGTAACAGCACCTGTACCGGAGCCTTGCACCAATACACTGGCTCCAATAATCGGTTCACCTGTTGCATCTACAACTTTACCTGTGATTGTTTTAGCTTGCTGAGTACTTCGGGAACTTAGCACATTATCAGCGGCGATGGCTGAATATGGCGTAGACATCCCAAACAATGCAAGCAACACTAATGATAAGCAATAATTTCTTTTCATAAGCTCTATTTTATTTGGATTTGTTTGCAAATTTATAAATTAATTCAGCAAATCAAAGAGAGGTTAATTTAAAATATATTAAATAAACGTTGATATAATTGTTTTTGTAATTTTGCAATATAACCAAATATAAAATAACAATCCTTATTATTCCTTATCAAATAGATTGTAGATACGCCATGCGTCCCTATCACTATATAATAGATTGTTTATGGATTTTTCAGAAAATAGAGGTTTATTATAGAAAAAATCAGTACTAATGATTAATTATCCGATTTCTATCTGTTATTTCAATTATTATTTAGAGCATAACAAAGAATGACAGATAGTATATGGCATGTTTCTGGAAACAAGATACAATCTGTTGTATAGAAAAAGTTCCCGAAGAACTATATAACCTTATCCAAAAATTCCATTTTCCCTATTTCCCTATCGGCTGTATCCGCCTTCTTACATCTTTGGATATTTCCAAAAACATGTAATTCACCCTACCCGAATGAATGCCTTCTTCATTCTCCTTATATTTCCTGCCGGCATACTCTTTAGACTTATCAAAAGTTATGCGAGACATCTGATTCTGTGTTTTTCCTACCATGGTAGAATCCAGTTGTTCGTCAGGAAAGAAATCGTCCAAATCGACATCACCGATCATAGTAGTCTCAAGAAACTTCATATCCTCATGATTTGCATCGGTGTAATATCCCACAAACATGTGTCCGGGCGTACGTACCAGTATCGGCTCGATATTAATGGCACGAAGCAAGGAAGCGAACAGGACACTTCCGTCCACACAATTGATCTGAGAAGATTCCAACGCATCATCAAACGTACGGACACGCTGGGAAAAGACGACATTGCTGGACAAACTCGTATTGGAAACGGAGCTATACCGGAATTTACGTTTCTGCAAAACATTCCACAAGGCGTAGACCTGATTGTCGACAGCCTCAGGGCTGCCTTGATAACCCAAAAAGCGGTTCACGATACGAGTATTCAATGCCTCGCGCAGCAACCGGTCTATCATAGGATTCTCTTCATTCACATAAGCCGCAAAGAATATTCCGGTATCATGAAATTTCGTACCTTCCGTAATGTATCCCAACAGGCATTCATTGATGCTACGCACCGAAAAAGTACGTACCCGTTGCCCAAGCTCTTTCCCATTCATCTCCACCGTAACGGCAACGCTCACCGGTTCCGCCTGATTATTATTCTTCAAAGCCTCGTAGTTCCAGATAATATCGGGATAGATTGTATACTCGGCATGCGGCTTTGCCAACACAAACTCCGAAACCGAACGGGCAAAGAAAGGAGTCTCGGCAACCTCTATCCGTACCCGGCTATAAACCTTCGTCGAACGGATTTTCACTCCGATGCAAGATTTGGGATTTCCTACAAACATAGAATCGGCAGGCACAATCACCTGGGCGTCTGTCGTTGCGACAGACAGGATGCCGGAAGGAAAAATATTCCCACCCAATACATCCGTTATCTCAAACCCGGAACGGAAAGGAGCCACGTTCAGCCAAACCGAACCGGCGACTGCAACAGCCAACGCAGCCACCACGAACGGCACACGCCATTTGACCTGCCCCCACTTCGCTCTATTTCTTAATTCTTTCATACAGCCATCCGCCTTAAAAACAACACAAAGATAATACTTAATCGGGGGAAACCGGAATTTTGTAATAATAATGTAACACCCGTTTCATTCTATCGTAACAAAAACGCCGCAACTTTGTCGAAGAAGAAAAATAAAGTTTAACTTTGTAATAAAGAAATGCTGCATGTCTCTTAGAGCCTGTTTAATTTTGTTCAGCATTATTTTGACAGTTCTTCTCAAGGATGTTTTTCTGTTTTTATAAGGAACATAGCGGGCTATGTGACGAATAAAAAAGAGGAAAACAGACCGGAAAGAGGCCAAAAGAAACTGAAGAAAAACTTTTTGAGGAAAATTCAAACCGGCTTTTATTACGTTACGACAATAAAAAAGTACAATGAACGAATATCGGATTTTAGTAGTAGACGACGAGGAAGATTTATGCGAAATCTTGAAATTCAACCTTGAAAACGAAGGCTACCAAGTAGACACCGCCAACTCTGCGGAAGAAGCCTTGAACATGGATATCTCCGCTTACGACTTATTGTTGCTGGATGTGATGATGGGAGAAATCTCCGGATTCAAGATGGCAAGCATATTGAAGAAAGAAAGGGAAACCGCCCGGATACCCATCATATTCATTACCGCCAAAGACACCGAAAACGACATGGTGACCGGATTCAATTTAGGAGCGGACGACTATATCTCCAAACCGTTTTCACTGCGGGAGGTATCCGCACGCGTGAAAGCCGTACTGCGCCGCACGCGGCAAGCGGGAACCGGACAGGAACCGGGGCAAATCATCCACCGGACATTGCTGCTCGACATCACCAAAAAGAAAGTAAGCATAGATGGAGAAGAGATACTCCTCACCAAAAAAGAGTTCGAAATATTGTGCCTGTTGCTGCAAAACAAAGGACGTGTGTTTTCCCGCGAAGACATACTAAGCCGCATCTGGAGTGACGAAGTATACGTGCTGGACCGTACCATAGACGTAAACATCACCCGCCTGCGTAAAAAAATAGGAATATACGGCAAATCCATCGTAACCCGTTTAGGATATGGTTATTGCTTCGATGCCGAATGACGACAGGCAATTCCTGTCATTCAGCCGGAAGCTGTTCCTTTCGGTAATCTCGCTGTTTCTTGCATTCGCCGCCTGTTTCATCGCCTATCAGTATCAACGGGAAAAAGAGTACAAGGCGGAACTGCTCGACACACAGCTTCAGGACTACAACGAACGCCTGCGGCAGGAACTGAAAAGCATGCCGGACAGCCTGTGGACCTCCGCCTTAAACCGGTATACCGCCAAGGGCACGGGTTCGCACCGTGACATCCGTGTCACTGTCGTAAACCTGCAAGGAGACATCCTTTATGACAATTGCCGTGAAACCTCCCGAGAAACATTCAACAACCACATAAACCGCCGGGAAGTCCAAAAAGCATTAAAGAACGGGAAAGGATATGCCGTAAGGCGTACTTCCGAGACCACAGGCATACCTTATTTCTACTCGGCAACCCTCTATCCCGATTATATCATCCGCTCGGCATTGCCTTATGACGTCGACCTGATAAACAGCCTGGCCGCCGACCCGCACTACCTTTGGTTCACAATCATCGTCACTTCACTGCTGATATTCATTTTCCATAAGTTCACCTCCAGATTGGGCACGGCAATCAACCACCTGCGCGAGTTTGCCAAACGCGCCGACAGGAACGAACCGGTGGAAGCCGATATGCAATCCGCCTTCCCGCACAATGAGCTTGGCGAAATATCCCAGCATATCATACAGATATATAAACGCTTGCGAAAGACCAAAGAAGCGTTGTATATCGAACGCGAGAAGCTTATCACCCACTTGCAGACCTCGCGCGAAGGACTGGGGGTATTTACTAAAGACAAAAAAGAAATCCTGGTCAACAACCTCTTTACGCAATATGGCAATTTAATTTCCGACTCCAACCTGCAAACCACCGAAGAGATATTCTCCGTTTGCGAGTTCCGGGAAATCACCGACTTTATCGGCAAGGTACAAAAACATCCTGCCGACAAAGAAGAGAAAGAGAAGCGTCTCTCCGTCAACATCAGTAAAAACGGACGTATATTCATTGTGGAGTGTATCATCTTCCAGGACTTGTCCTTCGAAATATCCATCAACGACATCACTCTGGAAGAAGAACGAGTGCGCCTGAAACGGCAGCTGACACAGAACATCGCACACGAGCTGAAAACCCCCGTAAGCAGCATTCAAGGCTATCTGGAGACCATAGTAAGCAACAGGAACGTCCCCCACGAGAAAATGTATGCCTTTCTCGAACGGTGTTACGCGCAAAGCAACCGGCTGAGCCGCCTGCTACGTGATATCTCCGTACTGACACGCATGGATGAAGCAGCCAACATGATGGAAATGGAGCAGGTGGACATCGGCATGCTTGTCGGCAACATAGTCGGCGAAGTGTCGTTGGAGCTGGAAGAGAAGCGCATCACGGTAGCCAACAGCCTGCCCCCCGGCATATTGATAAGGGGCAACCACTCGTTGCTCTACTCCATCTTCCGCAATCTCATGGACAATGCCATAGCATACGCCGGAACGGATATCCGCATCCACATCAACTGTTTCCGGCAAGACGGGCAGTTCTATTATTTCAGTTTTGCGGATACAGGCACAGGCGTTCCGCCGGAACATCTGAACCGCCTGTTCGAGCGGTTTTACCGCGTGGACAAAGGTCGCTCACGAAAATTGGGCGGTACGGGCTTGGGGCTTGCCATCGTAAAAAACGCCGTCATCATTCACGGCGGCACAATCTCCGCCAAAAACAACCAAGGCGGCGGACTGGAGTTTGTTTTTACATTAGGAAAAGAGAACTGACTTCCCCCATCCGTTTTGGAAAGGCCGGGCTACAGGCTTAGTGTCAGAACGAAATCGGGAAACAAACAGTAGCGAATCCGAAAGTTCCGCCTCTCCGCCGTACGGTATTCGGCGGCAGAAAACGTCCCTTGCTCCCCGACCGCAAACGGCAATACATGCAGGTGCTCACGGAAGTCTACATCGGCAGCACCCATGCACTTGAACATCGTCTCCTTTGCAGACCAATGAAGCAACAGCGACCAGGTTTCCGTATTCCTGAACAAAGAAACCTTTTCATCCTCACGCATGAATTTATGGGCCACTTTCCTTACCCGCTCGCTGTAATATTCGATATCAATGCCGACTTCCTGCCCGGGACTGCCTAACAGAACAGCTACATAACCTTTGGTATGCGAGATGCTGATTGAAAAAGAACCGTCCGCTAGGTAAGGTTTTCCGTTAGGACGATAACTTATCTCCTTCTCCTCACCGAGCATCGCATATAGCAATACGCGAACCGCCAGCCACTCCGATTTACGGGAAGCAGCCGTAAAGTTCCGGATGCACGCCTCATGTTTTTCCCGATGGGGAAGCATGGCAAGCAGTTCTTCCAGGGTTTCACTTGTTTTCCAGATACCCCACTTGCAGGAACCTTCGGCGTATTGTTTAAAAACAGGCATTATTTCTCCGCTTCGGCAGTTTCTTGAAGCGGCTCGTTGACAATGAATTTCACTTTCAAGATACGACGGTTGTCCATTTCAAGCACCTCAAATTCATAACAACCGTAAGCCACTTTCTCGTGAAGCACCGGAAACTCCCCTTTCAATTCGAGCAAAAGTCCAGCCAAAGTATCGGCATCACCTGCCACTTCGTCAAAAGTGTCTTCGTCTATCTTGGTAATCTTATAGAAGTCGGTCAACTGTGTTTTTGCCTCAAACACCCACGTATGGTCATTGAGTATGGCGTACGTACGCTCTTCGTCATCGTATTCATCGCGTATCTCGCCCACAATCTCTTCGATGATATCTTCCATCGTGACAATTCCCGATGTCCCCCCGAACTCATCCACTACAATGGCAATATGGATTTTGTTTGCCTGGAAGTCGCGAAGCAAATCATCAATCATCTTGGTTTCCGGAACAAAGTATGCAGGCCGGATGAGCGACTGCCAACGGAAGTTATCCCCCTTGTTCAAATGAGGAAGCAGGTCCTTGATGTAGAGCACTCCCTTGATGTTGTCGCGCGTCTCCGCATAGACAGGAATGCGGGAATAGACATTCTCGACAATGCACTTCACCACGTCCTTGAAAGAGGTGCGTATCTCAAGGTCGACCACATCCAGACGCGATGTCATCACTTCCTTGACCGTTTCACCGCCAAAGCGGATAATGCCTTCCAAAATATTGTTCTCCTCCGAAAGTTCGGCTTTATCCGTCAATTCCAAAGCATGCGAAAGCTCGTCTACCGAAATGTTATGATTCTTGCGCACAAAATGCTTGTTGAGGAATGATGTGGAACGTACCAACATCGATGACAACGGATAGAATATGGAGCGGCATGCCATGATGCCCGGAGCGGCAAAACGACAAAAAGCCAATGTTTTCTGCGCCGAATAAATCTTCGGCATGATTTCACCGAAAAGCAACAGCAGGAAAGTCAGGACAACCGTCAGAATCAGAAACTCCGCAATGACCGAATGGAACCGGAATACATTCATAAAAAAGAAGTTGCAGAGCATGATAATCGTCACGTTCACAAAATTGTTCGTAATCAATATCGTAGCCAGCAAACGTTCCGTGTCGTCCAGCAGATTTCTGATTTTCTCGTCAGAAGAATGTTTTCCCTCTGCGACAGAACTCAAGTCGGAGGGCGAAAGTGAGAAGAATGCTATTTCGGAAGCCGAAGCAAAACCGGATGCAAGCAAGAGCACACCTGCCAATACAATGGCTATAACAGCCGAAATAGAAGGAGCATGTACGGTTATACCGTTAAAAATATCTGCCAATTGGCATAAAAAAGCGTCTGGGTCCAAAGCTTTGGTTTTAGTTAAACAATTAGAACGGCAAGTCGTCCGTCGGATTATTTTGTGCAGGGGTTGCCTGCGATTGTACCGTCTGTGCAGAAGCGGCGCCCGCTTGTCCTGGCACACCGGCTTGCGGAGCGGCACCCGATGCCGCATTTCTTGCGGAAAGCATTTCCATATTATCGACAAAGATTTCCGTCACATAGCGTTTTGCACCGGTCTGGTCGTCATACGAACGAGTCCGTATTTTGCCCTCCACATAAAGTTTATCTCCTTTATGCACGTATTTTTCAGCCGTTTCCGCCAGTCCGCGCCAAAGGACAAGATTATGCCACTCCGTACGCTCGGGAACCTGTGTCCCATTTGCCAATGTATAGGCACGGTCTGAAGTAGCCAAAGGGAACGTGGCGACAGCTACACCCGTATCAAGATACCTCACTTCAGGATCTCTGCCTACATTTCCCAACAATATCACTTTATTTACCGACATAGGTTTCCTCTTTTAAAATTCGTTGCCAAAATTAACGAGAATAACAACATCATGCAAGAATACAGTCAACTTTTATATATATTTCTCCAAGAACGCATGTACCAGACGGGATACCGGATACTGTTCCATATCTTCTATCCTGATGCGCTGATATCCCGGAAACGAACGTGACTCCTCAGGCAAAACAACTTCATAAAAGTTGGCATAAATCACCCGGTGAGACAAAACGTGTTTCACATTCCGAAGTACCGGACGCACTTGCGGTGTCTCTCCTTCCGCTATATGCGAACAGAAAGAAGCCGATGCAAGAAACTCCTCTTCCGGCAAATCCCGGTCTGTTTCAACCAACGGCAATTCAAACAGATTCTTCCAGATATCATCGCCCGTCCGCTTATGTATAAGAGTACACGCGCCCATGCGTACATATATATAATTAAAATAACGGTTGGATGTCTTTGTCTTATGCCGCTTCACCGGAAGTTGCATCACCTGCCCCCTGGAGAGAGCGGTACAACTATCCGCCAAAGGACAAACCCTACAGTCCGGAGACTGCGGCGTACACTGGATAGCTCCAAAATCCATGATGGCTTGGTTATAGGCGGCAGGACGGGATTTATCAAGCATTTCATCCGCCAAAGCGGCAAAAACCTTCTTCCCCTCCGTAGAGTCGATAGGGATATCGATGCCGCAATAACGGGAAAGCACGCGATATACATTTCCGTCCACCACTGCGTATGGCATATTATAGGCTATGGAACAGATAGCGGCTGCCGTATAGTCTCCTACTCCTTTCAAAGCACGCACTTCCCGATAGCTTTCCGGAAACTTGCCGTTCATGCTCCTGGCAGCCGCATGCAGATTTCGCGCACGCGAGTAATATCCCAATCCTTGCCAATACTTCAAGACCTCTTCTTCCGAAGCCGATGCCAAAGTCTCCACATCAGGAAAACGACGGATGAAACGAAGAAAGTATTCGTATCCCTGCGCCACCCTTGTCTGTTGCAAAATAATCTCGGAAATCCATATCCGGTAAGGGTCGGCACTATCCCGCCACGGCAAATCGCGTTTATTGTCCGCGTACCAATCCAGTAAAATCCCAGTAAATCTATTCATATATAACTTTATAGTCCCAAAGGAGAGACTTCTTTTTTCAAAAGAACAAAAATACGGTTTTTCACTCTAAGAAAGTTTAATGCTTAGACTTTTTTCAAAAAATGTCCGAAATATATTTTTCAGAGCCGCAGAAAAGCTATATATTTGCAGTCCAAAAAATTAAGATATAAGTATAACAA
>NZ_CAJTSC010000025.1:46196-48551 GCF_910578895.1 uncultured Bacteroides sp.
AAAACTATAGTAATAATATTTTTTTTAAGAAAAAAATGACTAAAGCTGATATTGTAAACGAAATTACAAAGAACACCGGAATTGACAAAGTCACAGTGCTTACAACCGTTGAAGCGTTCATGGACGCAGTGAAGGCGTCTTTATCAAAAGATGAGAATGTTTACCTCCGCGGGTTTGGTAGTTTTGTAGTAAAGAAAAGAGCGCAGAAAACCGCTCGTAACATCTCCAAGAACACTACCATCATCATTCCGGAACATAATATTCCGGCTTTCAAACCTGCTAAAACATTCACCATTGCCGTGAAAAAATAATAAACAATAGTATTAACCCATAAAATTTTGAAGCTATGCCAAGCGGTAAGAAGAAAAAAAGACATAAAATGTCTACGCACAAGCGTAAAAAAAGACTAAGAAAGAACAGACATAAAAGCAAAAAGTAATTTTTAGTCTGCAAGACAAAATAAAGAACAAACTTGTGAAGCTATTTATCTCGCGGGTTTGTTCTTTGTTTAAGTAACAAATTGTAGTCAGAAAACAAGTCGACAAGGAAACAAGTTTATAAGGGAACAAGAAGAGAAGTTGATATTCTTCCTTGTCACCCCGTCAACTGAAACCTCGTCAACTTAAAAAAAAGTAATTATTGTGACAAGCGAACTCGTTGTAGACGTACAGCCCAAAGAGGTCTCCATCGCTTTACTCGAAGACAAAAGCCTGGTAGAGCTCCAAAGCGAAGGAAGAAACATTTCCTTCTCTGTGGGCAATATGTATTTGGGACGCGTCAAGAAACTGATGCCGGGCCTGAATGCCTGCTTCGTGGACGTGGGTTACGAGAAAGACGCTTTTCTTCATTATCTGGACTTAGGTCCTCAATTTAACTCGTTAGAGAAATACGTAAAGCAAACTTTAAGCGATAAAAAGAAGCTTAATCCAATTACCAAAGCAACCATACTTCCCGACCTTGAAAAAGATGGAACGGTATCCAATACACTTAAAGTGGGACAGGAAGTGGTGGTGCAAATTGTAAAGGAACCTATCTCGACCAAAGGACCGAGACTGACTTCCGAGCTCTCCTTTGCCGGAAGATACCTGGTGTTAATCCCTTTCAACGATAAGGTTTCCGTATCACAAAAAATTAAATCGAGCGAAGAACGCGCCCGTCTCAAACAGTTGTTGATGAGCATCAAACCCAAGAACTTCGGTGTCATTGTCCGCACCGTTGCCGAGGGAAAGCGCGTAGCCGAGCTTGACGGAGAGCTTAAAGTATTACTGAAACACTGGGAAGAGGCTATTGTCAAAGTACAAAAAGCAACCAAATTTCCGACACTGATTTACGAAGAGACCAGCCGCGCCGTAGGACTGTTGCGCGACTTGTTCAATCCTTCTTTCGAAAACATCTACGTAAACAACGAAGCCGTATTCAACGAAATCAAGGATTACGTAACACTCATCGCCCCTGAACGGGCAGGAATTGTAAAACTGTATAAAGGACAACTTCCCATTTACGACAATTTCGGTATCACCAAACAGATAAAGTCGTCATTCGGCAAAACCGTTTCATACAAAAGCGGGGCTTACCTGATTATCGAGCACACCGAAGCACTTCACGTAGTAGACGTGAACAGCGGCAATCGTACCAAGAATGCCAATGGACAGGAAGCCAACGCATTGGAAGTGAATTTGGGAGCCGCCGATGAATTGGCGCGCCAATTGCGGCTGAGAGATATGGGTGGTATCATCGTGGTGGATTTCATTGATATGAATGAAGCCGAAAACAGACAAAAGCTTTACGAACGTATGTGTGCCAACATGCAGAAAGACAGAGCACGCCACAACATCCTGCCACTCAGCAAATTCGGGCTGATGCAGATTACGCGTCAGCGGGTACGCCCGGCAATGGATGTGAATACTACGGAAATCTGTCCTACCTGTTTCGGTAAGGGCACTATCAAATCGTCCATCCTCTTTACGGACACCTTAGAGAGTAAAATTGACTACCTTGTCAATAAATTGAAGATAAAGAAATTCTCGTTACACATCCACCCGTATATCGCTGCCTACATCAATCAGGGAGTTCTCTCACTGAAGCGAAAATGGCAACTGCAATACGGATTCGGAATCAAGATTATTCCAAGCCAGAAATTAGCATTTCTGGAGTATGTCTTCTATGATCCGCAAGGAGAAGAGATTGACATGAAGGAGGAAATCGAAATAAAATAAAGAAAAACGGTGAAGTTACTCAAAAAACTTCACCGTTTTCTTTTTATACGGCACGGCTTTTGCATTTAGGGAAGTTAGAGGAGTTATCACTTCGCATCGTTTCGTTAGGAGTCATTAAAGGAGTTAGAGCCGATACTCT
>NZ_CAJTSC010000026.1:0-44295 GCF_910578895.1 uncultured Bacteroides sp.
GCTAAGATATTGAGTACTTGAAGAATAAAACTAAGGTTCATCTTCCGTACGCACCGCTTCTCAAGAAAGCAAGATAATGAAAAGCTCTGATTCTTAACGGAATTAGAGCTTTTTTTTATATTCTTCCTTTGCTATATTTTAAAAAATGATGTGCATAATATGCGACCAATTTTAATAATCCGTGCGACTAATTCATGTAGTATTTTAATATAAGATGTATCCGGATACTCCTGCAAGTATTATCAGCAGGATAGGATGTATATTCCATTTCCAAGTTACTCCGAAGGCGGCTGTAAAAATCAGAATACTTTTGCCATCTATGAAATTCTCTTTATTCATCAATGATAAGGCGGCTGCGGCAATCAGTGAGACGGACATGGGCAGTAATCCCGACATGGCAGCCTTAATGTATTTATTATCCCTGCATTTCACGAAGAAATAGGAAATAAGCAGTACCAATATAAATGAAGGCAGGCAGACTGCTGTTGTAGCTATTATCGCTCCCCATACGCTTTGAGTAACGGCATAGCCGACATAAGTGGCACTGTTGATGCCGATTGGTCCCGGTGTCATTTGTGAGATGGCTATGACATCGGTGAATTGCTGGAGCGTTAACCAGTGATAGTGATCTACCACTTCATATTGGATTAGTGAGAGCATGGCATAGCCGCCTCCGAATCCGAACGTTCCGATTTTCAGATAGACTAAGATAAGTTGCCAGTAAATCATGCTTGAAGTTTTGTCAGTTTATCTTTTAACCATAATGTATAAACCAGTCCGCTGGCAATTCCTGCCAGTACGATATATACGGGAGACAGTCCGCACTGCCATATAAGTAATGTAGCAATGGCAGGAAGCATCAATTGCCGGTATTTCAATTTCAAGGCGCGTGTAGCGGAAATACAGGGAAATACAATCAGGGCAACTACCGCCGGACGAATGCCGTTAAAGATGCGTATCATTACCTGATTATCCTGAAAGTGTGCAAAAAACATGGCTATCAGCATCATAATGATAAAAGACGGAAGTATGGTGGCCAGGGCGCATACAATGCTACCTTTCACTTTATACAACTTGTAACCTACAAAGATGGATATGTTTACAGCAAATACTCCCGGTAGCGATTGGGTCAATGCGAACATTTCCATGAAATCCTCTTTAGTCATCCACTTCTTGTCCACAATTTCCCTCTCGATAAGAGGAATCATAGCATATCCGCCGCCGATAGTGAACATGCCTATTTTGGCAAATGTAAGGAATAGGATAAAATATTTCATTTTCTTGCTTATATCTATATATGCTGAAAGAGTTGCAAGATAGGGAGAAAATCCCGTTATTGCAACTCTTTCGCGTGTTATCTAAGTATGTGTTACTTAATCTTATTCAGGTTCTTCTGTGCCTTTTCCGGTTCGATGCTCAGGGCTTTGGTAAACCACTCTTTGGCTATTTCATCGTTCCCTGACAGCCATGCCAGTACGCCCAGGTTGTTCCATGCGCGAGGATCGTCTTTCACTCTTTCCAAATATTGCGCCGCACGGTCGAAATCGCCGTAGACGATATTGGCAGAGGCGGCATTGATATTTGCCACGATATCTGTAGGATAGCTTGTGGCTGCTATTTCATAAACCTCTTTGTATTCTTTCGTTCCCGGTTGGAAATTTTTGGCTACTCCATACATTTCCTGCAAGTTCAGCATTTTAGGATTCGTATGAATCAATGTTGCCGCTTCGGAGTTTCGTACTTCGCGTATTTCGTAATCGACGGCGATGGACAGACGGCGCAGGCGAGGGTAGTACTCGTTCATCATGGCACGATAAGAAACTGCACCAAGTCCTGCTTTCAGTTTAGCCTCACGCACATCAAGGTTGGTGTACTTATTGATGATTTCCAATGCCTTGTCCGCGTATGCGGGTTTTTCTGCTTCGAGCATCCTGACGAGACCGTCCCAGTCTTCACCGGCAGAGGTTACGTTCAGTATGCTGTCCGGGAAGTTATAACTTCCTCTCAAGTAAAGGGCGAATGAGTCGGCACGTTTTGTAGCTACGCGGTCGTTGGTCTTGGCGGAACCATCGGGAGAGGCATATCCACATACGTTGATGGCCTTGAAAGTCACTAAATCGCCTTCGGTCAGCGGGTTCAGAGTCTTTTTCAGTTTTTGGATTTCGGCAGAGTTGTTTCTGAAGTCTGCCTTGAATTCCGTGCCGCCTACTGCGTATTCTATATACAGAGTGTTCTGCTCCGAACGTACTTTCAGCGGTTCTTCCGTCGGAGTGAGGTAAGATACCATACTCATGCACGGTTCGCAGATGGAACCTTTCTGCGGCAATGGCTCTTTTTCCACTACAACTACCGGTTCTATTACTTGTATTTCGGGTAAATCTATCAAACAGTCTTTTCTTCCTTCCTGCAAAATCCACATATCCGCCTGGCTCATCCACTTTTCGTAAGGCAGGCATACGGTGTAGCTTACCAGGTTCTGACGGTTGGCAGGCTTGCCTTTAAGCACAGTGTAGGGTGCCTTGTAATAGCCTTTTTTGGCAAGTTTACGGTCTTTATGGCGCATTTTGAACTTACTCTTGCCGGTAACGACAACAGGCGGCAAAGTTTTATAGTTTTTTCCGGCAAACAGTACCGGAGTAAAAGCGTAAGACTGTGTACTGTTGACTTTTACGGCTTCCATGTTCCACTTGAAGTCCAATGTCAGCGTATCGTTCTTCAAAGTCAATGCCGGTTTGGTGACTTTTACTTCACCTGCCCATACAGCCAATGGCAACAAGGCAAACAGCAGACAATATATTTTTTTCATATTCTTCTTGTTTTAGTTGATGAATTTAAAGTGATTGGGTTTCTATCGTTTTGTATTTACGCTTGTGCTTGGGGCCGAATGTGAAGTTGATACCCAGATTAACGTTAACGGCAGCACGGCTGATAGGAGCGCCATAAGCCGGTTCGTATTTGCACATGGGAACATCCGCACCGATGAAGAAGTTGAAACCGCGCGGGTGGAAGTTCAACATGACACCTGCATCGGAGCCGAAGTTGGATAAAGCGTAGTTTACCGATGCTTCAAACCAAGAGAGCGGGGCGATGTTGGCAGAAACGCGCGCTTCTGTCCATGAGTGCTTGCCTTGCATACGGGTAGTGGAGAGGAGACCGAAATTCAGACGGTCGTAGGCTGGCAACGTGTACTGGGCACCTATGTGTAACGTGGCGGCAAGGGCAGTCGTACGTTTTAAACATTCACCTGCCTTATCGAATTTAGCCAAGTCCGACAGGTCGTCCACCAATTCATCTATTTGGGTATCCAGTTTTTTGTTATTGCTGGTCTCATCGTCTTTTATGGAGATTTCACTAAAACCATCGAACGTAAAGTTTTTGTTCATTGTTCCTTTAGTAGTATTTTTCCACGAAATGAAACCGAGGTCAAGCAAAGAAGCGGAAAATGTCCATTCGTCATTCAACTTGTAAGTTGCTCCCAAGTCAATTGCCATACCGAAACCTGTAGGACCGAGATTATCTGTATCGAAGTCCAGGTCATCGTAAGAAATCTGCTTGTCGGTACCTTCTTTCAATTGTTGTGTTCTGTCTCCGTTGGCATCCAGCATATAGTCATTTTCCTGATAGTTGCCGGTTTCACCTTTGGTGGGCACAATAAGACCTTTGGCAGACATATAGAGCTCGGCATTTTTCGGAGTGATGGTCCATTTGTCTTGAGAGGCGAGGATATTCAGCTCGTCAATGTGCATGGTTGCTTTTGCCAACCCCACAAGTGCCTTTACTTTAGCACCCACGGTCAGACGTTCGTTGATTTCGCGTGCGTGGCCGAGAGCGATTTCCGCATAGTTGGTAGATGTGATATCCAGGTTTTTCACATTGTAGTTACTTCCCGCTTCACTGGCTACTCCGTTTTTCATGAATTTGAAAAACTCATCGGGCATGGAGAAGTTGGTGTTCGATTTTACGGAAATGCCGAGTGTGTTGAAGCCGCCCCAGGCATGGAAGCCTAAGGAAAGTATTGTTTCGTCTAAGTTGGCGCCAACTTTCAGCCTTTTAGGCAGTCCTTTCAGGAATTCGGCACTGCCTACCTCTTCGTTCATGAAGATGGTGAGATCTCCGTTGGCTTTTTTGAAGATAAAGTCGCCTACGCCGCCTGTGGTTTGTGCACCGATGGTGAGGTTACCCAATCCGGGAAGGCTTACATAGCCGCGTTCGCCCATAAAGGCGGGATTGAGTTCGTGGCGGTAGGTGCTTCCTTCCAGAAAATAAGTTGAACGGCTATTTTGCGTCTGTGCCATTACGTTACCGGTTGCCAGTGCCGTTACTGCTCCGGACAGTATAATCGCTAAAATATTTGTTTTCATTCGTTTCATTATATATGATGGTTGAATCTTTTGTTTGTATTGCATGAAATGTGTCTCTTTTAGTTCAAATCCACTTTGATACCGTTAGGGATTTTGAGTTTCATGTCTTTAAGTTGTAACCATTGGGAACTTAGTAATTGAACGTCGGTTGCTTGTCCCGATATAGCCGTAACTTTCAGTTTCAGACCGTCCAACTTGCCGATGGCACCTTCTGTTGTTTCCTTCAAGGTGATATTAATCAGGCTTGAAGTCTCGGTTTTGCCGTCTTTGCTTTCCGTGATGTTTCCTTCTACGGTCACATCAATATCGTTTATCACGTTTCCGTTGACATCCAGTGCGCTGATATTCTCGTTCTTTATCTCCATTGCCAAAGGAATGGTGTTGACTGCGTTTATCGACAAAACAACTTTTTTAATGCCTATATCCTCAAGGTCGAGATCAAAACCGTCAATGGTCTCTTCGTATACGATTTTCAGGTCTTTGCCGAAACTCAGGGGGATATCGATGTCATAGCTGCTTTCCATCGTATATGATTCTCCTAAGTCGACAGTATAATATTCGTTGTAGGTTATCGCAGGTTGTAATTTCACGTCTACAGCATCGGGTATCTTCTTTATCAGGTTGTTGATGTCCGATACCTTAATGTTTACAGCTCCTTCTTTTCCGCCTGCCCCCAAACGGGAAAGTGCGATTGTGGTGGTTGAGTTAGGCGCCAGAATGATGGATTGTCCGTCCGTGCTCTTTTCATCACCTATATACACGACAGAGTTGTCTATTTTGACGCCATCCTTGCTGCCATACATCTCGCCATTCAGTACGATAGGGGCATTCAAAGGATTTTTTGCTATAAATGTGAATATGGGATTGGCTATGTCCAGTTCCGTTGCATCATCTTGCAGGAAGTCGGGAAGATTGTCCAGGCTTACGTTGGAAGCCGTTGCATCAATAGTGGGCTGTATAACACCTGTAATGCTTTTGATAGACATTGTGCCTATGCTGATTGACGGTTTGATATATAACTCACCTTGTGAATTGGCAGCAACTGTTACTGTAGAATTGCCTGTCACTTTGATGCCGTTATCTTCGATGACTGCTTTTTTGCCGTTAACAGATATTTCTCCTTGTTCGCCGGCCTTTTCTGCAAAACGGTAACCTGTAATGTTGTAATTGTATTCTATGTTGGCATTGTCTCCTTTAGTAATGTCCAAATTTAACGATAAAACGTTGTTATCATCTATTTCCGGATACTTTTGGGCGAATACCAGGAATTTAGGCAGTTGTATTTTCAAATCGGGCACTTGTATGCTTTTGTATTCCCGTTGACCTTCTATCACAATCTTAATTGTGAGAGGTACCGGATTCTGGGCAGTGATGGAACCTATTTTTTTTACAGCTTCGTCTACATTATTTGCTTCTGCCTTAATACTGCCATTCTGTGAGATAGTTGTCTCGATTTCTATTTCCACAGGTGATGCTGCGGCTTCTGTAATGGCTATCTGATTGATATCACTGTCGGTTGCATCTATACTTACAGGATCCACTGTTGTCGTGCTCGGGTCAATATTGTCCGATTTCAACAGATGATATTCTCCATTAACAATCTGCAGATCATCATCTTCACCAAGTTCGATGATTTTGTCCAGCGTTATTTTCTCCGTATATCCTACGGGGATTGCCAGATGTTCGCCACCAGCATTGATTGTCATGTCAATGTCTTTGTTTAAGTCATAGCTGTTATCGATGCACGATGTAGTTACTCCTAACGATGTCAATAACAGGGCCGCTGCTATGAGCGGTCTTCTTTTTGTGTTTAGCGTCATAATTCTATTGTTTATAATTGTAATTATTTTGTTGCTTGTCGTTTGTTAAGTACATGGCAAAATAGAACAGATTAGAAGTGTTTTAGAACACTTTCCAAAAACGGTGCAAAGATATGCATTTTATTTAATTAACTAAAGACCGATTGATGTTTTTAAGTAAAAAGTTTTTGAGTTTTGCTCCTTTTTTAACCTCTTTCCGGTTTATTTTCTGCTTTTTATCCTTATTATATGTAGCCCGTCATACTCCTATGGCAGGTGCGCAAAGTAAATCTCCAATTCTGCAGATGGCGTCTTAATTCTTAAAACTGTTTAAAAAGTACTTAGGGCATAAGGTTTAATATATATCTTTGAGCACTTTCATATATTACAAAATTAAAACACCGCTAATACTGGATGATACAAATTATTCAATTACAGGGAACAGACAAACGGCTTTATGAACTTGTGGCGCCATTGGTGATGAATCCCGATGTCTTAAAGCAGAATTATAACTATCCGTTTCGCACATCAGAAAATTTTGTCTGGTTTGTGGCAGTAGATAATAAGCAAGTCACTGGTTTTATACCGGTAGAAGAAAAGAAAAGGGAGTGTGTCATTAATAATTATTACGTGAAAGGTAATAATGAAGACACACTGAAATTATTGTTAGAGAAAGTCATATCGGAAACCACCGAAAGCAAGGAATTGACTTCGGTTACTTTTGTGGAGCATTGTTCTCTTTTTAAGGAATTGGGCTTTTCTGAGGAAAAAGTCTGGACTCGCTATGTGAAAATGAAAAAAGACAGATGAGTATGGCTGTATCTAAAAATGTATACGAACTGGCACAGGAACGTCTGGATTTGATATTCAGAGATTTTGATACGATATGCATATCGTTTTCCGGTGGGAAGGACAGTGGCGTATTGCTGAATTTGTGCATAGACTACATCCGGCGTAATAACCTCAAGCGGAAGCTGTGTGTGTTTCACATGGATTATGAGATACAATATACTGTAACCATAGATTATGTAGACCGTATATTGAAAGCCAATAAGGACATTCTGGAAGTCTATCGGGTATGTGTTCCTTTCAAAGTCACTACCTGCACATCCATGTATCAGAGTTATTGGCGTCCGTGGGACGAGGGCATGAAAGAACTTTGGGTACGCCAGATGCCTGCAGGGGCTCATACGAAAGAATCTTTCCCTTTCTATACGGAGAATATGTGGGATTACGAGTTTCAGATGCACTTTGCCAAATGGTTGCATTTGCGAAAAGATGCGGTGCGTACCTGTTTCCTCATAGGTATCCGTACGCAAGAGAGTTTCAACCGCTGGCGCAGCATTCATTTAAGCCGTAAATATCAGATGTACCATAACTACAAGTGGACTTCCAAAATAGGCAATGACATATTCAATGCTTATCCTATCTATGACTGGAAAACAACGGACATCTGGACTGCTAACGGTAAGTTTGGTTTCGACTATAACTATTTATACGATTTGTATTATAAGGCAGGGGTCAATATTGAACGCCAGCGTGTGGCAAGCCCGTTTCTTTGCGAAGCACAAGAGAGCCTGGCATTATATAAGGTGATAGACCCCAATACTTGGGGAAAGATGATAGGCCGTGTCAATGGAGTGAATTTCACAGGTATCTATGGCGGTACGCATGCTATGGGATGGCAAAGCGTACGCATTCCTAAAGGATATACGTGGAAAGGTTTTATGCAATTCCTGCTTTCCACTTTGCCCGAAGATACCCGGCGTAATTATCTGAAAAAGCTTACGGTCAGTATTGAGTTCTGGCGGACAAAAGGGGGATGCCTCAGTGATGATACCATAAAAAAACTACAGGATGCAGGTGTTTCCATCGAAGTGATGAACCATACCAATTACAAGACAAGCAAGAAACCTGTCCGCATGGATTACCTGGATGATATCGATATCGCGGAGTTCAGGGAAATACCTACTTATAAGCGTATGTGCATTTGCATCCTGAAGAATGATCACGCCTGCAAGTACATGGGCTTTGCCCTGACTAAGGAGGAGATATACAAACGAGATAAAATAATGGAACAATTCAAAAATATGATGTTATGAGTGTAGATAAAAGTCCGGTATACAATGTAAAGGCAGTACCTGTAGAAAAGATACAAGCCAATGATTACAATCCTAATGTGGTGGCGCCGCCCGAGATGAAATTATTGGAATTGTCCATTTGGGAAGATGGTTTTACAATGCCCTGTGTCTGTTATTACGACCGGGAGAAAGATAATTACATTTTAGTAGACGGGTATCACCGTTATCAGGTCCTGAAGACTTCCCGGCGGATTTATCAGCGTGAAAACGGTTTGTTGCCGGTTGTCGTGATTGACAAGGAACTGTCCAACCGGATGGCGTCCACTATCCGTCATAACCGTGCGCGCGGATCACACAACATCGAGTTGATGTGCCACATTGTCGCCGAATTGGACCATGCCGGTATGTCCGATCAGTGGATTATGAAAAACATAGGAATGGACCGCGACGAACTGCTTCGTTTAAAGCAGATTTCGGGCTTGGCAGACTTGTTTGCCAATAAGGATTTCAGTATCCCCGATAATCAACCGGAATACATTTCTTGACATGTCCTTTATCTTTTACATAATCTCTTAAAGTCGCAGTACTCGCATTTTTTTGTATCTTCCGTTTGTGTGAAGGGAATTTCCGGATTGTATATTTCTTGCAGAAGTGCCAATAGCCGTTCGCGAAAATCATCTTCGTAAAATGCAAAATTATAGACCGGCACTTTAGGCTGGCGCGGTGCGCCCATTTCGATAACGGGCGAGTAACTATCGGATGCTGCACGGTGGATATACAGCAGGGATGGAGCTACTTTCAGAGCTTGCTTGCGGCACATGATGGCAGCGTACAGGAAAGTCTGGAAAATATAGCTTGGCCGGTTGTCGGCAGGAGTGAACAACTGTTCTATGTTTTCGGGAGTTTTGGGCGTACCGCCCGTCTTGTAGTCCACAATGCGCAGGGTGTCTTCCTTGCTGTCCATGCGGTCTATGGTTCCGCCGATGTTCAGGGGGAGTATTCCCATAGGAGTGTCTACTTCTATGGTCTCTGTCACTTTCTGTTCCATTGCTTCCATCCGGAAAGGGGCATACTGCAAATCGTTGCGGAGCAGTTGCCGCAGATAGGATGCAATGACTTTGGAGTGAATAAGTTGTGTGCCGTTGTACTCCGGCTGTTCGCCGGCAGGCACATGGAAAAACTTTTCTTTGAAAGCGGTGTCTACGTATGTCTGCAATGCTGCATCGTTGCGGAGCAACTGTTCCAGGTCTTCCTTGCGTATCTCTTTTCCGTTGGCGGTGAGGTCTTGATATACCAGTTCGGCGGAACGGTGAAAGATGGTTCCGAACAGGGCAGAGTCTATTTCTGCGCTTACCTCATCGGGAACTTTCAGTCCGGCAACGTAACGGTAATAGAATTTGAGCCGGCAGTCAAGATAAGTGTTGAGTGCCGAAGGCGAAAAGAGCGCGTTAGGATGCCGCCGGATGTCGTATGCGTTGTACATCCGTTGCAGTATCTTATCCGTCTTCCTGATTTCTATCTCGAAGCTGTGTTGGGGAGATTGTCCTGCTTCCAGGTATTCGCGTAAGATATCATGTGGAGATTCTACAAGGAATTGGAGCATGAAGCGCGACATTTCACCTCGATTCAATCCGTCGGACGCTGTATTGTATAGTAAAGTGACGTTCTCTGCACGCTGTATAAGACGATAGAAATAATAGGCATATACGGAATTCTTGTGCTCGATGGTAGTCATGCCGAATGCTTTTCGCAGGTTGTAGGGGATGAATGATGAGTCACCACCGGCTTTGGGAAGCTGGCCTTCGTTGAGCGATAGCATGACGAGGTTACGGAAATCGAGATTACGCGTTTCCAATACTCCCATTACTTGCATGCCGATAGCAGGTTCGCCGTGAAAGGGGATATTGGTCGATGTGAGCAGGCGGTTCATCAGACGGTTCAGCGTATCCGTTTGCAGGCTCAGCCCGTCACTTTCTATCAGGCTGAGCAGGCGGTTGACAAGGGTATAGCTTTTGAAGAGCGATTCTCTATATAATTGGTTGAAGATATCTTCTTCATCTTTCTCCTGGCGGTAGATGACTGCCACTTCGCGCAGCAGTTCGGTAAGATAACGGCAGATAGCGGCAATGCCGTTCTGCGGGGCGAATATCTGTTCAAGAAAGGCGTCTCTCTTAAGTTCCGACGGGAGAGGGTAGAAACGGTTGTCTTTGGTAAGCTGTCTCTCCAGATCTTCCGCAACGGCAGACAGTTGCCGGGTATAGGGATGCTTCAATACGGCAAGTACCGCTTCGTATGTATAGCGTCCCGTATCTTTGCGGTAACCGGAGGTCTGCAACTCCATAAGGGCATTGATATAACTGTATACGGGTGTCTGCGCCAATGGAAATCCCATGGTTATATTGACGTTCTCCACTTCGGAAGGAATGGAGTGCAGCACAGGCAGCAGCAACGCTTCGTTGCACAGTACGATGGCATTTTCCTTCTCCTTGCTTGTTTCAGTATCGTTTTTCATAACCGTACGTACCCATTGGGGCAGGTAGCGGGCTTGCGCATTCTCCGTAGGGGCGGATATGAAACGCACTTTCTTGGGATGCCGCAGAACGTCGAAAGCCGTTTCGGGCAGTTGGTTGGGAAATAACTTTAAATTGCGCAGGATGAATTCGCCCGCTTCATGCACGTAGGGTGGCTGCTGCGTATGGGGCAGGCGGGTATAGAATATATCATAATCCCAGTAGAACATGGCTTTACCCGCATCTTGTAGAAGTTGGAAGAAGCGGGTTTCCACTTTATTCAGTACGTTGAAACCGACAAATACGTAGCGGTCATAGCGCAGCCGGTCCGTATCAAGTTCTTCAATGACATGGCGGTACATCATGCCTTCGTATGCAACTCCCACTTCCGAAAGGCGCTTCCGGTAGTGTCTGTAGATGTCGCCCAACTTATCCCACAGGGAGATAAACTTCTCTTTCAGTTGCGTACGCTTGTCGATGGAGAAGTTTTGGAAAAACTGTTGTATGGCTTCTTCCTGTTCTTTGTCGAGAAAGTCGTAGTCGTCCATGATGTTTTTCAAGTCCTGCAGGTTACTGAATAGCTTGTCGGCATCCACAAGGTTTTTGTCTACATCATCAAAATCGCTGATGAGCAGTTCTCCCCAAAAATAGAAATCGTCCAAAGGTTCCTCGCTATGCCTCTCTTCACGGAACACTTTATACAGTTCGCACACCAGGCGGATAGGGTCGCCCGGTTTCAAGGGTGAAAGTTGGCGGAATAGTTCGCTGATATTGACGTATGCGGGCGACCATAACGGGCGGTCGCTCTCTGCTGCCAGGTATTCATTGAAAAACAGGCTTGCACGTTTGTTGGGGAATACGATGGCTGTGCGCGACAGGTCGTTTCCTATCTTGGAGTATAAATCTTTGGCTACTAATTGGAGGAATGTTTTCATACTTTCTCTATTATTTCTTCTTCTACATACCACAGATATCCGCTGATGGCAGTGGCATCATATCCCATGCGGATAAGCAATTCTATGTATCCTTGTACCTGTTTGTTGTATTTTTTATTAGGCTTGCCGAACTTGAAGTCTACAACTACAATTACGCCGTTCCGCATCATCACACGGTCGGGACGGCGATTGCGTAACTCTCCGTTCTCCTGCCAGATAATGTCGCACTCGTTGAATAACTGCCAGGTTCCCGAATACCAGTCTTTTATCTGCGGCAGTGCGAATGCTTTGCGGGTAAGCTCTCTTATCTCTTCTTCGGTTTCGGCACGTCCGATAATTCCTTCGAACACCAACCGGCTGATGGCATCGTCAATGTCCGCTTCCGTTTCGATAGCAGAGAAAAGTGTGTGCAACAGACGTCCCCGGTTGATGAAACGCCGGTTCGACTCGGCTTCGTCCACTCCGGCAATGAAGTCGGCGGAACGGTTTGACTGTCTGAACTCAATATCGTGGCGCATACTCTCCATGTGTACCGGAAGTTTGACGGGTTTCTGTGCAAGCTTGTTCGGCACTTGGTTTTTATCATTCCGGACGCTTTGAGGACCATCTTTTTCCGATGGATATACCGTTCCGTTTTCGTAGAGGTTACCTTCTTCGTCCCAACTGCCTTCTCCTGTTTTTACCACGTGGGGCAGGGCGGCGGAGAGAAGTTCGGACATCGTTCCTTTCTGTCCTTTTTTGCTCCACAGGATAAGGTTTTTCCCGGCACGGGTAAATGCTACATACAGCAGGTTCAGGTTGTCTACCCATAGCTGCAACCGTTCGTTCAGGTAGTCTTGCCGATAGACGGATTCTGCCATCGTGGAAGAGTAGTTGACGGGTACAAGGTCTATCGCGTTGTACGGCGATTGGGGGGCGGTGCACCACACCAACTGGTTGTGCGTCTCATTCTCTAACTTCCAATCGCAGAAAGGAATGAGTACCGTGTGAAACTCCAATCCTTTGGATTTGTGAATGGAAAAGATACGTATGCCGTCCATTTCTCCACTGGGGATTGTTTTGGAACAGAGTGTCTCGTCCCAATAGCGGATAAAAGCATCAAGGTCGGAAGAGTTGTTTTGCAAGTACTCCGTCACTGCATCGAAGAAAGAGAACAGGTAGGCATCCTGTTTCTCGATGCTGCCCATATCGAACAGCGTGAACAATTCTTCCAGCAGTTCGTACAAGGGCATTAGGCGCAGTTCGTCCATACGGGATACGAATGTAGCCGGGAGTGCTGTCGCCACATCGGCAGTCAGTAGCCCGTGCCAGTCCGCAGGCTTTGTAAGGTTCTCTTCCGGGTGGTTTCCATTTGCTCCTACGGCATATTCTTCTTCCCGAAGATTACTTGCATCTTCTACTGTCTTTTCCGCTTCTTTTTTGTCTGTGATTTGTAATCTGTAATTGGTGATTAACGATGCCCTGGCTATCTTTTCTTCCGGATTCGACAGATAGCGCAAGGCGTCTATCAGCATGCAGACGGCAAGCGAGGCATCAAGGCGGAACGCTTCGTCCGATACGACCGGCAGATGAAGCTCTTTGTCGAAATAATCCGCAATGGGTGGTATGTTCTTGTTTTTGCGTACAAGAATGGTGATATCATTCAGCCGCACGCCTTCCGAGAGCAGCCTTTGCACTTCTTCACCTAAAGCCGACAAGGTTTTCCCGGTATAGTTCTGCTCCTCGTTAGGCTCTATGAAAGAGACCTTGACATACCCCTTGCTTTCTGTCTTGGGAGACTCTTGGGCTACATCGGCGTAGGCGCGCTTTAAAGGAAAGCATTCCTCTTTCAACTCTTCCAGATGCAAGGTGTTCAGATAGTCTACCGCTGCGGCAAACAGGCGGTTGTTGAAGTTGATGACATTCGTCTCGCTTCGGCGGTTTACCTTTAATGTTTCCACGCGTACGGGATAAGGAAAGGGAAGTTGAACACTATGATTGTAAAGTTCTACACTATTATCATAATGTTCAACTTTAGGTTGTGAGTTTCCCAACCCGTTCAATATGCCCCAATCACCGTTTCGCCAGCGATAAATGGACTGTTTCACATCGCCCACAATCAAGCTGTCCGCTCCTTGCGAAAGCCCTTCGAGCAGCAGCAACCGGAAGTTATCCCATTGCATGCGGCTTGTGTCCTGAAACTCGTCTATCATCACGTTACGGATATTGGCGCCTATTTTCTCGAACACGAAAGAGGAGTCGCCTTCGCGCACCAGTTTATGCAGCAGTGCATTGGTGTCGGATAGCAGGAAGCGGTTATGCTCCCGGTTCAACGTACGCACTTCTTCATCAATGTGGTTGAGCAGTTGCAACTTGTTGAGGTGTTGCAACGAGAGACGGCAACTGTTTATCGTGCGGTTTTTCTGTGGGCGAAGCCTTTCCGCGTCCTGCAATAAGGATATCAGGCTGGTTTCGGCAAGGCGGATAATCTCATTCTTGCGCGAAGACGTTTTAGTCGCCCAGTTCTTGGCATCTGCCAGGCTGTTTTGCAAGGTTGCGTTCAATACGTCTTTGTCTGTCAACCGTCCGTCACGCAATTTGCGGAAATAGCTGCCTATGCCTCGTGCGCCACCTTTCAGGTCTTCGGCTACAAGGGCATGACCATCCAGTTCGCCTTCAAACTGGTCGTAGAAACCTTTCATCTGTTCCAGTGCGTCGGTTTCCATTTCGCGAAGCACGTCGCGATAGAGTTTTATTGTTTCGGGAGAGCGTAGTTTAAATCGCAGCCCTTCGCCACGTTCTATATAACTTTCATCGAAGATGTTTCGTCCGAAGCTCTTGACTTCGCCCGATACGTTCCAGCGTTTGTCATCGGCAATGCGTTCGTTGATATAGTCCAGCAACCAAGCCAATACGGGTGAAGTGGGAGTCAGTTTTTCAATCATGCTGTCTACGGCATCGCTCAGCACTTCGGTGTTGTTCAACTCGATATTCAGGTTGGGGCTAAGCTCCAGTTCGCGGGCAAGGTTGCGCATGACGGATTGGAAAAACGAGTCGATTGTCTCCACACGGAAGCGGCTGTAGTCGTGTAGCATGTATTGCAATGCCATTCCGGCACGTCGGCGTAACTCTTCATCGGAAAAAGAAACTGCTTTCCCGTCCGTTTTGTCCGCCGGGCTTCCTTCTTCATTCTCTTTACGGTATGTTTCCTGCCGGTGGTTTGCAGTTTGCAAGTCCTCTTTGATACGTTTCAGGTAGGCATCCGATGCGGGATCTTTCTTCCAGATGCCGTAAAGTTGTGTCAGGATACGTTCCTTCATTTCTGCCGTGGCTTTGTTGGTAAAGGTCACGGCAAGTATCTGACGATAGGCACGAGGATTGAGAATCAGAAGTTTGATATATTCCACTGCCAGTGTGAAGGTCTTTCCCGAACCGGCTGAGGCTTTATATACTAATAGTTCCATGTAGATTGCAACTTTGAAGTTTGATTACAAACATAGGTAAAAATCATGAGAAAGGCTGTGTAATGTTATGAAAAACAGGCATGGATTTTCATTCTGCCTTTTCTTTCAGCAAATCTTCCATTTTCAACACCTCGTCACGGTATTGCGCCGCTTCGATAAAATCAAGCCGCTTGGCAGCTTCCTGCATCAGTTTCTTGGTACGTTCGATACTCTTTTCAAGCTGCGTACGGCTCATGTACTGTACAATCGGGTCTGCGGCGAGCATGGTACCGCTCTCTTGTTCCATATATGGGCGGGGTGCTGTTGCGGAAGGCTTGTCTTTGCCGGCTCCGTTTTCGGCAAATCCTTCCGTACCGGCAAATACATTGAGGTTCTTTGCTTTCTTGATTTGTTGCGGAGTGATGCCGTGCGTTTCATTATACTTCAATTGTTTTTCGCGTCGGCGGTTGGTCTCGTCAATGGTGAGCTGCATGCTTTCCGTTATTTTGTCGGCATACATGATAACCATCCCGTTGACGTTACGGGCGGCACGTCCGGCAGTCTGCGTCAATGAGCGGTGGGAGCGGAGAAAGCCCTCCTTGTCCGCATCCAGAATAGCTACAAGAGAGACTTCCGGCAAGTCCAGCCCTTCGCGTAAAAGATTGACTCCGACAAGTACGTCGTATGTTCCTTCGCGCAGGTCGCTCATGATTTTTACCCGTTCCAGTGTATCCACATCACTGTGGATATAATTACAGCTTACACTGTTATTGAGCAGGTATTCCGTCAACTCTTCCGCCATACGTTTGGTCAGAGTGGTGACGAGCGTCCGTTCGTTGCGTTCGATGCGCAATTGTATCTCTTCCATCAAGTCGTCTATCTGGTTGTGGCTGGAGCGCACTTCGATAATGGGGTCCAGCAGACCGGTGGGGCGGATTACCTGCTCCACGACAATACCTTCGGATTGTACCAACTCATAGTCGGCAGGAGTGGCACTGACGTATATCACCTGCTTTGCCATAGATTCGAACTCTTCAAACTTCAGCGGGCGGTTGTCCATTGCGGCGGGAAGCCGGAAACCGTATTCTACCAGGTTTGTTTTCCGGGCACGGTCGCCGCCATACATGGCACGTATCTGCGGAACGCTGACATGGCTTTCGTCAATGACGATAAGGAAATCATCAGGAAAAAAGTCCAACAGGCAGTAAGGACGTGTACCTGCCGCGCGTCCGTCAAAATAGCGCGAATAGTTCTCGATACCCGAGCAGTGACCCAATTCGCGTAACATTTCCATATCGTAGGTGACGCGTTCCTGTAGACGTTTGGCTTCAAAGGGGCGTCCCTCGCTTTCGAACCACTGCACTTGCTTGTGCAAATCGTCCTCTATGTCATGGATGGCGCGCAAGGTGGCTTCTTTGGTGGTCATGAAAAGGTTGGCGGGATATATCTTGTAGGCATCGAACCGGGCGATTGTGACACCGTTTATAGGATCCACCTCTTCGATACTGTCCACTTCGTCACCCCAAAAGACTATCCGCAGCAGGTTGTCGGCGTATGCGAGATAGATATCCACGGTATCGCCTTTCACACGGAAGTTGCCGCGGTTCAGATCAATATCGTTACGGACATACAGGCTGTCTACAAGGCGTCGCAGGAATACGTTACGGCTGTAAATCTTCCCTTGCTGCACTTCGATTACGTTATTGTAGAAATCCGCCGGGTTCCCCATACCGTAGATGCACGATACGGAAGACACCACTATCACATCTTTTCGTCCGGAAAGCAGGGCGGATGTGGCGGCAAGCCGCAACTTGTCTATCTCGTCGTTGATGGCGAGATCTTTCTCTATATAGGTGTCCGAAGAGGGCAGGTAGGCTTCGGGCTGGTAATAATCATAATAGGATACGTAATACTCCACCGCGTTGTTCGGGAAAAATCCTTTGAACTCGCTGTATAGCTGTGCCGCCAGCGTCTTGTTATGGCTTAATATGAGAGTGGGTTTGTTGATGTTGGCTATGACGTTGGCGATGGTGAACGTTTTCCCGGAGCCTGTCACACCTAACAAGGTCTGTGCGGGAACTCCCTCGCGCACGCCTTCGGTGAGCTGTGCGATGGCTTCCGGCTGGTCGCCGGTAGGGCGATAGGCGGATGTTAACTCGAACTTATTCATATATCTTTCCCATATATAGAATCTTTGCAAGCAACGAATAATCAACCTGTCCCCAATCAATATCATTAAACTCAGATGAAGAATAATCCTCTATCCACGATTGCATGGCATTGAGAAACTCGCCTATCGTCCTGTTTTCCCATTCCTCGGAATTTGTTAGGAAACTGCTATTCAGTTCGTCCAAGAATACTAAAAAAGCTTTTTTATCAGCTATTTTTTCGATACGTTTAGAAATACAATCCATAGTCATTTATCACGATTCAAAAACGCAGTTGCAACTTCGGGCGAACTCAGTTGCCTTGCCGAAAAGTCTTCCTACGTTGCCTACTTACAAGAGGGCATACCGCTTCTTGTTTTTTTTCGTATGTGTGGGATAGAGTTGCCTCAATCCAAATACAAAGGTAATGAAATTCCCGTAAAATCTCTCGCTGACAGATGAAAAACAGCGTTTGACGGCTCATTTTCCCCTTTTTGTACCGCTATTGGTTCTTCAAGCGTTCAAAAACCTGTTTTTTAGCGGTGAAAGATAATCCCTTGACAATCCTTTACGATTTAGACACGCGTAAAGTTCTTGAACTGAATGTTTAAGAATATTATTACGATCTCCTCTTTCTTCATACCCCCTTCAGAATGTGTTCTGGAGAGGTTGACGATGAGTCAGGGAGTAAAAGGCATTCAGCTCCTGGCTCAAAGCCTTTCAGTCCCTGGCTGAATGGACTTCATTCGTTGAGCCATTGTTGGATGCACTTGCAGATTGATTGTTTTGTAAGTATATAGCACTATTCATTGGGACGGTTGAGAATATTGAAGTTTTTGGGAATGAAAATTTGTAAATCAGTAAGTAAAACATATCTTTGCACTATCAAATTAATAATAACCATTAATGTAATACAACAAAACATGATTTGGAATGAGAGCATCGAATGTATGGACCGCGAAAGCCTTCGTAAAATCCAGGGCATTCGTCTTAAAAAGACAGTGGAGCGTGTATATCATGACACTCCTTTCTACCGCAGGAAAATGCAGGAACTGGGAATCACTCCCGATGATATCAACAGTATCGATGATATCGTAAAACTTCCTTTTACCACCAAATACGATCTTCGGGATAATTATCCTTTCGGGCTTTGTGCCGTTCCCATGAGCCAGATAGTCCGTATCCACGCATCTTCCGGTACTACCGGCAAACCTACCGTAGTAGGATATACGCGCAAAGACCTCTCGGCTTGGTCGGAATGCCTGTCGCGTGCCTTTACGGCATACGGTGCCGGCAGTTCGGACATTTTCCAGATATCATACGGCTACGGGCTCTTTACCGGCGGGCTGGGTGCTCATGCCGGTGCCGAGAATATAGGCGCTTCCGTCATTCCCATGTCCAGCGGCAATACGGAGAAGCAGATTACGTTGATGCACGACTTCGGTTCGACGGTGCTTTGCTGCACGCCTTCTTATGCGTTGTATCTGGCAGATGCCGTTAAGGATTCCGGTTTTCCGCGCGAGGAGTTCAAGTTGAAATTCGGTGCATTCGGTGCGGAACCGTGGACGGAAAATATGCGCCGTGACATTGAGGCGAAGTTGGGAATAAAGGCGTATGACATTTACGGGCTGAGTGAGATAGCAGGTCCTGGCGTAGGATACGAATGCGAGTGTCAGCACGGAACGCACCTCAATGAAGACCATTATTTCCCGGAAATAGTAGATCCGAATACACTTGAGCCGGTTGCGCCGGGCGAGACGGGCGAACTGGTGTTTACCCACCTGACTAAGGAAGGCATGCCGTTGCTGCGCTACCGTACCAAAGACCTTACCGCCTTGCATTATGACAAATGTCCCTGCGGACGCACATTGGTGCGTATGGACCGCATTCTCGGACGTAGCGACGACATGCTTATCATACGTGGCGTGAATGTATTCCCCACACAAATCGAATCCGTTATTCTTGAAATGCCGGAGTTCGAGCCGCATTATCTGTTACTTGTCGACCGTAAGAACAATACGGATACTATGGAACTGCAAGTGGAAGTCCGTCCGGAATATTATTCGGATGAAATCAATAAAATGCTGGCTTTGAAGAAAAAACTTACCGCACGTCTACAAAGCGTATTGGGCTTGGGAGTGGATGTCCGCTTGGTAGAGCCGCGCAGCATTGAACGCAGCGTAGGCAAGGCGAAGCGCGTAATTGATAATCGTAAATTGTAAATCGACTAATAATAAAACTATGGTAGCAAAACAACTTTCTATTTTTTTGGAAAATAAGTCCGGTCGCCTTACGGAAGTGACGGAAGTTCTTGCCAAGGAAGGTGTTAATCTTTCTGCTCTCTGCATAGCCGAGAATGCCGATTTCGGTATTCTTCGCGGCATCGTCTCCGAACCCGATAAGGCATACAAGGCTTTGAAGGATAATCATTTTGCCGTAAACGTAACCGATGTGGTGGGAATCAGTTGTCCCAATATTCCCGGTTCGCTGGCAAAGGTGCTCCGTTGCCTGTCCGATGAAGGCGTGTTCATTGAATATATGTACTCCTTTGCCAACGGACAGACTGCCAATGTCATTATCCGTCCCAACGACATGGAAAACTGTATCCGGGTACTGACAGAGAAGAAAGTGGACTTGCTGGCTGCAAGCGACTTGTATAAACTCTGATTTGGGTGATTAAGATTTTGTTTAAGAGCCTGTTAAAGTCTTATTCAGTATTATTTTGATGGTTCTTTTCGAGGATGTTTTTCAATTTTTATGAGGAGCATAGCGGGCTGTGTGACGAATAAAAAGAGGGAAACAGACCGGAAAGAGGCTCAAAAGAAGTTGAAGAAAATTTAAACAGGCTCTTAAACATTCATTAATACTCGGTTTCCGAATAGCGGATATCAAAACAGAATAGAGGAACGCAAATTATACAAATTGCGTAAAGTCATTTTTTAGGTTTCTGGTAATCAGGACTTATCGTATCGGTCGTTTGCACTATTTGTGTGGTTTGCGTTCCGCTCGTTTTTTTAATACACATCCTTTCGCCATAAACCGCTTCCTATTGTCCTTGTTTTTGAAAAATTAAGGGCGTATCGTTGTTTAATTCGATGCGAACCTCTATCTTTGCGCATTATTTGAACAAAAGTAATGAAGAAGAACATCCTTATAACTTTGCTTGCAGCACTGCTGCTCTCCTCGTGCGGAGAATACAACAAGTTGCTGAAAAGCACGGACTACGAATACAAGTATGAAGCGGCAAAAAACTACTTTGCAAAAGGTCAGTACAACCGTGCCGCAACGTTGCTGAACGAGTTGATTGCCATTCTTAAAGGTACTGATAAAGCGGAAGAATCACTTTATATGCTGGGTATGAGCTATTATAACCAGAAAGATTATCAGACGGCGGCACAGACATTTATCCAATATTATAATGTGTATCCGCGTGGTACATTTACCGAATTGGCACGTTTCCATGCCGGAAAGGCATTGTATCTGGACACGCCGGAACCTCGTTTGGACCAGTCTGCCACATACAGCGCCATTCAGCAATTGCAGATGTTTCTTGAATACTTCCCGAACAGTGCAAAGACAGAAGAAGCCCAAAGCATGATATTCGCTTTGCAGGACAAGTTGGTTATGAAAGAATATCTTTCTGCCAAACTTTATTACAATTTAGGAAACTATTTGGGAAATAACTACGAATCGTGTGTCATCACTGCACAGAACGCTTTGAAGGATTATCCTTATACCAATATGCGTGAAGATTTATCTATCCTTATCCTGCGTGCCAAATATGAGATGGCTGTGTATAGTGTGGAAGATAAACGGGCGGAACGTTATCGTGAAACGGTAGACGAATATTATGCTTTTAAAAATGAGTTTCCCGAAAGTAAATACACGAAAGATGCCGATCGCATCTTTAAGGAAGCACAGAAAATCTTGAAAGACTGATAATAGAAAGTGAGAGATAATTGTTATAGAATAAAAATTAATTTAGATAGAAATTTATGGATTACAGAAAGACAAATGCTCCTTCAACTACGGTGACTCGTGACATGATGGAGTTGTGTGAGGATACCGGTAATGTATACGAAACTGTAGCGATTATTGGTAAGCGTGCCAATCAAATCAGTGTGGAAATCAAGAATGACCTTTCTAAGAAATTGGCGGAGTTTGCTTCTTACAACGATAATCTTGAGGAAGTGTTCGAAAACCGCGAACAGATTGAAATATCCCGCTATTATGAAAAGTTGCCGAAACCTACATTGATCGGTACTCAGGAATATCTTGAAGGTAAGGTATATTATCGTAATCCTTCTAAGGAAAAAGAAAAATTGCAGTAATGATACAGCGTATTCAGTCCGTCTATTTATTATTAGTGGCTATCCTGCTGGTTGTAGCTCTTTGTTTGCCGGTAGGACAGTTCTTAGGTTCGGATGGGGTGGCGGCTCACGTGTTCAAACCGTTGGGCGTAACTTTGGCTGACGGAAGTTTCCAGTCCACTTGGGGATTGTTCGGCATTCTTTTGTTGAGTGCGATTATTGCGTTATGCACCATATTTCTGTTCCGTAACCGTATGCTGCAAATTCGTATGACGGTTTTCGGCAGTCTTATGCTGATAGGTTATTACATTGCTTTTTTTGTGTTCATGTTTATCCTGAAAAGCGATTTGAATGCAATGGGTTTCCAGTTGGGATGGGCTTTATGCCTGCCTGCCGTATCAATCATACTGAACTATTTGGCTTTCCGTGCCATCTATCGTGATGAATTGATGGTGAAAGCTGCGGATAGGTTGCGTTAATGGGAAAAGAAAGAATAATTTCTTATCATACTTTTTTCTTATCATGCTTATATTATATAGTGCACACGCTTTTGTATGTAACTAAAAAATAAGAATCTGGTAAGAATTGAAAATCGACTCAGACGTAGTTTTTTTGCGTTGACAGAATCACGCATCGCCCATTTCCGGGCTTTGGGACAAAAGAGCACAGCGGACAATTGCCGTTGTGCTCTTTGTCGTTTTCGGGAATTCCATCGGGGTAGGCAGTGTGATCTCTCTCCGAGAATAGCCACTTATAAAGCTTCTATCTCTTCGGCTGACAAGCCGGTAGACTGGGCAATGACGCTTGGAGACATATTGTTTTGCTTCATTGTACGGGCAATGGCTAAAGTTTGTAGCCTTTTACCTTCTTCCCTTCCTTCCTTTCTTCCTTCCTCTCTTCCTTCTTCTCTTCCTTCCTCTTTGGAAGCTTCCTGTACGCTCAATGCAGTGCGATAGGCATTGATGCTTTTCCAATACAACTCATGTTCTTCCTGGTTGAGGGAGGATACGTCTGCTATTTCTTCCAGTTTTTCAAAGACGGCTTTACGTGCTTTGAAAGGCATTCTCTTCAGTGTGTCCATATTCTTTAACGTATAGATCCAGCGTTCAAAATCAGTTTCACATTCTTCCTCTTCTTTGTTGAAGACGGGCAGGGCGAGGAAAATCTGGCGCATCTTGTCGGTGAACAACTCACCGGTCTCGCGGTCGGCAAGGATGACATCTGTACGGAACTTAACATTATCCTTGAGCAGGAAGTTCATGAAAAACACGCCATAAACGGCCTTAATGTCGAATTTCCAGTAATCTCCCGTCTGTCCTTGTCTTGCGACGGCGTGCGATAGATAGAACAAAGCACGTTCCTTGAAGTGCACTTGCGACTTGTTCTGCATTTCTACAATGATTTTCTCACCTGTATCGGTGGTGCAGTAAATGTCGTATATCAACGCACGTGCATCCTCCCATTCGGGAAGTTGCTCATTGTTCAGGAAAGTGAGGTCGGTTATCACACGCTCACCTTCCAGCAGGTCGTTCAGGAAATCTATCAGCAGTTCCTTGGATATTTCCTGCCCGAAAATCTTTTTGAATCCGTAGTCGGTAAACGGATTGATAAACTTTACCATAATGTTGCAGTTCTTTTGGTTAAGACTTCCGCAAAGATAGGGAAATAGTCCGATAAGGCAAGTATAGAGGCTTGTTTTTCTTGAAGTTACCCGGGTGGATGCCGCTCATAATTCATCCTGCTATTTCCTCAAATCGAACAAGTAAGTGATTTTAGCCGTAATGACTCCGTGCGCCGAACGGGAGAAATAGTCTTTCTTGGTGCTGCTGTAAAAATCGGACAAGGCGTAATAGTATCTGCCCTCTATCAGGAAATTTCCGGCTTTGGTACGAAGTTCTACACCGGCTCCGCCCGTAATACCGTAGTCAAACTTGTTGTCTACGGCTTTGTTGTGTTGCTCAACGGTCAGCCCCGGATAATTGTCCCAATCGCCGCTTTTCGTATAGCTGTCTCCCAAGAAGAAGCCTATCTGCGGTCCGGCATGGATAAAGAACTGCAAACCTCTTTCCTTGCCGAACGCCAGATGGGCAAGGAAGGGAATCTCTACATAGTTCATCTTACGTGTATATTGCAAGTCGGGATAATCCTCGTAAAATTCATCCCAACCATGTTGGGAGAAGTTCATCTCGATTTGCGCGCCACATATCATGCTGAAATACTTTTCGGAAATATAGCGTGCCGTTAGTCCGCCGTTGACGCCCACCAGATTGCTTTGGCGGACTCTGGGAGAGAAACTTACACTATTCAGGTTGATACCGCCGTTGATACCCACAGAGAAGTTGTGGCGTTGTTCGCCTATCTGTGCGCTTGCCGGCAAGGCATGTATACCCGCCAAAAGTGCAGTTCCTATGATTGTCTTTAGTTTCATCTTTCTTAAATGGCAAATTGCGAATTACTGTAATCGGGCAGTTGTCAATAGTTTTAATCGAAATCAAGCTTTATCAGCTCAAAGTTCTTGGTAAAACGTACAAAGAATACCTTCCGGTTGATAAATCCGCCCCAGTTGTTTACGCGTTGGAATTTAAATCCGGTCTGAATGGGAACGAGGTCCATTCCGTTCAAGTTCTTTTCAAACCCCGAACCGTAGCGTGATAATCCTTTGAGGAAGAAATAACCCGTATCGAAGCCCAGCATGCCGAATTTGGGATAACGTTCGTCCATGTCCTTTCCATACCACTTGCGATAACTCTTGGTGAAGTTGATGGCAGCCGGCAGCAAATTGTTCGTATAGAAAGAGGAGTAGAAATAGGTGTCCAACTCAAAGAAAGCTTCAAGATGGTCTTTGGTATAAGTCTGCCATTCCGGATAACCGAACAGGTGCACGCGGCTTTCGGGCTTTTCGCGTACCAACAATGTCAGTTGCGGCAGTATCTTGATCAGTGTAATGTTGCTTCCTGAAGTAGGGATGAAGATATTCTCGCGGTCATCGCGCAGCACGGCTTTCAATGATGTCACGGTAGCATCCTCTTTCACTGATTTCATAGGTATGGAGCGGTTGCGCAACTCCTCTTTCAACCCCTTGATGAAGTCTGCCTTATCCTTGGTTCCCTGGCTTGCCTCGATGAAGATAACGTTGGCGTTGGGAAACTGGCGCACAAAATGGTCGTACACTTCCGAATAGAGATAGGAGTGGGGCGTATTGATTTGATACACGGACGGGTTTCGGAATACGGTATTGTCTTTGGATGTGAACGGTATCACCAGGCGTATATCATGCTTGTCTGCAAAATCCGCCAACGGCTTGATGTGCTGTTGGTGCAGCGGACCGAAAATTACATCCATGTCTTTCATTTCGCTTTTTGCAAGTATGGAGCTCAAAGACGATGTGACAGCACCAGTACTATATGTGTAGAGGTCAATGGACGTGCCCGTACGTTTCAGGCTGTCTACCGCCATCAGGAATCCTTCATAATATTCCACCATTTTGGCAGATTCGCTTTTGCTTGCTCCATCGGATAAGAAAGGAAGGATTACGGCAGCTTTGATGACATTGATGCGCTCGTTACTCTTCCGGTTCTCGCTGAATAGCTCGCTGTCGCTCGGTATCGTCTGAGGCTGTGTGTTTTGTGGCGTCCGGGATGGAGAGGAAGGATAGGGGATGCAGAGAAACGATCCTTTCTTTATCTTCGTCTCGCCCCGCAGTTCCGGATTGGCAGCTATGAGTTCGGCTTCCGTAATGCCGTATTCGCGGCTGATGCTGAATACCGTTTCTTTACGTTTTACCTTATGCATATCGCGGCAGCGCGACTGTACCGGAGCTTGCACGGATACGCTCTCTACGGGAGGGGCGGCAAGTTCCGGCGTACCGGTAGCGGCGGTTTCCGTATCCGTAGAAGACGGGATGCGGATTACTTGTCCAAGACGGAAGTTTTCGGCACTCAACCCGGGGTTGGCATCGCATATTGCTTTGGCGGATACGTTGTATTTTACTGTAAGCCTATAGAGGGTCTCTCCGGGAACTATGGTATGGAAAGTCTCTTTTTGTACACCGGCATCCGTACGCGGAATACGCAGGGTGCGTCCTACATATATCTTGTCATCGCTTCCCGGATTCAGTTTTACTATATCCGTTTGGCTGACGTTATACATGCTGGCAATGGAATATAAACTCTGGCCTTTTTCTATTGTATGCAGAAAATAAGATTGGTTTTCTTGTGCGTTTACGCCAAAACTGCATGCGCCGGCAAGCAGCAGGGAGCAAAAAATACGGTTAATCGTTTTCATTCAGTAATCGTTGGTTTATGTTTACAATTTCCCAAAGTAGCCGCAAAGTTAACAATATTGTCCCATTTTAACCAAACGATTGCGTTAAGAAATAATATAGTGCATTTCAAAACCGAAAAATAGTCCGTTTCGACTGATATTCGGTCGGAAACCGTTATTTTTGCACAAATTCATTCATTTAAAGTATGCAAGAAGAGACAGAATATATCAACGTATACGGAGCGCGTGTACACAATTTGAAGAACATTGATGCTGAAATTCCCCGCAACAGCCTGACGGTCATCACCGGGTTGAGCGGAAGCGGTAAGTCATCCCTCGCGTTCGATACGATATTTGCCGAAGGCCAGCGCCGTTATATCGAAACTTTTTCCGCTTACGCCCGTAATTTCCTGGGCAACCTGGAGCGCCCCGATGTGGATAAGATTACAGGTTTGAGTCCTGTGATTTCCATCGAGCAGAAGACCACCAATAAAAATCCGCGTTCCACCGTAGGCACGACAACGGAGATATACGACTATCTTCGTCTGCTGTATGCCCGTGCCGGCGAAGCCTATTCCTACCTCTCCGGTGAGAAAATGGTGAAATATACCGAAGAACAGATTCTTGAACTTATTCTGAACGACTATAAAGGCAAGCGTATTTATCTTCTTGCCCCGTTGGTGCGTAGTCGTAAAGGGCATTACAAGGAGTTGTTCGAGCAAATCCGCAAGAAGGGTTATCTCTATGTCCGTGTAGACGGCGAGGTACGCGAGGCTTTGCCCGGCATGAAACTTGACCGTTATAAAAACCACGATGTGGAAGTGGTAATCGACAAGTTGGTGGTGGCGGACAAGGATGATACCCGCCTGAAAAACAGTGTTGCCGCTGCCATGCGCCAGGGAGACGGATTGCTGATGGTTCTTGATGCCCAAAGCGAAAGCGTGCGCCATTACAGCAAACGCCTGATGTGTCCTGTCACCGGATTGTCTTATCGCGAACCCGCCCCTCATAACTTTTCTTTCAACTCTCCGCAGGGAGCTTGTCCTAAATGCAAGGGGCTGGGTGTGGTGAACCAGATTGATATAGACAAAATCATTCCGGACCGTGAACTTTCTATCGGCGAAGGTGCTATCATACCTTTGGGAAAGTCCAAGAACAGTATGATATTCTGGCAGATTACCGCTTTGTTGGAGAAATACGAAGCTACGCTGAAAACTCCTGTCAAGGAGTTGCCGGACGATGCCATTGATGAGATTTTATACGGTTCGGACGATCGTATCAAGATAAAGAGTTCGCTTATCGGCACCTCTTCCGATTACTTTGTCACTTTCGAAGGCGTAGTGAAATACATTCAGATGTTGCAGGAAAAAGATGCGTCCGCTACTGCGCAGAAATGGGCGGAACAGTTTGCCAAGACCGCTGTTTGTCCCGAATGCCATGGGGCGAAACTGAATAAGGAGGCTTTGGCATACCGCATTCATGATAAGAATATCCACGAACTTTCCACGATGGATATCAACGAATTGTATGATTGGCTGATGAACGTGGACCGCTATCTCAGCAACAAGCAACAGCAGATTGCCGTAGAGATATTGAAGGAAATCCGTACCCGTCTGAAGTTCCTGTTGGATGTAGGGTTGGATTATTTGTCGTTAGACCGCAGTGCTGTCAGCCTTTCCGGCGGCGAAAGCCAGCGCATCCGGCTCGCCACGCAGATAGGCTCGCAACTGGTAAATGTGCTCTATATCCTTGATGAACCGAGTATCGGGCTGCACCAGCGCGACAATCAGCGGCTTATTCATTCGCTGAAAGAGTTGCGCGATATGGGTAATTCCGTCATCGTGGTGGAGCATGACAAAGACATGATGCTTGCCGCCGATTACGTTATTGATATGGGGCCCAAAGCCGGACGGTTGGGTGGCGAGGTGGTTTTTGCGGGCACTCCGCAGAAGATGTTGCAGACGCATACGCTCACGTCCCAATACCTGAACGGCGAGCGTGCCATTGAAGTGCCTGCCGAACGGCGTAAGGGAAGCGGTCATAGTCTTTGGTTGCGCGGTGCGAAGGGCAATAACCTGAAAAACGTAGATGTGGAGTTCCCGCTCGGTAAACTGATTTGTGTAACGGGCGTGTCGGGCAGTGGAAAGTCTACGCTGATTAATGAAACGCTTCAGCCTATTCTTTCGCAGAAGTTCTATCGTTCCCTGCAGGACCCTTTGGAATACGACAGTATCGAAGGGTTGGAGTATATAGACAAGGTGGTGAACGTAGACCAGTCTCCTTTGGGACGTACGCCGCGCTCCAATCCCGCTACCTATACAGGTGTGTTCTCCGACATCCGTAACCTGTTTGTCGGTTTGCCCGAAGCCAAGATACGCGGCTACAAAGCGGGGCGTTTCTCGTTCAATGTCAGCGGTGGACGTTGCGAAGCCTGCCAGGGCAACGGCTATAAGACTATCGAGATGAACTTCCTGCCCGATGTGTATGTTCCCTGTGAGGTTTGCCACGGCAAGCGTTACAACCGCGAGACGCTGGAAGTGCGTTTCAAAGGGAAATCCATTGCCGATGTGTTGGATATGACGATAAACCGTGCGGTGGAATTTTTTGAGAACGTGCCTCAGATTTTGAATAAAATCAAGGTTATCCAGGAAGTCGGTCTGGGATATATCAAACTGGGCCAGTCCTCCACCACGCTTTCCGGTGGTGAAAGCCAGCGTGTGAAACTGGCTACCGAACTTGCCAAACGCGACACGGGCAAAACACTTTATATCCTTGACGAGCCTACCACCGGATTGCATTTCGAGGACATCCGCGTCTTGATGAGTGTGCTGAACAGGCTGGTCGATAAAGGCAATACGGTTATCGTTATCGAGCATAACCTCGATGTGATAAAAATGGCGGACTATATCATCGATATGGGTCCCGAAGGCGGTAAGGGCGGGGGAGAATTGTTGTCTTGCGGCACGCCCGAAGAGGTGGCGAAGAGCACCAAAGGACATACCCCGAAGTTTCTGAAAGAGGAGTTAGAGCCTGCTTGAATTTTGTTCAGCCTTCTTTTGATAGTTCTTTTCGAGGATGTTTTCCTGTTTTTATGAGGAGCACGGGCCAGGCTCTTATAGCCGTGGTTCCGATGAAAAAATTATTTACTCGTATCTAATCATAACTTGCAATGAAAGAAGTGAAAATCAATAAAACCAATGCCGCCCGGCTGCTTGATAAGGCTAAGATTGCCTACGAACTTATTCCGTACGAGGTGGATGAAAAAGACCTGAGTGCCATACACGTTGCCGCCAGCTTGGGGGAAGATATAGAACAGGTCTTTAAAACACTGATATTGCATGGCGACAAGAGCGGATATTTTGTGTGCGTTATTCCCGGAGAGCATGAAGTAGACCTGAAAATGGCGGCGAAGGTGTCCGGAAACAAGAAGTGCGACCTCATACCTATGAAAGAGCTGCTTCCGCTGACGGGATACATCCGCGGCGGCTGTTCGCCTATCGGCATGAAAAAGCCTTTTCCCACCTATATCCACAAGACTTGCCTGCGGTTTCCCTATATCTATATCAGTGCCGGGCAACGCGGGCTGCAACTTAAACTCAGTCCGGAAGATTTGATAAAGGAAGTACGTGCCGAGGTCTGCACGCTTTTCGAGGAATGAAAAATCCGTGCTTCCGGCAAGAGATATTCCGTTTTTTTACCGGAAATCTCGATGAAAAACATATAAATAAACTAATACTAATTACTAATTTACAAAAACTTATTTTTATGTTTAGCAAACACCCTAATGGTTTGATTGCTGCCGCTTTGGCTAATATGGGAGAGCGTTTCGGCTTCTATATTATGATGGCAATCCTCACACTGTTTATCTCGGCGAAGTTCGGGCTGTCTGAAACAACCACCGGATATATCTATTCCGCATTCTATGCATCCATCTATATCTTGGCATTGGCAGGCGGTATCATTGCCGACAAGACGAAAAACTTCAAAGGCACTATTCTTGCCGGATTGCTGATGATGGCTGTCGGCTATCTCATCATTGCCATTCCTACTCCTACGCCTGTTCCCAGCTTAGGTCTTTATTTGGGGCTGACTTGTCTCGGATTGCTGGTTATCGCTTTCGGCAACGGTTTGTTCAAAGGCAATCTTCAGGCATTGGTAGGCCAGATGTACGATGACCCCAAATACTCAAGCCTGCGCGACTCCGGTTTCCAGATATTCTATATGTTCATCAATATCGGCGGTTTCTTTGCTCCGTGGATTGCCATCGGTGTGCGCAACTGGTGGTTGAAGGTCAACAACTTCGACTACGATGCCACCTTGCCCGAGCTTTGCCATCAATTCCTCAAGGAAGGCGACAAAATGGCTCCCCAGGCAATGGAGAACCTTACGGCATTGGCAGACAAAGTGACGCTCGACGGTAGCCATGTGGCGGATATGGGTGCATTTGTCAACAACTATCTGGATGTGTTCAACCGTGGTTTCCAATACGCTTTCATGGCCGCCATTGTAGCCATGTTGATTTCATTGGTAATCTATCTGGCAAACAAGAAACGTTTCCCCGATCCTGCAAAGAAGACGGTAGCGGCTAAAGAGCAGGATACTACTGTAAGCAAGGAAGAAATCAAGATGAGCGCAGCCGAAATCCGACAACGCATTTATGCTTTGTTCGCCGTGTTCGGGGTGGTAATCTTCTTCTGGTTGTCGTTCCACCAGAACGGTTATTCGCTCACATATTTCGCACGCGACTATGTAGACTTGAGCGTAATCGACATCGACCTCGGTTTTACCCGCATCAAGGGTGCTGAAATATTCCAGTGCGTAAACCCGTTCTTTGTGGTCTTCCTTACTCCGTTCATTATGTGGCTGTTCGGCGCGTTGAAGAAGAGAGACAAAGAGCCGTCCACTCCGATGAAGATTGCTATCGGTATGGGCATCGCGGCATTGGCTTACGTGTTCCTGATGGCGTTCTCGTTTACGTTGCCCGCCAAAGACGCGTTGAGCACGATGAGTGCTGCCGAAGTCAGCGCCATCCGCGTCACTCCGTGGATTATGATCGGTTTGTACTTCATTCTTACGGTTGCCGAATTGTTCATTTCGCCGCTGGGCTTGTCTTTCGTGTCTAAAGTGGCTCCTCCTCATTTGCAGGGACTGATGCAAGGCTGTTGGCTGGCTGCAACTGCGGTGGGCAATTCATTGCTCTTCATTGGCGGCATTCTTTATACTACTGTTCCCATTTGGGCATGCTGGCTGGTATTCGTGGGTGCCACTGCCGCTTCCATGATTGTGATGCTCTCGATGGTGAAGTGGCTGGAGAGAGTAGCGAAATAACCGGATAGTATAAAAAACAAAAGAGGATGTGTCGAAACCATGTATAAGTTATTTCGACACATCCTCTTTTTTTGTAGCCGCACCGCCTATTCTTCAATCTCCAGTTGCATTATATAATCGTTCATATAATATCCGTTTCCTATCGGAAAATCACCTTCCCTTGATTTCTTCATTCCCATGTGCTCGTAGAAACGCACCGCCTTGTTGTTGCGGTTCACGTTCAGTTCCATCGTGCACGGACCGGGATGCACGTTCCTGATGTATTTCACAGCCTCCCGAAACAGGAAACTGCCGCAGTGTGCGCCTTGGTAATAGGGGAGCACATAAATCTTTTGCAGATGGAACAGATTTTCTTCTTCCTGCTGCACGGATACGTAGCCCGCCGCTTCACACTCCTCGTAGGCAATGAGGTATACGTGTCCTTCCTCTTCCATCTGCTTGCGGATGTTCGCTAAAGAGTACATCCATTCCATCATATATGCTATTTGTTCTTTGGAGAGTATCTCTTTGTAAGTTTCGGGAAATATCTGCCAGGCAAGTTTATGAATTAACTCGCAATCGGCACTTGTCGCTTTTCTGATAGTAAACATATTCTGTAGTGTTTATATTAAGAGCCTGTTTAAATTTTCTTCAAAAAGTTTTTTCAGCTTCTTTTGAACCTCTTTCCGGTCTGTTTCCCTCTTTTTATTCGTCACATAGCCCGCTATGCTCCTCCTCAAAAAATTGAAAAACATCCTCGAAAAGAACGCTCAAAACAATGCTGAATAAAATTTAAACAGGCTCTAATGGAATACAAATATAGCGAAGTAAGTTGTTCTTTAACAGGTATGGCTCTTAAAAAATATTAAACGTAATGTACCTTGTAATGCAAGGTACTTGCATAATACATATATTTGTGCCATGCAAAGGACAGGGAGACGACAGCTTTGTCCGCAAAAGCAGAATCATATAAAACCTATTAAACAGGCTCTTAATAAACATAAAGAGATTATGGACGTTAACAATGTAAAATCGCAAATGCGTAAAGGGATGCTTGAGTATTGCATCATGCTGTTGCTTCACAAGGAGCCGGCGTATGCCTCGGACATCATACAGAAACTGAAAGAGGCGCGGCTGATTGTAGTGGAAGGGACACTCTATCCGTTGCTTACCCGTCTGAAAAATGATGATTTGTTGAGTTATGAATGGATAGAATCCACGCAAGGACCGCCACGCAAGTATTATAAGCTTACGGGGAAAGGAGAGGGCTTTTTGAGGGAACTGGAAGTGTCCTGGCAGGAATTGAGCGATACGGTCAGTCATATTGCAAACAAATAAAAAAACATATAACAATGAAGAAGACATTCACAGTAAACTTGGGTGGAACGGTTTTTCACATTGATGAAGACGCTTACCGCCTTTTAGATAACTATTTAAGCAACCTGAAGATACATTTCCGCAAGGAGTGCGGTGCGGACGAGATTATCGACGACATCGAACGCCGCATTTCCGAACTGTTTGCGGAGAAGCTTGTTACGGGTTCGCAGGTGATTACCATTGCCGATGTGGAAGAGGTTATCGCACGCATGGGCAAACCCGAAGAGTTGGATACTGATGCGGAGAATGGCGCTGCCAAAACGGAAGGCTGTGAGAGTGGTGGCGGCAGCCGTACGGGCAATGCGGGTACGGACTTTTCGGCAACTGCCGGAAAAGTGCATCATCGCTTTTATCGCAACCCCGACGACAAGATGTTAGGGGGCGTGGTGAGCGGATTGGCTGCCTATTGGGGGTGGGATGTTACCATCTGCCGCCTGCTGTTTGTCGTAATCATGATATTCGGTTTCAAGTTCTTGCTGCCCGCCTATATTGCTTGTTGGATAATCGTTCCCGAAGCCCGTACGGCAGCCGAAAAGTTGAGCATGCGGGGAGAGGCGGTCACGGTGGACAATATAGGAAAAACGGTGACCGGAGGTTTTGAAAAGGTGGCAAACGGTGTGAACAATTACATGCACTCCGACAAACCCCGTACTTTCCTGCAGAGGTTGGGCGATACGTTGGTGATGGTTGTCGGATTATGCCTTAAGGTTTGTTTGGTGATACTCGCCATTCTCTGCAGTCCGCTGTTGCTGGTGTTCGGGATAGTATTTGTCGCATTGCTTTTTGCTGCCGCAACGGTTGCCATCGGTGGGGGAGCGGCACTGATTTCCATGTTCCCCGCTTTCGATGTGGCATTGCCTACCTCTCCGTTGGCTGCTATCGTAATGTGCATTGCGGGTGTTCTGTTGGTAGCCATTCCGTTGATGAGCCTTGTCTGGTCAATCTTCAGCTTGGCATTCAAATGGCGTCCTATGGCATTCGGGCTGAAGTGGACGTTGGTAATCCTTTGGATTATAAGTGCGGCACTGTTCGGCATCTGCCTTGCCATGCAGGAACCCATACTATCGGCATTGCCCTTCTCCTTTTTGTAAAGGGTGGAAAAAATTATCTTTGGAAGTTGTTCCTAACCTATCCGGCAGGTTTCTTCTCAGACACGGATTTCGCGGTTTTCACGGAAAAATCACGAAATCCGTGTAAATCTTAAGATGTTTTACATCAAAAACTACTAAAATGTTTCCGATTGACGTAAATTACATCTACCTTTGTGAAGCATTCCTAAAGACAATAAGATGAAAAAAGACTATGAGACTATAGTTAAGGAGATAGTGGAACACCTCTCCAAAAGTGGTAAAAGGTATTATTCCGATTTTTATATCGGGATTACAAATGATGTGGAACAGCGCATGTTTAAAGAACACAATGTGCCGAAAGAGAAAAACTGGTGGATTTTCCGTACTGCCGAAAACTCTGATATTGCCAGAGAGGTAGAAAACCACTTCTTAAAATTAGGAATGAGAGGGGATAATAAGGGCGGAGACGACACAAGCAATGTGGTTTATTGCTATGCCGTTACTCCCACAACAGCTGAATGACGCTATGGATATAGAACAAAGTATCCCTATATTAGAGGATGAAAATGATTTCCAGCCGCAAGTAGATAAAAATACGACTAACCGTTTTGTCGTATTTTTGGATATAATGGGGTTTAAAGACCGTGTTGCCCGTACTAGTCATAACAAGTTGCTTGCCCAACTGACAGATTTTAATAAAAGCATTATCGGTTGTATAGGTAAATATCAAAATGCGGATATACAGTTAGCGCAGTTCTCAGACAGTATCGTGTTGTTTAGTAATGATACTACTCAGAAGAATCTGAGAATAATAGCCGAAGTTGCAAGTGATCTTATGCGGGTGGCGATTAAGCAGCAAATCCCTATAAAGGGGGCTATTGCGCAGGGGCGCATTACTTGCGACATTCCTAAGCAGTTGTTTTTTGGGCAAGCGCTGATTGATGCTTATCTTTTAGAGGAAAACATTCATTATTATGGGATATTGATACATCATACTGCTGAAGCTTCTATCCTGAAATTGGAAGAGGATATTGTTTTTAAAGATATTAAGGCGCCTTTAAAGAGCGGGAAAATATCTCACTATGAATTGTCTTGGTATCTTAAAGACTCTGATAAGTCCAAGAAGGAACAGCTTAAGGAGATAGAAGATGCTTTGAACAATATCAGACAAACGGTGTCGGATGCACCGAGAAAGTATATAGATAACACCTTGGAAGTTATAGAAAACTATTATAAGGACAAGGGGAATGAAATTGTTCCCGTTTTCCCATTCTCAACTGAAGAGGAAGAAAAACCAATTGACTCGTAATGAGTTAGTTGGTTTCTTTTTATTACTATATTTCTCTCCGGATTTGTTTCGCATACTTCCCATTTGGTCCATTATGCTTGTCTTTACCCACAGTTCCTTGCGTTTAAGGGAGTTAGAGGAATTGTCGGGAGTTAAAGGGGAGTTAGAAAGCCGGTAGGGGAGTGGAGAAACGGTCGGTAAGCAGCAAGCCTGCATTTCCGTCATTCCGGAGGGGGAATGTGTAGATGCAGGCTTGCTGTGTTCCATGTAAGAGAAGCGGAGGCATGATGCCATGCCTCTTTGCTATTCGTCACGTATCGGGCGGATACTGAATCCATATGCATTATTAGTAGCAAGGTTTATAGAAATTCCCAAACTCCCCTTATCCATAGGTACCATGTTGCCATTTATCTCAATAGTGTCGAATTGAGATCTGTTATCGAGTGAAAACAACAGGCAACTGCTACCGCTACTGTCGCCTTGAAAACCGGAAGTCGCTATAAAGGTCAGGCAGCTATGAGCCGGCCATGAACCTTCTTTTTCTCCTAAAATCTTGTAGTGCTTATTCCCCAAACCCATATCTCTTAGTCCGGTAGCAGGAAAGAAAACAACTTTGTTGTCAATCATGGTTGTGTCCATACCACCGGTACCGTCATTCTTGGGAACTATATCATATAAATTTACATTCCAACCAATACATATACCTTGGTCCGTAATAAGTGTGACATTCTCCGGCTTCTTTTCCGGATTCGTAAGCAAATGAGCGAACTGCGTTCCGACAGGGTATTTTCCTGGTTTACGATTACAGAATAATGAAAAAACATTGGGTTCCGGCACTTTATAACCCGCTGGGCATGGGTCGTATACGGTTTTTATAGTCAAATCTCCATTGGGAGAAACAAGATCGTTTGATTTACACTCAACATCATGATGCAAATTCCAAAAGTTCATGATTGGCTTTTTAGTAGCTACGTCGCCATCACTTCCTCCATTGTACCAATGTCGGCGTAGATAATTTTCTAATGTGCCACTAGCATCATTTTCTGTTGCTGTATGTATAAAGAAGTGATGGGGTTCTTGTATGGATTGCCCGATAGTTACTCCGCTTTCGGCAGCACCAAACTCATATTCTCGGGTAGCATAGAATGGTTTGTTCTGCATGTCAAATTGTCTGATGTACTCGACTTTTGTTTCATCAGTTCCGTAGTTCGCTCTGGCTTCATCAAGGGTCTGCCGGTTGTAGATGCCCGGAAGCATCGGGTCTTTACGTCCCCATTGGTAGTAGGGGTTGTCTCCTGCCATGGATGCTACCACTGCTTCCTGCTTCAATGTAACGAACCCCTTGGTTGCTTCTTCCCTGGTTTGGGCGCTCCCGGTTCTTGTAGTTGCTGCTGTTTTGGCATTCGTTGATTGTATTGTTACAACCTTAGAGTCGGACGTCTTTGTATCTGTTGTAACAAACGTTGTGCCATCAAGCATTGTTATTTTGAAGCGTATCTGGATATTTCGTTCCTCATTGGCGCCTCGTCGGTCGCAATAACCTAAGTTGCAGGGGGCAAGGTGATGCGTTCCGTCACCACCGTGATTGCCGGTAACAATTGCTTTAATTTCTTGTGTGCCACTTTTGCTCCAGTCGGCAGGAGTAGCCCAAATGTGCCAGCTCCATATAATTGTGCCGCCATCATCGCGCACGGCAATGATGGCATTGCCTTGGCCCAGGCTGGGGCGAGGCACACGGAACAGTACCGCGTCTTTCGTGTCATTCAGGGTTACATCCGTCACTAAGTCGGGGGTGTCTTGCCAAATGATTATCGCGTCTTTCGCATTTTGAATCTCCTTCTGAGTAATCGGATTGTTGTTATAGTCCGTTAATACTTTCAACACTTTGTCATTCGGACTACTTCCTTTGTATGTATAAGGTTCGTAATTTGTCTTGTTTATCGAGTTTCCGTAAACGAGCGGGAAAGTGTAGTAACCGTGGTCGTTCACTATATAGCAGTTGGCGCTTTCCTGCGGGTCATTTTTTTCTACCAAATCCCACGGGGCGCTTTCCGTCCCCTTTCCAGTTTCGGTTATGGTGTTGAATTTGTTACGCAACGCAGTAAAAGACGATTGTGCCGGCAAGCTGAGCGACCCTGCTACAGGGGTTTTCGTATCGGCAAGGGCTTCATAAAGTTTGTCGCCTGTCAGTGTACCGTTTTTGGGCTTCCAGCCATAGTTTTCGTCTTTGCCATTGGCATCCTGCCAGTTTGTTCCGCCGTCTGTGGAGTATTGCAGGGTATAGCCTTTGATAGGAAATGTCTTCGTTGCCACCTGGCCTGCCTGCACCACCCGGACGCGCGCGTTCAACCCCACGTTGTGCAGGTATCCGCTCATGGGCAACATTCCTTCGGGGTATGTGGCTTGGCGGTCTATGCTGATGTCTATCTGCGGCTCCACGAGTATGCCTTTGGACGAAATGGAGTAGGTCACTTTCTTGCCTATACCCCATGTGCTGCCTTTCAAATCGGCGGTAAGTGTACGTTCGGTCTTGGTAAGGCTGTCGGTGAATTGTACCGTCAGCTTTGCGTTGTCGGGCAAGGTCTGCGGCAGCATCATGAAAGTACATTCGTTGTCCACAATGATGCTGGTACCGGGTTCGGTGTAGATGTTGTCTTTATTCCCGCCTTTATCCACCGGCAGGTCTATACCTTCATTTTCCCCGTCTTTTTTGAGTGTGGCGGTGTATGTAGTGAGCGGGGTGGTTACATCCGTGGTCCACTTGCTGTCACCCATTTTGTAGCTTCCTTTGCCATGCACTCCCGAAATGGATACACTCGTAATCTTTCCTGCCAGCATGGCCGTGCCTGCCTTTATGTTGATTGCCGTAAGCACATGCTTGAATGTCAGCGCTACGTGTCCGGCAGAGTTGATGGCATCGCCGGTTCCGTTTCCGCCGCAGTCGGCGGTGGCAACCATCAGGTCGGGCTGCTTAGCAACTTCTGTGGGCACTGTATAGGTCAGTACGGGCACACCCTTCGCACTTTGCGAGGAGTGGACGATGCCGGATTCATTGGTGGAGTAGGGCGAATAGGCATAGAACTTGATGTTGCCCGAACCTACCCAGTTGAGCTTCTCGCCATCGGCAACGTGCCATGCCGTGCCGCCTTTTTCCACTTTCAGGTTATAGGCAAAATTTACGGGCCAATTGTCGGCATCGGTGTCGGACCAAGTGCCTGTGTAGCAGATGGCAGACAAACCGAAGCTGGTGGGGAAATTGTCCTTTGTGATTGGTGTGCCGCGCGTCACCACTCCGTCGGTGGAGACTGTAGCGCTGCTGTTAGCATCAGTGATTTCCGTGATGAGGTAAAGCGGTTGGTCTCCGGCGGATGCCGACATCTTCCGGATGCTTATATCTTCATCGGCAACACGTGCGGAACCGCTGCCCCAGTCGGTAGGGGCTTCCACATCGAACAGAAGCAACCCCGTTGCCCGGTGTTGGGTGAAGGCGTCATCGGTGCACGATGCTACAAGACAAAACGAAACGCATGCGGACATGCCGACCATGAGTCTGCATGCGTGGCGGAATAATTTGAAGTGTTGCATAATCTCGGTTTTGCTGGTTACACTATGTAAAAATTTCAGGTACGGAATTACACGGCTTTCACGGAAAAAGAGAACGGAAGAGCCGCGGAACCTGTGCCCGAAAAGGAGTGAATAAAACGCTCCCCGGACGTGCCAGGGAGGGGGAGGATAGGGAAATCCTCGGTTATTTCATGTCTGTCGGTTTGTCTTCTTCCGGATTGCCTGTAGTAACCCAGTCTGTTACTGCTACTTCGAAAGTTATAGGCTGGTCGAGTACCGGGTCGCCCGGCTTCTTGTCACTGTCACTACCCGGGGCTCCCTCAGGTCTGTAGACAATTTCCACATCATTGTTGTAATCCGGTTCCAATGGTTTCCAATCAGCAGGCAAATCCGGCGGATAAACACCCGCACCACTGTTTTTGCCACAAAAAGTAAGCTTGTATGTGTACTTTTTACCCGGTAACCAATTGATTTCAATGGGAACACAGGTATATCCGAACTCTTTGGGATTAATTTTTCCTTCATTATTAACGGGGAATAGCTGGTGGTAATGATAGGCATCTTCCGCTTTTGTACCTGCTTGGGCATTCACATCCTCTCCTTCCGGATGGAAAGCACCGGGATGTTTGGCAACCACACGGCACAACAACAGGATGTATGCGCCTTCTTGCTTTTCTTGGTCTTTTGCCTCGAATTTGTATTCGTTTCTTTGTTGCGGGATAAGCATCAAATTGGTGGATGAGCCGTTTTCGGTCTGCTCGCCACCAATTAAAGGAGTGTCACTGCTACCAAGCAAGAGCTCTTGGGGACCCAATTCTTCACTCGTTACAGCCTTATTTGATTTTACAATGCCATAATCTTTAAAAATGTTGGTTGCCGGTTTCCAATGCATCCAATTTTCATGTATCTCGGGATATGGAGTCGTTGTATCGGGATCTTTCGTTTTTGCAAAAATCATTGTTCCCTGACCATGCACTTGCATCAACCATGCTCCCTTGATGTAGACAAGTTTGTCGCCAGCGTTGTTGCCATTTTTGGCGGTAACATTGATTTGCGACAATGCATGCACGAATTTCAGCGGAACGCGCATACCGGTGGCATCGTTTCGTTTTATGTCGCTGTATGCCAGCACCAAGTCTTTCTGTGTCTTTCCACCTTCTGTCAGGCTGACTTCCGGTACTATATTCGCCAATTCCTGTCTGCCTGCATTGATGGTAGTAGCATCTTTATCCACTTTAAAATCGTCTTTTTCGTCTGCATTGCCGGCGGGACCGTATGCCCAGAACCGGATTGAGTTTATATTGGAAGGCCAGTAATAATTGCCGGTTCCATCCGGATTCAAGAGCTGGTAATGATTATTTGACTGGCTTCCCTCTTCTTTGGTAGCCACTGCTCCGTCTATAAACATTTCGTCGTACCCCGGAGCATCCGCATATACTTTGAATGCATTCAGATTAGCGAGCGTAGTCACGGTGGCACGCGTTGATACCCGCGTGTTGAATGAAATGGCTTCTCCTTGATAAACGTTTACCACTTCATCATTCGAGCAACCGGCAAATAGCAGAGCGGTTGCTGCAATCAATTCAGGAAGTCTGTTAGTCTTTTTCATATATGTTTTTCTTTTATTGTTTTTTCGGTCTTGTTATATGTTGGCCGCTTCTTTATCAGTCTGTGGCTGTCTACATTATCGAAACGTCCTTAGTTCATGTCAATCTCAATGTCTTCCTCATTGTCACCCCAATCCTCCATGTCGGGATTTACTCCCGAACCGGGCAGTTTCAGCCCGTCAATGATAATCTCTATATGCTTGGCGTCCAGAGTTTCGTGCAGCCGGTCGGTCACATCACGCGTATAGTGATACTTGTTGGAAGTGTAGATGGAGAGGATGTGCTTTGATTCCTCTTCCGGACAATGGCCGAACGAGAAGAACCGTGCCACAAGTGTGGGGTCGTGATTCTCGTCCTCGCCGGGACGCAGCCCAAACGAGAGGGTTGCCTTGGCGCAGGGGGTGCTGTCGGCAATCCGCCAGCTTTGCGCCATACCGCTCAGGGCGGCACTGAAGTCTAGTTCGTTGTCCCAGTTCTCTATGTTGCGTATTTCAATGCTATATTCGGCAGTGGCTTCGGTGGGTGTCAGCGTGACCGTTTGCCCCTCCATACCCACCTCCAGATTCAAGTATTCGTGGCTGCCGCCCCAAACCATTTCGGGTGTGGCGCGCACCGGTTCTTCTTCCGTTCCCTCGGGACGTGGCGGGGTGTCGCCTTTCATTTCTCCGCGTCCCATAGGGTCGAGCAGCGTTTGGGGGATGCCCGACAGCTTGTAGTCGTCATAACGGTCGCCTTGTTCGTCCACGGTCTCCATCCCGCCGTTGTGGAACAGCAGTTTGTATTCCCCGGCTTCGATGCGTATCTTACCACCGTCGTTTGACAGCTCCCGGCTTTCATAGTACCTGCCGTCCGTGGTGAAGAATTGCACCACCATGGTGGAGGGAAGCGCATCGCTTGGCGATGCCTTGCTTGCCAGCAGTTCGCTTGCCAATGCTTCGCTCCAATCGAATCGGATGTCCAGCTCTACTACGTGCGAATGGTCGTAACAGAGTTCTTTGTGTTCGCATGCGCAGGCAATGAATGCCACGCAGAGCATGATGCCATGTTTTAACAGGAGGGATACGGAACGTATTCTCATCGCATACCTCCTTTCGTTGTACGGCGTCCGCCCATGAACCACACTAACGATACTTCGGCTTTTGTAGGTCCGAACCATTTGCGCCGGCGGGTAGATTCCCATACGTAGCAGTTGTCTTGTACGTTGTATGTCATATAATCGCCTGTCAGATAGCCTATGCCCAGTGTGAAGTCGATGTTGAACTGTTTGCCCACAGGTAATGAATAGCCGTAGGAAACTCCGGCGCCCCAACTCCATGGTCGTCCCTGGTAGCCTTTGCCGCCCCATTCAAAGTCGTAGGTCAGCATCTGTCCGTAGATGCCCGCATGATGCCCGCAGAAATCTTGCTGTGCATTGCCGCGCGGCAAACGGAACCACCGCCGCACTTCAAGGTCGCCGCCGTATGCGCGCCAATAACGATGTTTGGCATTGCTGCTCCACCAGGCATGCATCCAGTTGGCGCTTACCGACCACTCTTGTCCGATTCCTATTTCCAAACCGATATTGGGCAGGAGGGCGGCATCGTATAGCATATTGGTCTTCAGCAAGGGAGTGAATGGAAGTTTTTCGATGAAAGACGCACCTTTCTTTCGCTGCATGTCGTCTGCCGGCACTGTCGTTTGCGCGGATGCAGCATTGTTCCAGGCGGCATCGGATGTATCGGTTGAATCAGTTACATCTGCGGTAACTACTATTGTTGCAGTGTCTGCCATACTTACTGTATCCGTCACGTCTGCCGTAGCTGCCACGTTTGTCGCATCTGCCGTTTCAGTAGTTTCTACAAAAACTGTATCTTGCTTTGCAGCAAGGTTGCCGGATATGGTGGCTTGCCGTTGGGTGAGCCTATCGGGGACGTTGTTGCGCATTTCCTGCTCGTATACGATTTGGAACATGGCGTTGCGCATGTCCGGGAAGAAGTTTTTCTTCATATATTCCCATGCACGTCCGCCCCGTAGCATGCCCAATTGGTTTTTACGTCCGTCAATGATATGGTTTTTATCATCGTAGATGTATATGGGAGTTTCATTGATAATCTTAATCGCTTCGTCACGCCACGGCTGGTCTGTGTTTGCCACCAACTTGCCCAGCAGTTCCCAGTCTATATGCGAGAGAGCCACTTTGACAGTGGAATCGGGCAAGGAAGTATGTTCCAACATATATGCACGAAGATTGTGTGCACGTTTCTCGGACAGTCTCCGGTTGTAAGTGATGTATCCTTCGGGCGAGGCGCTGCCCTTGATGGTAATAGATTTTATGGCAGCAATCGGGTTGGTTTCCAGTTGTTTAAGTTGTGTAATCAGTTTGTTCAGGGATGCTTTGTTATTGCCCAACAACGTATCCAGAGTGGAGTATCCTTTTTGATACTTTATTTGTACATAAATCTCCTGTCTACCATCCGGTTCTTGTGCAGACACACTAAGTGCTGCAAATGATAACAGGCAGTAACAAACCTTCTTTATATTAGCTATCAGACAAGCGAACATAGATGTTGTACATAGTTAAATCATTGCAAATTTATAAATGAGCGTATTAACAACAAATATTTTTATTGTTAACGCGTGTAAATTTTAGAATAATTAACTATTTGTGGCGAACACGGTGTATGTTCTCTGTGCGTGAGGAATGTAATGCAGCGTCTGCTGTTAGTTAACATCATATCCGAAAGGAAGTTAACTAAGTAGTTCGCACGAAGTTAACATCATGAAAAAAGGAAGTTAACATCTATGCGGTAATGATGTTAACTTCCTTTTTCTTAGAGCCTGTCTGGATCTTGTTCAGCCTTCTTTTGAGCGTTTTTTGGATTTACAGGGTTTCCTTTTTCAGCCATTTGTCCAACCATTCGAAGAATGTACGTTGCCACAAGACACCGTTTTGCGGTTTCAACACCCAGTGGTTTTCGTCGGGATAGATAAGGAGTTCGGCAGGAACGCCGCGCATCACGGCTGCATCGAACGCCGCCATAGCCTGGTTGGCGAGGATGCGGAAATCTTTTTCACCGTGGATGCAGAGGATAGGGGTATCCCATTTGTCTACAAAGAGGTGTGGTGAATTGGCAAATGTACGTTGGGCAGTGGCATTGTCCTTTTCCCAGTATGCGCCGCCCATGTCCCAGTTGGCAAACCATTTCTCTTCCGTCTCCAGGTATTGCATTTCCATGTTGAAGATGCCGTCGTGGGCAATGAATGCCTTGAAACGCTTGTCGTGGTGTCCGGCAAGCCAGTAGACGGAGAACCCGCCGAAGCTGGCGCCCACACAGCCCAGACGCTCTTTGTCGACAAACGGCTCTTTAGCCATTTCGTCGATAGCCGTGAAGTAGTCCCTCATGCACTGCCCGCCGTAGTCACCGCTGATAGCCTCGTTCCATTCCACGCCGAAGCCCGGAAGCCCGCGGCGGTTGGGAGCCACGATGATGTAGTCGTTGGCTGCCATAATCTGGAAGTTCCAGCGGTAGCTCCAGAATTGGCTCACAGGACTTTGCGGGCCGCCTTCACAGAATAATAAAGTAGGGTACTTCTTGCTCGCGTCAAAATTGGTGGGATAGATCACCCATGAAAGCATTTGCTTGCCGTCGGTAGTCTTGGTCCATCTTTCTTCCACTTTGCCCAGATTCAATTGTTTGAAGATATGGTCGTTCTCATGCGAGAGCTGCGCCACTTGTCCATCAGTAGGAGTGAGGGTGTAGATTTCATCGGCCGCACTGATGGAATGACGTTTGGTAATTATTTTGTCGCCTGCCATGGCTACTGATCCGTAGTCATACATGCCGTCAGTCAGTTTTTTTACATCACCGTTCAGATTGGTGCTGTATATCATGCTGGTTCCATGCCATACGCCGACAAAGTACAGACTTTGCGAATCGTTATTCCAACAGTAGTCATCTACGCCCGATTCGAAACTTTCAGTAACAAATGTCTTCTGACCATTGTCCAAATTATAGACACACAGGCGGTTTCGGTCGCTTTCGTAACCATCGCGCTCCATGCTTTGCCATGCAATGTATTTACCATCGGGACTGAATTTAGGATTGGTGTCATACCCTCTCATTTCATCTGTTCCGTTCGAATCTTTTCCATTCAATTTGCACAGGTTCAGCGTTGTACCTTCCTCTATATTATATAGGTATATATCCGAGTCGGTAGATATGGCGTATGCCAATCCTTGCTTTTTCCGGCTGGTGTAAGCTATTTGTTTAGAAT
>NZ_CAJTSC010000026.1:44380-47842 GCF_910578895.1 uncultured Bacteroides sp.
GGTTTCATTGGAGCTTCAAACGGTTCACCTTCCATGATGTCGATGGCTGATCCCATCATGTTACCGTCAAAATCGGCGATAAAAGGATGCGGAACGCTTTCTACCCATTCGTCCCAGTGCTTATACATTAGGTCGTTTACAATGATACCGCTGGCTTTGGGTAGGTCAGGGTAGAGGTCTACAGTACGTTGGCCGTACTTTACTTGTGAGATGAAAAGAATCTTTTTGCCGTCCGGCGAAAAAGAGAATCCTTCTATGTCTCCTTTGAAATCGGAGAGAATACGGCGTTCCGTTCCGTCGGGGTTCATTTCCCAAATCTGGTTTCCGCCGCTTTCGTTACTCAGAAAGGCAATCTTGTTTCCGTTCTTTATCCATTGGGGGTCGCCTTCGTTCCATCCCGTCTGTGTGAGCTGGGTATTGTTTTTCCCATTGGCATCCATGACATAAATCATGCGGTGGCTTTTGTTTTCGGCCACGCTGTAGTAGGCTACGGTGTAGGCTATCTTTTGCCCGTCGGGTGATACACTCAGACTGCCTATGCGTCCCATTGCCCACAGGGCTTCGGGGGTGAGGCGGCCGTCCTTGATGGTTATCTCTTGCTTGCCTATAATGGGCTCGTAGCCCTGTCCTTCCTGCTTCACTTCGGCACAGGAGGAAGCCAGCATAAGTGCTGCTGCCATGATGGTTGCGCTTGATTTGTTCATATTTAAAAGTTGTGTTTAGATAATTGATTGATTGCAAAAATACGTATAAAAGCCGGTGATATGAAATGTTTCGGCATATTTTGTTTGCTTTAAGAAGTTTATGTTCCCAAAGATACAATCGTTAGAAACCTAGTGGGGAAGACGCTGGATAGGATTATAAGGTTATAAGTAACTTTCCAAGGATTATTTTGATTGTTGATGCGTTTGCGTTTTCCGGACAAATGTACGAAATCAACCGCATGTGGCAAAGAGTTTTCATGGTTATTCCTGTCAGTAAAGGGCAAAAAGAAAGTGGAGGCAATCACTTTCAATACTGAAAAGTTTGTCTCCACTGGTTATTTAAATAATATGGTACGAATTTTTATCTTTTCCCTTTGTTCATTCTTTCCTGTTGCAGACGTTCCTGCTCCTTTTGCAATGCTTCCAGCTTCGCCATCAGTCCGCTGCTTCCCGGCTTCCGTCCGTTTTTCTGAAGTTGTTCTTTACGTGCTTCCAGCATGGCGAGCAATATCATCGTATGTGGACAAGTCTGGAGCCCACAAGAAACTTTGTTGACGCAACTCAATCGCGTTGGGCACGAAGAAGAACAAGGCCATGAACACTGGCATTTGTATCAGCATGGGAAGGCAGCCTCCCATAGGGCTTACTCCGTATCTGCTGTAAAGTGCCATAGTTTCCTGTTGCTTTTTCAACGCGTCTTCCTGTTTGGGATATTTTGCGTTGATTTCGCTGATGTACGGTTTTAAGACGCGCATCTTGGCAGAAGACATATACGATTTATAAGTAGCGGGGTAAACCAGCGCCTTGACGATGATAGTCATCAACAACAGCACCACGCCCATGCTTAATCCCAAGCCTGAGAGCCAGTCGAACAAATTGATAGTGAACCAGCGGTTTATCCAGCGGATAATGGGCCACCCTAGATAAACTAAATCTTCCAGCTCCAAATCTTTTTGGGAAAGGCTTAGATCATTACTGCTTTGCAACGTCTTGAAATGGTTCGGACCGAAATAGAATTGCATATCAGTAGATTGCTTTCCGGTAGGGTCAAAGAATGTAGTCATGTTGGCAGTATAGTTCTTCATGTATCCGCTTCCTTCCTGTTGAGGGATAGAGGATAAAGATGCATTGTTGAAGTCTTGATCCGCAACAAGCACGCTTGAGAAGAACTGGTTTTTGAAAGCAATCCAGTCCAGACGTTCACCCACTTCCTCTTTTTCCTCTTTCATTTCGCTCAGATAGTCCGAACTTTTTCCTACGGGTTTGTAAGTGAGCGAAGTGTAACGTTGCTCGAAGCTGAACCCTTTTTCAAGTTGGCGGGCACGCTGGTGCCAGTTGATATTAACTGTATTCAGGGCAGGAGGGAAAAAATTCTGCATGCCGTTTGCACGAATAGTGAAGTTCACCATATAAGCATCCGGCAAAAGTTTGTAATCGAAATCTATGTAGCCACCGTTGTTTGCTGCCAGACGCATGGTTACAGTGCTGTCTGTTACGTTGGTGGGTTGGAAATACATGTCCTCGGTCAGAATGTTTTCATTTTTTCCTTCAAATGCGAAATTTAGTCCTGAGTCCTTTGAATCGAACAAAGTCAAGGGCTTGCCGTCCTGTCCGTTATAGTCTTTCAATGTGGCTGCACATACTCGTCCGCCTTTGTTGATGAAAGTCAGTTTTACTACATTGTTTTCCAGTGTCGTCAGCTGTTCCGTACCTTGGCTCGCGCCATAGAACATGGAGGCGGAGTCTAGATGCAATGTTGCGTTCTGACTCTGTGTCATGGCAGCCTGCGCCTGTCGTTCGGCCTCTTTCTGGGCTATCGCCTGAATGGAATCCTGATAGTGCTTGGCATGCGCCATTTCTTCCTGGCTGGGCCGGTTGTAGATGCTGAAGCCTATCACAACTGCACCAATCAGGGCGAATCCCACTAAAGTGTTTTTGTCCATTTTTATTTGTTTACCTTATTATATTATAATTCTCGTTTTTTATTTGTCTATTGCTGCTTTGATGAATGACAAGAATAAAGGATGTGGTTTCAATACAGTACTGCTGTATTCGGGATGGAACTGAACTCCGATGAACCATTTTAATGTTGGAATTTCAATTATTTCCACCAGATCAGACTCCGGATTGATACCCGCACATTTCATTCCCGCCTTTTCATATTCCTGCTTGTAGTCATTGTTGAACTCGTAGCGGTGGCGGTGGCGTTCCTGTATGTGTTCACTTTTATAGGCTTCGAAAGTCTTTGAATGTTGGTCCAGAATACATTCATAGGCTCCCAAACGCATTGTGCCACCCATGTTGGTGATAGCTTTCTGCTCTTCCATAATGTCTATCACGTTGTGTGGTGTTTTCTCATCCATTTCACGGCTGTTGGCATCTGTATAACCTAATACGTTACGAGCAAACTCAATAGCTATGCACTGCATGCCCAAACAGATTCCGAAAGTAGGTACATTGTGCGTACGTGCATATTTGATAGCCACGAACTTGCCTTCTATGCCGCGTTGCCCGAATCCCGGACAGATAATAATGCCATCCATTTCCTTAATCTGCTCTTCTACATTGGCATCCGTCAGTTTTTCGCTGTTGATGAAGTGAATATCCGCTTTACGGTCATTGTAAGTAGCGGCTTGTGACAAGGCTTCAAGAATAGATTTATAAGCGTCTTGCAAGTCGTATTTACCTACCAATCCTATTTTTACTTTTTCTGTTGCTTTGTGACGACGATCCAGAAAATCTCTCCATGGCCCAAGGG
>NZ_CAJTSC010000026.1:47852-48382 GCF_910578895.1 uncultured Bacteroides sp.
GGTCGGAGTTTCGCCCACGGGTAAACCCATCTTTTGGAGGATGGTTACATCCAACCCTTGTTCCTGCATGCGCAGAGGTACTTCATAAATAGTGGGCATGTCGATGGACTGCACCACGGCATTTTCATCTACGTTACAGAACAGAGCCACTTTCTTTTTCAGATTCGTGCTTAGTTCGTGCTCGGTACGCAATACCAATATATCCGGCTGAATACCTACAGATTGCAATTCTTTTACAGAGTGCTGGGTAGGTTTGGTTTTCAATTCGCCTGCTGCCGCCAGATAAGGAACATAAGTAAGGTGTACGCACAACGCGTTACGCCCCATTTCCCATTTCAACTGGCGGATACTTTCCAAATAAGGAAGTGATTCAATATCACCTACAGTACCACCAATTTCGGTAATGACAAAATCGAATTTATATTTGCTTCCCAGTAATTTTACATTGCGCTTGATTTCGTCAGTGATATGGGGGATAACTTGAATAGTCTTTCCCAAATAATCACCGCGGCGTTCTTTGTCGATAACAC
>NZ_CAJTSC010000027.1:0-5175 GCF_910578895.1 uncultured Bacteroides sp.
AAAAGAACTATCAAAATAATGCTGAACAAAATTAAACAGGTACTAAAGTTGACAGCAAAAATAAAAAAAGACCGCCGCACGGCAGTCTTTTACAGCATCCAATCTGTACTTTTTCTTACTTCTTAGAAGCTTCCAAAGATGCTTTACGGAATTCTTTCATTGTCTTTTCGATTTCCAAAGAAGCCTTACGTGCACGGGTACCGGCTGCCTTGTTACCGTTTTCCAACTGAGCTTTTGCATCCTTTTCAAATGCAGCATACAATTCTGCAACTTTTTCAACTAATTCTTTCATAATCCTTGTTTTAATTACTTCGTTAATAATGTCCGACAAAAATACATTCTTTCTTGAAATAAATACAGAAAAACGATATTTTTTTTGATTTAATCCGCAATTTTGGCATAAAAAAAGGCTCATACATGTTTTTTATCTACTTTTGCAAGCATGAAAACGCTTACAGACGCCCAATATATACATGCTCTCATAGCCGAAGGAGAGCACCAGCAGCAGGATTTCAAGTTCGAAATATCCGATGCGAGGAAAATAGCGAAGACGCTCTCGGCCTTTTCAAACACGGATGGCGGACGGCTTCTTATCGGCGTAAAAGACAACGGGAAAATAGCCGGCATACGCTCCGACGAAGAGCAATATATGATAGAAGCGGCAGCCCGGCTATACTGCCGGCCGGAAGTGAGTTACAGCATGCAGACCTACCAGGTGGAAGGGCGCAACGTATTGCTTGTGCAGATTGACGAAAGCGACCATAAACCGGTGTATGCCAAAGACGAAACCGACAAGTCCCTTGCCTACCTGCGCATCAGGGACGAGAACATACTCGCCACCCCGGTGCACCTGCGCATCTGGCAATAAAGCGAAAGCCCGCAAGGGGAATTGATGAAGTATACCGAACGCGAACAACTGCTGCTCGATTTGCTGGAGCAGAACGACCGGCTGTCTCTGAACCGCTATTGCCGCCTGGCACGCCTGCCGCGCCGCGCTGCGGAGCATCTGCTGGCAAAACTGATCCGTTATGACATTGTGGAGCCCGTGTTCGAAGGACACAAGTTCCACTTCAGGCTGAAATGAAGCAGAAAAAAAGTTGAAGTGCTGGTAAAAAGCAAGTTATTTACTACCTTTGCGTCCGTAAATCAGAAAAATTATCATCATGGGTATATTTGCCAAACTATTCAACAGAAACCAGGAAGAGGTTTCTTCCAAGAATGTGGAAGACTTCGTGTCATTGACGCGCGTCTATTTCCAGTCGGTGATAGCCTCCAACCTGGGCATCACCAACATCCGTTTTGTGCCGGACGTAGCCAACTTCAAACGTTTATTCAAAATCCCCACACAGGGTGGCCGTCTGGGACAAGCAGAGAAAGCTGCTTCCCGCAAGATGCTGATGCAGGACTACGGCATTAGCGAGAACTTTTTCAAGGAAATTGATGCTTCCGTAAAAAAACATTGCCGCACGCAGAACGACGTGCAGGGATATCTTTTCATGTATCAGGGTTTCTCCAACGACCTGATGATGCTGATGGGCAACCTGATGCAATGGAAATTCCGCATGCCGTCCATCTTTAAAGGCGCATTGCGCGGCATGACCGAAAAGACAGTGCACGAGGTCTGCACCAAGACCGTCTGGAAAAAGGACGATGTGCACAAAACCGCCATGACGGTCCGCCAGTACAAAGAACGTCTGGGATACTCGGAAGAGTGGATGACCGAGTATGTGTACAACATAATCATGCTGGCGAAGAAAGAGAATAAAAAGAAGGGGGACGAACAAGAAAAATAACAGACCGATATGGTCTACCCTATTCCTGCCGCTACCGCACCCGTCTTTTTGAGTGCGGTAGCGGCAGGTTGTATTTTTTTCTTCATTCACTTACCGTTAAATGAGACAGCAAAATGTGCTATCTTTGCAGGGATGAAACTCAATCGGATATGAAAATTCTTTGGATAGACTTAAACAGTTCTTACGCCCACTCCTCACTGGCACTTCCTGCGCTGCATGCACAGGTAGCAGATGACCCTTCCATCGAATGGGCAATGGTATCTGCCACCATCAACGAAAACACAGGAACCATTGTGGACGAAGCGTACCGCCACAAACCCGACATTATTGCCGCAACCGCCTGGCTCTTCAACCACGAACAACTGTTGCATATCACATCAAGGCTGAAAGCGCTGCTTCCCGAAGCATGCCTCGTTTTGGGCGGTCCGGAGTTTCTCGGAGACAATGAAGGCTTCCTGCGTAAGAACCTTTTCGTGAACTGTGTGTTCAGGGGAGAAGGCGAAGAGGTCTTTCCCCGATGGCTGGCTTGCCGAAACCGGCCGGAACAATGGAATGACATCCCCGGACTGTGCTACCTGGACGCCAACCGACAATATAAGGATAACGGAACAGCGCGTGTATCGCATTTCTCCGAACTTGTCCCTCCCGAAAAAAGCCGCTTTTTCAACTGGAGCAAACCGTTCGTGCAACTCGAAACCACACGCGGGTGCTTCAACACATGCGCCTTTTGCGTCAGCGGCGGCGAGAAGCCTGTACGCACCCTCTCTATCGACAGCATCCGCCGCCGGCTTGAAACCATCCGGGAGCACGGCATTAAAAACATACGTGTGCTCGACCGTACATTCAACTATAACACGCACCGCGCAAAAGAGCTGCTCCGGCTGTTTTTAGAATATCCCGACATGCGTTTTCACCTGGAGATACATCCGGCTCTTCTTTCCGAAGAGCTGAAAGAAGAGTTGAAACGGCTGCCGCAAGGACTGCTCCACCTCGAAGCGGGTATTCAAAGCCTGCGTGAGCCTGTGCTTGAAAAAAGCCGCCGTATGGGTAAACTGCCCGATGCACTGGACGGACTGAAATTCCTCTGCTCGCTCCCGAACATGGAAACACATGCCGACCTCATAGCCGGGCTTCCCCTCTATCGTCTCAACGAGATATTTGAAGATGTATGCACCCTTGCCGGATACAATGCCGGAGAAATACAATTGGAATCGCTCAAGTTGCTTCCCGGCACGGCAATGCGCCAACGGGCGGAGGAACTTGGAATACGCTACTCCCCTTTCCCGCCCTATGAAGTTTTAGAGACAAACGAAATCAGTGTCAGCGAACTGCAAACAGCCCGCCGGCTATCCCGCCTTTTAGACGGCTTTTACAATACCCCCGCCTGGCAGGCACTGACCAGGGAGTTAATACTGAACGACAAAGCTTTCTTACACAACTTCCTGGAATATCTTACACAGATAAATCTTATAGACCAGCCCATGAGCCTGGAAAAGCGCGGACTCATACTGTATGAATACTGCAAACGGACCTATCCCGAATATCGGATGCAAGCCAGCATTGCCTGGATAGAAGCCGGCATGTCGTTGAAGAAAGTTCCGGCAGAAAGGGTAAGAACCAAACATCAGGTTCCGCCGGAACAGTGGAAAGTGATATACGGAACGTATAAGGAAGGCTTGCGGCTCTGCTTTCTGCCACCGGACGAACATACAAAATGCGGTTACTGGTTCGGATTTGAAACAGAAATACAGAAAACAACCCCTGTGTTCAAAGCGCAAACAGGCTTGTAAGGGAGAGCGTGTTTCTGAAAAGGCGCTATTTTGAGAATCCTTTCCGTATGCCCGTGCCACCGGCACATTTGCCGTAATCAAGAGCCGGCAGGGACAAGTTTTTAAACAAGAGGGCTCTTTACCTTCCAAGTGCCGAAAAATGTTTTCTTGAAACATTCCCTGTTGCGCCTTGCCTCTTCCGAACCATACTCTATGGCAAGGTCGAAATAGGCTATCGCCTGCGGTATGTTCCGCTTCGTTCCCCGTCCGAAACCATAAGCCACACCAAGTGCATTCAGCACCCTGGCATCAAGAGGTTCCCATACCTCGGCGAGCATTTCATTCTCTTCTATTTCGGATAGATACTTGAATGCGGCAACATCATCCCGGACGACGCCAAGCCCGTCCTGATAGCAAACGGCAAGTTCGGCAGCCGGTTGCCAGGAATCTTCCTCATCCATATTCCGATAGGCTTTGTCCAGCCACACCACAGCCTTGCCATAATCTTGCGTGATATTGCCACGTCCGGCAAAATAGAAGTTACCCACCTGAAATTGAGCCTTTGCATGCCCTGCCTCAGCCGCAGCCATGTAATATTCAAACGCTTTATCCAAATCCTCGTCCACCCCGTTACCGCTTCCGTAGCACACCGCCACATTATATGCCGATTGAATATCTCCCCGCTCCACAGCCATCAGATAGTAACGGAAGGCCTCTTCCGCATCCTCATACTCATCTTCCAAATACTTTCCATAATCATTGCAAGTGAGAGGGTCTCCGGAATCGGCAAGCTGTTTCAGATACTCCTCGAATGTTCCTTCATCGGCATTCCCCCAGTCCGATTCGTAAATAGTGCGATAATTGCCAAACGCCACTGCCAAACCATTGTCAAACGAATCCTCATAATAGCCCTCCGCTATCGGATAGGCAAACGCCTCGTATTCCTCCAACGAACCGTATTTACGACTCTCTTCCTCACCGTAAATAAGCAGGTAATCACCATAGAACATAACATTTCCCACCATATATTGGCTGAACGCGTCTCCCGCCTGCGCCCGTTGCACCACCTCCTCGAAAGCTTCCTTAAGCGATGCAAAAGGCATTGTTTTCTCCACATCAGGAGAAAAAACACCGGTACGCAAGGCACAAAGCACCCCGTCCGCACTGCCCCGGCATACACTTTCCTTGATAAAACGGGATGCCAGTTCCACATCTACGGGAAACTCCGCACCACACCACACGAACTCTTCTCCCAAATGACAACGCCCAAGGTAACAATAGGCATCCGCATCCCCCTCTTGTGCAGCCTGGCGCAGAAGTTCATACCCCTCCCACATCTGCTCCTTATTATAACTTTTCCATATCTTGTCAATGGCAACAGTCACTTTTTCACTATGCTCCATAATCATGAATTTATTATATCAAAGTACCACCCTTTTCGGCTCACCGGAAGTTTCGGGTGAACCTTCTTTTCATACTCCTTTATAGTACCTACAAAAAAATCCCTGTAAATTAATATTTTACAGGGATTTTTTGATATACATTTATTTTCAGCGGAGAGAACGAGATTCGAACTCGTGATACCCTTTAGGGGTATACACGCTTTCCAGGCG
>NZ_CAJTSC010000027.1:5185-16915 GCF_910578895.1 uncultured Bacteroides sp.
TTTTCGAATTTACCAAATGTTTGATGTAAATAATCGACCGGAGGCACACGGTTCTTTCATTTAAGAGAGTTAGAGGAGACATATTAATTCTGCCAAATACTATACAAATTCCTTCATCCAACAAAACCAACCGGACAGAAGCAGGCATCAAGAGAAATACATATTATCCTGAATTTGCACATTTTTATAAGAAACTGTTACGAAATCGCCCCTTTTTCCGTCCTGACTGTGAAAGCAAGAGAAGATTTTTTTACATTTGTCTTGCTATTTTCTTATTTTTCACGATAAAGTTGCTTGCCATCTTTAAATAAAAGCTATCTTTGTATTTCAATAATCCGGAACTCAAAATGACATGGAGCAATTAAATACCATAAAAGAGCTTATCAATCAGGGAAACGTAGAGCAAGCCATCCTCCGGCTCAATGAAATGCTGCGGACCGATTTCCCCGAAAAAGCCGAAGCCTATTACCTTTTGGGAAATGCCTACCGCAAGCAAAGCAACTGGCAGCAGGCGTTGAACAACTACCGCTATGCCATCGACCTTGACCCGGACAGCCCCGCCCGGCAAGCTTATGGCATGGTAATGGACATTCTGAATTTCTATCATAAGGACATGTACAATCAATAAACATAAAGAATATAAATTATGGCAAAAATCAAAGGAGCAATCGTAGTAGATACCGAGCGTTGCAAAGGCTGCAACCTGTGTGTCGTGGCTTGTCCGCTCAATGTAATAGCCCTCACCAAAGAGGTGAACGTGAAAGGGTATAACTATGCCCACCAAATATTGGAGGATACCTGCAACGGATGCAGTTCGTGCGCAACCGTATGTCCGGACGGGTGTATCTCGGTTTATAAAGTAAAAGTAGAATAAAATAATAAGAAGAATATGGCAGAAGAAGTTGTATTGATGAAAGGAAACGAAGCCATCGCCCATGCAGCCATCCGCTGCGGTGCCGACGGATACTTCGGTTATCCCATTACTCCCCAATCGGAAGTATTGGAAACACTCGCCGAACTGAAACCGTGGGAAACTACCGGCATGGTAGTGCTCCAGGCAGAGAGCGAAGTGGCAGCTATTAATATGGTATACGGTGGCGCCGGAAGCGGAAAAATGGTAATGACCTCTTCGTCCAGCCCCGGTGTCAGCCTGAAGCAGGAGGGCATCTCCTACATTGCGGGAGCCGAATTGCCGTGCCTGATAGTAAACGTGATGCGCGGCGGTCCCGGACTGGGAACCATCCAACCCAGCCAGGCAGACTATTTCCAAACCGTAAAAGGCGGCGGCCACGGCGATTATCGCCTCATAGCCCTTGCACCTGCTTCCGTACAGGAAATGGCAGATTTCGTAAGCCTGGGATTTGAACTCGCTTTCAAATACCGCAACCCGGCTATCATCCTTGCCGACGGTGTAATCGGGCAGATGATGGAGAAAGTGGTTCTTCCCGCACAAAAGCCGCGCCGTACGGATGCCGAAGTCATCGAGCAATGCCCGTGGGCCACTACCGGCAGAACCAATGGCCGCAAGCCCAACGTCATCACCTCACTGGAACTGAAACCGGAAGAAATGGAGAAGAACAACATCCGTTTCCAGGCGAAATACAAAGAAATCGAAGAGAACGAAGTACGCTTCGAAGAAATTCACTGCGATGATGCCGAATACCTGATTGTGGCTTTCGGTTCTATGGCACGCATCGGGCAGAAAGCCATGGAAATGGCGCGTGAAGAAGGTGTCAAGGTCGGAATGCTCCGCCCCATTACCCTATGGCCGTTCCCGACCAAAGCCATTGCCACATACGCCGACAAGGTGAAAGGCATACTGGTTACGGAGTTGAACGCCGGGCAGATGATTGAAGATGTCCGTCTCGCCGTAAACGGCAAGGTGAAAGTGGAACACTTCGGACGGCTCGGCGGTATTGTTCCCGATCCGGATGAGATTGTAGCGGCACTTGCTAAATTAAAAATTGAGAGTTGAGAATTAAGAAATCTCAACCGACTCCATTTTTATTTTTAAATTTTAATTCTCAATTCTCAATTTAAGAAATGAATCCTGATAAAATAAGAAACGTACTGAATATTCTCTTCCTGATACTTGCCCTGGCAGCTATCATCGTCTACTTTGTAGCAAAAGACGACTTCAAACTGTTTATATACGTTTGCGGCGCAGCTATATTCGTAAAGGTCATGGAGTTTTTCATACGGTTCACCAACAGATAAGGAGAAGTGATTATGACAAAAGAAGATATTATCAAACCCGAAAACCTGGTTGCCAAGAAACCGACTTTGATGAACGATAATCCCATGCACTACTGCCCGGGATGTAGCCACGGCGTGGTTCACAAACTGATTGCCGAAGTAATCGAAGAAATGGGATTGGAAGATAAAGCCGTAGGTATCTCCCCCGTGGGATGTGCCGTATTTATCTACAACTATATAGACATCGACTGGCAAGAAGCCGCCCACGGACGTGCTCCTGCCGTTGCCACCGCCATCAAACGCCTGTGGCCGGACCGTCTGGTGTTTACTTATCAAGGCGACGGCGACTTGGCTTGTATCGGCACTGCCGAAACCATCCATGCGCTGAACCGTGGAGAGAACATCACCATTGTCTTCATCAACAACGCCATCTACGGTATGACCGGCGGGCAGATGGCTCCCACTACCCTTGTGGGCATGAAGACCTCTACCAGCCCATACGGTCGTGACGTACACTTGCACGGCTATCCGCTGAAGATGGCGGATATCGCCGCACAACTGGAAGGCACGGCATACGTAACCCGTCAGAGCGTGGATACGGTTCCTGCCATCCGCAAGGCAAAGAAAGCCATCCGCAAGGCGTTCGAGAACTCCATGGCAGGCAAAGGGTCCAACCTTGTGGAAATTGTTTCCACCTGCAACTCCGGCTGGAAGATGTCTCCGGACAAATCAAACAAATGGATGCAAGAGAACATGTTCCCCTTCTATCCATTGGGTGACTTGAAAGACAAATAAATCGGTTAATAAGGGAACGGGGGAAGAGGTTGGCACCGTAATCTCCCAACCGCAAACTTATCAACTAAAACTTCGTCAACTAAAACAAAAGAACAATGAAAGAAGAAATCATTATAGCAGGCTTCGGCGGACAAGGCGTACTGTCCATGGGAAAGATTTTGGCATACTCCGGACTGATGGAAGGCAAAGAGGTTACCTGGATGCCCGCCTACGGACCGGAACAGCGCGGCGGTACGGCAAACGTGACCGTAATAGTAAGCGATGAGAAAATCTCCTCACCCATCCTGAGTAAATATGATGCAGCCATCATCCTGAACCAACCTTCATTGGAGAAATTCGAGAGTAAGGTAAAGCCGGGCGGCATTCTTATCTACGACGGTTACGGCATCATCAACCCGCCGACGCGAAAGGATATCCACGTCTACCGCATCGATGCCATGGACGCGGCGAATGAAATGAATAACGCGAAAGCATTCAACATGATCGTACTTGGCGGACTGCTGAAAATCGCTCCCATCGTGACCTTGGAGAACGTCATCAAAGGATTGAAAAAGACACTTCCCGAACGTCACCACCATTTGATACCTATGAACGAAGAGGCTATCAAAAGAGGGATGGAACTGATAAAGGAAGTCTGAAAAGACAGTAACATCATAAAGGGGGATGTACCCATCTTCCGACAGTCTTCACTACATTCTCTGAATAACAGGATGATATGACTATCGGAACATGGGTACATTCTCCTTTTTATATATGTTTATTCAAGTAACAACATCTTTTAGGCAAATACTCTCCGCACGACTCCCGTATGAATTGCCTAATTGCAAAAAAGAAGCAAAAAAGAGTGATTTCCGTAAGCGAATAATTTTTTATTGTATCTTTGCGCCTAATTATGAGACGGATTGTACTGACATATATATTTCTATCCATTATAGGTATCTTAAAGGCAGGGGCGCAAACCCCTTTCAACCGTATGGATCCTGCAACGGGACGTGACCGCTTCGGTAACCAGGTAGACCCCAACACACTACCGGATAACCTGGAAGACAGCACCAATACGGAAATCCAAAGCCTTCCTCCCAAACTTTACATGTGGCGTTTGAGCGAAACATTGGGTAACCGTACGATTATCCCCGCCGACACCGCCAATCTGAACTTCCAGAATACGAACTTGGTAGAGGGCATGTACGGACATTATAATTATTTGGGCAACCTGGGTTCTCCCCGCCTGTCGCGTATCTTCTTCGAGCGCAGGGACAATGAGCCGACCATCTTCATGGAGCCTTTCTCCAGTTTCTTTGTCCGTCCCGATGAAGTGAAATTCACCAACAGTAATATACCTTTCACCAATCTTACTTACTACAAGGCAGGAAACAAGGTCAACGGTGAAGAACGTTTCAAATCTTACTTCTCGGTAAACGCCAACAAACGATTGGCTTTCGGCTTCAACATAGACTATCTGTACGGACGGGGATACTACCAGAACCAATCCACATCAAACTTCAATGCCGGAATATTCGCCAGCTATATCGGTAGCAAATATCAGATGCAGGCTGTATATAACAACTTCATCATGAAGATGAACGAGAACGGCGGTATTCAGGACGACCGTTACATCACGCGCCCGGAAGACATGGCGGAAGGCAAAAAAGAGTACGAGTCCACCACCATTCCCGTCAGGCTGGAGCAGACGGCAAACAAAAACAAGGACTTCTACGTATACCTGACACACCGTTACCGCTTAGGCTTTACACGCGAGACAACAACCATAGAGGATGCCAAGACACCCGGCATAGCCGCTGCCAACGACAGCGTGCCCCTGCCCAAAGACACTATTATAACCGAAGAATTTGTTCCCGTCACCAGCTTTATACACACTCTTAAAGTGGAACGGACACGCCACAAATTCTCGTCCGCCAAAGAAAAGGAAGGACAATATCCCAATACATACTTCAATGAAATGGGCAGCCGTGACTCCACCACTGCCTTCAGTGTAAAGAATGTGTTCGGCATCGCCTTGCTCGAAGGTTTCAACAAATATGCCAAAGCCGGGCTGACAGCCTATATATCACATAAGTTCAGCCGTTATGAACTAATGGATACGCTGTCTCGCACCCACTTCGACGAACAGGAGATATTCGTGGGCGGCGAACTTGCCAAACGCCAGGGTAAAACGCTGCACTACAACGTGAACGGTGAAGTGGGCATCGTAGACAAGGCTCTCGGACAGTTCCGCGTCAATGCCGACCTCGATTTGAATTTCCGCCTTTGGAAAGACACGGTGAACTTCTATGCAAGAGGTTACGTAAGCAACACGCTTCCCTCTTTCTATATGCGCCATTACCACTCCAACCATTACTATTGGGACAACGAAAACATGGACAAGGAGTTCCGTACACGCGTAGAGGGTGAATTGAACATCGGACGCTGGAAAACAAACCTGCGCGCCGGTGTAGAAAATATAAAGAACTACACCTACTTCGACCAACACGGCATGCCCGCACAGGAAAGCGGCAACATACAGGTGCTTTCCGCCATGCTGAAGCAGGATTTCCGTTTAGGCATCCTGCACTTGGACAACGAAGTGACCTGGCAGAAGTCGAGCAACGAGACCGTATTGCCGCTGCCGCAACTTTCGCTGTATCACAATCTGTACCTGCTTACCAGAATAGCCAAGAAAGTGCTGACCGTGCAACTTGGTGCGGACGTTCGCTATTTCACCAAATACAACGCGCCTGCCTATACTGCCGCCATCCAGCAGTTCCATCTTCAGGCGGCAGACGACCAGGTAGAGATTGGCGGTTATCCGATTGTAAATGTATACGCCAACCTGCACCTGAAGCGGACACGTATCTTTGCCATGATGTACCATGTCAATGCCGGAATGGGTAAAGGCAATTACTTCCTTGTACCGCATTATCCTATCAATCCGCGCCTGTTCAAGATTGGCATTTCATGGAATTTTTACGATTAACACCGTCCTGCATCATGAGAAATGCCAAATTGTTGAAGTATATCATCTTAGGAGTAGTGACCGCACTTGTCGCCACATTCGTGCTGCCTAAGAAAGAAACCGGCAAACGGCATCCCCGCGACTATGCCGAAATTGCGGCAGACGGCATGCTCCGTGCGGCTACGGAATATAATTCCATCAGCTTTTATGTAGATGGAGACACGCTGTCCGGATTTCACTACGAACTGATAGAAGCCTTTGCGCGCGACCACGGTTTGAAAGTAGCCATTACTCCCGAAATGAGTTTTAACGAACGCCTGGAAGGCTTGGCGGCAGGCAAGTTTGATGTCATAGCATACGGCATCCTGGTAACCAGCGAATTGAAGGACTCCCTACTTCTCACTTCTCCAATCGTCCTGAACAGGCAAGTATTGGTACAACGCAAAGCAGACGCCCCCAACGACTCCCTGTTTATCACAAGCCAACTGGATTTAGCGGGAAAGACGCTGAATGTGGTAAAAGGCTCGCCTTCCATCCTGCGCATCCGCAATTTAGGAAACGAAATCGGTGATACCATCTATATTAATGAAATAGAGAAATACGGTTCCGAACAACTTATCGCACTCGTGGCACATGGTGATATCGACTATGCGGTATGCGATGAAAGCATCGCCCGTGCCGCTGCCGACAGCCTGCCGCAAATAGACATAAACACCGCCATCAGCTTCACCCAATTCTACTCATGGGGTGTGAGCAAGCAATCTCCGGTGCTTTTGGACAGCCTGAACAGTTGGCTGGAGAAATTCAAAAAAGGAAAGGAGTATAAAAAAATATATAAGAGGTATTATTAAGAGCCTGTTTTTAAGTTTTCTTCAAAAAGTTTTTCTTTAGCTTCTTTCGAGGTTCTTTCCGGTCTGTTCATTGTATTTAGAACCATAGAACAAGCAAAAGCAATCAGAAACATCCAAGTATAAACCTTTAATTACCAATACATTCTATAATTCAACACTTTTCTGCTACTTTTTGTCGCTTCTCAAATTTCCACATATTTTTGATACATATTTCTGACGTGGAGAATTTGCGAAGCTTATTTTTTGTTATATTGTACAGGTAGTTGATAAGGGTTTACAACCGTTTACGATGAGCGACAATAACCACCCCGATATGCGGTGATAGTCAAGCGGTAAACAATGTCATCTGTTTGGTTAAGGATTATTACAAGCCTCGTTTCGATACGGAGCAGGTATCAGACATCAAGGGTGCGCTTAATTTGTGCGGGGATGACAAGCAATCGCACCGTACAGCCGGGAACTTCCTCTGCTCCACTGCCAGTAAAAAGGCGACTTGGATAGTCGGGAGTAAATCAAAGTCAACCGGGAAGTCGATAATGTGGCAGAGGGTCATTACGACGATTAGCAGAAGAGAGGCTTTTCAATGGAAGATAAACAGAGTCGGATATTAGTGATAATAATCGTAATAACTTGACGTACAACCGAATAAAAAGAGTAACTTTGTAAACGAATTAAAGCATCAAATATGTATGGCAAAGGTAACAGTTCAAAATACCGAAGTCAATGTTATAAAAGTAGATGGAGAGGATTACATCTGCCTGACTGATATGCTACGTGCCAAAGACGGAGAATTTTTCATAACCGACTGGCTACGTAATCGTAACACCCTTGAATACATCGGTATTTGGGAAAAGGTATATAATCCCAATTTTAATTATGGCGAATTCGCCACAATTAGAAATCAGTCCGGACTAAACAGTTTCAAAATAAGCGTCAAGGAATTTGTGGCTCGTACAAATGCGATAAGTGTGCAAGCAAAAGCCGGACGATACGGGGGGACATACGCTCACAAGGATATAGCCTTTGAGTTTGCCATGTGGATAAGTCCCGAATTCAAGATTTACATTGTCAAGGAGTTCCAGCGGCTTAAAACGGAGGAACAACATCTGTTGGGGTGGTCTGCCAAACGGGAACTATCGAAAATCAACTACCGCATACACACCGATGCAATCAAACAGAATCTTATTCCGGCAGAAGTAACGCCCAAACAGTCAAGTATCATTTATGCCAATGAAGCTGATGTATTGAATGTGGCGATGTTTGGGATGACAGCAAAACAGTGGCGAGAAGCCAATCCCGACCTGAAAGGGAATATACGTGACTGTGCCACAATTAACGAATTAATTTGCCTATCGAATATGGAAAACCTGAATGCCGTATTTATAGAACAGGGCATATCACAAGGAGAACGGCTTATTAAACTAAACCAAATTGCCATTCATCAGATGAGTGTCTTGGAAAGCGACATCAATGGTGACAGAAAGTTATTGAAATAGTTACTCCAATCATAAATTTCAATGTTGCATGAAACAGCAAAAACGACATAGTAAAGCAGAAAAAGGTCAATCCAAGAATTTGCCTTGGTGGATCATCCTACCTGCATTGAGTTTCTGTCTTTTGGCACTTGAAATAGGAAACAACACACTGGTAAGTTACAACCGTTGGTACATACCATTTGCGATAATCGGTCTTGCAATAGGTGTCGTCCGTCTAATCCGAGACAAGGACATTGTTTGGAATTGGAAAGAGTACCTCGGAGGTATATTCTATGCGTTCATACATTCGGTGATGGCAATACTGATAGCAACAGCTATCTTCAGCATAATATTTTTGCTCAACTTCTACTTGCCAACAAATCACCCTGATTATGAAGAAACAGTAACGGTAATCAACAAAGTACGTTATGGTGGTAAAAGAATAAATTATCACCGCTATACAATAATTTTCCACTTTAAAAGCGAAAACTTCAAAGACAAAAGTATAGGAGTAGGCAAAACCACCTACAACCAAGCCAATCCGGGTGACACCTACATCTTCACTCTTCAAAACGGCTTCTTCAACATCCCCGTCATAAAAGATAAAGCGAAACAATAGAAAGGATATAAGCAATGAAAACGAATGTACAACTTAAGGGTCTCTTAATGCTCTGTGTAGTAATAGGGATTATAATAGTGTATGTCAATTTCCAGCACAGCAAGATTGGTACTGTCTTGTTAATCGCATCGGTAGTATTGTCTTTCATTGCAGCATACTACATTGACGACAACACCAACGACAAGCAGTTCGAAAGGATAATGAAGAAAGTGGTGGCGATAATCTTTTTTATATCGTTGACGGAAGTGCAGTTGTTGAAGTGGAGTCTCTAAGCATTGACTACAGATTGAAGTGACTCTGCCTATGTCTCCAATATGGACAAATATCCATCTTGCAGAGAGGTAATAAAAGGAACAACCCAAAAGAATTAAGAACCAATAAAAGTATTAAATCTTCATCCCTTAGAATGTACCATTAAAGGTTACGACCATATTTCTGACTTATTACTTGCAAATTATTGATTAATAATTTGCAAGTAATTTCTCGCAAAAGAACCGTCAAAATAATGCTGAAAAAATTTAAACAGGCTCTGATAATCCGCTTAAAAGAGGAAAACAGACCGGAAAAAACTCAAAAAACAGGGAGTTGAGAACCGGGGGGCGCAATGTTGTACTTTAGCATCGCAACGTTGAACGTTAGCGTTGCAGAGTAGAACTTTAGCATCACCAACGCAAGTCTCCATTCCAACCTCTCCCCTAACTCCCCATTTTCAATCTCTAATCTTTAATCTTCGATTTCCCTCAGCCACATCGCCGACGAGGCATCGCTCGGCATCCGCCAATCTCCGCGCGGACTGATGGAAATGCTTCCCACTTTAGGCCCGTCCGGCAAACAGGAACGCTTGAACTGCTGATTGAAGAAACGGCGGCAGAAAGTCTGCAACCACTTCTTTATAGTAGCTTCGTCATAAACACCCTTAAATGTGCGCGCGGCAAGGAAGAATATCTTGGAAGGACGGAAACCGCAGCGCAGGAAATAATAAAGGAAAAAATCGTGCAATTCGTACGGACCTACAAGGTCTTCCGTTATCTGCCTGATGTTTCCGTTCTCATCTGCCGGAATAAGTTCCGGACTGATGGGAGTATCCACAATGTCCAACAGCGTGGCACGCGACGCCTCGTCCATATCATTCTCCGCCACCCACTTCACCAAGTGCTTCACCAATGTTTTGGGAATGCTTCCGTTGACACCGTACATAGACATGTGGTCGCCGTTGTATGTAGCCCATCCCAAAGCAAGTTCCGACAAGTCGCCCGTGCCGATAACCATGCCCCAAGTCTGGTTGGCGATATCCATTAATATCTGCGTACGTTCACGCGCCTGCGAATTTTCGTACACCACATCATGTACGTTTATATCGTGTCCTATATCCTCAAAATGCTGTATGCAGGCATCCTTTATGCCGACCTCGCGTATGGTTACCCCCAACGAGGTCATCAGAGCGACAGCATTGGTATGCGTCCGGTCGGTAGTGCCGAACCCCGGCATCGTCACGCCGATAATCCCTTTGCGGTCCCATCCCAACTTATCAAATGTTTTCACACAGACCAACAATGCCAGCGTAGAATCCAAACCGCCGGATATGCCTATCACCGCACTTTTGGCATTGGTGTGTACCAGGCGTTGCGCCAAGCCCGATACCTGTATGGAGAATATCTCCTCGCAACGCTCATTCAAAGCGGCTCCGCGAGGAACGAACGGATGCGGATCGAAAGTCCGTGTCAGATTTAAATCACCCGGGGTGACATGTTCCGCAAGAATGCGCACCGGTACTTCCGATGCACAATTGGCATGACAAGCCGCAAATGTAGTGTTCACCCGGCGCTCCGTACGTATATGTTCCACATCTATTTCACTGACCACCATCTGCTCTTCGAAAGAGAAGCGCTCGCTGCTTGCCAGCAACATGCCATTCTCGTAAATCAACCCGTTGCCTGCAAAAACCACATCCGTAGTGGATTCTCCAAAACCGCACGAACTGAACACATATCCTGCAATGCAACGCGCCGACTGCTGGCTGATGAGCGAACGGAGATAAGCGTGCTTGCCTATTCCCTCGTTATCCGCCGAGAGGTTGAAAAGGATTTCGGCTCCCTGCAATGCCAAAGCAGAACTCGGCGGAATGGGAGCCCATAAGTCCTCACAGATTTCGATACCGAAAGTGGCATCTGCCGTCTCAAAAAGCAAGTTCCGCCCCATAGGCACTGCCTGTCCGCACAAACGTACGGTGGTTTCCGACACCTCGCATGCGGATGTAAACCAACGTTTCTCGTAAAATTCCTTGTAGTTGGGAAGATAGGTTTTAGGGACAACTCCCAGTATCCTGCCTTTCTGTATCACCACTGCGGCATTGAGCAATGCCCCATTCAAGGGTACAGGCATACCGAGAATGGCTATGACATCCATCTGGCGGATATTGTTCAGAATTTGCATCAACCCCATTTCAGCCTCTTCAAGCAAGAGTTGCTGGGCAAAAAGGTCTCCGCATGTATATCCGGTAATGCACAACTCCGGAAAGGCAATAATCCGCACGCCTTTCCCATCGGCAATGATTATCTCTTTTTCAATCTGTCCGGCATTGAACTTACAGTCCGCTACCTTCACACGGGGTACAGCCGCCGCTACTTTAACATATCCGTAATTCATATATGAATCCTATTAATATTAGAGCGCAAAAATACGGCAATTTCTCAATAAACACAAAATTATCAACCTTTTCACTCCGCATTAATCACGGTCCTTTCATCAACAGGAGTCGGAGGGAGTTACCGGGAATTAAAGAGGGTTAGAAGCCAAATCAAAAAGCCGTGACACAAGTTCTAAAAAAAAAATATCAAATTC
>NZ_CAJTSC010000027.1:16925-48302 GCF_910578895.1 uncultured Bacteroides sp.
GGATAAATAAAAGAAACATCTATCTTTGCAAGCGAATTAAAAATGTAATTATTACAAGTTTGAATTGCAAATGACATGGATGTAATAAAGCGATTGCAAAATCATAACATTAAGCCGTCGGTGCAGCGCATAGCCATTATGACCTATCTGATGGAGCATTGTACACATCCTACGGTAGATGAGATTTATACGGCACTTGCCCCTTCCATTCCCACATTGTCTAAAACAACTGTGTATAATACCTTAAAACTGCTTAGCGAACAAGGTGCCGCGCAGATATTGACAATTGACGAACGAAACACCTGCTATGATGCGGACACCACACCGCATGCACACTTCTTATGCAAACGTTGCGGAAGAATATACGATGTGGATATCAATGCCGATGGCAAGCAGGCGGAAGAGACGGATATGAACGGGCACGAGGTGCAGGAAATCCATTATTATTACAAAGGTATCTGCAAGAGTTGCCTGGAAAATGAACGTTTAACTGAAATAACGAATAATTAAATCAATCAATTAAAATCTGAAGTAAAATGAAAAAGTTTAGATGTACTGTCTGCGGTTACGTATATGAAGGAGACGCAGCTCCCGAGAAATGTCCTTTGTGTAAAGCTCCTGCAAGCAAATTCGTAGAAGTAGAAGAAGCGCAGGAAGGCGGTCCGCTGGTTTTCGCTGACGAACACGTTATCGGTGTAGCCAAAGGATGTGACGATGAAATGATCAAGGATTTGAACAACCACTTCATGGGCGAATGTACTGAAGTAGGTATGTACCTTGCAATGAGCCGCCAGGCAGACCGTGAAGGCTATCCCGAAGTGGCAGAAGCTTTCAAGCGTTACGCATGGGAAGAGGCAGAACACGCTGCCAAGTTTGCCGAGCTGCTGGGCGACTGTGTATGGGACACCAAGACAAACCTCGAAAAGAGAATGAACGCCGAATCAGGCGCATGCGAAGACAAGAAGCGTATCGCTACCCGCGCCAAAGCATTGAACCTCGATGCTATCCATGACACAGTTCATGAAATGGCTAAGGACGAAGCACGCCACGGTAAAGGTTTCGAAGGTCTGTACAACCGTTATTTCAAGAAATAATCCGGAATAACCTACAGAATATAAAAAAGACTTGCAGAAATCTGCAAGTCTTTTTTTATACCACCTGAAATAAATATCTGTTCAACTCCAAGAAAACGGCAGTTAGAAACGTAACCCCAATGTCAGCAACACCTGGCTGCGGCTATTCTTTACTTTCGTTGCTTCAGGACTGCCTATCACCAATTGGCCTTTCTCCATATAAGCATTAATGAACGGATAGAAATCTTCTTTATAAGAAGAAAACTTATATGCCAAATCCGCATAAAACATCGAACCGCGATAACCTATACCCAACGTATAGTTGCTCAGCGCTTTTGTGTTGGCAAAATCCGTATCTGTCTGAATGGAGTTATAAGGCAAATCTTTATACGCATCGTTATTGAAAATGGCAGATGTATAATTATATCCTGCGCGCAAAGCAAATTGGGGAATTACCTTATATTCAGCACCCAAGCGAACGGTGCTCACTCCTTTCAGCATCGGCATGGTGCTGTTTTCATATCCAAAAGTATCGGAATAGCCTTCTTCATCTTTAAATTTCATGGAAGAATAGTCTTGATACTCATACTCCGCTCCCAAAGCCAGGTTCTTACCAATGGTATATCCCAGACTGACATTATAGGTCCATGGAGTCTGCAACTGGAACCGGCGTATCATGTCTCCCTTCAATATATCATAAGTATCTATGTCATACTGGCCTATCGCACCGCTTTCAACAGTTCCGTTTTCAATGGCGATATCCAAGTCGTTCAGCACATCCGCTTCCAAACGTGCATTCGTTTTGTAATCCAGCCTATAATAAGTGGGCGTATGAATTGCCAATCCGATTTTTAAGGGAGAATACTCGAAAGGACGCACAATAGCTCCGAATTTCACATCGAATCCGGAACCGTGTATCTTGTTCCAACTCTGCAAGTTATATCCCTGCCCTATACCATTTCCGGCAGCATCTATGTAATTTTCATCATAAAAAGTATATTTACTATAGTCAATGGTATAGGCACCTACAGTCACACCCAAATATACCCGGTCATTGACATTGAACGATATGTTAAAATCATATTGGTCGATACCGCCGCGCTCTGCCGACCGGAAAGTTCCGTTTCCGCCCAAAAACATTCCGCCATACTCGCCCGGAGTAATATACATCAAATCACCGTTCAGGTTCTTCACCTGCTCACCACCTACCATATAAGGAACATAACCGGAAGGGACACCGCCCGGTCCGTTGTGGGAAATAACATCGGTGATGAGATAGCCCTGATAGCCCAAAGCAGAAAGCCAGCCTATATTATCGTCATTATAAGGAAAATCTCCCCAACTCTCAATGCCGCCGGCTTGCGCAGCCATATAATCCGTTTGCGTATAATCTCCCAAATTCCCCTCCATCGACATATTCTTGTAGAAAGATTTGGCCTTATGGTAATTAAAGCCGAAATTCACATAACGTAAAGTCGTGGCATTGCCTATTTTTGAGGAGATTACAAACCCCGCATTATCGAACGAGCCTCTTGTTTTATCCGCATTCATCTTGGTCCCCATATAGTTGCTTTCCATGCCGTATGCAGACAGTCCGAACGACACCATGGCATCATTGCTACGGTAAACACCTATGCCGGCAGGGTTCGTTCCGATGGTGGAAATATCACCGCCCAATGCCCCCATGGCACCGCCCATACCTACGAAGCGCGCCGTTCCGTTCAAATCCTTATTCGCTATCTTAGCAGCATCGTACACCGTCTGTGCACTCACCGGAGCCGCTGCTGCCAGCAGCCCCAAAGCAGCCAAAGTTATTATTTTCTTCATATCCTTTTAATCTTTTTTCTATTAATACCATGCCTATCTTCTTCGTGAAGAGCCGCCGCCGCCACCGGACGAACGGGTAGAACCGCCGCCGCTGCTTCCTGTGGAATAGCTGCGCGAACTGCTGCTACTGCTACCCGAAGAATAACTGCGAGTGGAAGAATTGTTCTGCACAGGCGTGTTGTAAGAACGACGGCTGCTGCTTCCTGTAGAGTAACTGCGGGAAGATGATGTAGAGCTGCCGCGATTATAAGTGGAAGTGCTGCCGCTGCCCGTGCGTCTTGTTCCGGTAGAGTTTACACTGCTGCCGCGAGAAGCGTCTGTAGAAGCAGACGACGAACCTACACGCGTGCTGCTGGGACGGGTATATGTGCTGCGTCTTGCAGAAGAGCCGTCCGTACGGGTAGTTACCCCGCTACGTGTTCCGGACGAACGCGTACCCACCACACGTCTTGCAGAGGTTGCACCACTCTGCCCATTCTGCCTGTAAGAGGAAGTGCCCGAAGAGCGGACAGTAGAACCCGAGCCACCGCGATTCACCCCCGAACCTTGCCTGCGAACAGCCGAAGAGGAATTTCTATAACTGCTTGTTCCCGAAGAACGGCGGTTGGTGTACGTATTATGCGCCCAATGTCCGCCCCCCCAGTGTCCGCCACCGGGATAATATCCGGGGTAATAGTGGTGGTGGTGATGTCCCCACCAGCCGCCATGCCAGCCGCCCCAACCTACATTCCAGCCGAAGCCCCAGCTTGGACCGTACCAGTTGTTCCAGCCCCAGCCGTAATAAGGATATCCGCCCCAACCGTATGAGCTATAGCGCCAATCCCACCATAAGCGATTAGTAAATGTGGGGAATGCGTATGCATACAACCCATCCGTATATACGTTCCAGTCCCACGAGTTCAGTCCATAGACCACATCCCAATAAAGCGGACTGCTGATACTGATGGCATAGCGGGGATTGCGGAAACGGATGATACGTGTGGCATATTCATAATCATCCTCCGAACCGTCAAAGCCATTCACCCACTCTCCGTCCAGACCGTCATACTCCTTCTCCTCTACATAGAGCGTGTCATTCCCTTGCGAGAAATCATAATCCTTGGCATCGTACCGACGGTTATACTCGTCTACGTCACGGACATTTCCTTTACGGTTTTTCACCACAATTGTCGTATTGCCCGGCGACGCATATACCGTGGCAGGCGCATTCGTCCTTACTACAACCGCATCGGCAGCCGGCTCCTTTTTCTTCTCCGTCTTTTCTTCCTTTTTCCTGGAAGGCACGTAGTAAAGGTCGTCATCTATACTTTGAGCCGAGAGCGTCCACGGAAGACACAAAGCAAAAAGCGATAAAAAAACAATCTTTTTCATATTCATCTGGTTTACGAGTTTACAATTACATATTTTTTCACACCACAAAGATAGCACGGGGATTTACTCCACGCAGAAGATTTTCCCCAAAGATTTATAGGGATTTCCCTAAATGCTCCTATCTTTGTATCCAAAACAAATATACGCAGAAATAGGTTTTGTTCATATACCTGCTTTGTGTATTTAACAAACAATTGTATTCCAATGAAATATTTAGAATTTACATTCCACACCGTTCCTTGCACAGAAGTCGTCAACGATGTCTTGTCAGCAGTATTGGGCGAAGCAGGTTTCGAAAGTTTTGTAGAACAACCCGGCGGAATAGCCGCCTATATCCAAAAAGACTTATATGACGAGAGTTCCCTGAAAGATGCCCTTGCCAATTTTCCCTTGCCCGACACACAAGTGGAATATACTTGCCGGGAAGCGGAAGATAAAGACTGGAACGAGGAGTGGGAAAAGAATTTCTTCCAGCCTATTATCATCGGCGACCGCTGTGTCATTCACAGCACGTTCCACCATGATATTCCTCAAGCGGAATACGATATAGTCATCAATCCCCAAATGGCATTCGGAACAGGCCACCACGAAACCACCAGCCTTATCATCGGCGAACTGCTGGATAACGACCTGCAGGGAAAATCCTTACTCGACATGGGATGCGGAACATCCATTCTCGCCATCTTGGCGCGTATGCGCGGTGCCGCGCCTTGCACGGCTATCGACATAGATGAGTGGTGCGTACGCAATTCACTGGAGAACATAGAGCTGAACGGTGTAGACCGGATTTCCGTTTTCCAGGGAGACGCTTCCATACTGGAAGACAAAGGTCCCTTTGATGTGGTTATCGCCAATATCAACCGGAACATCCTGCTGAACGACATGAAGCGATATGTGAACCGCATGCGCTCCGGTTCGGAACTATACATGAGCGGGTTCTACGCAGACGACATTCCCGTAATACGAGCCGAAGCGGAGCGTAACGGGTTGCGGTTTGTGCATTATCGGGAAAAAAACCGTTGGGTGGCGGTTAAGTTTGTGCTATAACAAACATCCCCTTAAAAAAGGAAACAGGAAGTTAACATCAAGACCGAAACGATGTTAACTGAACAGATGCAACGAAGTTAACTAAACGGGAACCAATAAGTTAACTTCCTGCATCTACGAAGTTAACTACTTCAAAGTCATGCCAAGCAATTCCTCTAAAGTGCCGTTAAAGACATTCAGATCGACCTCTTCTTCGATACCCGGAACATTGCCCACATCGGTGTGTTGCCAGAAATGCCATTTGCCCTCATACCTTACGGAATCTACGTAATAGTGGGCTATCCAGTAAGGATAAGCATTGAATATGGAATCGTTGAGGTAACGTTTCTTGAACTTGTAAGAAGTATAAAGAATAGGTTTTACGCCATAATGCGCCTCTACCCTGTCAAGCCATGTTTTAACGGCAAGTTTCAATTCCTGCGGCGATTTTTTCCCCGTAGTCTCCACATCAAGAACGGGCGGAAGGTCGCCCTTTGACAACTGCACGGTATTAATAAAGAAATCAGCCTGCTTCCGCGCATCCGTCTTAGGTAAGAAATAGTGATAAGCCCCGCGTATAAAACCATGACTGCGTGCCCGTTCGAAATTCTCGGCAAAGGTATTATCCCCGTGGTCGCCGCCTTCGGTGGCTTTCATGAAAATAAAGTGTATGGGAAATTCGGTCTCCTTGTTACGGAGAAGTTTAGTCCAGTCGATAACGCCCTGATAGTGGGAGACATCAATGCCATGTATTTCGTAATTGCAGGGCATACACACTCCATAGCCTTTAAAACCGTAGCATGGCTTCCAACGATAAGCGTAAGGACGGATAAAGAACCAATAAAATCCGGCAGAAAACACTACAATGATGCAGCATGCCAACAGATTGCGCAACCATACAGGCATGGCACGGGACATTGACGCCTGTTTCTTCTTCGGGAAAGAGGAAGTGCGGCGGGATGCAGGTTTGCGGCGAGAAGCAGTATTGGTTTTGGCAGACATACAGGCATATTATAAGTTCAGGCACGGACTGCACGGCACATCGCGGAGTTTTATCTTTTCCGTGAAAACCGGTGCTATCCGTGCCTGAAGATTGATATCAAGCTCTTAAAAAAAGCTCCATACTATTATTTACCTTGTTCCAGTTGCAAAGTCTTGGTAGGCTGGTCGCAAACTTCCGTAGGACCGAAGTACTGGATAGGACCCGGATAAACATAGTCTGTTTCCACAGCCCAACGGTCACGCTGAGCGGCAAATGCCTTGAAAGGAGCACCATCCAGTTTTACCAAAGCTTTCTGGATAACCGGTTTCATTTCGCCGTGACGACGTTCCATGTTCATCATCATTGTGATAGGCACACCGCCTGCAATCCAATCTTCGGCAGGAGCAGTAGTGTTGCGTACGGAAGACATATAGCCGGTCTTGCCGTTAGCTATCAATGCAGATGCCGCATAACCCAACGAGTAGCAGTAGTCGGCATCGAAGTTGGACGGAGCCGCGCAACGTCCTTCGTAACCGAAGAAGTGGTGCTGTGCCGCAAACTTACCTGCAAACTTGCCTTCTTCCTTCCACTGTGCCAACTTAGTGGCAACCATCTCGGACAGCAATTTTTCTGTTTCGATAAGAGATACCTGTACGTTTCCGTGCGGGTCGCGGTCCAGCGTCAACTGGCGTGCCACACCTTCCGGAAGGCTGGCGTAGATAGCTGAATTTTCCGCAGAAAGTTTGCTGATGATATAGTCACGCTGATGTGATTTCTTGATATGGGAGAACTCTTCAGCATTGGCAGCCAGGAAGTCGTTCAATTCGGCAATCAGGCGTTTCATGGCAGGGATAAACTCTACCAAGCCTTCGGGAATAAGGACAGTACCGAAATTGTGTCCCTTTGCAGCACGGTTGGCAACAGCCTGGGCGATATAAGTCACCACATCGTCCAAAGACATGTTCTTCTCCTCGACTTCTTCAGAGACAATACAGATATTAGGTTGCACCTGCAACGCACATTCCAAAGCGATGTGAGAAGCGGAACGTCCCATCAGTTTGATGAAGTGCCAGTACTTACGTGCCGAGTTACAGTCACGCTGGATATTACCGATTACTTCGGAATATGTCTTACAAGCCGTATCGAAACCGAAAGAAGTCTCAATCATTTCGTTCTTCAAGTCACCGTCGATAGTCTTCGGGCAGCCGATAACCTGTACGCCGCAATTCTTGGCAGCATAATACTCTGCCAATACGCAGGCATTCGTATTGGAGTCGTCGCCACCGATGATAACCAATGCTTTGATGTCCAGTTCCTTCAAGATTTCCAAACCTTTCTCAAACTGTTCTTCTTTTTCCAGCTTCGTACGACCCGAACCGATTATATCGAAACCACCTGTGTTGCGGTACTCGTCAACGATATCGGCAGTCAGTTCCATATAGTTGTGATCTACCAAACCGCCGGGGCCGAGGATGAAACCATACAGTTTGCTGTCCTTGTTCAGTTTCTTGATACCGTCGAAAATACCGGAAATCACATTGTGACCACCGGGAGCCTGACCACCGGACAAGATAACACCCACATTCATAGCGGGGAAATCGACAGCCTCATCAGTCGTTTCGAACTTAATCAAAGGCATTCCGTAAGTGTTGGGAAACAATTTCTTGATATCTTCCTGATCGGCAACAGACTCGGTAGCCGCTCCTGCCACTGCTTTCACAGTGCCTTTCAGCCCTTTCGGGAGTTTGGGCTGATAGGCAGCCCTTGCAATTTGCAATGCACTTTTAGTCATTTCTCTTAATTATTTAAAGGTGTTAATAAAGATTCGTTTAAAAGCGTTGCAAATTTCGCTCTTTTCCACAAGAAATGCAAACTGCAAAGAGAAATAATTATATTACATGCCACGGCTTTTTCAGTTACAGGAGTTACAGGAGTTACAGGAGTTGGAGGAGTTGGAGGAGTTACCGGAAGTTAAAGGGAGTCAGATGCCGATAGTATCGCTATACATCAACAGAGCTACCGGCTTCTCCGAAACCCGAAAGGCGGCAACTCCTTCTCCCTGTAACTCCTGTAAATGAAAAAACTGTGTATTACATGCTGAAAAGAAACAATATACGCAGCCTTTATTCTATCTGCCAGCCGCCTCCCAAAGCCTTATAAACATTGACTACCGCTATCAATTCATCGCGTATGGCATTGCTGACACCGATTTGCGCATCGAAATATCCACGTTGGGCATCAAGGACATCCATATAATTAATAACACCGTTAATGTATTGCAACTGTGCCAGATCCACATAGGTTTTGGCAGAGCGTTCCAACTTGAGACGCAATTGATAGACCTCCTTTATCTTATTGAAATCCACTATGGCATTCTTGGCTTCCTTGAAAGCGTTCAGCACCGTCTTCTCATAACTGTGCACTTCCGCCTCAAACGAAGCTTTCTGCGCTTTCAATGCGGCACGGTTCTTTCCCCAGTTGAAAAGCGGACTTAACACCGCGCCACTCAACAACGAATAAGGAGACTGGAGAAAATTGGACAGCACATCGCTCTCCAATCCGAACTGCCCCGTAAGCGACAACCGGGGGAACATATTGGTATAAGCCACTTTTACACGAGCGTGTTCCGCTATAAGCTGCTGTTCCGCGGCACGGATATCAGGACGGCGTTCCAACAAACCGGAAGGCAATCCTACGGGCAAAGACTCCGGCACATCCAATTCCTGCAGGAAACGGCTACGCTCGATCCGGGTGGGAAATTCACCGGCAAGGAAAGCGATGTCATTCTCCTTAATGGAAATCTTACGTTCCAAATCCGGCACAAGCGTGGCGGTACGTGCCAGTTCCACTTGCGCCTGTTGGTAGGAGGTCTCCGAGGTAAGCCCGCCTTCAAAACGGATTCTTGCAAGACGTACGCCCTCTTCACGTGCCTTCTGTGTCTGGCGCACGATTTCCAACTCGGTATCGAGCGCTACCAGTTCGTAATACGCCTGTGCCACTTCTGCCACAATCGTCATACGCAAGGCACGTTGGGCTTCCACGCTTTGCAGGTAATCGGCTACGGCGGCAGCCTTTTTCCAACGCAGATTTCCCCAAAGATCAAGTTCCCACGACAGAAGGGCTTTTGCCTCATAACTGTTGCCTACATCACGGCTATGCCCGCCATAGTTATCGGTTTCACGTTCCGCCGTAACTTTTCCATTCAGTTGGGGCAGCAGGTTGGCCACGCTGATGCGTTTCTGCGCCGCCATTTCCTTTACACGCGCCGCCGCAATGAGCATATCCTTGTTATACTCCAATGCACGGTCTATCAAACTGCGCAAAGTATTGTCGGTATAAACCGCCTGCCACTGCTCGTCGGCAATACTGGCACTGTCCTGCCGTTGCACCAGGCTGTCGGGCAACGCCATTTCAGGACGTACATAGCTTTTCCCTACCTTGCACGATGCGAACAGAACCGGGACAAACAACAGCAGTATATATATATTCTTTCTTTTCATAAGTATGTAATCTGAATTCGTTTACAATATTATCATCAGTCTCTCTTAATCTTGTGTTGCACTTTCGCCTTCGCCTTATAAATCAGAACGAAGAAGAACGGTACAAGTACAATGCCGAATACTATGGCGAAAATCATTCCGAAGAAAACGCCCGTACCGATTGCCTGGCGGCTTGCAGAACCCGGTCCGCTTGCAAGCACCATGGGAAGCATGCCCAGCACAAAGGCAAGAGAAGTCATCAAGATGGGACGGAAACGGAGTTGGGCGGCATGAATGGCCGACTGCACCAAGTCTCCCCCATTGTCAACCTGCACTTTGGCAAACTCCACGATAAGGATGGCGTTCTTCGCCGCAAGTCCCACCAGCATCACCAAACCGATTTGGAAATAGATATCGTTTTCCAATCCACAGACAGCAACGCCTAAATAGGCTCCCAAAGCTGCTACCGGCAAAGAAAGCAATACGGCGATAGGCACTGTCCAGCTTTCATATTGCGCAGCCAGGAAAAGGAATACGAAGAGGAACACCAGCGTCAATACCAAGCCTGTCTGCCCGCCGGCTTGTTTTTCCTGGTAGGAAAGTCCGCTCCATTCCACACCTATATTATCCGGCAAATGGTCGCGTGCTATCTGCTCCATGATTTCCATAGCCTGCCCGGAACTATAGCCCTGCGCAGCCGAACCGCGGATAACGGCGGTAGTAAACATATTGAAACGTTTGATACTGCCCGGTCCCGTAGTGTAAGACGCGTTACCCAGCGAAGTCAACGGAACCATCGCCCCATTGGCGGCTTTTACGAAGAACAGATTGATATTCTCCTTATGCTCACGATACGGAGCTTCCGCCTGGATATACACCTTGTATATACGGTTGAACATATTGAAGTCGTTCACATACACAGAACCCGTATAGGCTTTCATCGTGGAGAATACATCCGCCAACGGCACACCCAGCATCTTCACCTTGTCCCGGTCCACATCAAAATAGAGTTGCGGAATGTCGGACTGCAAGGAAGAAGAGAGCCCCGCCAACTCCTTATGCCTTTGGGCATAATACATCAAGGTATCCGCCGCCTGCACCAATCCTTCAAAGGTAGCTTCGCCACGTGCCTCCAGCTGCATTTCAAAACCGCCGGACGTTCCCAATCCCGGAATTACGGGCGGCGTGGAGAGATAGACCTTGCATTCGGGATATTCCTTCAAATCGTTCTCCACCTTCGCCATAATCTTATCAATCGTAGTGTCCTTGCGGTCTTCCCAGGACTTCAGAATGACAGTAAGTTCACTCCGTGCCTGATTGCTTCCCACGCGCGGACTGCTGCCCGCCACACTTTGCACATAAGCCACATACGGATTCTGCTCCAGGTATTTCACCGCGCGTTCGGTTACCACACGGGTACGTTCCAGCGTAGCACCTTCCGGCAACTCCAACTCCACTTTGAAATAGCCCTGGTCTTCGGCAGGCAAGAAGCTGGTAGGAATCAGGCGGTGAATGACGAAGATGGCAATCAGCACCATGCCGAATGCGCTCATCAAACGTTTGGGATGTTTGATGACACGGCTGATGACACTGATATATTTATTGTTACCGGTATTCAGCCACTCGTTAATCTTACGGAACACGATATTCTTTTTCTTACCGTTACCGGGTTTCAGGATAAGCGAGCACATCACCGGGCTGAGAGTCAGAGCCACAACCGTAGAGAGCAACACGGATACGGCGATAGTAATCGTGAACTGGCGGTATAACTGTCCGGTAATACCACTTAGGAAACTTACCGGAACGAATACGGCACAAAGCACCAATGAGGTTGCAATCAAGGCGCTTGCCAAACCGTTCATCGCTTTCTTTGTTGCCTCATAGGGCGACAGTTTTTCCGTTTCCATCAAATGCTCCACATTCTCCACCACCACGATGGCGTCATCCACCACAATACCGATAGCAAGAATCAATCCCAGCAAAGTCAATATGTTCAACGAGAAGCCGAAGATAAGCATGAAACCGAAAGTACCGATCAGAGATATAGGCACCGCTACAACAGGTATCAGCGTTGCGCGCCAACTTTGCAAGGATAGGAACACTACCAACACCACAAGAACCAATGCCTCGAACAATGTCTTATATACCTCGTGAATGGACTCCGAAATATAAGTAGTCATGTCGAACGGTATCTCATAGCTCATTCCTTCGGGAAAGTTCGCACTGATTTCTTCCATAGCCTTCTTCACGTTGTCCGCCACTTCCATGGCATTGGCGCCCGGAAGCATATAGATGCCAAGAACCGCCGCGTTTTCGCCGTTAATACCACTTTCCGTACTGTACGATGAGGCTTCGAGCGATACGCGTGCCACATCGCGGAGACGGATAATAGAACCGTTGGTATTGGCACGCACCACGATATCCTCAAACTGTTTTGCCGAGCTCAAACGCCCCTGCGTGGTAATGGGGATGGTAATGTCCAATCCTTGTACAGGCTGCTGTCCCAAAACACCGGCAGCCGACTCGCGGTTCTGGTCTTTCAGTGCATTCTGCAAATCCTGCACGGTCAGACCGAAGTTTGCCAGCTTATCCGGCATCGCCCAAATCTGCATGGCATAGTAACGGCTACCGATATTGGACACACGTCCCACACCGGGGATGCGGCGCAAGAGGTCGAGCACGTTGATTGTAGCAAAGTTGCTCAGGTAGATTTCATCAAACTTCGGGTCACTGGAAGTCAAACAGATGGTCATCAACTGGCTGGGGGCTTGCTTCTCCACCGAAATACCGTTTTGGATAACTTCGGCAGGCAAACGGTTTTCCGCCAGCTTCACGCGGTTTTGAATTTCTACGGCAGCCAAATCGGGATCGGCAGACACATCAAAAGTCACTGTTGCCGAAAAGCCGCCGGAATTAGAGCTGTTGGACTCCATGTACAACATGCCCGGAGTGCCGTTTATCTCCTGTTCGATGGGAGTTGCCACCGCTTGCGATACGGTCAGCGCACTTGCTCCCGGATAAGATGCACTGATTTTTACAACAGGGGGCGTTATCTGCGGATATTGATCCACCGGAAGCATCGTCAGCCCGATGATACCGATAATTACAATCACAATCGATATCACCGCCGAGAATACCGGGCGGTCTATAAAGAAACTTACTTTCATACTGTCATCACTTTGAGAGGTTGTTATCCTTTACTTCATTCTCGGAAACGGCTTTCTTGTTCAAAGAGTCTGCCGGTTGTTCTTCTTTTTTTTCAGCTACAGCGGCTTGCACACGCACTTTCATACCCGGAACAAGTTTATGGAAACCTTCCGTCACTACCTGCTCGCCTGCCACCAATCCGCGTTCAACAACCATATTGTTGCCAAACTCCGGTCCTAATTCGATGAAGCGTTTCTCAACCGTAGAATCACGGCGCATCACATATATATAAGCGCCACCCTTCTCGATGGTAACCGCCTTTTGAGGAACGGCTACGGCACCTTCGCGTACGTCCAGCAACAGTTTTACTTTTGTAAACTGCCCCGGCAACAATACCCGGTTCGGATTAGGCATTTCGGCACGGACGGAGAATGTGCCTGTTTGCGGGTCGACTTGCGGCTCGGCGAAATCTACATAGCCTTTATAAGGATAAACTGTATTATCCGCCAAAGTAATCGTAATATTAGGTTGCCAGGAACGGGTGGAATCCTGACGGCCTATCTCGATGTTACGTTCCTTACTCTTAAGATAATCCAATGCGGTCATACTGAAATCCACCAACACCGTGTCGCTTTTTACCACAGTGGCAAGCAACGATTTTCCTCCCGGACCTACCAACGTTCCCAAGTCCACATTTCTTTCACTGATATGCCCCGACAGCGGAGAGCGTACAATGGTATAACCCAATTCCAATTCCGCCTGGTCCAAATCCGCCTGGCTCATGGAAACGGAAGCCTCGGCGGTCTCATAAGCTGCCTGTGCATTGTCCAAATCCAGTTGGCTGGCGGCATTCTGCGCATACAACGGACGGATGCGCTCCAAGTCGCGTTTCGCTTTCAACGCCTGCGCCTCGTCTTTCTTCAATTGCGCACGGGCTTTATCCGCCTTTGCACGATACTGGTCCTGATTAATGACAAACAATACTTGATTTTTAGTCACATACTTACCTTCGGCGAAAAGCATACTCTCCAAGTAACCCTCCACACGTGCACGGACCTCTACAAACTGTTGCGCACGGATACGACCTACATATTCGCCAAAAATTTCCACATCACCTACTTCGGCAGGTTCCACAATTACAGTGGGTGCTTCCGGTTGAGCTTTCTTCGGCCAAGTCAATATCAGATAGCCGGCAAGCAACGCCGCCATACAAGCTATCATCATTATCACCCTTTTCTTTCTCAGTTTCAATTCCCTTTTCGTAAAAAATAGTTTCATGCTTGTTTGTTTTTTTAAAATTAACCCTGTTTATCTTAATCAAGGCAAACGCAATGCCAAAATGCCACAAGGTGTTATCCTTATCATATAATAATTTAGTAATCAACTATAAAAACATATATAAAGCAGCTATGCCACACCCATATTCCACATCCGGATTGTAGAAAATCTCCACAAATGTAGAATTATTCCACGAACCGCTTCCCATTAAAAACACATAAAATCCCACTTTTTCTCTCCATTCATCAAGAAAAATAGTATCTTTACCGAAAATAATTCAATTTATTCACATAAAAAGTAAAGATTATGGCAAGCAGAAAAGTACTGAAAAAGAACGTCAACTATATCGCCGGCGAGCTATTCACCGAATGTCTTGTAAACAGCCTGTACGTACCTGGAACGGACAAAAACAAAGCCGATGAACTGATGGTCGAAATCCTGAATATGCAAGATGAATTCATCAGCCGCATCAGCCATACCGAACCGGGAAATGTAAAAGGTTACTACAAGAAATTCCGTTCCGATTTTAATGCAAAAGTGGACGAGATTATTGAGGCTATCGGCAAACTTAAATAATAAGAATGAAGAAAAGACTATACGGTTTTATCTATTATCGCCTGTTAGGTTGGAAAACAAATGTAACGGTACCCAATTATGACAAATGTGTCATCTGTGCGGCACCGCATACATCCAATTGGGATTTATTTATCGGTAAACTGTTTTATGGCGCCATTGGGCGGAAAACCGGATTTATGATGAAAAAAGAGTGGTTTTTCTTTCCTTTGGGATTGATATTCAAAGCCATCGGCGGCATACCGGTAGACCGAAGCCGGAACACTTCCTTGGTAGACCAAATGGCGCGTAAATTTGCCAATAGCAAACAGTTCCATTTAGCCATTACACCGGAAGGAACACGCAAGGCTAACCCTAACTGGAAAAAGGGATTTTACTTCATCGCATTGAAAGCGCAAGTCCCCATCATGCTGATTGGCATAGACTATCCTACCAAAACCATAACTTCCACCAAGGCAATAATGCCGACGGGAGATATTGAAAAGGATATGTGTGAGATAAAACTCTATTTCAAGGACTTTCATGGAAAGATTCCTGAAAATTTTTCAATCGGAACGATTTAAAAAAGCGGTTGGCAACAATCGCTTAACAGTATGAACCAACTACGTGTCAGTATCCTGCAAACGGATATTGCTTGGGAAAACAAACAAGACAATCTCCGTCGCCTTCGCGAAAAACTGGAAATACTTCGCGGAGCGGCGGAGATTGTCGTTTTGCCGGAAACCTTCTCTACCGGATTCAGCATGAATACCGGTGCATTGGCGGAACCGGTGACAGGTGATACCATCACCATGCTGCGCCAATGGGCTTCGGAGTATCAGATAGCCATTGCCGGAAGCTACATTTCCTGTGAGGAAAAGGACGTGTACCACAACCGTGCTTTCTTCCTGACTCCCGATGGAGAAACCCATTTTTACGATAAACGGCATTTATTCCGCATGGGTAATGAGGCGGAACATTTCACGGCAGGCAACCATCGTGCGATAATTTCCTATCGGGGCTGGAACATACTGTTGCTTGTCTGCTACGACCTTCGGTTTCCGGTATGGAGCCGGAATGTCAACAATGAATACGACCTTTTGATTTATGTCGCCAATTGGCCTGCCTCCCGACGAAAAGTCTGGGACATACTTCTGCAAGCACGTGCACTGGAAAACATGAGTTACGTCTGCGGCGTCAACCGTATCGGGACGGACGGCTATCAATTGTCCTACAACGGCGGAAGCGTTATCTACTCGCACAAAGGCGAACTGCTTGCCCGGATGCCCGACAATGAGGAAGGGACAGCCACCGCCACTCTTGAACTTTCCGCCCTGCAAGGATTCAGAAGCAAATTTCCTGCATGGAAAGACGCAGACTCTTTTACCATTTATTGAGTTATTAAAACCTTCATGATTATGATACAGACTGACATCAGACATTGCATGGTCAGTAGATTATTATTTCTCCTACTGGCAACGTGTGTACTATCCTCTTGTTCGGACGACCGGAAAGACATCGTCCCCTCTGCCGAATATGCACCTTATATCAACGCCTATACGGGAGGAGTTATCTCGCAAAACTCAACCATCCGCATAGAACTGGCACGCGACCAGCCCATGGTAGATTTAAACAGCGAATTAAAAGACAACCCTTTCAAATTCTCCCCATCTTTGAAAGGAAAGGCTTATTGGGTGAATAACAATACCATTGAGTTTGTTCCCGAAGAAGGCGCTTTAAAGCCCGGCGGGTTTTATGAAGGAACATTCCGGTTAGGAGATTTTACGGAAGCAGACAGCCGTTTGGAACTATTCAAGTTCTCATTCCGCGTACAAGAACGCAGTTTCGTCCTACAGACAGAAGCGCTTTCCCTGACGGAAGCCAAACCCGGCAAAGCCGGCATAGAAGGAGAAATGCGATTCAGCGACGCTATAAAGAAAGAAGAAGTGGAAAAGATGCTTTCCGTCCGCAACAAGGATGGTGAAACTTTTCCTTTCACCGTCACCCCTACAGACAATGCCACACGCTATGTGTTCGAAATAACCGATATCCCCAGAAAAGAGAAAGATTACCAACTGACAATAACCGCAGACGGCACTCCTGCGGGAATTGAACGAAAACAAAATACAAACCTATTAATCCCTGCCCGCAACAGTTTCCGTTTTCTTTCCGCCAAGCGTATCGAGCAACCGGAGAACGGAATAGAAATCGTATTCTCCGCTCCCCTTTCGGTTACCCAAAACACAAACGGGCTGATTGAGGTTCCTGAAGTATCCAATACCATACTTCAAATAAAAGACAATAAAGCATATCTCTATTTTGAGCATAACCAACTGAACAAACTCACGCTGAACATAGACAAAGGAGTAAAAGACTGCCAAGACAGACCGCTTGGCACGGCACACTCCATTTCATTCAGCGAAGTCAACCTGAAACCGCAGGTGGAAATGTCCGCCTCTTCCGCCATCCTGCCCAATTCGAAAAATCTTATTATACCTTTCCGCGCCGTCAATCTATATGCGGTCGACCTGAATGTGATACGTATATACGAAAGCAACGTATTGACGTTCATGCAAACCAACACACTCTCATCCGCCAATGAATTGCGCCGTTCGGGAAGACTGGTCTACAAAAAAACGTTGTGGCTGGCAAAAGACACTTCCAAAGACATACACAGTTGGGAAGATTACTCCATAGACCTTGCCGGACTGATTAACCAGGAACCGGGTGCCATTTACCGCGTCATCCTCTCTTTCCGCGAAGAGTATTCCGCCTATCCTTGCGGAAACACGGAAACACGGAATATGAAATTCGCAGACAATACGGCATCCGACGGATTAACCAAAATCAGCGGAAACACCCTGCCGGAAAAGGAAGAAGAAGCCTGGGACATCCCGCAGAGTTACTTTTACTACAACGGCGGAGTGCAAATGGACTGGAGCCAATATGACTGGAAAGAGCGGAACAATCCTTGCCACCCGTCCTACTATATGGATTCGGACCGGGCGGCATCCTGCAATGTATTCGCATCGAACATCGGTATGATTGTCAAACGAAATTCACTGAACAAACTGTGGATTGCAACAAGCAACATGCTGGACACGAAACCTATAGGAAAAGTAAGGATAACCGTCTATAATTTCCAGTTGCAACCCGTAGGAAAAGGCGAGACGAATGATGAAGGATTTGCCGAAATTACCGCGAAAGGCGTCCCCTTCATCGTAGTTGCCGAGTCGGATAACCAAAAAGCCTACGTACGCGTAGCAGACGGTGAAGAACAGTCCGTCAGTCGTTTTGATGTAGGTGGAAAAGAGATACGGAAAGGATTGAAAGGCTTCATATACGGAGAAAGAGGCGTATGGCGCCCCGGTGACACGCTGCATCTGTCTTTTATACTGGAAGACAGGGAAAAGAGAATACCCGACAAACATCCCGTCGCGCTGGAAGTATATAATCCTAAGGGGCAATTTTATACGAAGATGATTTCAACACAAGGCACAAACGGCTTCTATACATTTGACGTACCTACCCGGGCAGAAGACCCTACAGGACTTTGGAATGCCTATGTCAAAGTGGGAGGAACCGCTTTCCATAAGAGTCTGCGTGTTGAAACCGTAAAGCCCAACAGGCTGAAAATCAACTTAGGGCTACCCAAAGAGGTAATCTCCGTTTCCGCCCGGGAAATACCGGTCTCCCTCTCCTCCGCATGGCTGACGGGGGCTACGGCTTCGGGCTTAAAGGCGAAAGTGGAAATGTCCTTGTCGAAGGTGAACACACAATTCAAGAATTACAGCCGGTATATCTTTAACAACCCGGCAACAGACTTCACCTCCGTAAAGACGGATATCTTCGAAGGAAGCCTCAACAGTGAAGGAAAAACTGCCTTTATATGGCAACTGCCCAATGCCGCCAACGCGCCGGGGATGCTTAACGCCACTCTGACCACACGTGTGTTCGAACCGGGCGGCGATGCCAGCATATATGTGCAGACCGTGCCTTATTCGCCTTTCTCATCGTATGTCGGGATCAACCTGAACCAACCGAAGGGCAAATATATCGAGACAGACAAAAAGCATCGCTTCGACATCATCACCGTTGACGACAAAGGACAACCCGTAAGCCGTTCCAATCTCGAATACAAAATTTACCGTATCGGCTGGAGCTGGTGGTGGGAGAAGCAGGATCAATCATTCGGCACATACATCAACAGCAGTTCCATCACTCCCGTAGCCGCCGGAAACTTGCATACATCCGGCGGAAAAGGAAGCTTTACTTTCCAAATTGATTATCCCGATTGGGGGCGTTACCTGGTATATGTGAAAGACAAAGAAAGCGGTCATGCCACAGGAGGTACCGTATATGTAGACTGGCCCGAATGGCGCGGACGTTCCAGCAAAACGGATCCGAGCGGCATCAAGATGCTTGCTTTCTCACTTGACAAAGAGTCTTATGAAATAGGCGAAACAGCCATTGCCACCATTCCGGCCGCAGCAGGCGGACGGGCATTGGTTTCTTTAGAGAACGGTTCGACCGTATTGAAACACGAATGGATTGAAGTAAGCAGCAAAGAGGATACAAAATATGCTTTCGAGATAACACCGGAAATGGCTCCGAACATCTATTTGCACGTCAGTTTATTGCAGCCGCATGCGCAGACGGTAAACGACTTGCCCATACGTATGTACGGTGTAATGCCCGTGACCGTAACTAACAAACAGACGGTATTGCAGCCGCAAATCCGTATGCCGGAAGTATTACGACCTGAAACAGACTTCAGCGTGACCGTCAGCGAAAAAAACGGCAAGCCTATGACTTACACCCTCGCTGTTGTAGACGACGGCTTGCTGGACCTTACCAACTTCAAGACCCCCGACCCGTGGAATGAATTCTATGCTCGCGAAGCATTAGGCATCCGCACCTGGGATATGTATGACGATGTGCTGGGAGCCTATGCCGGACGCTACACCTCCTTATTCAGCACAGGTGGCGATGAGATGCTGAAGCCCGCCGATGCGAAAGCGAACCGCTTCAGACCGGTGGTCAAGTTTATCGGGCCTTTCCATATAGGTAAAGGCAAGCAGCAGACACACACGCTGAAACTGCCAATGTACGTTGGTTCGGTACGCACAATGGTAGTTGCCGGACAAAATGGAGCTTACGGCAATGCCGAAAAGACATCTTTCGTCCGAACCCCGCTGATGCTGCTCTCCACATTACCTCGTGTTCTCAGCACCCGGGAAGAAATCAACGTTCCCGTCAATGTCTTTGCCATGGAAAAAGAGGTGAAGAATGTGACGGTAAACATCCACGCCTCCGGTACCGGTGTATACGTGGCAGGTGATACGCAACAGTCCGTTACTTTCCGACAGCCGGGCGACCGACTTCTATTTTTCAAAATAAAGACGGGCAGCCAGACCGGAAAGGCTACAATCAGCCTTACTGCCAACGGCAACGGACTGCAAACCAAAGAGACGATTGAAATAGAAGTACGCAACCCCAACCCGGCAGTAGCCCTCCGCAGCAGCCAATGGATAGAGGGCGGACAGAGCGCAACCCTCTCCTACGACCTGCAAGGAGCCGCGCCGTCCGGCACCGATATACGGTTGGAAGTGTCGCGCATACCATCGGTGGATATAAGCCGCCGTCTTGATTTTCTATACAACTATCAGCATAGTTGTACCGAACAGTTGACTTCCAAAGCATTACCTCTGCTCTTTGTCAACCAATTCAAGACCGTGGACAAAGAAGAAGCCGAAAAGATAAAGACGAATGTACAAGAAAGCATTCGCCAACTTTACGGCCGCCAGCTTCCTAACGGCGGTTTTGCCTACTGGCCGGGAAATGCCGTTGCCAACGACTGGATTACATCCTATGCGGGCATGTTCCTTGTATTGGCACAAGAAAAAGGGTATGCCGTCAATCAAAATGTCCTGAATAAGTGGAAACGCTTCCAGCGTGCAGCCGCACAAAACCGGCGCATCTCCGAAGAAGCGGACGAATGGATGCAATGGCAATCGGATTTGCAACAAGCATACAGATTGTACACACTGGCTTTGGCAGGTGTGCCCGAGTACGGAGCCATGAACAGAATGAAAGAGCAAGCCTCACTCTCTCTGCAAGCCAAGTGGAGGATTGCCGCCGCATACGCACTGACAGGCAAAATGAAACCTGCTGCAGAATTGGTATACAACATACAGACCGGCGTTTCTCCCTATTCTTCACAAAACTTCATCTATGGCTCATGCGACCGTGACGAAGCGATGATACTGGAAACGCTCCTTCTTATGAATCGCGAGCAAGCCGCCATGCAACAAGCAAAGAAAGTATCCCGGAACCTCTCGCAGGAAGAACGGTTCAATACGCAATCCACCGCTTTCGCCCTCATGGCAATGGGACGACTGGCAGAAAAGTCATCCGGCACTTTGGACTTTACCTGGAGCCGGAACGGAAAGCAACAACCTGCCGTGAAATCCGCCAAAGCCTTGTTTGAACAGGCACTGCCCGTTTCTTCCGGCAAAGGCAATGTCACGTTAAAGAACCAAGGAAAAGGTGCATTGAACGTGGACCTCATCAGCCGTATGCAATTGCTAAACGATACGCTACCGGCAATGAGCGACAATCTTCATCTTGACGTGAAATACACCGATATGAACGGTTCCCCTATTTCGGTCGAAAACATCCGCCAAAGTACGGATTTCATGGCAACCGTAACGGTGAGCAATATCAGCGTCAGCACCGATTACAGCAATCTGGCACTGACACACATCATTCCTTCCGGCTGGGAAATCCACAATGAAAGAATTATGACACCGGAGACTGTGGCAGCGCGCAACTACACCTATCAGGATATCCGCGACGACCGGGTACTGACCTATTTCGACCTGCCATGCGGCACATCGAAGAAATTCACAATCAGGCTGCAAGCAACCTATACCGGCGATTTTGTCCTGCCCGCCATCCAATGCGAGGCAATGTACGATGTTACCGCACAGGCACGCACAGAGGCCGGTAGAACAACCGTCAGCAGATGACACCGGTTGTTCGGAACATAATCGGACGCATCCGGCAACTGTCCGCCACCAGGAAAGTAATCCTTATCCTCATTACGTTCCTGGTGGCAGGATACGTCGTTTGCCTTCCCGGACAACTTTTCCGGGTCTCCTACTCCACGGTTGTAACCGACCGTAACGGAGAATTATTGGGAGCACGCATCGCTTCCGACGGCCAATGGCGTTTCCCTCCCCGCACCGCCACTCCCGAAAAGGTAAAACATTGCCTGATTGCTTTTGAAGACAGGCACTTCTATCATCACTGGGGAGTAAATCTGTTCTCCACAGGCAGGGCAGCCTGGCAAAATCTGAAAAACAAACGGGTGGTAAGCGGCGGAAGCACCCTTACCATGCAAACCATCCGGCTGGCAAGAAACAAACCCCGAACATTCGGAGAGAAATTCATCGAAATGATTTTAGCCACCCGGCTCGAGTTCAGCGCTTCCAAAGAAGAGATTCTGTCCATGTACGTCTCACACGCCCCTTTCGGCGGCAATGTGGTAGGGCTTGATGCTGCCGCCTGGCGCTATTTCGGGCATTCCGCAGAGGAGTTGTCATGGGCGGAAGCCGCCACTCTGGCTGTCCTTCCGAACGCCCCTGCCATGATACACCTTTCCAAAGGGCGAAAAGCTTTGCTCAACAAACGCAACCGGCTCTTGAAATTACTGTACGAAAAAGGTACGATTGACGCATCGGGTTATGAGCTTGCCATAAGCGAACCGCTTCCCTCGGCACCTCATCCGCTACCGCAAACCGCTCCGCATCTGGTGAGCCGTCTCTATCGGGAACGCAACGGACACCATTCCCGTTCCACCATTGACATAGGTCTCCAAATACAGGTAGAAAACTTGGCGGAACGCTGGAGCGACGAATTCCGCCGGAGTGACATACGCAACCTGGCAATCCTGGTAATTGATATTCATACCAACCAGGTGGCTGCATATTGCGGCAATGTTCGTTTCGGGGAACGGCAAACCGGCAATCAGGTGGATATCATACAGGCCCCCAGAAGTACAGGCAGTATTCTGAAGCCTTTTCTGTATTATGCCATGCTGCAAGAAGGCAGCATGCTTCCCCACACACTGTTACCGGATATACCTATTAACATCAACGGCTTTACCCCCCAGAATTTCAGCCTGCAATTCGAGGGAGCCGTTCCTGCATCCGAAGCGCTTGCAAGGTCGCTGAACATCCCTTCCGTCAGTATGTTGCAAAAATACGGCGTTCCCAAATTCCACCATTTCCTGCAACAGATTGGTTTGAAAACCGTCAACCGTCCGCCGTCACACTACGGACTATCCCTGATTTTGGGTGGAGCGGAAGCCACTTTATGGGACATAACAAATGCGTATGCCGCCATGGGACGAAGTTTGCTGCATTTCCCCCAAGCCCCCTGCAGCCTGCTGATGCCGGCAACAGATACCGATGCACGGACAGACATCCCATACACCCAAGCGGTTTTCCAGCCCGGAGCCGTGTGGCAGACTTTCGATGCGCTGACGGAAGTCAACCGTCCGGAAGAGATAGACTGGAAATCAATCTCGTCCATGCAGCCTATCGCCTGGAAAACAGGCACGAGCTACGGTTTCCGCGATGCCTGGTCGGTCGGTGTCAGTTCCCGATATGCGGTAGGCGTATGGGTAGGAAATGCTACCGGAGAAGGCAAACCCGGACTTGTAGGAGCCAGGACAGCGGGCCCCGTCCTATTCGATGTGTTCAATATACTCCCCTCTTCCCGATGGTTTGAACGTCCGGCGGGGATATATGTAGAAGCGGAAATATGCCGGCAATCCGGGCATCTGAAAGGACGTTTCTGTACGGAAACAGACACCCTGCTCATACTGCCCGCCGGCCTGAAAACCGAGGCTTGCCCGTATCATCACCTCATCACACTGTCTGCCGACGGTACTCACCGTATCTATGAGAACTGTGCCGATACGGAACCTACCGTTCAAGAATCCCGGTTTACATTGCCGCCTGTATGGGAGTGGTATTACAAGCAACATCACCCCGAATACTCACCGCTACCTCCCTTCAGACACGGATGCGGAGAAGACATGTTCCTATCCATGCAGTTTATCTACCCGCCCATGAATGCCAATATATTGTTACCCAAACAGATGAATGGCAGTAAAGGCTTCATGACCGCAGAACTGGCACACGGCAACCCCGCCGCTACGGTTTACTGGCATTTGGACGACATATACGTGAAGCAGACACAGGATTTTCACAAGATTTCCCTGCAACCCGTCCCGGGAAAACATTCCCTGACCGCAGTAGACGGTGAAGGAAATACCATTTCCACAACTTTCCATGTACGGTAATCCGGAATACGGCATAAAAAATTATTGCGAAATAAGATTTATGTCATACTTTAGCTATTTTTGCACCATATTATACTATCCAATTAGAATATGCCAATGAACAACGACAAGTATCCCGGAAGGACTTATCCATATAGAGCCCCCCAAAAGGAACAATTCGTACTCATCACGGAGAACGGCAACGAACGGACTTCCAACGTGACCGACGAGCGGATATTCCAATCCGTTTACGAAGTGGACTCCCATACGCTGGTCGGATTGGAGAAATGTGTGCCGGTGAACATAGGACCTTCGGCATGCGTATTTGCCATGAGTTATAATGATGACTCTGTATTTGCCGTCCATGTCGACATCAAAGGAACGATTTTGCGCATGTTGCATTTCGAATGCAGTCCCGAAGAGGCTGTCGACCGGATGTGCGATTTCTTTCATTTGTCCCAAGTGCCCGATATACATGGCTGGGAGTGTGAAGAGTTACTTCCGGTTCCAAAAAAGTCCGAATCCCACCTGACCGTTGACGGTGAGGATTTCAGGTTCTTCGACTTCACAGACGTTATGGCGGCACTCGAAAATATCAGGGACGGCAAGTCGAAATGGTTGCATCACGACCATACGGGAGAAGATGGCGGATATATGGAAATCCGCCGTTGCACCGAAGGCGAAAACATAGCCTACAAAGTGGAATGGGTAAAGTGGACCCAACCTGTGGAAACGGGATGCCGCGCCGTCATCACCGATTTCAAATCATTGTACAACTGGCTTTGGGATTTCGCCCTCAACCGGAAGTATCCCGGACTTTCGCCCGTATGGACACAGTTCGATGTGAAAGATTATTTTCAAAAATTAGTTTTTAAGTTTCTCGATAATCATGAAAGGTAAATACAGTTTGCCGGTCGTCAAGGCCGTTGATTTAATTTGGACAAGTTTCGATAAAGAAGAGATACGCCGAGGGTACGAAATGCTGCTCCAAGCCGCACGGCAAGGCGATGCCGATGCCCTCTGTTTCATCGCCCGTTGCCACATGGGCGAAGAGTATGTGTGGAGCGGAGCCGGATTCGCCACCGATGATGACAATGCTTCGCTCCTGATGCAGAGAAGTGCGCTTATGGGTAGCGCCACAGGAGTGCTGTGTGCCGCCCGTTGCGGTAACCTCACCCCTTCGGTGGAGCGCGGCATGCCTTTCTCCTCGTTCAAGGAGGCTTATGAGGAAGTATTGGAACAGGCAAACCGGGGCAATGCTTTCTGCCAATACCTGATAGGAAACGTTTACTATTGGGGCGACTATCTGATTGTGGAACCTGATCTTGCCAAACAATTCAAAAGCGTGGAAGAATACAACAAGTTTGCCTATCCCATCGCAAGAAAATATTACGAACTGAGTTTCAGAGGACGTATCACTGCCGGTTGGGGCAACTATCGTAACATCTGGAAATCGGGCTTTTCCAACGACAATCCGGAGCATTACGAATACTATTTCCGCCAACTTGCCGAAATCTCGCCGGTCGTATGCTGTTCCTACGGAATATATCTTAATCAGGAAAAAAAAGATATGCAAGGAGCCTTGAGTTACTATATCAAGGCGGCCCACAAAGGTGATATACAGGCAACCTTCAATGCCGGATGCTGCTACGACCAGGGATGCGGAGTGGAACAGGATGTCGACATGGCTTTCCGCTTCTACGAAATAGCCGCCATCGGTGGAGAACCCGGCGCCCAATGGCAGGTAGGTTATTACTATTTCGACGGCTGGGGCAGTGTGGAGCAGGATTATGCCAAAGCTGTGCCTTGGTTCCATAAAGCTTACGACAATCCCCACGGCGGTTATGAACTGAAATCCGCTGCCTATCTTGCCATCTGCTACCAGGATGGTTTGGGAGTTGTGCAGGATTATGACATAGCGTTTTCTTATCTGCAAGTAGTAGAAGATGAGATAGACGACCTGTGGGATCCCATCAACGCCATGGTGCTTAACGCATTGGGAGTGGCATACGCTTACGGGTTGGGAACGGAGCAGAATATAGAATTGGGATGGCAGAACTTTGAAGCCGCAGCGAAGTTGGGTTCTGAAACAGCCAAAGAAAATCTCCAACGCTTGAAGCAACATGGAATAGAAAGAGAGAATGATTAGTTAAACATCAAATACTTAATTTTAGAGTATTTAATAGAAATACCTAAATATACGCACCCCATCTTACCCGAAAAGTAACTATTTTTGTCCGTTGAAACAATGTCTGACGACTGAAACAATTAATTTATTAACACTAACCCCTAAATCCTATGTTGACTCAACTTATCAACGCACGTATCCTGACCCCACAGGGTTGGCTCAAAGACGGCTCCGTGCTCATCAGAGACGGAAAGATTTTAGAAGTAACCAATTGCGACCTCGCCGTTATCGGTGCACAACTGATTGATGCGAAAGGAATGTATGTACTGCCCGGCGGTGTGGAAATCCATGCACATGGCGGTGGCGGACGCGATTTTATGGAGTGTACCGAAGAGGCTTTCCGCAGTGCCGTAAAAACACACATGAAATACGGGACCACTAGCATATTCCCCACCCTGTCCTCTTCTACCGTACCGATGATTGAACAAGCGGCAGAGACTTGCACCAAGATGATGGCGGAAAAGGACAGTCCGATACTGGGGCTGCACCTCGAAGGCCACTACCTGAACATGGCAATGGCAGGCGGACAGATGCCCGAAAACATCAAGAACCCCGATCCCAACGAATATATCCCCATTGTGGAGAACTGGCACTGCATCAAGCGTTGGGACGCCGCTCCCGAATTGCCCGGAGCCATGCAGTTCGGAAAATACATCACCGGAAAAGGCATCCTGGCATCAGTGGCCCATACCCAAGCCGAATTTGAGGATATACGTACCGCCTATGAAGCCGGATACACGCACGCAACGCATTTCTATAACGCAATGCCCGGCTTTCATAAACGTCGCGAGTACAAATACGAAGGAACGGTGGAAAGCATTTATCTTATGGATGACATGACCGTGGAAGTCGTGGCAGACGGCATCCACGTCCCCCCCACAATCCTGCGCCTGGTTTATAAGATAAAAGGCGTGGAACGGATGTGTGCCATCACCGATGCCCTGGCATGTGCCGCAAGCGACAGCAAGGAGGCTTTCGACCCGCGCGTCATCATCGAAGACGGCGTATGCAAGCTGGCAGACCATTCCGCCCTTGCCGGCAGTGTGGCAACGATGGACCGCCTGATACGTACCATGGTACAAAAAGCCGATATTCCTTTGGCAGATGCCGTACGGATGGTGTCCGAAACACCGGCACGCATCATGGGCGTATACGACCGCAAAGGCTCGCTTCAAAAAGGAAAAGATGCCGATATCATTGTAATGGACGAAGATTTAAAGATAAGAGCAGTATGGGCAATGGGCAAATTAGTGCCCGAAACCGATACTTTATCATAAAATCCACCTCGATATTGTGCGGATAAACTTTGTTTTTCCTATTTTTGTTTAGTTTTGAATAAGCAGACAGCTTTAATCATTTATTAATAACCAGTTATATGAAAACCAATCTTAGTTCTCAAATTACTCTAAACAGAGTATCCCCCAGGTATTACAGACCTGAGAACGCTTTCGAACGGTCGGTACTGACACGTCTCGAAAAAATCCCTACAGACATCTACGAGTCTCCCGAAGAAGGAGCCAACCAAATCGCCTTGGATATCGCACAGGCAATCCGCGACAAGCAAAAGGCGGGACGCTTCTGCATATTGGCACTGGCAGGCGGCAACTCGCCGCGCAACGTCTACTCGGCTCTTGTGCGCATGCACAAAGAAGAGGGGCTGAGTTTCCGCAATGTAGTGGTATTCAACCTTTATGAATATTATCCGCTCGCTTCGGATGCTGTTAACAGCAACCTCAACGCATTGAAGGAAATGCTGCTTGACCATGTGGATATTGACATGCAGAACGTTTTCAGCCCCAACGGAACCATTGCCAAAGACACTATTTTCGAATATTGCCGCTTGTACGAACAACGCATCGAAAGTTTCGGCGGAATCGACATTGCCGTACTGGGTATCGGACGTGTCGGTAATATCGGCTTCAACGAACCCGGTTCGCGCCTGAACTCGACCACCCGTCTGATTTTGCTGGACAGCGACTCGCGCAACGAAGCATCCAAAATGTTCGGAAGCATCGAAAGCACTCCGGTAAGTTCCATAACAATGGGTGTAGCCACCATTCTCTCTGCCAAGAAAGTGTACCTGCTGGCATGGGGCGAAGAAAAGGCGAAAATGGTAAAAGAGTGTGTGGAAGGCAATGTGACAGATACCATCCCCGCATCTTACCTGCAAACGCACAACAACGCCCACATTGCCATCGACCTTTCTGCCGCCGCCAACCTGACGCGCATCCAACGTCCTTGGCTGGTAACCTCCTGCGAATGGAACGACAAGCTTATCCGCAGTGCCATTGTCTGGTTGTGCCAACTGACCGGAAAGCCGATTTTAAAGCTGACCAACAAGGACTACAACGAAAACGGACTGAGCGAACTGCTTGCCCTTTACGGTTCTGCCTATAACGTAAATATCAAAATCTTCAACGACCTGCAACACACCATTACCGGATGGCCCGGCGGCAAGCCAAACGCGGACGACACCTATCGTCCCGAACGTGCAAAGCCCTATCCCAAACGTGTGGTCGTGTTCTCTCCGCATCCGGATGATGACGTCATATCTATGGGCGGCACTATCCGCCGTCTGGTAGAGCAGAAGCATGATGTGCACGTGGCATACGAAACTTCCGGCAACATTGCCGTAGGCGATGAGGAAGTAATCCGTTTCCTACACTTCATCAACGGCTTCAACCAGCTCTTCAACAACAGCGAAGACCAGGTTATCAACGAGAAGTATGCCGAAATCCGCAACTATCTGAAAGAAAAGAAAGACGGTGATATGGATACCCGCGACATCCTGACCATCAAGGGACTTATTCGTCGCGGCGAAGCACGTACGGCATGTACATACAACAACATTCCGTTGGACCACTGCCACTTCCTCGACCTGCCGTTCTATGAAACCGGCAAAATCCAGAAAAACCCTATCAGCGAAGCCGATGTGGAAATCGTACGCAACCTGCTGCGTGAAGTGAAACCTCACCAAGTATTCGTAGCCGGCGACCTTGCCGACCCACACGGTACGCATCGCGTCTGTACGGATGCCGTATTCGCCGCCATCGACCTGGAAAAAGAAGAAGGTGCCAAATGGTTGAAAGAATGCCGCATCTGGATGTATCGCGGCGCATGGGCGGAATGGGAAATCGAAAACATCGAAATGGCAGTGCCTATCAGCCCAGAAGAGCTGCGCGCCAAACGCAACTCCATCCTGAAGCACCAAAGCCAAATGGAAAGCGCACCGTTCCTCGGCAACGACGAGCGCCTGTTCTGGCAACGCAGCGAAGACCGCAACCGTGGCACCGCCGCACTGTATGACAGCCTGGGACTTGCATCCTACGAAGCAATGGAAGCGTTCGTGGAATACATTCCGCTGTAAATCTTTTCCACATAATAATAGAAACCGGAAAGAGGATGTATCAAAACACCGGCAGTCGTATCATTCTGCCAGTGTTTTTGATACATCCTTCCTTTTTATGTACTCCCGTGGATATGCCCCCTTGCTTCACCGCACAGAAAAAGCAAACATACGCGGATAATTACAACAATCTTCATAAATAATCCATAGAAATAGATACAATCTGTGATGAAAAACTTATCTTTGCTTCTACAGAAAACATGAATTATTAAAAATCAACCATTAAAACATCAACACCATGTACACCATACAAGCCAATCCCAGCGGAACGCGCAACTTGGAGATATCAGAAGAGAACCTCGCTACCATCGAGAAATACGGTCTTTTCCGCCACCTCATCGACAGTAACGGCATCGTAGACGAAACCGTGCTCGACAAACTAAAACTGAATATCCGTTCCCTCATCGCCGCCCAAGAGGAAGACAGCAAAGACCTGCTCGACCTCTGCATCGATGTTATCTACCACAACAACATGAAAGCTTTCGGGTTGCAGCAACTTATCAAACTCTACCTGCAATGGCTTTCCCAACAAGAAACCATAGAAGAAAAAGATAAATGAGAACTATCGACACACGCGGTCAAAAACTTTACAGCCCTCTTATCCCTGCCATAAAAGCTATATGCAAAGCAGAAAAAGGCGAGAGATTGGAAATCATCATGGATGATGCAACCGCCTTTAATGACCTGAAGGAGTACCTTTCCGAACAGGAAATCGGCTTCCGCGAGGTTTACGACGGAGAGGAGATGACCCTACAATTTGACAAGTGGTAAGTGATTGACGAAAACTTTCCCTATCTTTGCACCCATGAAAGAATATAGACTGACTGATTGGTTGCCTACAACCAAGAAAGAAGTGGAACTTCGTGGGTGGGACGAGCTGGACGTCATTCTGTTCAGCGGTGATGCGTATGTAGACCATCCGTCATTCGGGGCAGCCGTAATCGGCCGCATACTCGAAGCGGAGGGCTTGCGTGTGGCAATAGTCCCCCAGCCCAACTGGCGGGACGATTTGCGTGATTTCAAGAAACTGGGACGCCCCCGGCTTTTCTTCGGCGTCAGCGCAGGCTGCATGGACAGCATGGTCAACAAATATACGGCAAACAAACGCTTGCGCAGTGACGATGCCTATACCCCCGACGCACGTCCGGACATGCGCCCCGAATATCCTTCGATAGTCTATACCCAAATTCTGAAGAAGCTATATCCCGATGTACCCGTCATACTGGGCGGTATCGAGGCAAGCATGCGCCGACTGACGCATTACGACTATTGGCAAGACCGCGTACGCCCCAGCATCCTTGCAGACAGCGATGCCGATGCACTGATTTATGGCATGGGCGAGAAACCTGTCGTAGAGCTTGCAAGAAGGCTGAAGCAACAACAGCCCGTTTCCGACATCCCCCAACTGGCATATCTCGCCAAAGAAGTGTTTCCGCAGGAAGGAGACATCACTCTCCATTCGCACGAAGAATGCCTGAAAGACAAGAAAAAACAGGCAGCGAACTTTCGCCATATCGAAGAGGAGAGTAACAAATACGCCGCTTCACGTATCTTGCAAACCGTAGGCAGACAGACCGTCATCGTCAATCCGCCCTACCCGCCCTTGACGGAAGCGGAGCTCGACCGCTCCTTCGACCTGCCCTACACCCGCCTGCCGCATCCCAAGTATAAAGGGAAACGCATACCGGCATACGAT
>NZ_CAJTSC010000028.1 GCF_910578895.1 uncultured Bacteroides sp.
AAACATCCTCGCAAAGAACGCTCAAAATAATGCCGGACAAAATTTAAACAGGCTTTTAAAGTCCAATGGCATAAGCAGCCGGTATATCGGTTGATGGCTCCTGAAAAATCGTAATTCAATCCTGCCTGACTATGGAAAACTGTATGCGGCTATGTGAAGTCTTACTAAAAAGGCATGCCGTTTCTCTGTCTTCTACTTGAAAACCCCTATTTTTGCAAGCTAAACGATGAATGATATGAACAAAGCAGAAAAGCGAGTGCTGGTTGGCATGAGCGGCGGCATCGACAGTACCGCTACATGTCTGATGCTAAAGGAGCAAGGCTACGAGATAATCGGCCTTACGATGTGGGTGTGGGGAGACGAGCCGTCGGAAGCGTGCCAACTTGCCCGAAACATGGGCATTGAGCATCATGTGGCGGACGAGCGGGAAGCTTTTCGCGATGTGATTGTCCGCAACTTTATCGATGAGTACCGCCGGGGACGGACGCCCAATCCCTGCGTGATGTGCAATCCGCTGTTCAAGTTCCGTATCCTTACGGAGTGGGCGGACAGGCTGGATTGCCGCTACATTGCCACCGGACACTATACCCGCCTGGAAGAGCGGGACGGGAAGGTATATATAGTTGCCGGCAACGACGACAAGAAGGACCAGTCCTATTTTCTTTGGCGGCTGGGGCAGGACGTGTTGCGGCGTTGCCTTTTTCCGTTAGGGACGTATACCAAGTTGCAAGTGCGCGATTACCTGCGCGACAAGGGCTATGCGCTGAAAGCCGAGTCGGGAGAGAGCATGGAAGTCTGCTTCATAAAGGGAGATTACAGGGATTTCCTGCGCGAACACTCTCCGGAAATAGACCGTGAAGTCGGTCCGGGATGGTTCGTCAATGCGGAAGGGGTGAAGCTGGGAGAGCATAAAGGTTTTCCTTACTACACCATCGGGCAGCGTAAAGGGCTTGAAATAGCATTGGGAAAACCGGCTTATGTGCTGAAAATCAATCCGCAGAAAAATACGGTGATGCTGGGAGATGCCGAACAGCTCCGGACGGAATATATGCTTGCGGAGCAGGACAGCCTGGTTGACGAGGCGGAGGTTTTCGGAAGCAAGGAACTGACGGTGCGCATCCGTTATCGCAGCAAACCGATTCCCTGTTCGGTGAAGCGCCTGGAAGACGGGCGCCTGCTGGTGCATTTCCAATCGGAAGCGTCTGCCATTGCGCCCGGGCAGTCTGCCGTGTTCTATATCGGGAAGCGGGTGGCAGGCGGTTCGTTTATCGCTTCGCAACGCGGCATCGGCATGTATATAGGAAATTAGAAGACTGAAATTTAGAAAATAAGAGAGATTTGATGAGTAAGAGATTGACTATTCTTTCGGCTTTGGTGCTGCTTGCGGCAAGTGTGGCGGCACAACAAGATACGTTGAAATATCGCATTAGTTTAAAGGACAAGGCTGCCACCGCATACTCCTTGCAACATCCGGAACGGTTTCTTTCGGAGAAAGCCATTGCAAGGCGCCAGAAACAAAATCTGGCAATCGACTCTACCGACCTTCCGGTGTGCCGTAAGTATGTCGACGAGATACGCCGGCAGGGGGTGAAGATTGTGGTTGCCGGAAAGTGGGACAATTTTGTTACGGTGTCCTGCAATGACACTGCTTTGATAGGCCGTATCGCCGCATTGCCTTTCGTGCGCGCCACGGAGAAGGTGTGGAGTGCTCCGAAAACGGGCGGAGAGACGATGTCTGCAACGCGTGATACTGTGATGAATGCGCCGAAGCTATATGCCGACAGTATTTACGGGCCCGCCATCACCCAAATCCGGTTGAGCAATGGAGATAAATTGCATGATGCCGGATTCAGAGGGCAGGGAATGACGATTGCGGTGATTGATGCCGGATTTCATAACCTGGACAGGATAACGGCAATGCGGAATATCACCGTGTTGGGCGTAAAGGATTTTGTTAATCCCCGGGCGGACCTGTTTGCCGAAAGCAGTCACGGGTTGAGCGTGCTCTCCTGCATAGGCATGAATCTGCCGGGGGTAATGACGGGCACCGCGCCCGAAGCCTCTTTCTGGTTGCTTCGCAGCGAAGACGAATATTCCGAACATCTGGTGGAGCAGGACTATTGGGCTGCCGCCGTGGAGTTTGCAGACAGCGTGGGCGTTGATGTGATTAACACCTCTTTGGGATATTATGCTTTCGATGATAAGTCGAAGAACTATACATACCGCGATTTGGACGGACGTCATGCCTTGATGTCTCGCCAGGCTTCGCGCATAGCCGACAAGGGCATGGTGCTGGTGTGCAGCGCCGGCAATTCGGGCATGGGTTCTTGGAAGAAGATAACCCCGCCGGGCGATGCGGAGAATGTGCTGACCGTGGGTGCCGTAAACAAGCGGGCGCTATTGGCTCCGTTTTCCTCTATCGGCAATACCGCCGATAACCGGATCAAACCGGATGTCGTGGCGGTAGGCGAAGGAACGGATGTAATCCGTACGGACGGAAATCAGGGCAAGGCGAACGGGACCTCCTTTTCTTCGCCTGTCGTATGCGGGATGGTGGCTTGCTTGTGGCAGGCATGCCCCCGGCTCACGGCGAAAGAGCTGCTTGAACTGGTCCGCGCTTCCGGCGACCGTGCCGACTGTCCGGATAATATCTACGGTTACGGTGTGCCCGACATGTGGAAAGCGTATCGGATGTATCTGTCCGGAAAAGGCGAGTGACGGATTGAACTGGTAATAATCGGATTGATTTGATAATAAGCGGATTAAATCGGTAATAAACTGAAGGATGGTGATATGGAAACCTTGTCTTTGTATGAACTGAATGCTTTGGTTCGCCGTAGTTTGGAACAGTGCCTGCCCGACACCTATTGGATACAGGCGGAGTTGAGTGATGTGCGTACCAACAGTACCGGGCATTGCTACCTGGAGTTTGTGCAGAAAGATGTCCGCGGCAATAGCCTGGTGGCAAAGGCAAGAGGGACAATCTGGTCGAATGTGTTCCGCCTGTTGAAGCCTTATTTCGAGGAAGCTACGGGGCAGGCGTTTGTTTCGGGCATTAAAGTGCTGGTGCAGGTCACTGTCAGTTTCCACGAGCTTTACGGTTATAGCCTTACGGTGCAGGATATAGACCCTACTTATACTTTGGGCGACATGGTGCGCCGCCGTAAAGAGATACTGAGGCAACTGGAAGAGGAAGGAGTGCTCACGCTGAACAAGGAATTGGAAATCCCCCTCCTGCCGCAACGCATTGCAGTGGTCTCTTCCCCGACAGCTGCCGGATACGGTGACTTCTGCCATCAGTTGCAAAATAATCCGAGAGGTTTTTACTTCCATACGGAATTGTTTCCGGCATTGATGCAGGGCGACCGTGTGGAAGAGTCTGTATTGGCTGCTTTGGATAAGATAAACTCCCGTCCGGACAGTTTTGACGTGGTTGTGATTATCCGTGGCGGAGGGGCTACTTCCGACCTCTCCGGATTTGACACCTACCTGCTTGCGGCTGCTTGCGCACAGTTTCCTTTGCCTGTCATCACCGGTATCGGCCATGAACGTGACGACACGGTGATTGATTCCGTAGCCCATACCCGCGTCAAGACTCCTACCGCTGCCGCAGAATTTCTGATAAACCGCATGAATGACGCTGCCGATGGTTTGGAATCGCTGGCTTGCCGTTTATACGACGGTGTCCGAAATCTGCTGGTGCAAGAGCATCAGCGGTTGGTATCCTGTAAGAACCGCATCCCTTCTGCCGCTTATAGTCGCATATCGGATGCCAAACTCTCCTTGCTCACTGTCCGGAAAGATATTGTGCAGGTTGCTACCGCCTTTTTGTCTCATCGCCAACATCGGCTGGAACTGCTCCGGCAGCGGTTGGCGGATGCTTCTCCCGAAAAACAGTTGGCGCGCGGCTACAGCATTACGCTCAAAAACGGTAAGGTTGTAAAAGATGCCACTCTTCTGAACGAGGGAGACAGAATCACCACTCGCCTATACAAAGGAGAAGTGGTTTCGGTAGTAACCGATGAATTGTCAAAAGTCAAAAAATAAATAATCCTATGCCTACACCCAAGAAAAAAGAAACCTATTCCCAAGCAATGGAACGGTTGGAGAGAATAGTAAGCCAGATAGACAACAATGAACTGGAAATAGACGTACTTGCCGAAAAGATAAAAGAAGCGAACGAAATCATTGCATTTTGTAACGATAAGTTGACAAAGGCAGACTGTGAAGTCAAGAAACTCTTGGCGGACAGGCAGGAGGAATAGGCGGATATGGCGCTTTCGGTCACGGAGGCACAACAAGAGGTATTCCACCACATTGAGCATACGACACCTTTCTATAAAGTTCTTGCGGGTCATGCTTTTGTCATGGCAGGCATGTACGGGAAAAAGCCGTGTTTTTAATCTTTTGTCGACAAAAAACGGCGTTTCTTTAGGAAGTATGGAGAATTACCACTACTTTTGTGGCAAATAGTAAGCGCCTGTTCGTTTTTTGTTCAGTATTGCTTTGAGAAATTCCCAAAGAAGCAGACGAAATATTTGAAAGAAAGACCAAAACAGGCTTTTTTTAGTTTCGGTGTACTTGTAATATATCGGATAATAACAAAAGAGAACAACTAATACGAGCGAGATATGAAAGAACTGGATTGGGCTAATCTGCCGTTCGGCTATATGAAGACAGATTACAATGTGAGAATTTACTATCGTAACGAACAGTGGGGCGCATTGGAAGTATGCAGCGAGGAGACTATCCCTATGCACATGGCTGCCACGTGTCTGCACTATGGCCAGGAAGCTTTCGAAGGCCTGAAGGCATTTCGCGGCAAAGACGGCAAGGTACGCGTTTTCCGTTTGGAAGAGAATGCTGCCCGTTTGCAGTCCACCTGTCGTGGCATCCTGATGCCCGAACTGCCGACGGAGCGCTTTAAAGAGGCGATTCTCAAGGTCGTGAAGTTGAATGAACGTTTCATTCCGCCTTACGAGTCGGGAGCTTCCCTGTATATCCGTCCGTTGCTGATTGGTACGGGCGCGCAAGTGGGCGTGCATCCGGCAAACGAATACCTGTTTGTAGTGTTTGTAACTCCGGTAGGTCCTTATTTCAAGGGCGGTTTCTCAACCAATCCGTACGTCATTATCCGCGAGTTCGACCGTGCCGCGCCTTTGGGCACAGGTGTCTATAAGGTAGGCGGCAACTACGCGGCAAGCCTGCGTGCCAATAAGAAAGCGCACGACCTGGGTTATGCCTGCGAGTTCTATCTGGATGCCAAAGAGAAGAAATATATCGACGAGTGCGGTGCCGCCAACTTCTTCGGCATCAAGGACAATACATACATTACTCCGCAATCCACTTCCATCCTTCCCTCTATCACCAACAAGAGCCTGATGCAACTGGCAGAGGATATGGGCATGAAGGTAGAGCGCCGTCCGGTGCCCGAAGAGGAGCTGCTGACGTTCGAGGAGGCGGGTGCTTGCGGCACTGCCGCTGTCATCAGCCCGATAGAACGCATCGACGATGTGGAGAACGGTAAGTCATACGTGATTGCCAAAGATGGCAAACCGGGACCTGTCTGCACGAAGCTGTATAATAAGTTGCGTGCCATCCAGTATGGCGACGAACCCGATACGCATGGTTGGGTGACGATTGTAGAATAACCATTTATCTTATAAATAACACATTTAATTAATATTATTCGCTATGTTAAAACAAAATTCTGAATTGCGTGCCCAGGCACGTGAGTCACTTCAAGGAAAGTGGCTTATGGCAGCTGTTGCTGCACTTATTTATTGCTTTGTTATCGGTGCTTTGTCTGCTGTTCCTTACGTAGGCCGGTTGGCTTCATTGTTTGTCGGACTGCCGCTTGCATACGGTTTGGCTATCCTGATGTTTGGTGTGCTCAAAGGCAAACAAGTCGATATCGAGGTGCTGTTCGAAGGTTTCCATGACTATGCGCGTATTCTGGTAACCAAGTTGCTTCAGCAAATCTACACAGCATTGTGGACAATGTTGCTGATTGTTCCGGGAGTTATGAAGTATTACTCTTATGCAATGACCGACTATATCTTGAAAGAAGAGCCGGAAATGAAAAACAACGCGGCTATCGAAAAGAGTATGGCTATGATGGAGAACAACAGAATGAAACTGTTCACGCTTGATTTGAGCTTTATCGGCTGGTTCTTCCTGTCTATCCTCACGCTCGGTATCGGTCTATTCTTCCTGTTGCCTTACGTGCATACTGCCCATGCAGCTTTCTATGAAGATCTGAAAGCTCAGCAAGGTGCCAATGCGGAAGCAAGCGCTGCGGTTTAATCGGGACGCATCGTCCAATATCATAGAAGAATGGAGCATGGAGAAATCTGTGCTCCATTTCTTTTTGCCGGTTGCACCAAAATCAGTACCTTTACGGCCTAATCAGGATTGAAATGGGAAAAAACAAGTTAGAGAAATTTGCCGATATGGCGGGTTATCCGCATGTGTTCGAATATCCGTACTCGGCTGTGGACAACGTTCCGTTTGACATGAAAGGGCATTGGCACTCACAGTTCTTCAAGAACGACCATCCGATTGTGCTGGAACTGGGTTGCGGCCGTGGAGAATATACCGTAGGACTGGGGCGCATGTTCCCCGACAAGAACTTCATCGGCGTAGACATAAAAGGCGCCCGCATGTGGACGGGAGCCACGGAATCCTTGCAGTCGGATATGAAGAACGTAGCCTTTCTGCGTACCAACATCGAAATCATCGACCGCTTCTTTGCGCCGGGCGAAGTGAGCGAGATATGGCTCACCTTCTCCGACCCGCAGATGAGGAAAGCCACCAAACGCCTTACGTCCACCTACTTTATGGAGCGTTACCGCAAATTCCTGAAAGATGGCGGAATTGTCCACGTAAAGACCGACAGTAACTTCATGTTCACTTACACCAAGTATATGATAGAGAAGAACGGGCTTCCGGTAGAGTTTATCACCGATGACCTCTATCACTCCAGACTGGTGGACGACATCCTTGGCATCCGCACCTATTACGAACAACAGTGGCTGGACCGCGGGCTGACCATAAAGTACATCAAGTTCCGGCTTCCGCAAAGCGGAGAGCTGCAAGAGCCCGATGTGGAGATAGAGTTCGATGAGTATCGCAGCTACAACCGCAGCAAGCGTAGCGGGCTTCAGACCAGCAAATGAATGCAGACCGGTAAATGAATGCAGGCAAATGAATGTAGGCAGGCAAACGAATGCAAATCAGTAAATGAATGAAACGTATGGAAAGCGCCTGTCCGTGATTGTTCCTCAGCCGTGTCTGACAGAAGCCGCCCCCTCTTAAATTCAAAATTCATAATTCAAAATTCAACATGACCCTTTACCCTAAATTAATATTGGATGCACTGGCAACGGTGCGTTATCCCGGCAACAAGAAGAACCTTGTGGAGGCTGAAATGGTTGCCGACAATCTGCGTATCGACGGGATGAAAGTCAGCTTCTCGTTGATTTTCGAGAAACCGACAGACCCCTTTATGAAATCGGTGGTAAAAGCTGCCGAGGTTGCGATACATACGTATGTATCGCCGGAAGTGGAAGTGACGATTGCCACGGAAAGCCGTCAGGCGGCACGGCCCGAGGTTGGCAAACTGCTGCCGCAGGTGAAGAACATCATCGGTGTCTCTTCCGGCAAGGGCGGTGTAGGCAAGTCTACCGTTTCGGCAAACCTGGCTGTCTCGCTCGCCAAGTTGGGTTATAAGGTAGGTTTGCTGGATGCCGATATCTTCGGTCCTTCCATGCCCAAGATGTTCTGCGAGGAAGATGCCCGCCCGTATGCCGAGAATATCGGCGGACGTGATTTGATTGTTCCGATTGAAAAATATGGCATCAAACTGTTGTCCATCGGTTTCTTTGTAAACCCCGACCAAGCCACCCTGTGGCGTGGCGGCATGGCAAGCAATGCGCTGAAACAGTTGATTGCCGATGCCGATTGGGGCGAACTGGATTACTTCCTGATAGACCTTCCGCCCGGAACCAGCGATATCCACCTTACCGTGGTGCAGACACTTGCCATGACCGGTGCCATCGTGGTCAGCACGCCGCAGGCGGTGGCTTTGGCGGATGCCCGTAAAGGCATCAACATGTTCATCAACGACAAGGTGAATGTGCCTATTCTCGGTCTGGTTGAGAACATGGCATGGTTCACGCCTGCCGAATTGCCCGAGAACAAGTACTACATCTTCGGCAAAGAGGGAGCCAAACGGCTGGCAGAGGAGATGGATGTTCCTTTGCTGGGACAAATCCCCATTGTGCAAGGCATCTGCGAGAGTGGCGACCAGGGCACTCCCGTGGCTTTGGACGAGAACACCATGACCGGACGCGCTTTCTTGCAACTGGCTGCCGCCGTAGTCCGCCAGGTAGACCGCCGGAACATGGAAATGGCACCCACCAGGATTGTGGAGACACATAAGTAGAAAGATATCCGTATTGTTAACTTTAAGAGCCTGTTTGAATTTTCTTCAAAAAGATTTTCTTCAGCTTCTTTTGAACCTCTTTCCGGTCTGTTTCCTTCTTTTTATGAAGAGCATAGCGGGCTATGTGACGAATGAAAAGAGGAAAACATTCTCGAAAAGGACGCTCAAAAGGATGCCGGACAAAATTTAAACAGGCTCTAAATCCAAGTAAGTATGAAAAGTTTAAAGGTTTTATTGGCAGGCATGTGCGTGGCGTTATGCGCATGTTCGTCGCAGACATCCACCGTGCAGACCAACGACAAGGGGACCCGGTGGCAGTGGGAGAATGGAACGATTGTCGTGGAGACTCCCGAACGTCCGGCAGGGCAGAAAAGTGTGATAGGGCTGGCACTTCCTAAAATGGAAGTGGTGCGCGTAGGCTTCGTAGGTCTGGGGATGCGTGGTCCCGGGGCTGTGGAACGTTTCACGCACATTCCCGGCACGCAGGTCGTGGCGCTCTGCGATTACGAACAGGAGCGTGCCGACAGATGCCAGAAATACCTGAGGCAGGCATCCATGCCCGAAGCGGCGGTATATTCCGGCGAGAAGGGATACGAGGAACTCTGCAAGCGCGATGATATCGACCTGGTGTATATCGCTACCGACTGGCTGCACCATTTCCCCGTGGCGATGTGTGCGTTGGAGAACGGGAAGAATGTGGCTATCGAAGTGCCCTCCGCCATGAACCTGAAAGAGTGCTGGGAACTGATTGACATGAGCGAGAAGAGCCGCAAGCACTGCATGATTTTGGAGAATTGCTGCTACGACTGGTTCGAAATGAATACGCTGAACATGGCGCAGCAAGGCGTCTTCGGCGAGGTGATCCGGGCACAAGGCGCTTATATCCATAACCTGAGCCCGTTCTGGAACCATTATTGGAAAAACGGCGAAGGCGACAAACTGGGCTGGCGCCTGGACTATAACATGCGGCATCGTGGCGATGTGTATGCCACCCACGGGCTGGGTCCTGTGGCGCAGGCGCTCGACATCCATCGTGGCGACCGGATGCAGACATTGGTTGCTATGGATACCAAATCGGTCGTAGGAAAGGCTTTGGTCGAGGCGCGCACGGATACGGCTTGCAACAGCTTCCGCAACGGCGACCACACCACAACGCTCATCCGTACTGCCAACGGCAAGGTAATCGAGATACAACATAATGTGATGACTCCCCAGCCTTATAACCGTCTGTACCAGTTGACCGGTTCCAAAGGTTTTGCCAATAAATATCCCGTCAAAGGCTATGCCCTCGATGCCGACCAGCTGGCTGCTTCGGGCGTGGAGCCCAAGGTGGACGATTTGGACTCGCACGGTTTCCTGCCGGCAGCGGAAATGGAAGCGCTTGTCGCCAAATACCAACATCCTATTCTGAAGAAATACGGTGAAATGGCAAAGGAGGTCGGCGGACACGGCGGTATGGACTTCATCATGGACAGCCGCTTGGTCTACTGCCTGCAAAACGGTTTGCCTTTGGACATGGATGTCTACGATTTGGCAGAGTGGTGCAGTTTGGCGGAACTGGGCGAACTTTCCATGGACAATAATTGCGCTCCGGTGGCATTCCCCGACTTTACCCGTGGCGAGTGGAATGTGATAAAGGGCTACAAGCATGCTTATGCAAGTCCCGAAGAAGAAGCCGCCGCTATGGAAAAGGCGAAAGCGTTTACTGCCAGGCTGAAAGGGCAGGGCGGCATTTAACGTCTCCGTAGTACGAAAGTGACCAACTAACATCATCCGTAGTATGAAAATAACGTTCATTCTTCTGAACCTGCTGCTGGCTTTGTCCGTCCAGGCGCAAACCGTTTTTCACGATGCTTCGGCTTTCCCCCTTTTGGGGAAAGCCACCGGGAATACCCTTACGCGCTACGAACGCCTGCCCGACTCCTTGCAGCATATTTCCCGCAAACCTTTGTGGGAATTGGGACGCAACAGCGCCGGGCTTGCCATACGTTTCCGCTCCAACTCCACCCGTATTGCCGCCAAATGGGAAGTGCTGCGCAACATGAATATGAACCACATGACTGCCACAGGCATCAAAGGACTCGACTTGTATTGCCTGCAAGACGGCAAATGGGTGTTTGCAGGCAGCGGACGCCCGCAAGGAAAGGTCAACCAGGCAACAATCGTGAAAGATATGCTGCCCGAGGAACGGGAATACCTCCTGTATCTCTCCTTATATGACGGGGTGGTTTCTCTCTCTATCGGTGTCGATTCGTTGTCTCTGATTGGCGGTCCGGCAGTGGATTTGCCGGTACGCAAAAAGCCGCTGGTATTCTACGGCACCAGCATCCTGCAAGGCGGCTGTGCTTCGCGTCCCGGAATGGCACACACCAATATTCTGGAACGCCGGCTCAACCGCGAGTGCATCAACTTAGGATTTAGCGGCAATGCCTTGCTGGATTTGGAGATTGCCCGCGTGATGGCGGAGGTGGATGCTTCGGTGTTTGTACTCGATTTCGTTCCGAATGCCACCGTGGAGCAGATAAAGGAGCGTGCCGGTGAGTTCTACGCCATTATCCGCAGCAAACATCCGCATACTCCCATACTTTTTGTGGAAAACCCGCTGTTCACCCACTCCCGTTTCAACAGGAGCGTTGCCAAAGAGGTGGAAGATAAGAACGCGGTATTGAATGCCGTTTTCTGCTCTCTGAAAGCGCGTGGCGAGAAGAACATCCATCTGCTCTCTTCCGAAAAGATGATAGGGCATGACGGAGAGGCAACCGTAGACGGGGTGCACTTTACGGATTTGGGATTTACGCGCTATGCGGAAATGCTGTATCCGGTGTTGAAGAAATATATGAAATAGGTAAGGAGAGAATATTCTATCATACCGTACTGTCATTCAGGGCGCAGCGAAGAATGACAGTACGGTAATTGTTTTTATCCTTTGGAATAGAAATTATTGGAATAATTGAGAGCAGTAGTGAGAGTTTCAATTACCCTGTTTCTTATTCTGTATGAACTCTGCTTTGTATAAGTGAAATGACTGCATTACCGGTATTTGCCTGCAATGTAGCGTATGTCTTTCGCATTGCCGGAGTACCACGCCGCTCCCGTCTCTTTCAGGCTTTCCAAGACTCTTGTCCGCTCTTTTGCGCTATAATCTTCCGCTTGCGGCAGGGAGATAAATCCGTACTGCCCGTATGTGGAGCGGTCTGCCCAGAAGTAACGGTTATCCATGAAGTTGAAACCCGGCAATGTCTTCTCGGGACTGGAAATCCGGATATTGTTGGTCTTGTTGCCGAAATAGTTATATGCCAGGCGGACATTGCGGGGCTCTTTGTCTCCCCTTCCCGAACCTAAGTCTATTATCTTGCAGTCTACAAAGGCATTGTGTGCTACGTCGATGTTTTCGGCTCTGTGATAAGAGGTGAGCGGCTCTTTTTTGATATCGGTATTGGCATCGGGACGTTCGTACACTCCCATGCGTACCAGCAGTCCGAAACCGCCCGTACGGCATATCAGATTGTCATACACCGTGTGTCCCTGATTGATAAGGCGGATGCCGCAGGTGCCCGGGATGTCATTGCCCACAAACGTGTTGGATTCTATTACGTTATCGTGCCCGTGCCTGCAGACCAAGCCGCCGCGCGACTCGAAGAAGAGGTTGCGGCGCAGGATGTTATGACCGGATTTGACGGATATGATTTCATTCTCCCCGTCGCAATGCAGGAATATGTTGTTTTCTACTATTGCATGAGACTCCAATTGGGAAGACCAGGAGTGGCCGATACGGATAATCTCGGCGCCGTTTCCTCCGTAGGGTTGGCGTGTTCCGAACACATTGTGGTCCACCAAGTGGTTGTTTAAGTGGACATCCTCGTTCAACCATAGCTGGAGCACCAGCCCGCCGACGCGTTTGTTGGCAAAATAGCAGTGGTCTACGCGGTTGTTTGTCCCATACAGCGATACCCAGTACTCGCTTACCGTCATGGGCAATACCCCTTGCACCGATTTTTCGCTTTTCTTCGGGTCGTTGCAGTCGTCTATCACACAGTTGGTCAGCCGGCAATGGGAAGCATATACGCCGTTCTTCTCTTTGAACTCGATCATGGAGAAATCTTTCGCCCATGCCTTGTGGAAAAACAGCCCCTCTATTTGCAGGTACTCTCCGCATACCCTCATTTTCAGTGCTCCCGATATGACCGCCTTTCCCGCATGCTCTGCGCGCAACGTAATGGAGTCGGTGCTTGTGCCGTGGGCAAAGAAGTCCAACTCTTCCAAACTGTCATACACTCCGTCGCGTAGCACCACTTCATCGCCCGGTTGCAGGGTGCCGTTGTTTAGAATCTCTTTCAGCTTGCCGCTTTCGGCAGGTGTCAGGTAGTAATCTTTTGCTTGAACGGTTAGACTGCCTAAGCAAAAAAGCAGTATCCAAATCTTTTTCATGTTCCGAATATATTTATGATATGTTTTGTCGTGAATGCTTGTCATTCGCTTTCCAATTCCAGCTGTGCCAGCGTGTAGGGTTTGTCGTGCCCGGTGTTTACCTTGTCCGGACCTGTCACTATGTCGAAACAGGACACAATCAGCTTCCCGTTCCATACGATGGGTTCTCCGGGTTGGTCGAGCCCGCCGTTGCTGCCGTCGCAATCGGGGCTTTGGGCAATTCGGGTAATCTGCCCGTCGGGCGTGATGCGGGCAATGGTGTTTACGGAGAAATCCGCTACATACATATTCCCTTTCTCGTCCATGCAGATGCCGTCCGTAGTGGTCAGTTGGGTGCTGTCTTGCGCCCATACCGCATTGGACAATACCTCTCCCTTTTTATTCAAAGTGATTTTGTGGATGGCGCCGTCGCCGAAATTGCCTACATACAGGTTGCCTGCCTTGTCGAACACAATGCCGTCCAGCCCGTATTGCACTTGCGGGTTTCGGGTGACTACTGTTGCCAGCAGGTTTTTATCCTCCAGCGTATTGGTAATCTCTACGTCACGGTCATCTTCGTTGAAGCAATATACGCCGCTCACCAGTTTTTCCGACGGGATGGCGGACAGGGAGCTTTGGGTGACATATACTTTCCCGCGATGCACCCGTACTCCGTTGGGGTGTTCCATGTTGCATGCCACGGTTACCGTCTCTTGCAATTCTCCCCGGGCATCGAATATTAATTTTAACAAGCGTCCTTTGCCGCGTCCCTGCTCGCTTCCCGTCCAGCCTTGATTGTCGCATACGTATAAATCTCCTTTTTCATTGAATGCAATCCCCATGGGGCAGGCAACGCCCGTTTCGGGCAGCACTGGCACGTCTATCCATTTGGAAATCCGTTTGTCGGGAGTAATTCGCATCAGGCAGGCGGGCATGGTTTGGTCGGCAAAGTTGGGACATGCCAATATCAGGTTTCCATCGGGGGCTATCGCCATGCCGTCCGGAGTGGGGCAATATTCCGGCAGTTCGATAAACAGTGTACTGGCTTGTAGTTTCTTATTTGTCCGGTCGGCGGAGTTGCAACCTGTCAGTAGCAACAGGCATAATCCGGTTATCAAGCATGCTGTTTTCATAATGTGTTTTTTAGCTTGTGATGTTTCTTTGCAAGCAAAAGTACGGGGAATTTTCAGCTTTCGGTTTTAGAATTATCTCAATCATTTGGATTTTTATTTCAATATCCGAAAATAAGGCGCGGATTTCGCGTGCCTATGCGGAGGATTTGTAAAATACAACTCCGTACAGCCACGTGAAACCCGCGCCTTATTTTAGTTTCCTGAACCTGAACTTTGGCTTCGTAAACCTGACCTTTAGTTTCCTAAAGTTGACCTTTAGCTTTCTAAACCTCAACTTTAGCTTCCGTGAAGTTCTACGTCAGCTTCGCGATGTGCTTACTTCTTGAAAAGTTCTTTCAGGCTTACCGTCTTGTTGTTAATCAGCGGATGTGCCCAAAAACCGATGAAGGTGATGTAGCCCACAAATACTAGGATAATCAGCATGCCGGTACGCAATGAAGTGGCATCGGCAAGCATACTGATAATCATCGGTCCGCCGGCCCCGCCTACAATGCCCGAACACAGGATACCTGCAAACGAGCCGTGATGTTGCGATGCCGAGTTCAGTGCCAATGAGAAGACGATGGAATACATCATGGAGATACTGAAACCGATTGCCGGAAAAGCGATGACAGCTGCGGCTTTATTGCCGAAAAGCGCAATCAGCAGCAAGGCAATGGTCAATACGCCCGATATCCGGAGCAACCGTCTGCTGTCAATCAGTTTCAAAAGCAGCATGCCCACCAGGCAGCCGGCAGTCATCAGTCCCCAGAAGTAACTTACGGCTTGCGCACCTTCCACTTGCGGGTTTACTCCGTGATACTGCTCAAGGAACGTGCTCATGAAGATGGACGTTCCCTGCTCCGTACTTACATAGCAGAAGATGCCGAGGAAGAACAGCCATACGTACTTCTGCTTGAACAGTGCCAGGTAAGAATCTTTCGAACCGCCCTTTTCGTCCTCTTTCAGTTCGATTTTCGGGAAACGGGAGAGCGCCACGGCAACCAGCATCACCAGCAACAGCAGCGTGAACACCCAGTAGAGGGATACCCACGGCAGGTCGGTGGGCGTAATGCCCGCCAAAAGATCGATAAAGAAGCTCTTGCCTTCCGTGTATATCTCCGGGTTGAGTTCGCGAATCAGGTACGCATATACCAGCGGGCTCAGGAACGAGGCGATGCCGAATACGAACTGGGCGACTTCCGCCACGAAAGCATAGTTCTCTTCTCCGCCTACGACGCGTTGCAACGGATTAATCACCGTTTGCAGCATAGCCATGCCCAAGCCGATGATGAACGATGAGGCAAGCAGGATAGGGTAGGTGTGCACGCAGGCAAACAACGTTGTGCCGGCAAACGGCATCAGAAAGCCTAAGAACAGCACCGGTTTCTCGCCAAAACGGTCAATCATCAGCCCGGCAGGTATGGACATAATGGCGTATGCGATGAAGAAAGAGGTCGGGATAAATCCCGCCATTGCCAGGTCGCTCAAATTAAAGTTATGGATAATGTCGGGGATGAGCGGACCCAGGATATTCGTGATAAATGATATGGTAAACCAGAACGCCATAATCAGCGCCAGCATTCCTAAATTCTTTTTCATACTATTTCGTGTTTAATGAGAAGACCAATGACGCGGCACCGATGCTTCCGGCCTTGTTGCCCAAGGATGCCGCCATGATTTCGGTATTCACGGCACAGTCGGCTATGGCATAGCGATGTGCTTGTTCGCTGACTTTCCGGATATAGAATTCTCCGGCTTCGGACAATCCGCCGCCTATTACGATGCGTTGCGGGCTGAAGATGTTGATAAACCCGGCGATGCCGTGTCCCAGGAAGTCGCAATGCTCGTCCAGACACTCCGTTGCCAACGGGTTGCCTTCTTTGTACAGCCGCACGATAAGCTCTCCGTTGACCTCTTCATCCGGGAATGAGATACCTGCCTCTTCGGCACGCTTGCTGAAACGGCGTACCAGTGCCGAAGTGGAAGCGTAATGTTCCAGACAGCCTACGGAACCGCATGCGCAAGGTTCGCCGTTGGCTATCAGGGGCACATGTCCCAACTCGGTACCGCGATTGGCAAAACCGTTGAACAGCTTGCTGTCGATGACCACTGCGCCGCCGATGCCGGTTCCCACGGTCAGGAACACCACGTTGCGCGCGCCTTGTCCGGCACCATACATCGTCTCTCCCAATCCCATCAGGTTGGCATCGTTGCCCATTTGCACGGGCAGGCAGGTTTCCGCTTCGATGCGGTCGGCAAGGTTCAGGTTCTCCCAACCCTTGATGTTTTCGGCGCCGCCCAGCACAATGCGGTTTGTTTCGTCCACAATGCCGGGAGTGCCTATGCCTATGCCTTCTACCGCCACTCCGAGCTGTTGTGCCGAAGCCATCACCTCTTTGCAGGCGGTCAGCAACTGGTCGATTACCGCTTCGGCGGATACATCGGCTTTCGACGGCAGCTTCCCTTGAAAGTGAAATACGCCTTCATTGTCAATAAGGGCGTATTTCACGGAAGTGCCGCCAAGGTCAATTCCTATAGCGTATTTTTTCATGATTATCAAACTCTTTCAGCCCATATCGGAGAACTCCATGCCCATTGTCCGTCGCGCTGGCGCACGCGTACATAGTAATAGTCCGTATCGCGCTGAGGCTCTTTGTCTTCCATGTAGTGCTCTACGGTGAAGCAGCTTTCGGGCATGGCACGGTTAAAGAGAATGGCTTCGCTCAACCAGCCGATCATGAAGTGCGAGCGGGAACCTTCGAGCAGTTCGCCCAACGTGTGTTCGAACTTCTTGCCGTTGAAGTCTGCGGTCAGCACTCCGTCCTTCGGCATTTCCAGGTCGAGGATGACTGCCTGCATGGCTGCGGTCGTGGTGTTCGGGTTCTTGCTGCTGTACAAATCCAGTTCCGTCTCTTTCTCGCCGACGGAGAGGATGCGGTTGACATGCGTGTTGAACTCTGTTTCGCCCTCTTGCGGAGAAGTGAAAGCGGCGCCACGGAAACAGGGAGTCACGTTTATGATGCGTCCTTTGTTTACCGACAATTTGCCCTGCCAGTGCACATATCGTTCCTCGCGGTTCCAGCCGAAGTCCACTTTTACTTTGCAGCGGACGGTGTCGCCTTCCGGTGCCACCGGAGTCAACGGACCGCTCATGCGTGCCAATATCTGTCCGTTCTTTACGATATCCACGTAATCGATGCAGCTTTCGCCGGTTACGTTCAGGTAGATGCGGCGACTGTTGCCACGAACCACATCGCCCATGAAAGCATCGTTCAGGCGGAAGTCGATGATTATCTTGTCACCGGTGGCGGCGCATACATGGCGGGTGCGCATGGCTTCCCAGATGGCGTCACGCGTCAATGACGGAGCCAATACACCGATACGGCCGTCGCCGTAGCTGCCCGGATATCCGGAGTGCTGGTCGGTGGATGCCATGATACCGAATTTGTGTCCCTGGTCCAGACCGTACTGAATGGTGCCTTCCCATTGGCGGGGACCCATATCGTGCAGGTACGGATAGTCGCCCTGGTCGCTTTCCGCCAGACCGTGGCGGGAGTACATCTCTACGAACGGAGTGACGTCGCCTTCGGTGAAGCAATTCCAGTTGTAGCCGCGATAACCGCCCTGGTAACCCATGTGGTGCGGAGTGACGAATACTTTGTGTCCTTTGGCTTTCTCTTTCCAGTCTTCGATGGAAGTGCATTCCACGAGCGGCGCATCAAGGTCGTAGTTCAGTGCCACGTGGTCGCCATGCTCCATGCTGTGTGCCTCATATCCCACGAAGGTAAGGAACTCGCCCTCCTTGTTGTACTCGTTGGTCATCTTCACATACTTCTCATAACCGCCTTCGCGCAGGCGCTTGAAGGCTCCCGTATGATAGTCGATTACCCATTTCAGGCGCGGGTCGTCCGCACCCGGAATGTCCGGCCACATGGCATGGGGAGTTACGCTGACAAAGTCCAGCTGTCCTTTGGCTGCCTCGAAGGCATCGCGCATGTCGCCGTGTCCGTAAGTGATGTTGCAGTGGTTATGTAAGTCGCCCCAGAATACTTTGAGGTTACTTGCCGACGGCATAATCTTTTTGGCTTCTTTGCTTCCTGCTACGCATGAGCCGAGCAGGCTTCCCGAAGCTGCCAGTCCGAGAAAAGACCAGCCTGTGTTTTTTAGAAAACTTCTTCTGTCCATGATAATATATTTAATGGTTTTATCTGTCTTTCATCAATCTTCTGTCGCCTTTGAAAAGTTCTTTTACTTTTTCATCGGGGTCATAGTCTTTATATTGTTTCTGAGTCTCTTGCAGCAGTTGCATCAACTCATTCCGTTTTTCGGCATATTCCGGTTTGTCGAACACGTTGTTCATTTCGCGCGGGTCGGCTTTCATGTCATACATTTCCCATTCGTCGATGTCGTTGTAGAAGTGTATCAGTTTGAAGTCTTGCGTGCGGATGCCGTAGTGGCGCTTCACCGAGTGCTCTGCCGGATATTCATAATAGTGATAGTAGGCAGCCTTACGCCAATCGGCGGGCGTGTTGCCTTCATTCTCCAATACGGTTTTCAGGGAAGTGCCCTGGATGTCTTCGGGGATGTCCACACCGGCAAAATCAAGGAAAGTGGGAGCGAAGTCCACATTCATGCAGATGGCATTGCTTGTGCTGCCCGCCTTGATGGCTTTGGGGTAGCGGATGATAAGCGGCATGCGCTGGCACTCTTCGTACATGAAACGTTTGTCGAACCAACCGTGCTCGCCGAGGAAGAATCCCTGGTCGGAAGTGTAGACAATGATTGTGTTGTCCAGTTCGCCGTTTTTCTCCAGGTAGTTCAGCAGGCGGCCGATATTCTCGTCTACGGACAATACGGTAGCCAAGTAGTCGCGCATGTATTGCTGGTATTTCCAGCTGATCAACGCTTTGCCTTTCAGGTCGCCCTTGCGATATTCGGCAATGCGTTGTGCGTACACTGAATCCCATTTGTCCTGTACATCGGCAGGCATACGTTTGTACACGCTGTAGAGGCGGTTGGTGGTATCTTTCAGCATCTCTTCGCGGGTCAGCAGTTTCAAGTCCCAGTCGTTGGTCAGGGTATGTTCGATGGACATATCCTGTTCGTGGGCGGCCCTGCCGCGTCTTTCGTAGTCGTCAAACAGATTGGGGGGCTCCGGAAATGTGGTATTGTTGAATATGCCCAAATGGCGCGGAGCCGGCATCCAGTTGCGGTGCGGGGCTTTCTGGTGATACATCATGCAGAACGGCTTGCTCTTGTCCCTGCCTTCCAGGAATTTGATAGCCTTGTCTGTGATGATGTCTGTGGCATAGCCTTTCTCCACGATATGCTTGCCGTCTTCCCAGAAATCGGGGTCGTAATAATCTCCCTGTTCATGCTGTCCGCTAAGAATGCTCCAGTAGTCGAAACCCTGCGGTTCGCTGATAAGGTGCCACTTGCCAATCATGGCAGTCTGGTAGCCTGCTTGTTGGAGCAACTTGGGGAATGTCTGCTGGTCGCCGTTGAATGTGCTTGCATTGTCCGTAAAGCCGTTTTCGTGGCTGAACTTGCCGGTGAGGATACATGCACGCGACGGTCCCGAAAGCGCATTGACGGCATAGCAGTTGTCCATGCGGATGCCTTCACCGGCTATACGGTCCATATTGGGAGTTTGCAGGAGATTGCCACCGTAGCAAGACATGGCTTGTGTAGTATGGTCGTCCGTCATCATGAAGATAATGTTCGGACGCCTGGACTCTTCTTTTTGCTGCCCGGCGCAAGAGGCAAGGCTTAACGTAGCTAACGGAAGAAGCAGATTAGGAAGATTATTTTTCATAATATATAAAATTTTTAGTAGAGGAGGTTACAAGAGACGGGTTGACAAGGGGAATACCTTGTAGGCTTGTCAACCCGCCAACTTGTTTGCTGCATTTATAATTTATAATTCAAAGACTGTTTCTTGCCATTTACTTTCACTTCCACTTCCAGTCCGTTTTCATTGAATGCTTTGTTCTTGAACTTGGCAGATAGCTGGGGGGCATCCGCACTGTTCTTTATCGGACAGATAACAGTGATGTAGCGTACGGCATCTTCGCTCTCTTTCTTTGCATTGAAAGAGACGTTCATGCGGTTATAGCGCTTGCGGTAAGCGGTAGAGCACCAACCCGGTTCTTTTTTCATCGTCATGCCTTCCGGACCGAAGCATTGCAGCTTCATGTTGCTTCCCTCCTCAAACTGAGTGACGAAAGTCATGTCTTCGCGGCTGTTGGCGATTTTGCCTTTCGGCATCTGGTAGTGCAGGTTGACGGAACCCTTCTGGCTTCCTGTCATTTCGTCTACGATTACGAAATAGCTGTTGTCTACAAAGAATACGGAACGACGGTGCTTCAGGTTCTTGTAGCTCGGGTTTTCGGTAACCAATATCTGTACGTTGCCTTCCGGTTGCCACAGTCTGGTTACGGATTCCGTCTGGTCCAGATTCTTGTTGTTCAGCGTTACGGTGTTGTGCACGCAAGTCTGGCGGTGCCAGTTGCGTTGTTCCATTACTTCACCCTCGCCGGCATATACATACGAGCCGGAGTCGGGGAAGAGGTTCTTGCCGTTAAACCAGAGTTCGAACGTGCCGTTGTCCGGCTGGCAGTGCCAGAATGCTTTCGGACCTGCCTTCACAACCATTTGCATAGCATCCGTTCCCCAGGAGTTGCGGAACACGAAGAAGCCCGATTTCAGGAAACCTTTGGAGAGGTAGTCGGGCAATGCGCCTTCCTTGCCATCCGTTGCCAGGTACTTGATAAACTGGTTCTTCGGGAACATCTTGCTCCAGCTGCGGTAGTTCTTCAACATCTCTTTCTTGTCGGTGAGCTTGGCATCGCTGAAACACGGGTTGGTGTAGTCGGGGAAGGAAACATTGGCATAGAACACAATCATTTTCTCAATCGTATCCAGGTATTCCTGCGGGAACTCGTTGCGGAAACCGTTCAGGTCGGCAATGTTCAGGGCTTTGCAGAAGATGTTGATTGCCGCAAGGTGATAGTGCGGGTCGAGTTCGAATTGTCCGCCATCGTTGTACACCTGTACGTTGATTTCACGGTTCATGATGTCGATGCCGCTCTTTCTCCATGCCGCCGCCTCTTTGAATTCGGGGAAGAAGGCACCGGCATAAATCATGCGTTGCGCTTCGAACAGCAGATGGTTGCCTTGCTTGGAATAGTTGCCCAAGATGTGGATGGCATGCTTGTGATAGTTCACAAGGAACTCGGTCAGGAATTCCGGCGTGAAAGATGGAGACGACAGGAACAGCTGGAATTGCGAAGTCTGGTCCTGCAGGCGGTGGCTCACCTCCAGCGGGCGCCATGCAAAGCGTGCATTCTCGGCATCCTCCTTCAACTGGCTGTTGCCGGTCATTTCATACTCTTGCTTGTCTACCTTTACCAACGGGTTCTTCTTGACCCAGTCGATATACTGCTTGGTCCATTCCGCGGCATATTTCTCGTCGCCGCTCACACGGTAAGCCTTACCCATGGGGGTAAACCATTTGTGGCGGTGCAGCTGCCAGCGCAGTTCGTTGTCTTTCACTGGCCAGTGCTTCCAGTTGATGTCCTCGCCATAGTTGAACGACGGTTGGTAACCCTTGTGCGCGAAGAATGTATGCTGCAAGGCTTCGTCCGCCATCTTCTGTTCGTCCTTGCCGATGGTCACCTTTTTTAGGTTGATGTCGGGAGTCTTCACATTGGTACGTGCGCGGTAGTAGTCGAGTAGTGCCTTGGCGGCATCGGCATCTTTACCCTGCTGATGCAAAGTCTTTACCTTCTCCAGCCCGGGATAATCCAGGTTGAGGAGCGTGAAAGCTTCGGTTTTCAACTCCTGGGCGTTTGCTTTTCCGACGAAGCAGGCAAGCGCCAGCAGGATGATATATCTGAAACTCTTATTCATAATGTTTTTCTATTTGCTGTTAGGGGATATTAGAGGTTCTTGTAGCTGATACCTTTCAGGTCCATGAAGCGCTTCAAGCCTTCCATGTAGTAATAATCCGCATAGTTCAGCGGGGTATCTATTTCCGAACCGTTAGGCAATGAACCGGTAGAGTGCATCAGTATAAAGCCCTGGTTTTCGCCCACCTTTGCCAGATAAGCGTCACCCGACAAGTTCTTCAGGATTTTCTCTGCATAGTCCAAATACTTCTTTCCGTCGGGCAGCATGGTGCTCAGTTCCACCAGTGCGGAAGCGGTTATGGCAGCGGCAGAAGCATCGCGCGGAGTCTCTTCGGCCACGGGAGCGTTGTAATCCCAGTAAGGAATGGCGTCGTCCGTCTTGACATGGTCCATAATCATGTCTGCCACTTTCACGGCAAAGTTCAGGAAAACAGTGTCTTGCGTTTCGCGGTAGCAGGAAGTATAGCCGTATACCGCCCATGCCTGTCCGCGTGCCCATGAAGAGTCGTCGTTCTTGCCCTGGAATGTCTGCTTCTTTTCTACCGTGCCGTCGTTGTTGTAGCTCACTACGTGCCAGCAGGTGTAGTCCGGACGGAAGTGGTTGTGCATGGTAGTCATGGCATGCTTCACGGCAAGTTCCTTGTAAGCGTTGTTTCCGGTAGCTTTCGCCACGTTGAACAGCAGGTCCAGGTTCATCATGTTGTCAATGATGACGGGGAAGTTCCAGGTACCGAAGTCCCACGAACGGATAGCCGAGATAGAGTCGTTGAAGCGTCCGCACAGGTTGTCGGCAGTCTCTTGCATTACGGCGGCAATGGTGTCGTTAGGAGCCAGGCGTTTTGCATTGCCATAGCTGCAGTTCACCATGAAGCCCAAGTCGTGCGTGCCGGTATAGTAACGTACTGGGTTCAGCAGGTTGGTGTATTGAATGGCCCATGTTTTCAGCGTGTCGTTGCCTGTCAGTTCGTAGGCATACCATAAAGAACCCGGATAGAAACCGCTGGTCCAGTCGTAAACGCTGCATAAGCGGCGGTTGCCCAACTGTTCGGCTGTGGGTTGTGCGCGCAGTGAATCTTTAAAGGTCGATGAGTCTCTTTCCAACTGGCGGCACAAGAAATCCATATCGTAGCCTGTGCGGATGGAGCGCGGCAACATATTGGTGGATGAGATTTCTTCTGCGGTCAGTTGCAGTTGTGCGGAAGCTACGTCCAGTCCTTTTTTAATCCAGCTGTAGTCTTCTTTAGGTTGTGTTTGGCATGATGCGAACGTCAGTGCACCCAAAGCTAAGAGAACAAGGTTTTTCTTCATGTTATTTGTCTTTAAATGTGATTGATTTTAGTAGAGTTTGTAACGAAAGCAAAGCTAACGGATTTTTTATGGTTCTTATGATAAGAATGTTGAAAAGGCGATAAATCCGCGTCTTTTGAATGTCACTTTTGTTGAAAAGAGTTTAGATATTCTCCAATACACCCCTTTCCGGGGCATATTGGAGAAATATTCGGGGGGAAAAATTACCACTTCGGGTTTTGTTTGAACTGGCTGCACAAGTCCATTTCGCGTTGCGGGATGGGCATCAGTTCGTGCTTGCCTTTTTCGGTGTAGTCGTATACTACATAGTTGGGTTTGGGAAGATCATTTGTCGGAATCCACCAGTCGACTAATTTGTCGTATGTTTCCTGAATGGTTTCATAGTAGATGCCCCAGCGCACCAGGTCAAGACGGCGATGTCCTTCGAAAGCAAGTTCATAGGCACGTTCTTTCTGGATGGCTTTCCGGAAATCGGTTTGGTCCATACCTTCCGGCAGCTGATAGTTTCCGGTATTGCCGTATCCGCGTTTGCGGACCTTGTTGATGGCTGCGTAAGCGTCTGTAGTCGGACCGCCTTTCCATTCGTTCAAGGCTTCCGCATAGAGCAACAATACATCCGCATAGCGCAACACATACCAGTTGACAGTTGATTTGTCATTGTTGATGAAAGGAATATTTTCCATATATCTATCAATGTCCCACTTTGCCGGCGTGTATGTTTGTTTGGCTTTTTGAGATTTTTCAGGATCCAAGTCTTTGCTTAATGCGGTAGCTGCATTATCGGCTGGAATGCTGGCTGCCAAATAGAAGTCACCTTTATAGACTATATTGTTTTTGTTGTCATTATGTCCATGCTTATAGTTGGCAATAGATATATTTTGGCGTCTGTCAGGGCTTATGCCGTTTTCCGGATTCGGCTCGGCATCAGTTCTCCAGTCAAGTACGAATGAATGTACAACCTGTACATTAGCTGCACAACTTCCGCTCTTACCGGCTTGAACTGTTGTTTTCACTCCGTTCCATTTACCGATACGCCCTACAGGGTCGCTACCGCCTGAATAAGTAGGAGAGTAGAATGATACTTCAATCAAACTTTCTTCCGGGTTCCAGATACCGTTACAAGTGTTTCTCCATAATTGTGTGTAATCGTCCAATAAGTCGTGCTTGCCCGATTCCACCAAGATACGTGCGGTTTTTGCAGCGGCTTCCCACTTGCTGGCGTCTTGCAGAGGATAGCCCGCCCAAGTGGCGTACACTTTAGTGAGCAATCCCAAGGCTGCACCTTTGGAAAAACGGTAGGAGTTATCGCTACGGTAGTCCGGTTCTGTAGAATACGGCAGAATGTCGCAAGCATACAGCAGGTCTTCTTCAATAAACTTATATACATCCACCGGGTCTGCCTGTACAAAAGTACTTGGATGTTGGTCGGACATCGCCGTGCTGGTCATCAACGGAATATTACCCCAACGACGCACCAACTCGAAGTAATACAATGCTCTCAGAGCTCTTGCTTCGGCTATGTATATAGTGGCAAGTCTCTTGTCTGCTTCATTATACGACTCCATTTTCACAGAAACACGTTCCAGAAAATCATTGGCATTATAGATGCCGGAATAGAGTGAAGACCAGGAACTTTGTACCTCCGCCTGCGAAGTGGGGTAGGCATTGGTAGGAAGAATACGGAAATTCTCTGTACTGCTTCCTTCCACTTGTGAAAGGTCAGTACCCATGGAGAAATAGATGGAAAGGTTATAGCCATACATACCATCTTCTATGGTGGAGCGATACACACCGAGCAATACATCTTGTGCCTCTTTGGCATTATTCATGTATTTGTTCTTCTCTACTTCGGTGTTGCTTTCTTCTTCCAACGAACACGCGGCAGGAAGAAGGCATAAAGCTAAAATTCCTATATAGTATATAAACTTTTTCATGTTATCTTTATTTTATGAATTAGAATTGAAGGTCAAGTCCCACTGTAAATACTCGGCTCTTAGGATAAGCACCCCAGTCCAATCCCGGCATCATCGGGCTGTTCAGACTGTTCACTTCAGGATCATAGCCGCTGTAGTTGTTCAGGCAGAACAGGTTCTGACCACTGACGTAAACACGGAGTCGTGAAGCATGGAATTTGCCGGTCCACTTTTTCGGCAGGGTATATCCCAGCGTCAGGTTTTTCAGGCGCAGGAACGAACCGTCTTCCACAAAACGTGAGTACACATCGTTAGTAATGTAACCATCGTATGCCGGAACTAAGCTGGAAGCATTGGTAGGACTCCAACGGTCTGCCACTTCGGCAAGCATGTTGCGGCGACCGCTGCGGCTCTGTGTAGCATAGAGGCGGGTGGCGTTGTAAACGTCGTTGCCGTAGTTGAACTGGAACATAAAGCTCAGGTCGATGCCTTTGTATTCGAACGTATTGGTGATACCGCCGAACCACTTGGGCATGGCGTTGCCGATTACGGTACGGTCGTTGGTCGTGATGTCTCCGTCGCCGTCTATATCTTTGTACTTCACGACACCGGGACGTGCGCCTACCACTTTGTCTTTGCTGTAGCGTGAGTTTTGGGTAATGCCCGGCTTCAATATCAGGTTACCGTTAGTGTCGGTATAGAAATCATCATTCTGGTAAACACCGTCGAATTCATAACCGTAAATCAAACCCAGCGACTCGCCCACTTTGGCAATGTAGTCGTAGCCGGTAAAGTTGCTGTCGAAACCGGAACGTGCATACATGTGGCTGGCACCGTCCGCCAATGCTTTCAGTTCATTGCGGATGAATGAGATATTGAAACTGGTGTTCCATGTAAAGGCTTTCGTCTGTATGTTGGTCGATGAAAGGCTCAATTCGATACCCTTGTTCTGGATTTTACCGATGTTCTGCCATTGCGAGGAGAAACCTGTGGCTTGTGCCAGCGATTGTGCCAGCAGCAGGTCTTTGGTGTTCTTGATGAAGAAGTCGGCAGTAACGTTCAGGCGGTTTTCGAAGAAGCCTAAGTCCAAACCTAAGTTGACGGAGCTTGAACCTTCCCATTTCAGGTTGGAGTTCTTCAGCTGCTTCGGGGTTAGTACGGTCACTGTATTATTGCCGATACCGAATTTGCTGTCCGCATACAAGTCCATAGAGAGGTAGTTGCTGATGCGGTCGTTACCCACGATACCCCAACCGAAACGTACTTTGAAGTTGGACAGCCATCTGAGGTCTTTCATGAAAGCCTCTTCCGATACACGCCATGCGGCAGAGAACGAGGGGAAGAAACCCCATTTGTTCTTGTTGGAGAATACGGTAGAACCGTCGGTACGCACCGTAGCTGTCAGCAGGTAGCGGTTGTCGTAGTTGTAGTTGGCACGCGCAAAGAACGAGAGCAGCGTCTTGTCATAATAGTTCGTGTTCACTTTACTCGGAGTGGCTCCCAAACCTAAATTGTCGTTGCCCAAGTTGTCGAACGGGAAGTCCATGGCTTCGCCGAGCAGGTACTCGCTGCTTCTGAAAGAGACTTCATGAGCCAGCATCACATCGTAGTTATGCTTTTTCACTTTGTCTTTCCAAGTCAGCGTGTTTGTATTGGTCCAGCGCACATCGCGTCCCATTTGTGTGCGTCCGTAAGGTTTCTCGCCGTTACGGTAAGCCTCTTTCGAGCCGTCTTTATAGAATATGTCCGTACGGTTATTGGTAGTATTGTAAGAACCGCTGGTTTTGAAAGTCAGTCCTTTGACAATCTGCCAGTTTACGGAAGCGTTTGCCGACCACATTTCGGCACGTTTGTCATTCGTCACCGATTCTGCCTGCTTCACGGGGTTCACCTGTGCCAAGCTTTCGCCCGAACTCAGCATTTCGGGGTCGATAGCGGCGTCCAGCAGTTCTTCGTTTGTCATCTTCAAGCCGCCGGTAGGGCGTGCGCTCAATATCTGTGCCAACATGTTGAAACGGCCGGAGTCACCGGATGTACCTACACCTTGGCGATTGGTCATGGCGTAGTTCACTGTGAGGTTGAAAGAGAGTTTCTTGTTGATTTTCTGATCCAAACGGAACTTGGCGGTGGTTCTGTCGAAACCGCTGTTCTTGAAGATACCGTTTTCCACGTAGCGCGAAAGCGAACCGTTGTACTTGGTGTTGTCCGTACCGCCCATGATAGTCACGTTGTGGTCTTGAGACCATGTGGGGTTGAATGTTTCACCTTGCCAGTCTACTCCGACCACACCGATATAGTCGTCGAGTGTCTGGTATTTGTAAGGAACGCCGTCTTCATCCTCTCCTTCTTTGAAGTAAGTACTGCTGTAATTGCTATTAACCTCTCCTTGTAATCTTACAAACTCATACGGAGAAAGCAAATCCAGCGTCTTCGAGATTTTACGGTAAGTGGCAGAGCCGTTGTAAGAAATGGTAGTCTTGCCTACTTTAGCCGATTTGGTAGTAATCAATACCACACCGTTGGCGGCACGTGCACCGTAGATAGCCGAAGAAGAAGCGTCTTTCAGTACTTCTACGGATTCGATATCCGAACCGGAGAGGTGGTCGATGCTCGAAACTTCAAAACCGTCCACGATGTAGAGCGGAGAAGCGTCACCCGTTAATGTTCCTACACCACGGATGCTGATGTTGAAGCCTGCACCCGGAGTACCGTCGGTAGAGGTGATTTGCACACCGGCAATCTGACCTCCCAGTGCTCCAGCTATGGAACTGGTTTGGTATCCTTCGATGTCCTTGGCGGCAACGGAAGCTACCGAACCGGTCAAGTCGCTTTTCTTCATCGTGCCGTAGCCCACTACGACCACTTCGTCCAGCGTCTTGCTGTCGGGAGTCAGTTGGACGGTTATCTGCGTTTTGCCTTGCAGACGTACTTCTTGTGTCAGGTAGCCGATGTAGCTCACTACCAAGGTAGCGTTTTTCTTGGCTTTCAGGGTGAAATTACCGTCCAGGTCGGCGGCGGCACCTGTAGTTTCGCCTTTCACCTGTACGGTGGCACCAATCAGCGGCTCTTGGTTTTCATCGAGCACAGTTCCTTTTATTGTCACACCTTGCGCAAAGGTGATGATGGAGACAAGGAGAGCTAAGAGGGTAATGTACCCTCTTTTGCTCAGTGTATGATATGTTGGTTTATACATAATTGTATTATCTTTTAGTATTATTCAAAATTTTCATCAAGCCAAAGAATAAGCGGATATTGCGTGGTAACGCGAGTATTTGTTTCAAGATTCTTTGGTGCGTTTTCTATAGTAAATCTTGTACTACCCAAGATAGCTCCATATGGATATTTCCCATCAGCTGCTTTCCATACATCCGGATTAATTACTATTTGATGGTCATCGGCATTAATATATAGAGCTTTAATACTTTGTTTATCAGGTACACCATTAACTTGATCATAGTAACGGAATGGAGAGTTGGTTGTTGTAGCAACACCCATATTACTCCAAATCTGATTTAACAAAGTATTGTCAGATCTATCTCCTGTTATATGCTTTTCATTATCATCCAAATTACAATAGGTAAAATCGTCTCTATAATCCCAAATGAAAGTAGATTGGTATGCATCTAAAACATCTTTCCACATACTATAATTCGTCTGTACGCCATTAACATCGCTGGCTCCAATAGTGTGCATTTCTGCTGTAAACGAAGCACATTTGCCTGTTTTAGGATTAACTTTTACAACGAATGGTGTACAAAGTAATGTATAGTTAAGTTTATCTTTTGTTTCTGTGATTATTGGATATGCAATCGAACCCGGTTTAGGTGTACTAATGAAAATAGGTATGTTTCTACTTACAGTAGGTGCATTATTTCCACTGGCTGTAACTTTGATTTGGAAAACACAACCTTTAGCATTGTTGGAACCATCTGCAAAGTTTTTCTTTGCGGTTAAGTTCGTGAAATAAATAGTTCCGTCTTCTTTTATTTCTGCTCCTTTAATAATGTTTGGATGACCTATATAGTTATCTTTTATTATCTTATATGTAAACGTTGCAGTTGTACCTTCTTTAGCCATTTGTATTTTTTGAAGAGGGATATCCCGAACATCTCTACCTTGAATATACCGGAATTGATTTCGGTTTTCTGCTTTGGTTTCCTCAATAGTTTCTGTTGAAATAGGAATTGTTTTGTTTTTTCCCTCATTAATGGTAATTACGTTCTCAATATTCGTCCCCCAACTTACATACGTAAAGTCATTCGGATTTTCGAGCACCGTTACAGAAAGCGCTTTCACCACCCCTTCTTCATTCTTCTTATTGGTAACCTTAACCATAATGTCATGAGTAGCTGCACTCAGCGTATGTGTATCAGCAATGGAGATTGCACCGTTGCCGCTATTCAGCGTGATGACACCCGCTGCGATCTGCGCTTTCACCTCTTCACTGTTGGCTTCATCGAACGCGAACGTTACGGCGCCGCCTACAAATCCTTCATCAGGCTTCTGTTCGTCAACCTTGCCACCCAGCTGATAGAGTTTGTCTATAGCCGTATAGTGGAACTTGTCGGCATCGATAGGTTCGATGAAAGCCACAATGCTGGCAGCGTAAGCTGCTTCGAAATCCTGGGAACCGTGGATGTTGCTTACAGTGATGGTAAACACATAAGGTTCGGTGCTTACAGGAAGTGTGTGTCCTGCCGGCAAGCTGATTTGTCCGGTAGTTTCGTCAATGACGAAAGCGGATGATTCGGGAGTGACGGATTTGATGGCAAACTTTACTCCTTCTTGTGAACCGCCTACTGTGGGCACGGGCGATTTGCCTTCCTGTCCGGTCTCGAAGAGGTCGGGCAATGCGCTCTGTTCGGCATAGAACAGGTTGCGCGGGCGGGCAATGACTTTGAACGTCACGGCATTGGCATACAGGTGTTCGCCGGCTTTGGTAGTCAGTTTCAGGTCGAGCGTGTATTCGCCTGCAGGCAGCTGCTCTTCCGTGACTCCCGATTTGATGGAGATTTTTCCGTCTCCGTTTATGGCGAAATATTGGCTGTAGGGTTTGCTTTCGTCTTGTGCAAAAGCATAGCCGGTGATTGTGACATGCTTGTCGGCTTCGGTAGATACTTGAGAAGTGGCTGTTTTTGCCCAGTTCTCTTCATCCAGGTTCACCGTGACTTCTGCCGGCTCCACCGTTATGCCTTCGGGCACGGCAAGCAGCATGTTTACCTGTATGGCATCTTCGAAGTCGAAGAACTTGCCATTGGAGTAGCAGCCTACGCTGATGCTGTAAAGACCTGCAGACATTGCCTCTGTGTTCTGGATGGCGATGGCTCCTGTCTCCGGGTCGATGACGAAATTATCGGCATTGGTGAAGGCTTCGTCATTAAGCGTAACCTTCGTAATTGTAAAATCGTAGGGAGCGCTACCCTTATAGGACGGTGCCTGTAAAGAATAGGACATGCTGGGACCTATATCCGTCACACCGTAGTAGTGGAGAATAAATCCCGTAGAGTCTGTGGTCTCTGTCTTGTCGCAGGAGACGCAGAACATTGCCAGTGCGGCTATCACGGACAGGCGCAGCAGGCTGAATGTGCTTAACAATTTAGATTTCATATTCTGAAAGTTATTGGTTTGTTATAATGTGTAAGATAGATTATATGCGGATCCATTGATCGTCACCTTCACGGAAGCGCCATTGGCATTGTAGCCTTCGTCTGTAAATTCGGCTTCGATGTCTTGTGCGTTTGTGTCTCCACAAGGCAGGATGACGGTGATGAAACGTACCGTCTCATCGGCTGCTTTCTGCTTCTTGATGCGGTATGATTTGCGTTCGTCATAGCCCGTGGCAGGTTTTGAATCGAAAGCGACTCTTCCTGTGAAACCCTCGAAAGTGAAGTCGTCGACGGGGAAAGTACGTACCACGATGTTGTTGCCGTCTGCAAATGTGGTGTGTGCACCCATCTTGTCGGCATCATATTCTACGTCTTCTGTATTTCTGCAAAGATTGAAACTTAAGTTGGCAGAACCGGTTGCTGCACCGATGCCTTCGTCCACCAGCACAAAGAAACTCTTGTTTACGTAGAACACGGCACGGCGGTGCTTCATGTCGTCGTAACCTTGGTTTTCGAACACAAGCGTTTCGGTGTTGTTCTTGCTTTCCGCTTTCAGCAATTTGCCTTCGGCTTTGGTGATGTTCTTATTGCCAAGCGACAGGGTGTTGTGCTTGTCTATACCGCGGAACCAGTAACGGAACTCCTGTATCTCCTTGTCGGTGCTTTCGTAAGTGTATACGCCTGAGTCGGGGAAGAAATTGCGCTTGTTGATGTAAAGCTCGAAAGTACCGTTGTCCGCCTGGTTGTGGCTCCATGATTTTAAGCTGTTTGACACATCGTTGAATTTGTTGTTGCTGAAAATCATTACCGTAGACGATGGTTCCCAGCCGTTGCGCAGGATGTAGAAACCGGCATCTTCGAACAGCTTCATTTCATTGCCGGGAGTCTTTCCCTGGGCTGCGCCGTTGTTGCCGGCAGTTGCCATGTATTTGAACTCTTCGCTGTCGGGGAACATGCTGGCATATAGCTTGAAGTTGTTTGTCATCGTGCTGCGGCCGCGGTTCCATGAGTCGTTGAACATCGGCACGATTTGGTCTATTTCGGCAGGAGTGCCTTTGCTGGTGCCTGCGGCGAAGTAGTTGGGGTAGGTGAAGTGCATTACCACTTCGGCGGCTTTGCGGAGCGATTCCTTGAAGTCTACCGCCATGTTGTTGGCATTGGCAAGTTTCATGGCTTCGTTGAAGTCTGCGATAGCCGCTATATGATAATGCAGGGAGAACTCCTTGTGCCAGCCGTCTGCAAGGAACTGCTCGATTTGCGTGTTCAGAATTTTGTAACCTTCGTTCTTCCACGTTTCCGCATTCTTGAATTCAGGCATCAGGATGCCGGCAGTTGCCAGTGCATTGGCCTGTGTGACGAGAATATTGCCGTCTCTGTACGGATATGCTGCCAGGAAATCGGCATGTTCGCTGAATGAAGCCAGGAATGTAGTGAGCCATTCGGGGGTGAAGTTGGACGAGATTTTGTAGTAGTCCAACAGCTGCACTTGGTCGAGCACGCGTGTAGCTGCCTGCAATTGCCACCAGGGACCCTCGTCCGTAGGACCAGCTTCGGGTTTCGGGTTCTGTGCAATCCAGTCGCTATATACTTCAATCCAGGAGTTGATATATTTCTCGTCACGAGTGGTGCGGTATACCTTTGCCTGCGGTATGAACCATTGGTGGCGGTGCAGTTGCTTCTGGTATTCGGCGTTGGTGCCTTTGGGGGTGATTGTCCAATTGATGGCTCCCGCTTTTCCTACGGAGTAGGGCAGTCCTGTATCGGCATTCTCGAGCTGCCCGTTCACATAGAAGCGGTATTCCAGCGCGTAGTCTGCTTTGGATTTATCAGCATCGGTATAAGTTACATCTACTAATGAGAGATTGGGATTTTCCACGTTAGTACGTGTGCGGTAGTACTCCAGCAAAGCACTTGCGGCAAGGTAATTCTCGCCTGCCTCATAATATTGCTTCACTTTTTCCAGTCCCGGATAGTCAAGGTTCAGTTGGTCGAAAATGGCAGCGTTCAATTCTGCATTTTCTTTGTTTTCGGGGGTCAGCTCCGGACTGATGTTTCCGCCTGTTGCGAAGTCTTCTTCATCGTCAACACATCCGGAGAATGCAAATAATGCGAACAAACAAATAAAAAGAGTGTTCTTCATACTTAAGTTGTTTTTTATTAGTAATAGTTTATAATTTCCCGATGCAAATATATTACATTGATATCTAAGCGATATTCTGTCTTGTTTTTGCTTTTATAGAAATCCGAATTTTATTATCAAATTTGTTGAATAAAATATCAGATTTGTTTAAAGGGATTGCGCAGGGCGCTTCTGTAGGGGGTGGATGGGGAGCACCGGATGAAAGCACTGTGTATACTCTCCCGAAACTTAAAACATCGCTTGGAAACGAGGAATAGGCATAATCTTGTTTCGGTTAAATTCTGTACACTATTTATTGTGTAGCAATAAAGTAGTTTTTTTACTTATTAAAATTCATGACTATGGCTATAATAATCAATGGTAACTATATAGTTGTCTTACAGTGTAAATCTTTTTAAGCAGCAAAGCCCTCTATAAGCATTGTGATTGTTTATAGAGGGCTTTGCTATATGTAAGGCAGTATAAGTTACCTGATAATTTGAACAAGTATGTATCTATGAAACTGTTTTTCTCAGTCCTAATTCAAATAATATCTTTTCAAAATGAGGTTTATATATTTCTGGTGTATCATCACTTTTATACATAGCATAAATCAAATCTTCATATTCAGTGTCATTCAGTTTACAAACAATAACAGGTGATTGGAAATTTGATAGAAGTTCTGTTTGATTTCCTTCCTTAAAACAATAATCAAAGCGTATGACTGTTTGAAGCGGGAAATAGAAATCCTTGTTCTTCGGTGTGATCCCTACACATACATCCGGTAAAAAGACATAAGAAATAATTTCTTTTTTTTCATTTTGGATAATCCCGTGTTTTATTTGTTCCGATGGTACTCCGGCACGTTTCTGCGATGTAGTGAAACAAGCAATTATATTCAATTCTTCACTTCGATACAAAGAAATCAAATATTTATATTTGGGTGGATTGGTGTTTTTGCAAAAACCTCGAATCACATTTTGTGGTGATAACATTGTTTATTGGATTAACACATGATAGCAATTTCATAAGCATCATTGTAAACGCTCATCTTTTCATCATCTTTTTGTAATAAATCCATTAAATTCAATTCTATATCAGAACAACCATTGGAAGATTTGAAATTCGGATTGTATTTTTTCTTTGCTATATCCCATAACCCGCCTGGCCTATGTGTAATGTCTGATAATTCATCTGCAGATAAACTTCCGTATTTATGGATAATAGCATCTATTAATTTCAGTTCTTTTTTACTGAACTGAAGCGCACTCTCTTTCTCATTTATAGATGGAGTAACGATAACCTTTTCTTCTCTATTTCTATGTATGTTGATATATTTAGAAAAATTTCCCCCATTTTGTTTTATATCATAGATACATGGAGCGACAGGACCTTTTTCCCATACATAATATGTTAGCCAAGTTACGGATAATCCTCGTGAAGATACTGATTCTTCATCTATTAAATAGACTAATTTAATTAGTTTTCTAAGATTTATATCCTTGACCTTAGATGATATATAGGCTAATAGATTTCCGATTTTTGAGATATTCATGCTCTTGTTTTTTTTTATAAAATGGTATAAACAATTTATCAGTTAACCATTGTAAAATAATTATTTATGATGCAAAGATAGTGATTCTGTGAAGAAACAGAGATACTTCCAATGCCTTTTTGTGAAAAGTCAGAGATAAAAACAGGTTTTTTTTGTAAAAAGTCAGAGACGATACGGTAACATTACCCTTTCACCTTCTTTATATACTCCGTCGGCAGGCAACCCACATACTTCTTGAAGCAAGTGGCAAAATAGGACGGAGAATTGAACCCTACCATGCTGCTGACTTCCGTTACCGAATGTAGCCCGCTCTTCAATAGCTCTGTGGCTTTTTTGAACCGGACTTTGCGGATAAATTCGATGGCGGACTCTCCGGTAATGGCTTTCAGCTTGAGGTGCAGGTTGGAGCGGCTCATGTTCATCTGCTGCGCAAACTCGTCGGTAGAGAACTCAAGGTTGTCCATGTTCGCCTCTATGACGCTTATGGCACGCTTCAGCAACTCCTCGTCCATGGCGTTGAAGGTAATCTTCTCCGGTTCCACTTCCAGCGACTTGGCATACTTCTCGAGCATGTGCCGGCGCGTACGCATCGTGTTCTGTATCTTGGAGGTGAGGACGGAGAGGGCGAACGGTTTGGGGATGTAGTCGTCCGCGCCCACTTGCAGGCCTTCCAGCTGGTCCTTAATCTCGGTCTTGGCAGAGAGGATGATAACCGGAATGTGGCAGGTGCGCAGGTTCTGCTTGACGTTCTTGCATAGCTTGATGCCGTCCATCTTAGGCATCATGACGTCCGTGATGATGATGTCCGCTTCGTTGCTTTTCAGTTTTTCCAATGCCTCTTCCCCGTTTTCGGCTTCCAGAATGTTGAACAGCCCATTGAGGCCGCTGCTGAGGTAGTGGCGTATCTCCTGGTTGTCTTCCACAATGAGGATGGTGCCGCGCTTCTTGCCGCTTGTCTCGATGCTTTCGTTCTCTATCTTCTCCGTGTCTATGAAGTACATTTCTTTGGAGTTGGTGGAGTAGACCTGCTCTTCTTCCGTGGAAGTGTCCGGTCCGGTAAGCTCGGAGGCTTTATAGACGGACAGCTCCTGCGGCAGGTAGACGGAGAAGGTGCTTCCCTTGCCCTCTTCGCTCTCCAACTCGATGCGGCCGTGATGCAGGTCCACCAGGCGTTGCACCAGCGAAAGCCCGATGCCGCTTCCTATGTGCCGGCTCTCTACCTGATAGAAGCGTTCGAACACCTTGCCTTGCTTGTGGATGGGGATGCCCACGCCGGTGTCGCTCACTTGCAGCACCAGCCAGTTGTTCTCCTCTTTCAGGGTGACGGTGATACTTTTGCCGTTGTCCGTGTATTTGAAGGCGTTGGACAGGAGGTTGTTGAGAATCAGCTCCAGGTAGTTCGGGTCGAACAGTTCCTCTTTCTCTTCCAGTTCGGAATGGAACGTATAGTTTATCTGCTTGTGGCGTGCCAGCTTGTCGTAGTACAGGAAGTTCTCGCATACCAGGCGATGGGCGTTGCCTTTCTTCACCCTCAGTTCGAACACCCCGAGTTCCGCCCGGCGGTAGTCCATCAGCTGGTTCACGAGGTGCAGCAGGCGGTTGGCGTTCCGTTGGATGTATTCCAGCTGGTTGCGCGTCCAGCGGTCGCTTATCTTGCTGATGACCTCTTGCAGCGGTGCCAGAATCAGGGTGAGCGGGGTGCGCAGTTCGTGGGACATGTTGATGAAGAAACGCATCTTCATCTGGTTCATTTCTTCGCGCTGCTCCTTGTCGCGGCGCTCTATCTCGAGCTTTGCTTCCATGTTCTTGCGCAGCCAGAAGAAGCGGAATACGAAGGTGATGAAGCCGACGGAGGAGGCGAGGAACAGCAGGATTGCCCACCAGGTCTTGTACCACACGGGCAGTATCACCACCTCCAGCACGGTGGGCGTGGTGTTCCACTTGCCGTCGTTGTTGGCGGCTTTCACCAGGAAGCGGTAGGTGCCATGCGGCAGGTTGGAGTAGGACACCGTGCGGCGGTCTGTGAGGTAATACCACTCTTTGTCGTATCCGTCCAGCTTGTAGGCAAAGGTGTTGTGCTTGCCGGAGATATAGTTGGAAACGACAAACTCCAGCGAGAATGCCGTCTGCCACGATTTCAGGGTGATGCTTTCCGTGTCGCTGATGTTCTTGTCCAGGATGCCGGTCTCGTCGTCGGGGCGCACGGTCCTGTTGAAAAGCTGCAACTTGGTGATGACCACGGGCGGGGTGTAGGGGTTGTCCAGCAACAGTTCCGGGCGGAAGGTGGTGATGCCGTTGATGCCGCCGAAGTACATTTCGCCTTCGATGGTGCGGCAGCAGGAAGAGGTGTTGAACTGGTTGCTCTGCAGCCCGTCCGTCTCGGTGAAGTTGCGGAACTTCTCCGTCTCCGGATTGAAGCACGAAATGCCCCGGTTGGTACTCATCCACAAGCGGCCGTAGGAGTCTTCGAGGATGCCGTAGACCACGTTGTTGGGCAGCCCGTCGGCGGTGGTGTAACGTTTTATCCGCTTCTCTTTCTCGTTGAAACAGTAGAAGCCTTCGCGCGTGCCTACCCATATCAGCCCGTTGGCGGCTTCGTAGATGTAGTTTGTGGATGCTTTGGTTACGGTCGATTCGGGCAGGATTTCCATACGCCGTATGCTCGTGCCCTGCTGCCTGAATACGGACACCCCCTCTTCGCCGCCTATCCAAAGGCGCTTTCGGGAGTCGCGGAACAGGGTCGTGATTTGCTGGAAGCTGATGGGGACTCCATTGTCTTCGCGGGTGATGGTGGTAAAGCTGCGCGTCTCGGGGTTGAAGTGTACCAGCGCGCTCAATGTGCCCAGAAGGAAGTTGTTCTCCCCGTCGGGCAGGATGGCGTACACGTTTTCGTTCACCAACCGGCTGTTGCGCTGGTTGAAGTTCTCCATGCGGCCGCTGTTGCGGTGCAGGATGCTCAGTCCGCCGGCATGTGCGCCTATGTACACCAGCCCTCGCGGTTCGTCCACGTACACGGACTTGATGTTGTTGGAGCCGAAGCCGTCTTCGCGCTGGCTCTCCCGCAGGGCGTAGTGGCTGAATTTCCGGCTGCCGGGGACGTATAGGTTCAGCCCGCCGTCGTTGGTTCCTATCCACAAGTTTTTCTGCTTGTCTTCAACGATGCAGCTTACCACGTTGTCGCTCAGCGAATTTCTGAAAGGGATGCTCTCTATGTTCTTGAAGCGGTTGCGAATGGGGTGGTAATAGTTCAGCCCGCCGAAGTAAGTGCCCAGCCACATGCCGCCCTGCGAGTCCATGAAGATGCTGCGCACCGAGCGTTGCGACAGGCTGCCGCTCTCTACGGGATTGCTGCTGTAGGACGTGAACGAGTCGTCGGCTTCGTGGTAGATGTTGAGGTCGTTGAAAGTGCCTATCCACAAACGGTTCTGCGCGTCCAGCGCCAGCGAACGGATGTAGTTGGAGCTGATGGACTGCGGGTCGGAAGGTGAGTGCCGGTAGGTCTTCACCTCTTGGGTCTTGGGGTTGATAAGGAACAGCCCGGAGCCTTCCGTACCTGCCCAGATGCGGGTGGGAGATTGTTGGAGTATGCTTTGTATCTGTTTGCTGTCGGGAATGTAAGTGAGCTTCTCGAGCTTGTTCTGCGCGATGGAATAGCGGTATATGCCGTCCGTCGGGGTGCCGATGTAGATTTGGTCGTCGTGCCTGTACAGGGCGGATGCAATCAGCTTGTGCATCGCCGTGCCGAACGCGCCGTCGGTGAAGCGGGACGCGGCGATGTCGAACTGTGCCAGCCCCTCCGGCGTGCTGATGAGCAGCCGTTCGGGCGACAGCTCCACGATGCCGTTCACCTGCAGGTGCTTGCCGTTCTTCTCGTAGAAGAAGTTCTGGAATTTGTCTTTCTCCTCGTCGTAGCAGGACAGCCCGTCGCGGGTGCCTATCCATACGCGGCCCTTGCTGTCGGTCATGACGATGCGGGCGATGTCGTTGGCTATGCTGTTCGGGTTGTTCTCGTCGTGCTGGTAAACGGTGAATGCGTATCCGTCGTATTTGTTCACGCCGTCATACGTGGCAAACCACATGTTGCCGAGCTTGTCCTGGGCTATGGAGAATATGGTGCTCTGCGACAAACCGTCGTTGATGGAGATATAGGAAAAGTTTATCTCTTCCCGTGCTTCAGGATAAGCGTAGGAGATTCCTGTCAGACATAAAAAAAACAGGCTGATCGTTATCTTTTTGAGGATACTCATTATACCGTAAGATTTATGATGCACCAAAGATAAGCATTATCTTTCCAAATTTCTACATATTGAGGACAAATTACACAAATATGGGGTTTTCTGAAACAAATATGGGCAGGGGTGAAGGGGAACTTTCGTACTTTTGTGCGCATAATGTCAGTGATTGTGTAGTTTGGCTTTTAACTCTGGACCCGAAGGGCGATAACTCCTTCCGGCTCCCTCTGACTCCTGTAAATGAAAGAACCGTAATATGAAGTAAAATGAAGAAAAACATTTTTGTTATTTGCATTGCAATGGCAGCAGGGTGCGCGGCAACGCTCACCGCACAGACCAAAGGCGCCGGGGCATTGGTTCCCCTGACCGAACGGGTGAACGTCCAAGCCGATTCGGCGCGTATCAACCAGATTATAGACGGCTGCTGGGTGGCTGTCGGCACGAAAAAGAAGCATGCCATCCGGCGCGACTTCACTCGCCTGTTCGACGGTAAACCCTCTTACCGCTTCGAACTGCGCGAGGAAGACAACACGCTGGAAGGCTATGCCCAGGGAGAGACCAAAGGCCGTGCCGAGTTCTCTTACTGCTACGCCACGGCGGCGGACTTTGCCGCCTTGCCGGCAGACGCTTACCCGAAAGCGCAGGTTACGAAAACCGTCTATCACCACGGCAAGGGCATCTGCCCGCAGGGAGCGTCGCGCGACTACGAGTTTTCCGTATACATCCCCTCCGCACTGGATGCAAGCGTGTGCACCATCTTCGCCCAATGGCACGGCATGCCCGACCGCACGCTGGTGCAGACCCCGGAAGGCGAAGTGAAGAAAATCTCCATCGACGAGTTTGTAGAGCTGGATAAGACCACTATCTTCAAGAAAGACACCGGATACGAAAAGGTGGCAAGGCTGGACAAGCAGGGACGCCCGGTGACGGACAAAAACGGAAATCCTGTCTACAAAGCCGGCAAGAAGAACGGCTGGCTGGTGGAGCAGGGCGGCTATCCGCCGTTGGCATTCGGGTTTTCCGGCGGCTGGTTCTACATCAAGGCTAATTCGGACCGCCGCTGGCTGACCGACAAGACCGACCGCTGCAACGCAAATCCGGAAAAGACGCCGGTGATGAAGCCTGTCACCTCACGCTACAAGGCTTCCACGATAGCCTATAAGATGCCTTTTGCCGATTTTCCCAAAGATTGCTGGGTGACTTTCCGTATCCATATCGACTGGACCGTGTATGGCAAGGAGACCGAAACCATCGTGAAGCCGGGCAAACTGGATGTACGGATGGCGTATGCCGACAAGAAGAAGACCGTAGAGAAGCATATCGTGGACAACGAGGAAATCCTGATAGGGCGCAACGACGATGACGGCTATTACTTCAAGTTCGGCATCTATCGCGTGGGCAACAGCACCGTGCCGGTTTGCTATAACTTGGCGGGGTATGGGGAGTTTTGAATTATGAATTATGAATTTTGAATTTTGAATTATGGGGGGGATATGTCGGACATCCTCTCCCCAAAAAACATTTTCCTGCAATTGAAGTGCACCCCAAAAGTTAGACAAAAAACTTTTGGGGTGCACTTCATGATTCAGAACTCAGGTTAATTTACAACTCAAAATTCATAATTCATAATTCAAAATTCTTAACCCTCCTCCTGTATACCGCGCACGTCGTAAGGAAATAGATGCCTGCCTGCAACCACAGCGCCCGATACTCGAAAGCCACCTCGTTGAGCGTGGCTCCCATGCTGTTGATGCGCACATAGCCGTTGATGCCGAACGTGGAGGGGAAGAGGTAGGAGAAATACCTCCAGAACCCGGGCATCGCCGATCCCGGCCACGAGATGCCGGACAGGAACAGCAGCGGCACGGAAGTAAAGACAAACAGCAGCATGCAGGTCTCGCGGTTGCGTATGAAGACGGATGCCGTCATGGCAAAGAAGATGCAGGCGGCAAGATAGGGCAGGGCGAACAGGGTGAGCACACCGGGAATGGCTATCTGGTTGAGGCTGAACAGGCGGGGAACCACACAGAGGATGTACACCGCCACCAGCGAATAGACCATGAAATAGCTCAGCCCTTTCCCCATGACGATGCGGAGCGTGCCGTTGTAGTGGCGGTCGGCGGGTATCAGCTCCTTGAAGCGGTTCTGCTCGCGTGCCGTTCCGGCAGACAGCCCGATGCCCAGCAGCAGCGTCTGCTGTATAATCAGTATGAGCACGGCGGGTATCAGGAAGGCGGCAAACCCGTTTGCCGGATTGAAGAGGGCTATGTCTTCGTACTCGATGGGGTAGGCGGTCAGCTCGTCCTGGCGGGCGGTGGTGTTGCCGGCACGTTCCATCTTGATATCCGCATTCATGGCAAGCGACACGTTGGTGTTGGCGGTGAGCAATGCTTTGTAGTAGAGCAGCCCGCTCATGTCGCAGAAGATGCTGACCTGCGTCTGCTTGCCCCGGACGATGTCGTCGCTGAAGTGGGAGGGGATGTAGATGATGCCGTATGCCTTGCGCTCTTTCAGCATGAGTTTTGCCTCTTCCATATCGGCGCAATAGGACACGATGTCCGTCTCCGGACTGGCGTTCACTTTCCGCAGATACTCCCGGCTCAGCGAGCTGTGCGAGTGGTCCACCACGGCGACGGGCACCTTGCGGATTGTCTCGTTGGTATAGATGAAAGAGTATATCAGCGGGTAAACCAGCGGGACAAGCACGAAGAATATCAGCACGCCCTGGTCGCGGAAGGTGGTGCGGAACTCTTGCTTCCATACGTAGAACAGGTCGTGTATGCCTTGTGCCACTTTCTGTTTGAAGGTCGGTTGTTTCATCAGGGTAAATATTTATAGTATATCAATGCCGCTTTCAGCCTGTTTGCCACCAGGAAAGGAAGCATCATGAAGATAAGCAGCGCCACATAGTTGGTCCAGGAATATATCATCGGGTATCCGTTCAGCGCCTGGTCTGCATAGATAAGGAAGTAGTGGCGCAGGGGGAACAGGTTGGCAAGCGCCTGCAGCACGGGGTGCATCGCCATGGCGGGAAAAGAGAGCCCGCACATGGAGAACGACAGCACGCCCCACAGGGAAGCGAAGCTCAGTCCCAGCCGCAACGTGGGCAGGGTGCCTATCATCAGGATGCCCATGCCCTGCGATGCCAGCACCAGGCAGAGCGTGGCAAGCAGCATCGGCGCTATTCCGCTGTTGCAGGGAAAGTGTAGGAAGCCGTACAGGTACACATTATATAATATGCCCATCAGAAAGAACACGGCGGTATGAGGCAGCAGTTTCCCGGCAAGGGAAATCCAGATGGAATTGTTGCCCGTGCGCAGCCATTCGCGGGCGGTGCGCTCCTTGATTTCCACTCCGATGGAGTAGACGGTTATCATGAAGATAAGCAGCATCAGCATGCCCGGGGCAAAGGTGTTGCACAAATACACGGAGTAGTTCAGCCAGGGATTGTTCAGCGCGTGGGTGTCGATGACGATGGGTTGCAGGAATGCCATCGCCTGCTCTTCCGTGGCGCCTTTGGCATAGAGCACGCTGCGTGCGGCGGCTCCCGATGCCAGCTCGCTCATCATCTTCATGTCCTTGAAGAGCAACGAGCCGGCGATGAGCAGCGTGTTGTTGGTGTAGAAAGAGACTTTGGGCTGCCGCTGTGCCTGCGCCTTGGCTCCGGTCCCTTCGGGGATGTAGTAGAAGCCGTAGATTTCTCCTTGCTGCATGGCGGTGCGTGCGGCGGCGATGTCGGGATAGCGGGCTACGACTGCCGTTTGCCCGAAAGCGTCGAGGTTGCGTGCCAGCTGGCGCGAGGTGGCGGTCATGTCGCGGTCCACCACGCCCACGGGCATGTCGGTGGGCAGTCCGGAGTCCATCAGCGTTGTGAAGAACAGGTAGCAGAACAGGGGCGCTATCACCATGCAGAACAGGTATAGCGGGCGCGAAACGAGGCGGCGGAACTCACGCTTCATCACCGTCCATAATGCTCTATGTGGATTGCTTTTTTTCATGATTGTCTGATTTCCTTATCTCTTATGTTTGGGTGGTATCCCTCGTTGTTATGCTTGTGAACTCCCTTTGCTTTTTTCATGTCTTTTCGTTATCGTTTCAATATCACACTCATTCCCGGGCGCAGTCCTTCCACCTTCTCCAGCGGCGATGCTTTCACTTCGAATGTCTTCAGGTCGAACTGTCCGGCGGGTTTGGTCGCCTTCCAGGCGGCGTATGTGCCGAGGTCCTTCAGGTAGTACACTTTCAGGCGGACGTTCTTGCGGAGTGCGGGGACGAAGGCTTCGAACTCCGTGCCCATGCCCAATTCCTGCAACAGGTCCTCGCGCACGTTGAAGGTGACCCACATGTCTTCCATGATGGCGATGTTCATGATGGGTGCGCCGGTGCCTGTCAGCTCGCCCCTTTTGGGGAATATCTCGGAGACTTCGCCGGCGGTTTGGGCTATCAGGTAAGTCTCCTTGATGTATGACTCCACTTCGGCAACGGCTCCTTTGGCGCGTTCCACCAGGGCTGCCGCGGCGGCTTTGTCCTCGCGCTCGGCGCCGTTCTTTGCCATGGTGTATTGGGCTTTCGCCGCCTTTTCGGTGGCTTGTGCGGCATCGCGCTGGGCGGTGACTTCATCCAGCTTCTGTGCCGTCATCACCCCCTGGTCGTGCAGGTTCTTCACGCGTTTGTACGACTTCTCCGCTATGGCAAGTCCTGCCTGCGCTTTCTGCCACATTTCGTAGGCTGCCTGTATCTGTTCCCGGCGGGCACCTTTCAGCGCCTTCTCGTTTTGTGCCTGTGCGGCGGCTTCGGCGGCACGTGCCTGCTCCAGTTTGGCTTCTACGTCGGGGGCTTCAAGGATGGCAAGGGTGTCTCCGGCTTGCACGCTTTGTCCTTCTTTCACCCGGAATTCCAGGATGCGTCCCGGCACTTTGCTCGATACGCGGTACTCCGTTACTTCCGCCTGGCCTTGTATGATTTCCGGTCCTTTGCGCAGCATGAAGAAACCTACCAGGGCAACGATGGCGATTACTCCCGTCAGGGTGAGGAACGCCAGTAACATGTTGGTGTTTTGTGATTTTGTATCCATTTTTAGATTTTAAATTTTAGATTTCAGAGTTTAGAGTTACAAATTTCAAATTTCAAATTTTAGAGTTGCGGATTACGGATTAAAGAGGGATAACTCCTGTTTTCCTAAAGTTGACCTTTGTCGTGCTAAACGTCAACTTTACGGAACTAAACCTCAACTTTAGAACGCTAAACGTCAACTTTTAACCCTCCGAACCTTAACCCTCAATTCCTAATTCAAAATCCCTAATTCAAAATCCCTAATTCAAAATTCTCAATTCAAAACTTCTAATTCTCAATTCAAAATTCCAAATTATTTCCTTCCCAACTCCCCCGTCGCCTTCTTCAGATAGATTTCCGTCAGCTTCACGTCTATCTGTGCGTCTATCTTTTCCGATTGGGCAGAGAGCCAGGCTGTGTGTGCTTCGAGCACATTGCTTGCCGGTATCACTCCTTCCTCAAATCCGAGGGTGGCATAGCGCAGGTTCTCGTCTGCCTTCTCCAGGTTCTTTTCTGCCATGACAAGCTTCTTGGCGGCTTCGTTTACCTTGAAAACCGATTGGTTGACTTGCAGCTCTATCTTCTCTTTGGCATCGTCCAGCTGATATTGGGTGATGCGGGCTTCGGACTTGGCGGCTTTTACCTTGTAGATTCCCTCGCCCCAATGCCAAAGGGGGACGCTGACCATGACGCCTACGTTCCACATGCCTTTGAACTTGTTCTCGAAGCTGTTGAATACGGAAGGGTTGGTGGCGATGTAGTTGCCTGCTAAGGCTACGGACGGCAGGAACTCCGAACGCGTGACGTTCACTTTCTGCCTGTAGATTTGTGTGGCAAGCTCCAGGCTGCGCACTTCCGGACGCGTGGCGTATACATTATTTATATCAATGCTGCCGTTCGCTGCCGGAACGGGGAGCAGGTCTTTCTCCTGTTCGTCTGCCAGGGTCACGGGCGTGCCGAGGTCCAAGCCGCACAACTGGCATAGCAACATCCTGGAGAGGCTTAAGCCGTCGTCCACTTTGGTCAGGGTCATTTCGGCTTCGTTCACTTTCACTTTTACCGACAGCCCGTCCGCCTTCGTTGCCACTCCTTCGGCAATCATCTTGTCTATGTCGCTTTCGAGTTTTTGCAGCAGTTCGAGGTAGCCTTCCGCCAGCCGCTTCTTATTGGCGAGCGACACCACCTGCCAGTATGCCTGGTCGGTGCTGAGGATGACGTCCTGCATGCCGCTGTTGTGCTGCTGGCGTGCCAGCTCTTCGGCATATTTGGTAATCTTGTTGTAGGCACGTATCTTGCCGCCCATGTAGAGCGGCTGGGTCAGGGTCAGCGTGCCGGCATACATGTTGCGCGTGTCGGTGCGGAAGGCGTCTACAAGCGATTGCCCCATTCCATTCAGCGGGGTGGCGATGTCTATGTTGCCCAATGACTGTACGAGCGCCATGAATTGCGGGTTCTGCGCCAGTCCCGGATGTTGCGCCAGTATGCCCTGGATGCCGTTTTGCAACGCGCCGCTTACTTGGGTCCCTATGGAGCCGATTGCGCCTTTCTGCGCATCGTTCAGCAAGGAGAACTCTTTCTGGTTGCGCATGTATCCGCCGGAAGCGGAAATCTTGGGCAGGTAGTTGGTGAATGCCGCCTTGTTCTGATAATGTGCCGCCTTGATTTTTTCACGGCTTATCAGCAGCTCTTTATTGTTGGCGATGGCCAATGCACGGCAACTATCCAAACTCAAGGCATCCTGTGCGGCAACCGGCAGCATCAGGCTGGTCAAGTAGATGAAACAGAAGAACTTTTTCATTATATCTATACATTAGAAACATTGTGAATGTATTGTTTTGTAAAGTAACAATAATTGCATAAACAACGATGCAAAAGTATAGGGTTTTAGCGATATTGCAAAATAATTGTGCCCTTTTGTTGCTTCAGGATGCTAAATATAACAGAAAAAAGGAGAAAAAGGTTTGTTTCACCGGGCTTTCATTTGAGGGAGTTGTCGGGGGCGGCTCTTAGTCCAGGCTGAACGACCGGGAACCTATCAGTGTTCCGCCCGAGAAGATGTCTACCCGATAGTTTCCCGCATAGAGAAACTCTTCGACATCCCAATAGACCGTTACATGTTGTTCTTCGCCGTTATACTCGATGTATTTCTTGATGGAGTATGCCAGCTCGCGGTTTTCGTAAGGGAAGGTGTTGGATGCGCTTTTGCTCAGCACATCGTTGTCCGGCTTGGTGATGCGGACGTAGAGGGTGCGTTCGCCGGTTTCGGCGGTTATGTTCTTGACAATGGTGAAGTCGATTTTCAGTTTGACGACGTCTTTCACCCTCTTGGCTTGCTTGCCCCGCTTGTTGGTGGCAAGGATGCTGATGTTCGTGGCATCCAGCTGGGCGGCGAGCGTCACCCGCTTATCCAGGTTTTTCTTCTCTTCGGCAAGGCTGCTGATTTGTTGCGAAGCGGCGTTGTACTTGCGGGTGACATCGGCTATCACTTCCTTCTGATGGTTGGTGAGGCGGCTCAGGGAGTCTATCTGGTTGATGTAGCCTATCATCACCTTGCGCAACGTGGCAAGTTCCTTCTTCAGTCGGCGTATTTCGGCGGCGTTGGTGCTTTTTACGGTGCGGAGTTCTTCCAGCAGGCGTTGTGTCTTCAGTTGCTCCTGCTCCAGCAGCACGGAGAGGGAGTCGTTCGAAACGGTAAGCTTCAGTTCGTCATATTGCTTGGCGAAGTCGGTGTACTGGTTCTCCAGGTCTTCTTTCTCCAGGTTGAACTCCTGCACCAATTCGTTGTTGGTGCGTTTTTCCGAAATCAGCAACACGGTGACGCCTATCAGCAACAGCATCAAAATGCTTCCGATGGCGATTTGAAGCGTATTTTTCTTGTTGTCGGTCATTTTTTATAACTAATGAATGGTTAATTATTATTATACCGTTGTCCGGAGCGTAGTGCGGACGTTCTTCCTCTGCCGTCTATGCCCCTGCATTGTAAATCGCTGCAAAAATAGGAATTAATCGTCAATCACTCATCACCCGGCACCCGTCACTTTCTTCATTTAACTAAAATTATTACGGAAATATTTCCTTAATCAGGAATGTCGTTGTACTTTTGCAGCAACTTTATAAAACACTAATAAACAAAAAACTTTAGAAATTATGTCAAAAGTAACCGTAGTAGGTGCAGGTAACGTAGGTGCTACATGCGCTAATGTGTTAGCCTTTAACGAAGTGGCTGACGAAGTGGTAATGCTGGACGTGAAAGAAGGCGTTTCAGAGGGTAAAGCAATGGATATGATGCAGACTGCTCAGCTGTTGGGCTTCGACACCACTGTCGTAGGCTGTACCAACGATTATGAGAAGACTGCCAACTCTGATGTTGTGGTAATCACTTCAGGCATTCCCCGTAAGCCGGGCATGACCCGCGAAGAGCTGATCGGCGTGAATGCAGGTATCGTCAAGTCGGTTGCACAGAACATTCTGAAATATTCTCCCAACGCTATCCTCGTAGTTATCTCCAACCCGATGGATACGATGACTTACCTGGCTCTGAAGTCTTTGGGTGTTCCCAAGAACCGCATCATCGGTATGGGTGGCGCTTTGGACAGCTCACGTTTCAAATACTTCCTGTCTCAGGCTTTGGGCTGCAATGCCAACGAAGTGGAAGGCATGGTTATCGGCGGCCACGGCGATACTACCATGATTCCTTTGGCTCGCCTTGCCACTTACAAAGGTCAGCCGGTAAGCACGCTGTTGAGCGCAGAGAAGTTGGACGAAGTGGTGGCTTCCACAATGGTAGGCGGCGCTACGCTCACTAAGTTGCTGGGCACTTCCGCATGGTATGCTCCGGGTGCGGCAGGCGCATACGTTGTAGAGTCTATCATCCACAACCAGAAGAAGATGATTCCCTGCTCGGTATATCTGGAAGGCGAATATGGCGAATCGGACATTTGCATCGGTGTTCCCGTAATCCTTGGCAAGAATGGTATCGAGAAGATTGTAGAACTGGAACTGAATGCTGACGAAAAGGCTAAATTTGCTGCCAGCGCCGCTGCCGTTCACAAGACTAACGCTGCTCTGAAAGAAGTAGGTGCGCTCTGATTGAGGGGGTGGCTGAAAAGCATAAGAAAAGAGAGGGGG
>NZ_CAJTSC010000029.1 GCF_910578895.1 uncultured Bacteroides sp.
CTTATAATGTTTTTGGAAACTATAAACATAAATTGTTTTTCACAAGATGTAAAATCTCTTAAGTGCACTCTGATAAATGAGTTTGTGGATAATATAGGGATGGCATATCTTATTGATAATCAATTTACCGAGAATGTATCTTGTTTGAAATTCCGTATTATAGATAAGGCGGATGTAGATACAACGTCTTGCCGCTTTATTCTCGAAATCCATAAGATGAATATAAGAAGACGGACAGCCAAACTGGTTGCAGGGAACTTTTCTCCCAATCGGCTTTCCACCGTTTATCTTACGGCATTTTTTGAGAAAAAGAAAAATGAGTGGCGACTGAAGTCAATCTCTATGGATTTTGTGAAAAGGTAAATACGTCTCTTTCGTTTTCTTTATAGACCGGATATTTATGAATTTTGTTAAACTCTTACTCTTACTTGTCCTGTTTGTTATGGAAGCGGTTGTTTTTACGTATCTTTGTATCGCGATTGATACTGTCTTTTAGCAGACATCATAATTATTAGTGGAGAAACTGTTATGAAACTGACTATATTAGGAAGCGGAACATCCACCGGAGTACCGGAAATGGGCTGTACGTGTCCTGTCTGCACATCTGCCGACCCGCGCGACAACCGTTTGCGTGCGTCGGCGTTAGTGCATACGGACGATGCGGTGATATTGATAGATTGCGGTCCCGATTTCAGGACGCAAATGCTGCGTACTTCCATTTATGAGCGGATAGACGGCGTACTGCTAACTCACGAACATTACGATCATGTAGGCGGATTAGACGATTTGCGTCCCTTCTGCCGTCTTTCGGAAATTCCTCTCTTTTCGGATGCTTACACAGCTACTCACCTGCGGGAGCGTATGCCTTATTGCTTTGTGGATAAGAAATATCCGGGAGTGCCGCGCATTTACTTGCAGGAAGTGGAAGCAGGCAAGCCTTTTGCTATCCGGAAGACGGAAGTGCTGCCGGTTGCCGTGATGCACGGTCGTCTGCCTATCTTGGGATACCGTATCGGCAGGCGTTTGGGTTATGTGACAGATATGCTTACAATGCCGGACACCTCGTATGAACAATTGCAGGGAGTGGATGTTTTGGTAATAAATGCCTTGCGGCCGCAACCGCATCCTACGCACCAAAGCATTATGGAGGCGTTGGCGGCTGCAGAACGTATCGGTGCAAAAGAAACTTATTTCATCCACATGAGCCATCATACGGGATTGCATGCCGAAGTTGACAATAGGTTGCCGTCCCATGTACACTTGGCTTATGATGGTATGGAAATAGATTTCTAAACTTTTTGAAAGGTTTGTTTTGTTTTATTAGTAAGAATGTCTATTTTTGCCAACAGTTGATGAATGTATGCCATGAAACAGAAAACCCTTATACGAATAGTCGTTGTTGTGTCCATAGTGTTGCTGTGTACGGGGTTTGGCGTATACTCGTTTCTGCGTATGAATGCGGTGGAAAACCGGCAGGATTTTAATCTCTTTACTTTAGTGCCGCAAAATGCCACGGCTGTGTTTGAGACAGACCGTATGGCTGATTTAATGCAAGATATCAACGGATTGCATTGTAGCAAGGACGATCATTTCCTATATGTTTCGGAACTTTTTGTTTATCTGAAGAAGTACCTTGACACATTGGTGGGCGACACTCCGCATGGGTTGAGCAGGCAGATGAACAAGATGCTTATCAGTTTTCATGAGCCGGACACTCCTTTAAACCAGGTGTTGTATTGCAGTTTGGGGGCGGGAGACTACGAGTTGGTGGAATCTTTTATACGTAAGTACTGTTCCAGTACGTTTCCCTCCAAATACTTTGATTATAATGGTGAGGAGATACGTATTTATCCCATGGCGGATGGACGTTTTCTTGCAACCTATTTCACGCCGGATTTTTTTGCAGTCAGTTTTCAAAAACGTTTGATAGAGCAGGTTATTGATGCCCGCTGCTCCAAACGGTCGTTGATGGATATGCTTTCTTTCCGCACCATGTATGCAGGAAAACGCACCAATGTGGCTGCAACGGTGTATGTGCGTATGAAAGAGGTGAATATGGGTAAAAAAACGGATGGCATTCGTTCGCATGCACACTTGGGGAGTTGGGCGGAGTTTGATATGAAATTCAATGAAGAGGCTGTTTATTGTTCAGGCATCAGCCATGGGGCGGATACTACCCGTACGTTTATCAATGCGCTTCGCAGGCAGAATCCGATAAAAGATTTTTCGGGAGAGCGGCTTCCTGCTTCTGCTTTCTTCTATAACCAATGGGCTATTTCGGACTTGGAAGCCATGTTCGGTTTTACTTCACAGCAGGAGTATGCCAAGGCGACTTATTCCGATTATATCAAAAAACGGGATGAAGATTGGATGGGATTTATGAAGGAGCATGCCGGAGAGAGTATTATGTCCTGCTTGTTTCAATCTAAAGATACTACAGACCGGTATCCTTGCGCCGTAATGAGCGTTGCGGTAAAAGATGAGGTACGGGCGGAACGTTATCTGCAAAATTTGCTGTATGCCACTCCGAAAGAAGAAGACGCTCCGGCTGTTTCGCAGATATCTCCCGATTATAAGCAGTATCCGCGTGCACGGAAGTATCGGCAGTATGTGTTGCCCCGGAATACTATATTGACGCAATTGACGGGGATTACGGAATCTGCGCTTCATACGTGTGCCTGTTTTTATAAAGGAGCTTTATTGTTGGCACCCGATGCGCGTAGCCTTTCTGCCTACATAGACGCTGTAGAGAATGGGGAGGTGCTGGACGGTACTTCGGTGTATGAGGAGGGGGTAGGCAGTCTTTCTCCGTATTATAATTTTGCTATGATGGCGGATATGGGAGAAATGATGCTTCAACCGGAAAATTATGTGCGGCTGATACCGAATTTCTTTTTCCGCCACTCCAAGTTCTTCCGCCACTTTGTTATAGCTATACAGTTTACGTGTATGGACGATGTGGTATATCCTAATCTTGTCCTATTATACAAAGGCGGGGAAATCGGAAATTGAAATCAAGGAATAACAGTTTAACGGTTTATAACGGAAAAGACCGTGTATGCACTTGTGCATACACGGTCTTTTTCTTATTTTACAAACGTATTGTTGCTTCTCTATTTAGAAAGGCAGGTCGTCTTTTGCATCTCCCGACAAAAATTCCGGTGCTGCAGACGGAGCCGGCGGCGGAACCGGTGCGCCCGGTGCCGGTGCGGCGGCACTGACGCGTTCCACTTTCCATGCGCGGATACTGTTGAACCAACGGTCTTGCCACTGACGTGCGTCAATATCGAAAGAAACTGTCAATTCTTCACCCATCTGGATGTTGAATTGTTCTATTTTATCTGCTCCGAATACGTCAAAACACATCTTACGGGGATACTGTCCGTGATCTTCGATAACGTATTCTTGCGCTTTCCACTCATTGCCTGATGCTTTGGAAACTCCGCCTCTGGGCTGGAGTATGGCGATAATTTTTCCTGTAAATTCCATTGTTCTCTTTTTAAATGATGCGGCGAAGTTACGATTTTTTAGGGACATGCGACGAATAAACGGCGGTTTTTTCTTGCTATTTCTTTGTCGTAGGAAATTCTTTTTTTAACTTTGTCCGTTAGTTAACAAGTTAGCTGAAATTAAAACTTAAATATATAGAATATATGAAATTTATCGTTTCGAGTACTGCGCTCTCCAGCCATTTGCAGGCTATCAGCCGCGTGATTAATTCGAAGAATGCGCTGCCTATTTTGGATTGTTTCCTTTTTGAACTACAAGACGGAACTTTGTCTGTAACCGTTTCCGACAGTGAAACGACGATGGTTACCACGGTTGAGGTGAATGAAAGTGATGCTGACGGACGTTTCGCTGTGACTGCCAAGACTTTGTTGGACGCTTTGAAGGAAATTCCCGAACAGCCGTTGGCTTTCGATGTAAATACGGATTCTTTGGAGATAACGGTACAGTATCAAAACGGTAAATACAGCCTGATGGGGCAGAATGCGGACGAATTCCCGCAATCGGCAATGTTGGGCGAGAATGCCGTTCGTGTGGAAATGGATGCGCAGGTGTTGCTGGGTGGCATCAACCGTGCGGTGTTTGCCACAGCCGATGACGAACTCCGTCCGGTGATGAACGGTATCTATTTCGATATTACTACCGAAGACATAACGATGGTGGCTTCCGACGGTCATAAACTGGTGCGCTGCAAGACGCTGGCTGCTAAAGGCAACGAACGTGCCGCCTTCATCTTGCCAAAGAAGCCTGCCAATCTGATGAAGAATCTTTTGCCGAAAGAGCAGGGCATGGTAACCATTGAATTTGACGAACGCAATGCGGTGATTACTTTGGAAAGCTATCGCATGGTATGCCGCCTGATTGAGGGACGTTATCCGAACTATAACTCCGTAATTCCGCAGAACAATCCGTATAAAGTGACTGTAGACCGTCAGCAGCTGATTGGTGCGTTGCGTCGTGTTTCCATTTTCTCTTCACAGGCAAGCAGCCTTATCAAACTGCGCATGCAGGATAATCGGATTGTGATTTCGGCACAGGACATCGACTTCTCCACTTCGGCAGAGGAGACGCAGCCGTGCCAGTATGCCGGTAATCCGATGAGTATCGGCTTTAAATCTACTTTCCTCATTGATATTCTGAATAATATATCGGCGGATGAAGTAGTTATAGAGTTGGCGGATCCTTCGCGCGCCGGCGTTATTGTTCCGGTAGAGCAGGACGAAAACGAAGACTTGCTGATGCTGCTGATGCCGATGATGCTGAATGACTGAGAATAATAATTCTTTTTACCGTAAAAGGGCATGATGGCGAATGCCCCGGATAAACGAGTACTTTATGGATTTTAGGCACGAATTGCATGGACCAATGCGGTTACGGATAGGACCGAAACTGTGAGTTCCGTGCAGTCCGTGCCTAAAAGATTAAATCCGGGAAGCTTTTGGGGTGAAACAATAAACATAGAAAATAATGAAATTAAATCTGAAAAATCCGATTGTCTTTTTCGATTTGGAGACTACAGGAACAAATATCAACTCGGACCGAATAGTGGAAATCTGTTATCTCAAAGTATATCCCAACGGAAATGAGGAAACCAAGACCATGCGCATCAATCCCGGAATGCATATTCCTGAGGAGGCTTCCGCCGTTCATGGTATTTATGACGAAGATGTGGCGCAGTGTCCCACCTTCAAGGAAGTGGCACGCAGCATAGCCAACGATATTGAGGGGTGCGACCTTGCCGGTTTCAACTCCAACCGTTTTGATATTCCCGTGTTGGCGGAAGAGTTCCTGCGTGCGGATGTGGATATTGATATGAGTCGCCGTAAGTTTGTGGATGTGCAGGTTATTTTCCATAAAATGGAGCAGCGTACGCTGTCTGCCGCTTATAAATTCTATTGCGGCAAGAATTTGGAAGACGCGCATACGGCGGAAGCCGATACGCGTGCCACTTACGAGGTGCTGATGTCGCAGCTGGACCGTTATCCCGACTTGCAGAACGATGTGGCTTTCTTGTCGGATTATTCCAGTTTCAATAAGAATGTAGACTTTGCCGGACGTATGGTATACGATGACAAGGGTGTGGAAGTGTTTAATTTCGGTAAGTATAAAGGCATGTCGGTGGCAGATGTGTTGAAGCGTGATCCGGGATATTACAGTTGGATACTGAACAGTGATTTTACGCTGAATACCAAAGCCATGCTGACTAAAATCCGTTTGCGTGAAATGACCCGGAAGTAGTGTAGTGTTGTACTTGATTATATAAATAGAATTTGATTTCATGGCAAATCCACTGAAAGGAAAGAAAATAGTACTCGGCATTACGGGAAGTATTGCCGCATATAAAGCTTGTCATATCATCCGCGGATTAATAAAACGGGGAGCGGAAGTGCAAGTCGTTATAACTCCTGCCGGAAAGGAATTTATAACCCCCATTACGCTGTCTGCTCTCACAAGCAAGCCTGTCATCAGTGAATTTTTTGCACAGCGCGACGGGACTTGGAACAGCCATGTGGATTTGGGTTTATGGGCGGATGCCATGCTGATAGCTCCCGCCACGGCTTCCACTATCGGCAAAATGGCGAATGGCATTGCCGACAATATGCTTATAACCACTTACCTGTCTGCCAAAGCCCCGGTCTTTATTGCTCCTGCAATGGATTTGGACATGTATGCCCATCCGTCCACTCAAAAGAATTTGGATACGCTGCGTTCATACGGCAACCATATCATAGAGCCGGGTACGGGCGAATTGGCAAGCCATTTGGTAGGGAAGGGCAGAATGGAAGAACCGGATGTGATAGTCCATTGTTTGGAAGAATTCTTTGCGGCAAAAGAGGGCGACCTGGTGGGTAAGACAATCATGATTACCACCGGACCTACGTACGAAAAGATTGATCCGGTACGTTTTATCGGTAATTACTCGTCGGGCAAAATGGGCTTGGCGCTTGCCGATGAATGTGCGTCAAGAGGGGCAAAGGTCATTCTTGTTTCAGGACCTGTCCGGTTACAGCCGCATTATGCCATGCACCAATATCTCAGTGTGGAGTCTGCCGGACAGATGTTTGAGGCGGCTGTAGCTTCATTTGGCGATGCGGATGCCGTTATTATGGCAGCTGCCGTTGCCGACTACACCCCGGAACAGGTTGCCGATAGCAAAATAAAGCGGGAACAGACCGGGGATATGTCTTTGAATTTGAAGCCGACCCGGGATATCGCTGCCTGTCTGGGAGAGATGAAGAAGAACTGTCCTGACAAGGTATTGGTGGGATTTGCCCTCGAAACCAATAACGAACAGCATAATGCGGAAGATAAGCTAAACCGTAAGAATTTGGATTTTATCGTGCTCAACTCATTGAATGACAAAGGAGCCGGTTTCTGTTACGACACCAATAAAATCAGCATTATCGACCGCGGCGGTAAAAAGGATTATCCTTTGAAGTCCAAAGCGGAAGTGGCTGCGGACATCATCGATTATTTGGTGGACGTAATGAAGCATTAGTGTATCTCTTATTCTCAATTCTTAATTCTCAAGTTATAAAATGTTGCGTTCTTTATATATACAGAATTATGCGCTTATCGAGAAGCTCGACATAGGCTTCGGCAGTGGATTTTCGGTGATTACCGGCGAGACCGGTGCCGGAAAATCCATTATATTGGGTGCTATCGGCCTGTTGCTGGGACAGCGTGCCGATGTGAAGTCCATCAGACGGGGTGCTGCAAAGTGTGTGATTGAAGCCCGTTTCGAGATTGCCGGCTATGGCATGCAGCCTTTCTTTGAGGAAAATGAACTGGAATACGAAGATGAATGTATCCTGCGCCGTGAGGTCTATGCTTCGGGCAAAAGCCGTGCGTTTATTAATGATACGCCCGCTTCGCTGGTACAGATGAAAGAACTGGGCGAACAATTGATTGACGTACACTCGCAACATCAGAATTTGTTGTTGAACAAAGAAGGTTTCCAGTTGAATGTGTTGGACCTGTTGGCGCACGATGAAGATGAATTGAGTAAATATCAATCTTTTTATCGGGAATGGAAGCAGGTACGGCAGGACTTGGAAAACCTTATAGTAGTTGCCGCACAAAATAAGGCTGACGAGGATTACATCCGTTTTCAGTTGGAGCAGTTGGAAGATGCGCATTTGGCTGTCGGAGAACAGGAGGAACTGGAACAGGAAGCCGATACGCTAAGCCATGCGGAAGAGATAAAGGCGGGATTTTTTCGTGCCGGTCAGGCGATGAACTCCGATGAAGGCGGTTTGCTTTCGGCACTGAAGGAGTGCCTGAATACAATGGCGGGTTTGGAGAAAGTATATCCTGTTGCCGGGGAACTTGCCGAACGTCTGGAAAGCAGCTACATCGAATTGAAAGATATTTCTCAAGAGATTTCAGGAAAAGAGGAGGAGATTGAATTTAACCCTGTTCGGTTGGAAGAAGTAAACGACCGCCTGAACTTGATTTATACGCTTCAGCAGAAGCATCGTGTCTCTACGGTGGATGAACTTCTGGTGCTGGCGGATGATTATGCCGCCAAGCTCTCCAACATCACTTCATCGGATGAACAGATTGAAGCATTGAAAGTGCGTAGCGAGGCCTTATATGATAAGGTGAAAAAACAGGCTGCGGTACTTACCGGATTGCGTACTGCCGCCGCTCGCGAGGTTGAGAAGCAAATGGCGTCACGCCTGATACCGCTGGGCATGCCCAATGTCCGTTTCCAAGTGGAAATAGGTACGCGTAAGGAACCGGGTGCGCATGGCGTGGATACGGTGAACTTCCTTTTCTCCGCTAATAAGAATGGGGCTTTGCAGAATATTTCTTCGGTGGCTTCGGGTGGTGAGATAGCCCGCGTCATGCTTTCTGTCAAGGCAATGATAGCCGGAGCGGTGAAGTTGCCCACTATCGTATTCGATGAAATAGATACCGGCGTCTCTGGCGAGATTGCCGACCGTATGGCGGATATCATGCAGGAGATGGGCAATAGCGACCGCCAGGTTATCAGTATCACCCACTTGCCGCAGATTGCCGCCCGTGGGCGTGTTCATTATAAAGTGTATAAGCAGGATAATGAAACGGAAACCAATAGCCACATCCGCCGCTTGACGGATGAAGAGCGGGTAGAGGAGATAGCCCACATGCTGAGTGGTGCTACCTTGACTGAAGCTGCGCTGAACAATGCGAAAGCGTTGTTAGGCATCGTCTGACGGATGTTGTATGCTGCGGTTATAAAGTAGAACTTTACAACCGTAGAGTAGAACTTTGGCAGGCTAAAGTAGAACAAAAAAACAATAAGATACAATGATAGATAAAAGTGAAATGATTTTTGGCGTCCGTGCCGTGATAGAAGCTATTCAGGCTGGTAAGGATATTGACAAGATATTGGTAAAGAAGGATATTCAGAGCGAACTCTCCAAAGAGTTGTTTGCAGCATTGAAGGGAACTTTAATACCGGTGCAGCGTGTGCCGGTAGAGCGCATCAACCGCATTACGCGTAAGAACCATCAAGGCGTGGTGGCGTTTGTTTCTGCCGTGACTTATCAGAAGACGGAAGACCTCGTGCCGTTCCTGTTTGAAGAAGGCAAAAACCCGTTGTTCGTTATGCTGGACGGCATAACGGATGTGCGTAATTTCGGAGCGATAGCCCGCACCTGCGAGTGTGCGGCGGTAGATGCCGTTATTATTCCTGCCAAGAACAGTGTGACGGTAAATGCTGATGCCGTAAAGACTTCGGCAGGTGCATTGCATACCTTGCCTGTATGTCGCGAACAGAGTCTGAAAGATACGTTGCAATTCCTTAAGAATAGCGGTTTCCATATTGTAGCCGCTACTGAAAAAGGAGACTATGATTATACAAAAGCCGATTATACCGGTCCCATGTGTATCATTATGGGTGCTGAGGATAAGGGAGTTTCTTACGATAACCTTGCATTGTGCGATGAATGGGTGAAGATTCCGATGTTGGGTACGATTGAGTCTCTCAATGTATCTGTTGCAGCCGGTATCTTGATTTATGAAGCTGTGAAACAAAGAAACAACTAAATATGAAAAAGAAGATTTTCCTGCTTTTCGCGCTGTGTCTTTTGGCGCAGTGGAGTGTAGCACAAGCCCCTAAATGGGTGGAGAAAGCCAAACGTGCCGTATTCTCGGTGGTTACTTATGGCGAGGATGATAAGATTTTGAATACCGGAAACGGATTTTTCGTGACGGAAGACGGTGTTGCCTTGTCCGATTATTCGTTATTCAAGGGTGCGCAACGGGCAGTAGTGATAAATTCGGAAGGTGTGCAGATGTCGGTAACTTCTGTTCTGGGTGCGAATGATATGTACGATGTCATTAAGTTTCGTGTAGGTATATCCGCCAAGAAGGTTCCGGCATTGAATTTGGCAAGCGTGGCTCCGGCGGTAGGTACTAATGTGTATATTTTGCCTTATTCCACGCAAAAAGACCGTTCTTACACTTCCGGACAAATGAAAGCTGCGGATAAATTCTCCGAGAAATATTATTATTATACGCTCAACGTGCGCCTGAAAGATAAAATGGTGAGTTGTCCTGTCATGACCGAGGAGGGGCAGGTTTTTGCTCTTGCGCAGAAATCATCCGGTGCCGATACTGCTACGATATGCTATGCGGTGGATGCGGACTTTGCAATGACTCAAAGTGTATCCGCATTCTCTTTCAGTGATATGGCTTTAAAGAATATCGGCATCAAGAAAGCATTGCCCGACACGGAAGAACAAGCTTTAGTGTTCCTCTTCATGGCATCTTCGCAGGTTGCTCCGGAGAAGTATGCGGCGTTGTTGGATGATTTTATCGTTGAATATCCGAACAGTGCCGATGGCTATATACGCCGTGCCACCAACCGGTTGTATCATTCTAAGGATGATGTCACGATGGATAATGTGGCGGCTGACATGGATAAGGCCTTGAGTGTGGCGCAAAAGAAAGATGATGTGTATTACAATCGTGCCAAGCTGATATACAATTATATGTTGGGCAATCCGGAGAAGCCTTATAAAGACTGGTCTTACGATAAGGCGGTAGATGAAATAAGAAAGGCATCTGCTGTTCAAGAACTTCCGGTGTATGTACAGACAGAAGGAGATATTCTGTTTGCAAAGCAAGATTATCCGGCGGCTTTGACCTGCTATGAAAAAGTTAACCAATCCGATATGGCATCACCGGCAACTTTCTTTAGCGCGGCGAAGACCAAAGAACTGATGAAAGCTCCGGCGGAAGAAATATTGGCGTTGATGGATAGTTGTATGGCGCGTTTCGCCGAACCGTATACGGAAGAAGCCGCTCCCTACCTGTTGGAACGTGCCCAAGCCCGCATGAATGCAAATCGGGCACGTGCCGCCATGTTGGATTACGATGCTTACTACAAGGCAGTGAACGGTAAGGTGAATGATGTATTCTATTTCTATCGTGAGCAGGCGGCATTAGGTGCCAGGCAGTTCCAACGGGCATTGAACGATATGGAGAAAGCCATTGAACTAAATCCGAAAGACTTGACTTACCGTGCGGAACTTGCTGTTGTCAATATTCGTGTAGGACGTAATAAGGAGGCTTTGGAGGTATTGCAAGATGCTTTGGCGATTGACCCTTCATATTCCGAAGCTTATCGGCTAATGGGAATTGCCCAACTGCAAATGAAGCAAAAGGAGGAGGCGTGCCAAAGTTTTGCAAAGGCAAAAGAATTGGGCGATCCGAATGTGAATGAACTGATTGAAAAGCACTGTAAATAAGTTCTATAATTAAAGATAAAGGCCCTGCCGATGAAAGCAGAGCCTTTATTGGGGAAATTTTCCCTTGTTAAATAGAAGTTAAGTCTTAGGTATTAATCGGTTATGAATGAAATTGTCTTTCGTGTGTCTGTATGATAAATGCACGGTTTCGGGAAATACTGCATGAACCTACTGACTTTTTTGAGAATATTGTAAAGAAAGATGTGATATATTTGATAATGAACAGATAAAAGGAACAAAAATTATGAAAAAAGTAATTTGCAGCCAAAAGGCTCCGGGGGCAATAGGTCCATACAGTCAAGCTATTGAAGCAAACGGAATGGTGTTTGTATCGGGTCAGTTGCCCATTGATGCTGCTACCGGAGTAATGGCGGAAGGTGCGGAGGCTCAGGCACGCCAGTCGTTGGAGAATGTGAAGCACATTCTGGAAGAGGCAGGACTAAGCATGGCGAATATCGTAAAGACTACCGTCTTTCTGGCGGATATGTCCTTGTTTGCCGACATGAATAAGGTATATGCCACTTATTTTGACGGAGATTTTCCCGCCCGCTCGGCAGTTGCCGTGAAGGCGCTTCCGAAAGATGCCTTAGTGGAGATTGAGTGCATCGCGGTCCGCTAATAAATCCGCTACGATAAAGTTACTGCCACCTACGAAGATGAAGTCTTCCGGGTGGCTTTTTTCTTGTGCGGCAATCACGGCGGCAGCCACGTCCGGATAGCACTCTCCTTGCAAGCCGGCTTTAGCGGCGAGTTTGCACAACTCTTCTTCAGGAAGTGCGCGTTTTACGCCGGCTTTGGTGAAATAATAGGTGGCATTTTGGGGAAGTAAGGCAAGTACGCCGTTCACGTCCTTGTCATTTACCATACCTATTACTATGTGGAGTTGGCGAAAAGTCTGCTGTTTCAGTTGCTCTACGATGTATGTTATGCCACCTACATTGTGTCCGGTGTCGCATATCAGGGTAGGGGTGTCCTGTAATTTCTGCCAGCGTCCCATCAAGCCTGTCAGTTCGCAGACATGGGCAAAACCGTTACGTACACCGGATTCGTCTATCCGGTAGCCGGCTTTTTGCAGTAGTGGCAGGGCGGCGAGGACGGTTCGTGTGTTCTTTATCTGATAAAGTCCTTGCAGCTCTGTTTGCAGCTCGGGATAATCATTGTTCATCATGTCTTCCGCAAATGTGATGGGCGCTTTCTCTTCTTCCGCTTTTTGCAGGAAAACCGGTTTGGTTTCAGGGGTGGTTTCTCCGATGACCACAGGAACACCTGTCTTGATGATACCCGCTTTTTCTTTTGCTATCTTTGCCGGGGTGTCGCCTAAAAACTGGGTATGGTCGGGGCTTATATTGGTAATGATACACAAGTCCGGATGAATGATGTTCGTACAATCCAGTCTGCCGCCCAGTCCGACTTCGATAACGGCTACATCCACTTTCTCATCGGCAAAATAACGGAATGCCATCGCAGTGGTCAATTCAAAGAAAGAAGGATGCAGCGGTTCAAAAAAGCCACGTTCTTCCTCAACAAAGCGCACTACGTATTCTTCCGGTATAGGCAGACCGTTTATACGGATACGTTCGCGGAAATCTATCAAATGTGGAGAGGTGTAGAGCCCTACGCGATATCCGGCTTCCTGCAATATGGCAGCCAGCGTGTGGGAACAAGACCCTTTACCGTTGGTTCCCGCTATATGGATTGTACGGAATGAACGGTGGGGGTGTCCGAAGTGAGCGTCCAATGTATGTGTATTTTCCAATCCTTCTTTGTATGCCGCGCCACCCACTTGCTGGAACATGGGCACACTGTTATATAAGTATGTTAAAGTGTTCTGATAGTCCATCTTTTATAAAAATTAACGGGAAAGAAATCTTTTCTCCTTATTAAATTGTTATCTTTAAGAACGGCAAAGATAAGGCATTTTTATTTAAGTGTGTATGGCTTGCTTTATTTTATATTGTCGGTATAAGGTATAAACAATTTAAATATAAAGAGTATGGGAACCAAGAAAAATTTTGTGATTGATACGAATGTTATTCTTCACGATTATAACTGTTTGAGGAATTTTCAAGAGAACGACATTTATCTTCCCATTGTAGTGCTTGAAGAGCTCGATAAATTCAAGAAAGGCAACGAGCAGATAAATTTCAATGCCCGTGAGTTTGTTCGGGAACTCGATATGATTACCGATGATAACCTTTTTACAAAAGGTGCTCCGCTGGGCGAGGGGTTGGGACATTTGTTTGTAGTGGCAGGTTCGGTAGATTCGTCTCGTGTACGCAGTTCCTTTCCGGAACGTATTCCCGATCATCAGATACTGTCCGTAGTGGACTGGCTGACGGAGAAGAAGCCGGAAATGAAATCTATTCTTGTCACCAAAGACATTAATCTTCGCATGAAAGCGCGTTCTATCGGGCTGCTGTGCGAGGATTATATCAATGACAAGGTAGTCAATGTAGATATATTTGAAAAATCGAATGAGGTATTTGAAGGAGTCGATCCGGGGTTGATAGACCGTATCTACTCGTCCAAAGAAGGGTTGGATATCAGTGAATTCGACTTTAAGGATATTCTGCATCCGAATGAATGCTTTGTGCTGAAAAGCGACCGTAGCAGTGTGCTTGCACGCTATAATCCTTTTACCCACTCTGTCTGCCGCGTAAACAAGACGAAAAACTACGGAATCGAACCGCGTAATGCCGAGCAGAGTTTTGCTTTCGAGGTACTGAACGACCCGAATATCAAGTTGGTAGCTCTTACCGGTAAGGCGGGAACCGGTAAGACATTGTTGGCACTGGCTGCTGCTTTGGGCAAGCTGACGGATTATAAACAAATCCTGCTGGCGCGTCCTATCGTTGCTTTGTCCAATAAGGATCTTGGTTTCCTGCCGGGCGATGCCAATGAGAAGGTGGCTCCCTATATGCAGCCGCTGTTTGATAATTTGAACGTCATCAAACACCAGTTCGCATCAAATTCGAGCGAGGTGAAAAGGCTGGATGATATGCAGAAAAGCGACCAGCTTGTCATTGAAGCCCTGGCTTTTATTCGTGGACGTAGCCTGAGCGAGACTTATTGCATCATCGATGAAGCGCAAAATCTTACTCCTCACGAAATAAAAACGATTATAACGCGTGCCGGAGAAGGAACGAAGATGGTCTTTACGGGTGATATCCAGCAGATAGACCAGCCGTATTTGGATAACCAGTCCAATGGGCTTGTTTATATGATAGACCGCATGAGAGACCAGAACCTGTTTGCACATATCAATTTGGTAAAAGGAGAACGTAGCCAGTTAAGTGAATTGGCAAGTAATCTGATGTAATAAAATATCAGGACTTTTTTATATCAAGGGGTTAAAAGGAGTTATCAGCCGCCAAGTCGGCTTAGGAGCTAAAGCCGATACTTTTGTAACAATATCATATACAAGAGTATCGGCCTTAATTCCTTTAACTTCTTTAACGGCTCCTAACGAAGCGATGTGAAATAACAACATCTCTAACTCTCTTAAATGAACGAGCCGTAATATTTTATTAATTTCTTCTTCGCTTTGATAAAAAATAGTGTATCTTTGCGGTACCTAAAACAAAAACTGTCAAACGTGATGAAGCGAAACTTTTTTCATCGGTACCTTTCAGCAAAGGTATTGCCGATATGGACTGTTCTATTGGTTGATGTGCTTATAATTGTCGTATCCAGCTTGTTGTCTTATGCGTTGCGATACGATTTTCGGATTCTTTTTTCGGAATCATCGTCTGTGGATATAACGATTGTATGGACGGTGTTGGTCAATCTGATATTTTTTAGAGTGTTCCGTACGTATTCCAGCGTACTGCGTTTTTCATCGTTTGTAGATATAATGCGCATATTCGTGTCGCTGACGGTTTCTTATGCGTTGCTGATGATAACGGGTGTGCTGGCAAAAAAATGCCTGGGTATCCATGTAGCGCCCGCTACGGTGTTTTTCATGTCTTATATCATCAGTTTTGCCATGATGGCATGTTCCCGTGTACTTGTAAAGATATTCTTCGAAGCGTTGAACTTTGACGGTTCGCACAGTGCCAATGTATTTATTTACGGAGCTAAAGAGGCAGGAGTGAATATTGCAAAGGCGTTGCGTGTTAATTTGCGTAACCATTACCGTCTGCGGGGGTTCATTGCCGATGAACCGGAACTTATTAATAAGGTGATGATGGGTGTAAAGGTATATCCCAATGATGGCAACTTGATGGATTGCCTGGACGACCGTGATGTGCATACCATTATCGTTTCTCCTGCCAAGATGGAGGCATTCAAGCGTTCCGATATGGCAGATCGCCTGTTGTCGCATAATATCAAGTTGATGACGGCTCCACCGTTGAGTGAATGGAACGGACAACCTCTGGACCGTGCTCAACTGAAAGAAATACAGATTGAGGACTTGTTGCAACGCAATCCTATTGAGATTGATATCCATAAGGTTGCTTCCCATTTGGAAGGCAAGCGGGTGATGATTACCGGGGCTGCAGGCTCTATCGGTAGTGAAATCATGCGCCAGGTAGCTTCTTTCAATCCTTATAAACTCATCCTTATAGACCAGGCGGAGACTCCGTTGCACGACATTCGTTTGGAGTTGCAGGACCGTTGGCGCGATATTGATGCCGAAACCATTATTGCCGATATTTCCAATGCAACTCGTATGGAGGAAATATTCAAACGGTATAAGCCACAGTATATTTTTCATGCGGCAGCCTACAAACATGTACCGATGATGGAAGATAACGTGTCCGAATCTATCCAGATAAATGTTTACGGAACGCGTACTGTTGCCGATTTGGCGGTGAAATACGGTGCGGAGAAGTTTGTCATGATTTCTACGGATAAGGCGGTGAACCCCACCAATGTAATGGGATGTTCCAAACGCATCTGTGAGATTTATATCCAGTCGTTGGCAAAGAAGTTGCAGGCACAGGCGGAAAACGGACCTTTTACGCAGTTCATTACGACTCGTTTTGGAAATGTTCTTGGGTCAAACGGTTCGGTTATACCTCGTTTTCGCGACCAGATACAACGTGGCGGTCCTGTGACGGTAACTCATCCGGAAATTATACGCTACTTTATGACTATTCCGGAAGCTTGCCGCCTGGTGCTCGAAGCCGGTAGCATGGGACATGGTGGAGAGATTTACATCTTTGATATGGGTAAACCGGTGCGGATTGTAGATCTTGCCAAACGCATGATAAGCCTTTCCGGACGTACGGATGTGAAGATAGAGTTTACCGGATTACGTCACGGCGAGAAATTGTATGAGGAGTTGCTTAATGTCAAGGAGCTTACCAAACCTACCTATCACGAAAAGATTATGATCGCCACTGTGCGCGAGTATGATTATGACGAGGTGAAAGCGCGTATTCAGAAATTGATTGACGTCAGCTATACTTATGACCAGATGAAGATTGTAGCTGCCATGAAAGACATCGTTCCTGAATTTGTCAGCAAGAATTCCTGTTTTGAAGTATTGGATAAGAAAGAGTAGGGGGGGATGATTGTTTAAGTGGATATAAATCCATGATATAAAAAAACGGATGATGCGCATAGGTGCATCATCCGTTTGTCATATATAAGCTATGCTTATTTGTGTGAAGAGAAATATTTCAGGAATTGGGTGCGTTCGAATGTGTTTACCCCATTCAAGTCACTTACATTCAGCGTACCTTTGAACTGGTTGATATTTTCCATTCCCTTACGTTCCATCCATAAATTCAGGAAACGTACATATTCCTCGATGATGGCATCGGAGTTCCGGTAGAGTACACTGCATATCTCTACAGCCGCAGCACCCGCCAGAATGGCTTTCACTACTCCTTCGGGAGCGTGTATGCCGCCGGATGCCGCATAATCCAACTTGCTGACAGCGGCAGAGGCAATACCTATCCAGCGCAAAGACTTAGACAAGTCGGCATCTGTGCTGAATATGTTTCCGGCACGTTGGGTCATATTCTCGATATCAATGTCCGGTTGATAAAAACGGTTGAACATTACTACTGCCGCAGCACCATTGGCATATAGCTGGTCAATGAGAGCTACCGGATTGGTAAGGTTGTCTCCCAATTTCATGATGATGGGGATATTGGTCGTTTGTTTGATGCGGCTCAAAATGTCGATATGGCGTTGTTCAAACGAACCGTACACATATTGCATGTCAGTTTGCAAGGCAAGGACGTTGATTTCCAATGCGTCAGCGCCGGCCTCTTCTATTTTCTTGGCAAACTCTGTCCAATCCGCATCCTGATAACAGTTGATACTGGCAATGATGGGAATGTTGCAGACTTTCTTGCTCTCTTTGATTAAGTTCAAATACTCACCCAATTTGTGTTCGCGTATATATCCTACCAGATAATCACTTCCTTCCGGATACATATTGGGATCTCCGAGCCAATCGGCTTCCATCATGATTTGCTCTTCAAAAAGAGATTTGAGTACAATAGCTCCCGCCCCGGCCTCATAAAGTTTTTGGTTTTTAGCAGCGCTGTCGGTAAGTCCGGAACTGCTGACAATAATCGGGTTTCTAAGTCTCAACCCTGCAAAAGTAGTTGTTAATGTTGCCATGATAATAGTTATTTGTTATTTAATAGATTCTTTCTCCAAATATTTTACTTCCTACGCGTACCAAGGTACTGCCGGCGGCGATTGCCTCATGATAATCATGGGACATTCCCATAGACAATTCCCGGAACCATTCCACATCGGGAAACCACGTAGTTTTAACCTCTTGGAAGAAACTATTTAATAAACAAAATTCAGCTTTGATTTGTTCGGTATTCTCGGTATTTGTTGCCATACCCATCAATCCGCATATCCGGACATTTTCAAGCTCTTTCCACTTGTCATCCGCAAACATTTTCCGGCATTCGTCGAAACTGAAACCGAATTTGGTTTCCTCTTGCGCAATGTGCAGTTGAAGCAGGCAGTTCACAACCCGTCCCGCCTTGGCTGCCTGCTTGTCAATTTCGGTGAGAAGCCTGTAGGAGTCTACACCATGAATCAGTGCTACGTATGGTATGATATACTTGATTTTATTTGTCTGCAGATGTCCGATGAAATGCCATTCAATGTCTTTGGGCAGACTTTCGTATTTGGAGGTCATTTCCTGCACCTTGCTTTCCCCGAACACACGTTGTCCTGCTCCGTAAGCTTCTTCAATGGCTTCGTTTGGATGAAATTTGGAGACGGCTACCAGACGCACGCTTTTAGGCAATTCATTCAGAATTTTTTTTATGTTTTCTGCAATACTCATCGTATATATAATAATGTATGCGCAATAAGGCTTTCAATTTTTGCTATTCACTTCTTCTTTCTTACACTTCCGGCTTGTCATCCGGTTCTGCGCTATACGGATATACATCCATGATGGCGGTTTCTGCTACCGATGCTATCTGATAATCTGCCATTGTACCTTTCATGCCTTCATCCAGTTTCTTCACGGCATCACGCAAGTCGGCAGCCTGCACCAGCACTTGAGTGGATGTTTTTTTCTCTGCACCGCTTTTTTCGTCCAGTGTGATGAAAACCAATTTGCATTTGAACCATCGGTCGGCGGCATCTTCTTCGCATGGAAATAACTCACTGTAATTTGCCCGTTTGATGTCCGATACGGTAAATTCTCCCGAAATAAATGGAGTCATTTCTTCGATGATGCGTGCTTCCGCCTCTGTAAAACTGAGTGCGTCTACGAGGTAGGGTTCGGTCACTTTCTTGTTCATTCCGTTTTCCATTGTTTTTTCATAACGGATTTTGCACTCAAACCAAGTATGCATTGCCATAATTTTCTGATTTTTAGTTAGTGTTTTTAATTAATCAATTAACTCTTTCTTCTTCCTGTCTTTCTACAACTTCTTGAAGTTTCCCCTCTTCTTTCTACGTTGGAAACAGGCATGCAAAGATAAATGAAAAAGGGGAAAAATGTTTGATGTACGTGGAAGAAGATTATGCTAATTCAAAACTTTTTATCTATCAAATATTTTGTAGTTCCGCACGGAGTGTTTATCTTTGCCCTTGCAAAATAAACTAATCGTGGACATAAATACCATTCTTAAATGAAAGGCGTAGTAAAAGCTACGTTCGGCGGAGCCGTAAAAACAGCTCAATCATAGTGAAATTATAAAACACTTATTACTAAACTATTAATAATTTATCATTAGCATTTGTTAACTACTTCGGTTCATAGGCATTGGTATGCTGTTTATGTTCGTCACAATACTGAATTCAGAGTAGAGTCGTGGCTTCGTGAGCAAGGTATAGAAGTGTACTTACCTGTGCATGATGTCTATCGGGAACATGCCGGAAAGCGTATTAAGGTGACCAAACCTGTGATTGGCGGTATGGTTTTTGTCTGTCTTTCCCGTCCCGAACTCACTGTTGTAGAACATGCTCCCAATGTCCATCATTTCTTTAGTAAACGCGGCACGAACGCTCCCCTTATCATTCCCGACCGGCAAATGGCGGATTTCCGCTTCATGGCGGACCTTTCCGATACTTCTATATTAATGGTCAACGAACCGATTGCTCCGGGAACTATGGTGACTGTAGCGAAAGGGAGCATGCAGGGCATTCGCGGTGAAATGGTGAAATACGAAAGTAAATATTACATAGCTGTACGATTGCAGGAATTAGGGTGTGCATTGGTGAGTGTGCCGGTGAGCTATGTGAGAAGGGGGTGATACTCTATTTCTTCCCGAACTCAAAAAACTTTGCGAAACCCTGTTTTCTCTGTGTTGAAAATTAGTATATTTGCATATCGCTTTCCAAATGAGGCAAAATATGGAACAAATACGCAAATTGCCGGTCGGCATACAAAGTTTTGAAAAGCTACGTAAAGAGAACTATCTTTATGTAGATAAGACGGCATTGGTGTATAAGATAGCATCTAATTCTACTCCTTATTTCCTGAGTCGTCCTCGTCGTTTTGGCAAAAGTTTGCTTCTTTCTACTTTTGAAGCCTATTTTCAAGGGCGTAAGGATTTGTTTCAAGGACTTGCCATAGAAAAACTGGAAACCCAATGGGAAGAATATCCCGTGCTGCATCTTGATTTGAATGCCCGTAAGTATGAAACGGGAGCTGATTTAGTAGCCATGCTCAATCAGTATTTGGAGAAATGGGAGCAGAAATACGGTACGGAAAGACAGGACCGCAGCCCGGAAGAGCGTTTCGCATACGTGATAGAGCAAGCTTGTATCCGTACAGGTAAGCAAACGGTGGTATTGATTGATGAATATGACAAGCCTTTGCTTCAGGCTGTTCTCAATAAACCTTTGTTGGAAGAGTACCGCCGTACCTTGAAAGCCTTTTATGGGGTACTGAAAAGTTCAGACCGTTATCTTCGTTTTGTCTTTTTGACAGGAGTAACCAAGTTTGCGCAAGTCAGTGTTTTCAGTGACCTGAACCAATTGCAGGACATCAGTTCATGGCCCGACTATTCTTCCTTATGCGGTATTACAAAAGAGGAATTGGTTGGGGCATTTACTCCGGAGATAGAACGTTTAGGGGTGTCCAATGACATGAATTTCAATGCGATGTTGGAAAAGATGACCAAATTGTATGATGGTTATCATTTTTATCCGTATAGTGAAGGGGTGTTCAATCCTTTCAGTGTGCTGAATGCGTTTAAATCGAAAATACTGGATAATTTTTGGTTTCAGACAGGTACTCCTACCTATTTGATAAATTTGTTGAAAGAGAGTGATTATAATCTTCGCTTTCTGATTGAGGGTGTTGCTGTGACAGCTTCTGCATTTTTAGAATATCGTGTGGAAACAAGTAATCCGTTACCTATGATTTATCAGAGTGGCTATCTGACTATTAAGTCTTATGATAAGGAAGTTGGTCTCTATACCTTAGGATTTCCCAATGATGAAGTCCGTTACGGTTTTCTGAATTTTTTAGTACCTTTCTATACCCATATCACCGATGATGAGACGGGTTTTCATATTGCTAAATTCATGCGTGAACTTCGTGCCGGTGATGTGGATGCCTTTATGGAACGTTTGAAAGTGTTTTTTGCAGGTATCCCTTACGAGTTGGATACGAAGTCGGAACGGCATTATCAGGCTATCTTCTATGTAATTTTCACTTTAATGGGACAATTTATAGAGACTGAGGTACGTAGTGCCCGTGGTCGTGCCGATGCAGTTGTGAAGACGGATGACTCTATCTATATATTTGAGTTCAAGTTGGATGGTAGTGCCGAGGAAGCACTGAAACAGATTGATGAAAAAGGCTATCTGATTCCTTATGTCTTGGCTGGTAAGAAACTGGTGAAAATAGGGGTGAACTTTAGCAAAGAGACGCGTAATGTGGATAGATATTTGATACAAAGATAATTGTAACATCGTTTATCTCTTTTTATTGTTAAAAATAAAGTCTCTGCTTTAACAATGTTAAGGCGAAAATCAAGTAATATATATTCTATTTGCAAGAAGTTAACTTCTTGCGTTTACGATGTTAACTTCGTTGATGGTAGGAAGTTAACTTTAACGGTGTGTTAAAGTTAACTTGATGGATTGTAATAATTTTATAATCAGTAGGCAATATGTCGAATAAGATTTTAGGATGCTGATTTTCAATAACCCTGTTCTTATTCAGTATAAACTATAGTATATTTCCGTATATGATTTGTTGAGTCCGAACAGTTTGTAATCATATATGCTTTTTCTTAAGTAACTTAATAACTGCTACAGTAATAAGTGTCAGAAATGTCTCGAACTGTCAAGAGTTTTAAAAACGCTAAGATTGGTTTAGCCTTTTATTTTATCAATTTGATTTTACAATTTTTCTCCCGTAAAGTTTTTTTAGACTATTTGGGAGCAGAACTTTTAGGATTGAATACTACTGCGCAGAATCTAATAGGTTTCTTGAATTTAGCGGAATTAGGAATAGGTGGTGCTATTGCTTTTACGCTTTATAAACCTCTTTATAAGAAAAATATTCAAGCAGTTAATGAGATAGTTTCTATACAAGGATGGCTTTATCGTCGGGTTGCCTATTGTGTAATTATAAGTGCATGCGTGTTGATGTGCTTTTTTCCACTGATTTTTGATAAGGCAAAAGTTCCTTTATGGTATACTTATGGTTCCTTTATTGTATTGCTTATAAGCGCATTACTCGGTTATTTTATTAATTATCGCCAAATAGTATTGACGGCAGATCAAAAAGAGTATGTGGTAACTTGGAATCTGCAAGGCGGTAGAGCTATAAAGGTGTTTTTACAGATATTTGCCATCTATTATTTGAATAATGGATATGTTTATTGGATGATTTTAGAATTGGTAATATCCGTTGTTATGGCTATCGTATTAGATAAATTATTGAAACGTATATATCCATGGCTAAAATCAGTTCCGTCAAAAGGCGGAGAACTTCGGAAAAAATATCCGGAAATCATTCAGAAAACGAAACAGATTTTTTTTCATCAAATAGCAGGTGTTGTATTAACCCAAACGAGCCCTTTGGTGATTTATGCTTATGCTTCATTGACTTTGGTCGCTATTTATGGTAATTATATGCTCATTATTTTAGGAGTAATTTCCCTTATGAATTCTTTATTTAATGGGGTTACTGCTTCTATTGGCAATTTGGCGGCAGAGGGAGATGTTACGCGTGTTAAATCTGTATTTTGGGAATTTACATCTATAAAAATGTGGTTTGCTTCGATTATATGTTTTGGCATTTATACATTGGGACATTCCTTTATTAGTCTTTGGGTTGGGGAAGAATTTGTATTGGAAGGAATTGCATTTAAGCTCATGGTAATGATTGCTTTTATAAATTTGACGCGGACAAGTCAGGTGTTTTTATCTGCCTATGGATTATTTCAGGATATTTGGGCTCCACTAACAGAAGCTATGTTGAATTTGGGACTTTCAATTCTTTTGGGATATTATTATGGATTAGTAGGCATTTTATCGGGTGTTTTAACAAGCCTTTTATTGATAGTTTGTTGTTGGAAACCTGTTTTTTTATTTAGGAAAGGTTTTAAAGCAAGTATTAATGAGTATGTTTGGCGTTATACTAAATATGTTATATTAATTCTAATATCTTGGTTGACTGTTTTCTTTTTTGGTGATTTATCCTCTTTAGGTATAATATCTTCATATAGAACGTTTTGCTGGGTTGCAATTAAGTATCTTTCTATCTATTCTGTATTAAGTTTGGTATTATTTGTATGTTTTGACAGGGCTTTTCGATTGTCTATGATAAGAATGAAATCACTGTTTGGCAGTAGATAATAAGAATTGGTAGTACATTTTATGGAAATGAGTGTTTTAAATAGTAAGAGAAACAAAATAAAAGTCTTTTCACTCTTCTATTTGATATTAATTTTTGTGCAATTTGTAGTTTGGGCGCAATGCCCTAATGAAGGCATTATTTCATTTCTGAAATATTATGTATGCGCTATATATGTCGTAGGATTTATAGTACCATTATTGTTTGGAACGAATATCGTTCATCCATATATTCTTTATCTTTTTGCATTCGGTGTTTTTATGATGTCACGGGTTTTTTTGGATGCTTTTGGAGTGGAAAGTGCCTTTTTTGATGTGGCAACATGGGCTAATGATTGGTCTTTTTTTTCGCAACCGATTCGATTTGAAATGTTGAATGCGTTGGCTTTTTTTTTACTGTTTACTTCTTTAGGTGCCTTGTCTGTATTTTATCTTACTGGCAGATTGCGTAGTAATGGAAATATAAAGAAAGAAACTTCTATTATAATAGGAATGCGGAATTTTGGTTTTGGTCTTTTCATCGTGTTTGCTATTCCTTATCTAATCTATTTGTATCAGGCAGTGAAGTATGTAATAGACAATGGATATCTATTGGTCTATTTAAATGAGTCTGAGTCTACAATTACCAATCCTATTCTGAGAATCAGCGATGATTTCTGCATGGCTGGGTTGTTTTTATATTTGAGTACATTTCCATCCGGAAAGAAATATAAGTTTGTTCTGTCATTTTATATTTTCACATTATTAGCAATGCTTGGAACGGGTGGAAGGACGGCTACTTTTACGCAAATATTTGCATTCGTTGCATATTTAGGATTTAGAGGTTTACAGATAGACAAGAAGCGTGTAATATATTTGGGCTTGACTGGGTTTGGATTGATATATACAGCCCAAGTTGTTAATGATTTCCGCGAAAATGGATTTCAAAGTTTGGATAGTAAAGAGAAGAGTAGTATCCCCATTATGCAGTTAGTACAAACCTTTTTTTGGCAGCAAGGGACTTCTATACAAACTATTGGACGGACGATAGAACACGCGGATGATGTTGTAAATGGATGGCTTTATTTTTGTGGTCCTGTTACAAATGATTTAAGGAAAAATCCTATTATGGAGAGGCTTGACCTTGGAATTCCACAAGGGCAAGTTGCAGAAACGGTAAAGAAGGGATACTCTTGGGCAGATAAACTTTCATATATGGTAGCACCAAAATATTATTTGTCAGGACATGGCATGGGAAGTAGTACTGTTGCGGAATCTTATATCTTAGGTGGAATGTTTGGAGTGATGATTGTTGGCTTTTTATTCACTTTTTGTGTAATACTTTTTGTAGAAAGATATAAAAAATCGTATACGGGAATATTTCTTTTATTTTTTATATTACCAGCATTTTTTATTTCTCCTCGTGCTGCTCCACTAAGTATAGTATCTGCGTTGTTCCGCCCTTTATTTATATTGTTTTTTATACAGTTATTTTTTTATCTAAAACAGCATTACCTTATTTATTCTATGGATAGTAAGCACGTTGGGTAGAACCTATTAAATGAAAGTTATGTAACCCACTTCTAATACTTTTACTTCATGAATATAATTTGTATTGGATGCAGGAAAACATTAATACTGGTGAACTTAAGTATTATCAAAAAACTATATTTAAATAATGTTGAGAAATAAAGTTTTAATTATATCTTATGGTTTTCCACCTGATACAGGGGGAGCAGAAATTGTTGCATATGATTATGCTGTTAATTTAGCATTGTTGGGCTACCAAGTATCTGTTATTTGTTGTAGACATAAAGATAGAAAGAAATATGAAAAATTCGAAATTATAGAAATCCCTAATTCGTTTGGTAAAAAATTTTGGATGTTGAACTACTATTTCTTTTTGAAGAAGGTTGATTATAATAAGTATGACTATATTATATTAAACCAATCGAATACTTCTGGGGTTGTTGGTCGGATTTTTAACAAAAAAGAGTTTGATAAATGTATTACTATAATACAAGGATTCGAAGTAGAATGGTTTTATAAGAATCATAGATTATTGAGTAATATATTTAACAATTATATTTTTCGTTTGAAGAAGTTCCATAAAAAGACCCTCTGTAATTCAAGAAAGATTGTATCTGTAAGTAGTGCTCATAAATCAAAAGTTTTAAATGCTGCTCATTTAGAACATTTATCTTCTAAAGTACAAGTTGTATATACAGGTATTGATAAAGAGGTGTTTTATAAAGTGAACGATGTTTATCGGGATGATAAACTAAAGAATTGCCACATATTACTTTCAGTAAGTAGGATTGTTGCAATGAAAGGTTATGCTAAGATGCTTGATATTTTTAAAGTATTGTGTTTAAAAGATCCTACATATCATTGGATGATAGCAGGTGATGGTCCCTATTTATCAGAACTAAAAATGAGAGTTCTGGAAGAATCTTTGTCGGAAAATGTTACTTTTTTAGGGAATATAGAGCGAAATTCTTTAAAAGTGTATTATTCTATAGCAGATTGTTTTTGGCTTTTATCAGATTACGATGAGTGTTTGCCATTGGTGTATTTGGAAGCTCAAGCGTGTGGAACTCCTGCTATTGGCAGGAATAAAGGTGGCGTTGTAGAAACAATCATGGATAATAAGACTGGCTTTTTAGTAAACAGTGATGAAGAATGTTTGGACATTTTGCTACATAGAAAATATGAACGATTGAAATCAGAAGATTTAAAAAGTTTTATTGATAAGTTTGATAAAGTAGAAGCTGCAAAGCAGTTAATTTCTTGAATAAATAATGAAAAATATTGCTGTTATATTGGCTGGGGGTACCGGTCAGCGTTTAGGTGATTCTGTTCCTAAACAATTTTTGAAAGTTGCCGGAAAAAAGATTATTGAACACACATTGGATGTGTTTCAAAATCATCCGCAAATAGATGAGATTGTAGTTGTCTCTAATCCTAACTTTTTGAGTGATGTAGAGAGTATTGTGATTAAGAATAGTTATACCAAATTGAAAAGGATTCTTCAAGGTGGTAAAGAGCGTTATCATTCCAGTTTGGCGGCTATTAATGCTTATGATGGTGACAAAGAACTCAATCTTATTTTTCATGATGCCGTGCGTCCTTTAGTGAACGATCGGATTATATCGGACTGCATACAGGCTTTGGAAAAATATAATGCAGTAGATGTTGCTATTAAGACTACTGATACGATTATTCAGGTAAATGAGAAAGAGTACATAACCGGTATTCCTGCTCGTGAGAACCTGCGTAATGGGCAAACTCCACAGGCTTTTAAGTTATCTACAATTAAAAAGGCTTATACATTGGCATTGCAAGACCCCGATTTTAAAACAACGGATGATTGCGGTGTAGTTTATAAATATTTGCCCGATGAACCGGTTTATGTTGTAAAAGGTGAACAGTTTAATATGAAACTTACTTATAAAGAAGATTTGTTTCTTTTGGATAAATTGTTTCAATTAAAGTCTGTTGCTCAACAGAACGAGACGGTAACTCCTAAAGCGCAATTAGGGTTGGCAAACTCTGTAATTGTGGTTTTTGGCGGTAGTTATGGCATAGGACTTGACATCGTTAACATCTGCAACTGTCATGGAGCGCATATATATTCTTTTAGTCGTTCGGAGAATGGGGTTGACATTTCAAATAAGTTATTGGTAGCAAAAGCTCTTAAAGAGGTGTATGAAAAGGAAGGACGGATAGATGCCGTAGTGAACACTGCCGGAATACTTGATAAAGAACCCTTGGTAAATATGTCCTATGAAGATATCTGTAAAAGCATTAATATTAATTATTTAGGTGCTGTTATTGTTGCTAAGGAGTCTTATCCGTATTTGAAAGATAGCAAAGGTGCATTGTTGTTGTTCACTTCCAGCTCTTATACAAGAGGGCGTTCTTTGTACAGTTTGTATTCGTCTTCCAAGGCTGCAATTGTCAATTTTGTACAAGCATTAAGTGAGGAATGGTATGATTGTGGAATACGTGTAAATTGTATTAATCCGGAACGTACAAAGACGCCTATGCGAACAAAAAACTTTGGTATGGAACCTGATGACAGTTTACTGAAGTCTAATGTTGTAGCCGCTGTTTCGGTTAATAGCCTGTTCTCTTCAATGACAGGTGAAGTAATTGATGTGAAAATAAAACGTTCATGAGTTTGAAAGCAAAATTTTCTCTTATTTCTTTGATGTTTAAGCGGAGAAGTATCAAAGAAATAGTGAAAAAGAACATTGAGATTATTTGGGGGTACCCATTATATGTATTGTCTTTTATTGCACCGCGAAACAAAGAGAAGTGGTTGGTAGGCAGTCATGTTGGCTTTAGTGGAAATCCTAAATATTTTTTTATCTATGTGATTGCCGGGTGTAAGATGAAAAAATGTTATTGGATTGCAGCTACGCGTGCTGAAGAAAGGAAAATAAGAGAGCTGGGATTTCCTGCTTATTACAGGTGGGGTATAAAAGGACTTTTTCATAGCATTACAGCAGGTACGTACATATATGGTTTTCATTTGATTGATGTGAATTTTTGGACATCTGGCAGGGTAAAGCGGGTGAACCTTTGGCATGGGGTCGGTATAAAGAATATCGAGTTTAAGTCTACTAAAGGTTCTGCCGGAAAAATATACGATGAGAAGAACTTCTTTTCACGAGTCTATCTTCCGTACTTGTTCAAGCGTCCCCATTTGTTTCTGTCTACTTCGCCGCTCATGACAGAGCATTTTAAACAATGTTTTAGAATAACGGATAAGGAATGTATAGAGGGCATTTATCCTCGTTGCGATATTTTTAGCTGGCATCCGGAGAAACTGAAACAATTTATATATCAATATGAGTCTGTGGAGAGTCTGGATTTAATAGAAAAATTAAAAAAATGTAGGAAATCATACTTATATATGCCTACATGGCGTGAAACAAGAGAGAACTTTATTGTAAGTGCAGGATTTGATTTTGTACTATTGAATGAGATATTAAAACAAAAGGGGGATTTATTTTTACTAAAGTTGCATCCGGAAAGCAATCTTTCGATGGAAGAAATGAGCCGGTATAGTAATATTTTAGTATTGGATAAAAAGATTGATATTTATCCGGTTCTTCCGTTTACAGACGTTCTCGTAACCGATTACTCTTCCATCTATTATGATTATTTGTTAATGCCCGGAAAAGAGGTACTCTTGTTCCCTTTTGATTATGCAGAATATATAACAGCAGGCAGGGATTTGGCTTTTGATTTCGATAAGTATACTCCTGGCAAAAGAGTGCACACTTTTGAAGAGTTGCTTACTGTAATGCGGGATGAGGTAACTCTTCAATTCGATGAAAGAGAATGGATTGTAAATCAGTTTTGGGACTATACATATACTGTTGATAGCTTGATAGCGAAAATAAAAACATTAGCGTAGCGTGATGAAGAAAATAGCAGTCATTCTTTCCATATATCGGAAGGATAATTTGTCTTGTGTGAAAGAGTCTTTGGACAGTTTGTTTACTCAAACATTTTCTTCAACTGATGTATTTATTCAATTAGACGGGGATATAGATAACGAAGTCAGGGGATATTTATCTAATCTTTCTGAAAAAGATATATTTATTTTTGAGAGGACGCAGAATAAAGGCTTGGCTTGTTCTCTTAATGACCTTCTGAAAATTGTCTTACCTATGGGATATCAATACATCGCCCGTATGGATGCCGATGACATATCCATGCCCGAACGTTTTGAAAAACAGATTGCATATATGGAAAATCATCCGGATATCGATTGTTTGGGAACTTGGGCAATTGAGATAGACGACGGCGGTAATGAGTACTTTAGAAAGCGGATGCCGTTAACGAATGAGGAATGCTTGGACTTTTTCAGGATGCGCGACTGCATGATACATCCTACTGTGATGTTCCGCCGCTCTTATTTCGAAAAGGCGGGGTTGTATCCGGTGGATACTTATTTTGGCGAAGATACAATGATGTGGGCCAAGGGCTTTCAAGCAGGATGTAAATTTGCCAACTTGCCGGAATACCTTTTAAAATTTAGATTAGATATTGACTTCTTTCAACGTAGAAGAGGGTGGAAACACGCAAAATCTATTTTTACTCTTCGCAGACGGATAAATGAAATGTTGGGATTTGGCTTGAAAGAAGATTGTTATGCCTTGATGTATGCAATAGCCAAACTAATGCCGACCCAAATACTTGATCTGATTTATAGAAAAATGAGATAACTAAATTATATTAATCATGAAAATACCATTTTCTCCCCCTTACATTGATGACAGCATCATCGATGAAGTGGTTGATTCTTTGCGTTCCGGCTGGATAACCACTGGACCTAAAGTGAAAGCACTGGAAGAGGAAATAAAATCTTTCTCCGGTGCTAAAGAAGTGCTTTGTGTAAATTCCTGGACTTCGGGAGCCATTATGATGCTCCGTTGGCTGGGAGTGAAGGCAGGGGATGAGGTGATTGTCCCTGCTTATACATATAGTGCTACGGCATTAGCGGTACTGCATGCCGGCGCCAAACCTGTGATGGTAGACTCGGGTACGGACTTTAATATCTCGGTAGATGCCATTCGTAAAGCTGTTACTTCACGGACAAAGGCTATCATTCCTGTGGATATCGCAGGTTTTCCTTGTGATTACGATGATATCATGCGATTGGTAAATGCCCCCGAAATAAGGGAGATGTTCGAGGCGGAAAGTCCGGTACAGGAAAAGTTGGGGCGTATCCTTGTGATGAATGATGCCGCCCATTCATTGGGGGCATGGTATGGCAAGAACCGGCGTACGGGGTGTGAGACGGATGTCGCTATTTTCTCGCTTCATGCCGTAAAGAATGTGACGACTGCCGAAGGTGGAGCGATTTGTTTGAACCTGCCCATGCCTTTTGACAATGCGGGGTTGTATAAGGAGCTTCGCATGATGAGTTTGAATTGCCAGACAAAGGATGCTTTCTCTAAATCTAAAGCGGGTGGTTGGCGTTATGATATTGTGGGGCTGGGGATGAAAATCAATATGGCGGATGTGAATGCCGCTATCGGCCTTGCGCAGATGCGGGAATATCCTAAACTGCTCGAAGAGAGAAAAAGGGTATTCGATGCTTATACCCAAGCTTTTGGAAACTGTGGCTGGGCAATTGTGCCACCTTCGATAGAAGGGGATAAAGAGAGTTCTTACCATATCTATGCCTTACGTGTCAAAGGCTTTACGGAAGAACAGCGCGACCGGATGATTGATGAAATAGCCAAAAGTGAAGTGGCTGTGAATGTCCACTTTATTCCGATGCCTATGTTATCCTTCTTCAACTCTTTAGGCTATGATATAAAAGATTATCCTCAAGCTTACGAGAACTTTAAGGGAGAAATATCCTTGCCTATATATCCGCAACTGGATGAAGAGAAATTGGCTTTTATCATTGACACGGTAAAATCGGCATATCATAAAGTGGCAGGTGACGAAACTGCAAAGTGATACGACTACAGCATTATGATTCGCTTCTTTGATATTTTTTTCTCCTTTCTGGGTATACTTTTCCTGTCTCCTGTTTTCCTTTTTCTTTATGTGGCAATCCGCTTGGAAAGTAACGGCGGCGGATTTTATCGCCAGTTACGTGTAGGACGTCGCGGGAAGGATTTTTATGTTTATAAGTTCCGTTCGATGCGTGTGGGAGCTGATAAACAGGGATTGATAACTGTAGGGGGGCGCGATCCGCGAATAACCTGTATCGGCTATTTTATACGAAAGTATAAACTGGATGAACTCCCTCAGTTGTTTAATGTCCTGAAAGGAGATATGAGTTTGGTAGGCCCGCGTCCTGAAGTACGTAAGTATGTCGAGCTCTATACGGAAGAACAACGCAAGGTCCTGTCTGTGCGACCGGGTATAACGGATTATGCTTCAATAGAATATGTTGATGAGAATGCAATACTTGGACAAGCGGAGGATGCGGATAAGGCTTATGTGGAGTTGATTATGCCTGATAAGATTAGGTATAATATGAAATACATCAATAATCGTTCCTTGAAGGAGTACTTCAAAATAATCTTCTTGACATTTTGGAGTATTGTACGTTGATGTAAAGAGCATATCCTATTTTTGAATTTGAAACAGGGACTCCCGGTTACTGAATGTAGCCGGGAGTTTTTTTATCATTTATTTTTAATAGCCTGTTTAAATTTTGTTCGGCATTAGCTTCGCTCAAAACATTTTTTACCTTTTTGATATAGGTATGGTCTTTTGAGCGTTCTTTTTGAAGAAAATTAAACAGGCTCTAAACTCCTTTAGTAAAGGATGCGTATGGATACGTTGGCGGTGTTATTGGAATAGTCGTTCTTTGGCGATGTTAAACCAATAAAAAACAACAAAATTTATGGCAGTAGTAGCTTATTTAAGAGTAAGTACAGAAAAACAGTTTTTGGAAAACCAACGCGAGGAAATTACACGTTTTGCAGAGAGGAACGGGTTGAGTATTGACAGGTGGTATACGGAAACTGTTAGCGGAAGCATCAGTAGCAAGGAGCGTAAGTTGTCGGGAGTACTGGACAAGATGCGTCCCGGCGATTCTTTAATTGTGACGGAGATATCACGGCTCAGCCGTACATTGCTTGAAATTATGACTATTCTTAATTCGTGCATAAAAAAAGAGGTGATATTGTATAGCACTAAAGAGGGATATGTTTTTCAGAATGATATTAACAGTAAGGTACTGGGATTTGCGTTCGGGCTGATGGCTGAAATCGAGCGTAATCTGATTTCAATGCGGACTAAAGAGGCATTGGCACGTAGGAAACAGGAAGGAAAGCGTTTGGGGCGTAGGAAAGGGGATATGCCTAAAATGAGAATACTTACAGAGAATAAGAAGCAATTGCTTAAAGAACAAAAAAAGGGGACATCCTGTTCGGAACTTGCCCGACGAATGGGGGTGTCCAGAACAACTATGTTCCGTTTTCTGCATCATAAAAGATGATCGGAAGCTGCCATCGTTGAACTTTTTCTGTGTTCTGTTTGTTAGTATACCATATAAATTGATAAAATTATGGCTATAACAAAATTTAAAGGACAACCGGTAAAAGTAATCGGTGAGTTCATAAAAGTGGGAGCGGCTGCTCCTGATTTCGAATTGGTAAAGACGGATTTGTCCTCTTTCTCATTGAAAGAACTGAATGGCAAGAATGTAATTCTTAATATATTTCCAAGTTTGGATACCGGCGTATGTGCTGCTTCCGTACGCAAATTTAATAAATTGGCTGCCGGTTTACCGGATACGGTGGTACTCGCCATTTCAAAAGACTTGCCTTTTGCACATGCCCGTTTCTGTACGGCAGAAGGAATCGAGAATGTAATCCCCTTGTCCGATTTTCGTTTTTCCGATTTTGATGAGAGCTATGGCGTGCGTATGGCAGACGGACCGTTAAGCGGTTTACTGGCTCGTGCAGTGATTGTTGTCGGTAAGGATGGAAAGATTGCCTATACGGAACTGGTTCCGGAGATTACCCAAGAGCCGGATTACGATAAGGCAATTGCAGCAGTTAGGAAATAAGCTCTTTAGACTTAGCTATATATAATGAAAAAACGGTGGATGAAGCTTGATATTCATCCACCGTTTTTTTGTTTATCGTTTTTTCTGTCGTATACCTTTATAAATAAGGAACCCTATAATCAATATCGCCACCGCTATAATGATATAGCCGATTTCGTGGCTGTATTTCGTTGCCAGCAGATAGACATCATTGGTTGTTTTAATGTCCGTGAACCGATATATAAAATAGCCGAGTAACGCCAATATCGTATTCCATATTCCTGCACCGAGTGTTGTGTAAATCAGAAATGGTGCCAATTTCATGCCTGACAATCCTGCCGGAATACTGATAAGTTGCCGCACTGCGGGGATAAGACGACCGAAGAATGTGGATGCGGCACCATGTTTTCTGAAGTACTCTTCGGCACGGTGTACTTTTTCTTCATCAATCAGGCATATATGCCCCAAACGGCTGTTGGCAAATTTGTAGACGATAGGACGCCCCAACCAACGTGCAAGATAATAATTTATGAGCGCACCGAGATTGGCGCCGATAGTTGCAAAAATAATGACAAGGAAGATATTCATACTGTCGTCGGTCATTGCTTTCCATGCAGCCGGCGGCACTATGACTTCCGAAGGGAACGGGATAAATGAACTCTCAATAGTCATGAAAATGGTGACTATCCAATAATCCAAATTCTCCAATACCCATTTAATGAGTTCTGCTGATGATTCCATACTCTATATTTGTATTTAACGGTTTGTTTACATGCTTGCTTATTGTAACGCATTCAAGATATCCCTCATTGCTTTTGCCAGCTCTCCTTTATCTTCGCTTTCCAGCAGTTGCTCTATTTTCTGCAAATCTTCCGGTCGGAATGGTTGTTTGGAAAGCTGGTTGTATTTATGGAAATTCTCTTTATCGTTGAGCAACAGATAAATAGCAGCCAGTTTTTCGTTGATATATTCAAATTGTGAATCCAACTCTTTGACATGTTCAAAAGCGAATTTGGCGTAGTTCAGTTGGTCCAACTCCAGGCAATATGTGCCAATTTCGTACCAGGTCTCGGCATACGGCGCGTACTCTAAAGCCAAAGCCCATTTTTTTATTGCCGTGTCATAGTCGCCGTCTTCCAGATAGGTACGCCCTTCAACCAAATACGGGGCTGCATCTTCAGGGTCTATTTCATGGGATTTCTTGAAGTATCCCTTGGCTTGCTGCCTTTTTCCTAAGTTATAGAGGCAAAGTGCCGCATGCGCATATAAGGAAGGCAATATTGCCGGTTCGATACTTTCGCTTTGTATTGCCGATTCGAAATGTCGGTATCCTTCTTCCCAGCATCCTTTGGATATTTCATCGAACCCGATAAGCATCTGGAGTGTTGCAGGATTAATGGCATTGTATTTTTCTGCTAAAGTGTAATTCTCGAGTGCGCTTTTCTCATTTCCCAGTTGATGGAAAATATGGCCTTTCATTATATAAGCGTCGGCAAATTCTTCATCTCCTACGATTGCATAATCGCAAGCTTCGATGGCCTTGTCAAATAGCTGCTGACTGAAATAGCAACGCGCCAACCCGAACCAATAAGGAGCCGAATAGGGATTTTTGTCTATCAGTCTATTATAGAATGTCTCGGCTTCTTGCTCTAACCCTTGTGCATGGAGACAATCCGCCGTTGCCGCCAGATATGCCTCTTCCTCGGCATATTTTTTCGAACCTTTTTCCAACCACGATGTAGCTTTATCCGGATACCCCATATCAATATACATATAAGCTACATCCACGATATTGGCCAAATCCTGTTTGTCTTCTATAGTGTCAAGAAGTTGTTCCGCTTCATCTATTTTGCCTTCACCCAAAAGGAGGTTCGCTTTGAGCACCTTTACTTCCGGAGAATAATCTTCGGATATTTGCTCTATTACCTGCTTGGCACTGTTTCTGTCCTGGGCATCTATAAAGAGATAGGCTTGCTCTACCAACAGGGGAGTATTGCCGGGATGTAATCTTAAACCGTATTCTATGACTTCGGTAGCTTGTACGTCTTTTCCGTGCATGGCATACCAGTCGGCAAGGTCGGCTAAATCGTCTGCGTCCAGATAGATAGGTCTGTTTTCAGCTATTGCGGCTTCGTATTGTTCTGCAAGTTCTTGCAACTCCCTGTCTCTTCCGGACAGCAGATTATTTTTACTCATTAACTGTTTTTACTCTTTATATTATTTATTGATTTTACCCCAAGTGTCTTTCAGACCCACAGTGCGATTGAATACCATTTTTTCCGGTGTAGAGTCGCGGTCCACATTGAAGTAACCGATACGCTGGAACTGCAGGTAAGAGAGGGGGGGCATGCCGGCAGCATATTTTTCAATGTAGCAGCATGGCAATACATTCAGAGAATCCGGATTGATCATTTCCTTCATGGCTGTCAGGGCATCGCAATTTTTTTCTTCACGGATGGCGGCCAACTCATCGCGTGGGTTTTCTACTTTCCACAAGCGGTCGTAAAGACGGACTTCGGCTTGCAGGCAGTGTGCACAACTCACCCAATGAATCGTACCTTTGACTTTGCGGTTGGCTCCGGGCATACCGCTCTTGCTGTCAGGGTCGTATTCGCAGTATACTTCTGTGATTTCTCCGGCATCGTTCTTCTTGCAGCCGGTACATTTCACGATGTATGCGCTCTTCAAGCGTACTTCTTGTCCGGGCGTCATGCGGAAATACTTTTTCGGAGCGTCTTCCATGAAATCGTCACGTTCTATCCATAGTTCACGGCTGAATTCGATGTGGTGGCTGCCTTCTTCCGGGCGTTCCGGATTGTTGATGGCTTCCAACTCTTCAACCTGTCCTTCCGGATAGTTGGTGATAATGAGTTTCACCGGATTCAATACGGCGGATATACGGGTGGAACGGGCATTTAAGTCTTCGCGCACGGCGCTTTCCAGCAATGCAAATTCATTGAGGGCGTCATAAGTAGTATACCCGATTTTATCAATAAATTTATGAATGGATTCGGGTGAATAGCCACGGCGGCGGAAACCGCAGATAGTCGGCATACGGGGGTCATCCCAACCGTTGACGAGACCTTCTTTTACCAAAGTAAGCAGATTGCGTTTGCTCATGAGCGTATAACTCAGGTTGAGCTTATTGAATTCGTATTGGTGGGGACGGTGGTCGTTCAAATCTTTTCCTTCTTTTACCCAATCCACGAAGAGATCGTACAACGGGCGGTGAGGAACGAACTCCAATGTACACAGCGAATGAGTCACACCCTCAAAATAGTCACTTTGCCCGTGGGCGAAGTCATACATCGGATATGCTTTCCATGTGGTGCCCGTACGGTGATGCGGATGCTTCACGACACGATAGATAATCGGGTCGCGGAAGTGCATATTGGGGCTTGCCATGTCGATTTTGGCACGAAGCACCATAGCGCCCTCCTCAATCTCTCCGGTATTCATCTTTTGGAACAGTTCAAGTGTTTCCTCGATGGGGCGGTTACGGTACGGGCTTTCTACGCCGGGTTGGGTAGGAGTGCCTTTTTGGGCGGCAATCTGTTCGGAAGTCTGTTCGTCGATATATGCTTTGCCCTCTTTGATGAGGCGGATGGCGAAGTCCCATAGCTGTTGGAAATAGTCGGAAGCGTAGTATTCGTTGCCCCACCGGTAACCCAACCACTGGATATCTTCCTTGATGGCCTCCACATATTCCACATCTTCTTTGGTGGGGTTGGTGTCATCGAAACGCAGGTTACAGATACCACCGTGTGCGGCAGCAATACCAAAATCCAGGCAAATTGCCTTGGCATGTCCGATGTGGAGATAACCGTTAGGTTCGGGCGGGAAACGTGTCTGTACTTTTCCGTTGTTTTTACCCTCTTTCAAATCGTTCTCTACTATTTGTTCTATGAAGTTCAGGCTCTTCTTTTCGCTTGTTTCTTCGCTTTTTATTTCTGCCATAATGTTATTATTATTCGTATAATGGCGCAAAAATACGACTATTTTTTTGTATATCTCATTATTTCACGGGAATATATCCGCTCTTTTTAATGATTTCTTGACCGGTAGGCGATAACATGAACTGCAAGAGCGGCTCTACGAGACCGGAGTTTTTCTTGTTGTAATAATAAAATAACGGGCGCACGATAGGGTAAGTTTTGTTGGCGGCATTTTCCGGAGTGGGAGCAACAAAGTGCCTGTCATCGTAAGCTACGGCAAGGGTTTTGATGCGTGGCGATACATAAGCAAGTCCCACGTAGCCGATAGCTCCACGTGTTTGGCTGACAGATTGTATAATGGCTCCGGTGGCCGGCATGGAAAGGCTGCTGCTCATGTAGTTCTTGTTTTTCAGTACGCTCTCTTTGAAGAATTCGTAGGTGCCGGAAGATGTCTCGCGCGAGTAGACCACTATCTTCCGGTCGTCTCCGCCGACTTGCTTCCAATTGGTGATTTTGCCACGAAAGATATTCTCCAGTTGTTGACGGGTGAGTTGCTTTACCGGATTGGAAGGGTGTACGACCACTGCCAGTGCATCATAAGCAATCGCTATTTCCTCCGGGTTTTCTCCGGTGGCTTTCGCTCTCATTTTTTCGTTAAATTTGATACTTCTGGAGGCCATTGCGATGTCTGCCGTTTCGTCCAGCAGGGCGGAAATGCCTACTCCGGTTCCGCCACCGGTGACGGTGACGCGCGTGCCGGGATGCAATGTCATGAACCGTTCGGCGGTTTGCTGTGCAATGGGGAGAACGGTGTCGCTTCCTTTAATACGCTGTGCCTGGACGCCGGTGGTGACAAATGCGGACACAAGGAGGGCAGAAAATAAATGTTTCATCATAATGCAGATGTTTTTAGGATGATATTTAAACAACGATAATGCACGATGGTATGTTTCCGATGTGCTGTATTTTGTTGCAAATTAAAACAACATATATTACATATTTGTTACAAATAACGGGCGCGTGTTTATTGTAACGGTTTTGTAACATGTTTGCAACGTTTCTTTCAAACGATAGTCACATTGCCGTAACATTTATCCCGTTCCTTTGTGCACAGAAAAAAATAGGCAATATGAAAAAAGTTTTTGAGAAGGTTATAGAAGGTTTGTTGGCTTGTAGCGGTTTTGTGACAAGCCTTACGATTGTGCTTATCGTCCTATTCCTTTTTTCCGAAGCGGTAGGATTGTTCAACAGCCGGGTGATTGAGGAAGGGTACGTATTGGCATTGAATAAAGAAAATGGAGTGGGCAGGCTTACTTCGGCGCAAATAAAGGATATTTTCGATGAAGAGATAACCGATTGGCAGGAAGTGGGCGGCAAAAATCTCCCCATTCGGCTTTTTCGTCTGGAAGATGTGACACAATACTATACGGAAGAGCAGTTGGGAGCCTCTTATGAGTATGCGGGTACGTGCATTACGGATTTGATAGAACGTACGCCGGGTATGGCGGCTTTTGTGCCGGAGCAGTTCATAGCCCGTCCCAATGCTGTTTGTCTGTTGCAGGACAACACTATTTCGTTGCAGGACGTCTTTGCCGGGGCAGAGTGGTTCCCTACGGCAACTCCGGCGCCTCAGTTCGGCTTTTTGCCATTGATAACAGGCACATTGTGGGTGAGTTTTTTTGCCATTCTCATCGCATTGCCGTTCGGGCTGGCAGTGGCGGTTTACATGTCTGAGGTAGCGGATTACAAGATACGTAATCTGATGAAACCGGTCATAGAGTTGCTGAGTGGTATTCCTTCCGTTGTCTACGGCTTTTTCGGATTGATTGTGATAGTTCCTTTATTGCAAAATGCCTTCGACTTGCCTGTCGGCGAGAGTGGACTGGCAGGAAGTATTGTACTTGCCATTATGGCACTGCCCACTATCATTACAGTGACGGAAGATGCTATGCGCAACTGCCCGCGTGCCATGCGCGAAGCCAGTCTGGCACTGGGTGCTTCGCAGTGGCAGACCATATATAAGGTGGTGATACCTTATTCCATATCGGGCATTACGTCCGGAGTGGTACTGGGCATCGGGCGTGCCATGGGTGAAACCATGGCGGTGTTGATGGTGACGGGAAACGCCGCTGTAATCCCTCGTAACATTTTGGAACCTTTGCGCACGATTCCTGCCACCATTGCTGCCGAACTGGGCGAGGCACCGGCAGGTGGCGCGCATTACGAGGCATTGTTCCTCTTGGGAGTAGTATTGTTTTTTATCAGCCTGTTGATAAACTTCACGGTAGAAGCTGTTTCTTCGGGCAAAAGAAAATAAAAGGATATGATAAGCAGAAAACATCTTTCGCAAAACATCACATTCGGATTATTCCGTTTGCTGAGCTTTAGTGTAGTAGGAATTCTCTTCGCCCTTCTTGGTTTTATCATATATAAGGGTATAGGGGTTATTGACTGGGAATTCTTGACGAGCGCCCCGACAGACGGTATGACTTCCGGCGGCATTCTGCCTGCCATCGTCGGTACTTTCTGTCTGATGGCAGGTAGTGCGTTGTTCGCTTTTCCGGTAGGAGTGATGAGTGGCATCTATATGAACGAATATGCGTCCAAAGGTTGGGTGGTACGCTTCATTCGCATGATGACGAACAACCTGAGCGGTATTCCTTCCATTGTATTCGGTCTTTTCGGCATGGCGTTGTTTGTCAATTACATGGACTTCGGCGATAGTATTCTTGCCGGTTCGCTTACATTGGGGCTTTTGAGTCTGCCTTTGGTGATTCGTACCACTGAGGAGGCTTTGAAGGCGATACCCGATGGTCTGCGTGAGGGCAGCCGCGCTTTGGGAGCTACCAAACTGCAAACTATCAAGCATGTAATTTTGCCTATGGGAATGCCCAATATCATTACCGGTCTGATTCTGGCTTTGGGGCGTGTGTCGGGAGAAACGGCACCTATCCTCTTTACTTGTGCCGCCTACTTCCTGCCGCAACTTCCCGGCAGTATCTTCGACCAGTGTATGGCGTTACCTTATCATCTGTATGTCATCGCTACCAGCGGTACCGACATGGAAGCCCAATTGCCTATTGCTTACGGCACGGCTTTGGTATTGATAATAATCATTCTCCTGGTCAATTTGCTGGCTAATGCGTTGCGGAAATATTTCGAGAAGAAAATCAAAATGAACTAAATTTATAAAACCCTCAATGACATGATAAATAAGATAGAAACGCGTGATGTGAATTTCTGGTATGGCGACTTCCACGCCTTGAAAGGTATCAGTATGGATATTGCAGAAAAGTCGGTCGTAGCCTTTATCGGACCTTCCGGTTGTGGTAAATCCACTTTTCTCCGTTTGCTGAACCGCATGAACGATTTGATTCCCGGCACTCGCCTGACCGGTGAAATCCTTATCGACGGTCAGGATATATATAAGAAAAGCGTACAAGTGGACGAACTGCGCAAAAACGTCGGCATGGTGTTTCAGCGTCCTAATCCCTTTCCAAAAAGCATCTTCGAGAATGTCGCCTACGGATTGCGTGTAAACGGGGTTACCGACAATGCTTTTATTCGCCGGCGGGTAGAGGAGACGTTGAAAGGTGCTGCTCTTTGGGATGAAGTGAAGGATAAACTCAAGGAGTCTGCATACGCTCTTTCCGGCGGGCAACAACAGCGCCTTTGTATAGCCCGTGCCATGGCAGTGTCTCCTTCCGTCTTGTTGATGGATGAGCCGGCATCAGCCCTTGATCCCATTTCAACGGCGAAAGTAGAGGAACTAATTCATGAATTAAAGAAACAATACACCATTGTAATCGTCACCCATAATATGCAACAGGCAGCTCGCGTAAGTGATAGCACGGCTTTCTTTTATATGGGCAAAATGGTGGAGTTCGGTGATACAAAGAAGATTTTCACCAATCCCGATAAGATAGAGACGCAGAACTATATAACAGGGCGTTTCGGATGATAGTTGGTTGGGATGTTAAGATAAACCGTTTCTTGCAGTTAACAAACGGTATGGCATGTGATTGATAATTTAGAAATAGAAGAAGCATTATGGTAAAGTTTATCGAATCAGAACTCGTCTTGCTGAAAAAAGAAATAGACGAAATGTGGACTTTGGTGTATAATCAGCTTGACCGTGCTGGAGAGGCGGTGCTGACTTTAGACCGCGAACTGGCACAACAGGTATTGGTGCGTGAGCGTCGTGTCAATGCCTTTGAACTTAAGATAGATAGCGATGTGGAGGATATTATCGCACTCTATAACCCTGTTGCCATTGACTTGCGTTTTGTGCTTGCCATGCTTAAAATCAATACGGATTTGGAGCGTTTGGGTGACTTTGCCGAGGGCATAGCCCGCTTTGCTTTGAATTGCAAGGAACCTGCTTTGGACAGCGAATTGATAAGAAAATTACGGTTGGAAGAGATGATAGAGCAGATGCTGTCCATGCTCCAACTTGCCCAGAAAGCTCTCCGTGAGGAGAGTCAGGAGATGGCGACAGCGGTATTTGCCAAAGATAATCTATTGGATGGAATTAATGCGGATGCCGCTGCCGTTCTTGCCGATTACATCGGAAAGCATCCCGAAAGTGCACTTTCGTGCTTGAATTTGGTTAGCGTATTCCGTAAATTGGAGCGTTCGGGCGACCACATTACGAATATCGCCGAGGAGATAGTGTTCTTTATTGATGCCAAAGTGTTGAAACACAGCGGACGCACAGACGAGCACTATTCGGATGAAAGAAGCAAGTAAGTTTTTAGGAAATTTTTAGTGTTTAATGGAAAATAACCCTATATTTGTCCATTGTAAACGATTGCAGATGTAGAAAAATGCTTTGAAATGATAATAAAATCAAAAGAATAAAAGAAAAGATGTTATAAGACATGTTTTTTAATTTGGTTGGTATCTCGAAAAGCGGCTATATTTGCAACGTTATCCTGAAAACAATCTTTTTACCTTAAAAAAAACTAATACCTATTGAAAACTGAAAAAGGAGGCTTTGTGAAAAGCTTCCTTTTTTTATACACGTATGTGGGCGATTTTTGTCTTTTATTTCATATTTGTAAATCAGTGTGTTAACGTTTTATTGAAATGGGAGCATATTAGTGGAATACCGTTTTAGAACCATATTTAGCACCACTTTTAGCACCTGATTTAGAACGGTATGGATGAACAGATTTTTCTTGATTGGCAGGTACATTTCAATCTACGGAAACCTAATAGCCGTAGGGCAACTCTTATTTATGCGGTGGCAACGCTGTGGGGGCAGCAGATAAAAGTCAGTACGGGGGTTAAGGTCTATGCTTCCCATTGGGATAAGAACAGACAGATTGCCCGTATGGGTGGTGGTTTGAGTGGTCTTGATAGTCGAAACAATGCCATAGTCAACACCAAAATAATGGAAGTGACTGTTCAGATTGAAAGGTTAAAACAGTATCTTTGTGAGCATGTAGAGTTGTTGACCGATGAGGCTAAGGTCAAATCCCTATTTGTAGATTGCGTTAACCCAACTATTAAGAAGACTATGGCGGCAAAGAAAAATACGAACCCACTAAAGGCAACTGCGGTGTTTACCAAAGTAATATCAGACCATTGGAACTACGAGAAACAAGGTACGAGGCAAAAGATAGCTATTGTTCGGGACTTTTGTAAGTGGTTGGAAAGTAATGGCGGTGATACACTTGAAAATGTAAGTAAAAAAACATTAGCACTCTATGAACGGCATCTGAATATTACCCCTACAACGAGGTCAAAGATAGGGGCAGAGTATAAGACCGTCAAAACCAAAATGGGGCATATAATGAGTGTAATACGTACAGCAAAGAAATTTGAAGACTTTCCAAGTAATATTAATGTGGGAGTTGAAAATTATGAACTTCAAACTAAGAAACTGAAAGATGATGATTTAAGTCGGAGTTTTGCGCTGGCGTATAGTGAAGTTGAACAGTTATATGCTTGTCAAAACTTATCGGATATTGATGCGGAGAGTAAAGATTTATTTGTATTGCAGTGTGAAATGGGGCAGCGTATCAGCACGATGTTACTATGGCTGAAAGGGGAGTATAAGGAAACTGATGATTTCTTTGATATGATTTCAACCAAGACTGGAAAATCCACTCGTATCTGCCCCCTTCCGTTCACTTTAAAGTGATCCCCCCAA
>NZ_CAJTSC010000030.1 GCF_910578895.1 uncultured Bacteroides sp.
ATACGCATTTCATTCGAATAGGAAAATCAATTCTTTTTACTACGAAGAGAATTATGTGTCTACAAATAATATAAACAAAAAGAAGCATAGGGCAGAGGAAAGTCTTTTTTCAATAGGGCAATAGACCGTATGTTTTTATATAGTATATTGATATTTAGTATTATAACTCAAATTGTAGTAGCATGTTAGTAGTACAATAGAGTTGTAGGTATATCTTTTAAGGCTTTTGGAAAGGATTATGGTGATTCTTCAGATATTTCACGTGTGAAGTAAGTCGTTTGTAATTAATTGATTACACATTGTACAGTTCCGCGAAAACTTTGCGGGTTTCATTTGTGGGTATGCAGACATTGGAGGTGGCAATCAAGTCTCATGTAAAAGTCACATTGAAAGCTGACAGTGAGGTACTTGACGAAGTCGTTGTTACCGGTATGCAAAAGATGGACAAGAGATTGTTCACCGGTGCTGCCACCAAGTTGACTGCTGATAATGTGAAACTGGACGGTATTGCTGAAATTAGCCGTGCATTGGAAGGACGTGCGGCAGGTGTGTCTGTACAGAATGTATCAGGTACTTTTGGTACAGCACCTAAAATCCGCGTACGTGGTGCCACTTCTATATATGGTAGCTCTAAACCGTTATGGGTTGTAGATGGAGTTATCATGGAGGATGTTACAGAAGTAGATGCCGATGCGTTGTCTTCCGGTGATGCTGAGACGTTGATTTCTTCTGCCATTGCCGGATTGAATGCGGATGATATCGAAAATTTCCAAATTCTGAAGGACGGTTCTGCTACTTCTATATATGGTGCCCGTGCTATGGCGGGTGTGATTGTAGTTACTACTAAGAAAGGTAAAGCCGGTAGTAATAAGATTAGTTATACGGGCGAATTCTCTCTCCGTATGAAGCCTAACTATCGTAACTATAATATAATGAGCTCGCAAGAACAGATGAGCGTTTATCGTGAAATGGAAAGAGGCGGCTATTTGAATTTGGCTGAGACTTACCGTGCATCGGATAGCGGTGTGTATGGCAAGATGTACCATTTGCTCAACACATACGATCCTATAACCGGGAAATATGCTTTAGCGAATACGACTGCTGCGCGTAATGCCTATCTGCAGGATGCCGAATATAGAAACACAGACTGGTTTGATGTGTTGTTTAACAACTCTGTTTCCCAAAACCATGCTGTCAGTATGTCATCGGGTACAGACAAAGCCTCTTATTATACTTCATTAAGCGTAATGAACGATCCAGGATGGTATAAGCAAAGTGAAGTGAGCCGTTATACAGCGAATATCAATGCTTTGTATAATATCTCCAAGCATTTGTCATTGAACTTGATAGGTAATGGATCATATCGTAAACAAAAAGCTCCGGGGACGTTGAGTCAAAGTCTGGATGTGGTGTCCGGTGAGGTTAGACGTGATTTTGATATCAACCCGTATTCTTATGCTTTGAATACATCGCGTGCCTTGGATGCCAATGAGTATTATGTCCGTAATTATGCTCCGTTCAATATTTTGAATGAGTTGGAGAACAACAATATGAGTCTGGATGTGGTGGACTTGAAGTTTCAAGGTGAATTAAAGTGGAAACCTCTCAGTAAGTTGGAATTTGCGGCGTTGGGCGCTTATAAATATTCAACTACTACACAGAGCCATGAAATCAGAGATTACTCTAATCAGGCTTGGGCATTCCGTGCTATGGATGATGCGACTATGAGAGATGCCAATCCGTGGTTATATACGGATCCGGATAATGTGAATTCTCTTCCTGTAAGTGTGTTGCCGGTAGGTGGATTCTATCGTGAGACGAAGTATGCAATGAACAGTTATGATTTCCGCGCAACAGCCAGCTATAATGATGTGTTCAACGACGATCATATCTTCAATTTCTTCGGTGGTATGGAAATCAATGCGGTAGACCGTAAGAAAACCTGGTTCAACGGTGTAGGTATGCAGTATGAAATGGGTATGCTGCCTGCTTACGATTACCTGTATTTCAAGCAAGGTAACGAGGAAAATTCACAATATTATACGGTAGATGAAACACGTACTCGTTCGGCATCATTCTTTGGTACGGCAACCTACTCTTATCAGGGCAAGTATACGGTCAATGGAACTGTAAGATATGAAGGTACTAATAAATTAGGAAAAAGCCGTTCTGCACGTTGGCTTCCTACATGGAACGTGTCTGCTGCCTGGAACATGCACGAAGAAAAATTCTTTGAAAGCCTTAATCCGGCACTTTCTAATTTGACATTGAAAGCTTCTTATTCGTTGACTGCCGACCGGGGACCGGCCAGTGTAACTAACTCGAGAGTCGTTATTGAAAGCTATAATCCGTGGCGTCCTTTTACCAGTGTCAATGAGTCGGGGTTACAAATATATGACCTTGAAAACAGTGAACTGACTTACGAAAAGAAACACGAATTGAATATTGGTGCCGAAATAGGATTTTTGAATAATCGCATCAATCTTTCTGCTGACTGGTACAAGCGTAATAATTACGATTTGATAGGCGTTATCAATACGATGGGAGTAGGCGGACAGATTATGAAATATGCCAACGTGGCGAGTATGAAGTCGCACGGTATAGAGTTGACTCTCTCTACCCGTAATATCGTAACGAAAGACTTTAAGTGGAATACGGACTTCATCTTCTCCAAGACCAAGAATGAAGTGACGGATCTTGAATCTACCGCTCATGTGATAGACATGATTACCGGAACCGGTTTTACTATGGCGGGTTATCCTGTACGTTCGCTCTTCTCTATGGATTTTCAGGGATTGAATGAAGAAGGATTGCCTACTTTCATTAACGAAAAAGGTGAACTGACTGTCAGTGATATTGACTTTCAGGAGCGTGACAATAAAGAGCATCTGGTTTATGAAGGACCGACAGACCCGACAATTACCGGTAGTTTCGGTAACATCTTTAGCTATAAGAATTTTAAACTGAATGTGTTTATGACCTATTCGTTTGGCAATGTTATTCGTTTGGATCCTGTATTCAGTAACCGCTATTCCGATCTTGATGCAATGCCTAAGGAGTTTAAAAATCGTTGGACCGTTGCCGGTGACGAAAGAACTACGAATATTCCAGTTATTGCCGACAAACGTATGAATAACAATGATAACTATCTGCGTTATGCCTACAATGCTTATAATTATTCTACGGCTCGTGTAGCCAAAGGAGACTTTATACGTATGAAAGAAATTTCGTTGTCGTATGATTTTCCGAAGAACTGGCTGAAACCGCTGAAGATAAGTGACCTGTCACTGAAATTGCAGGCTACCAATCTTTTCCTGATTTATGCTGACGACAAACTGAACGGTCAGGATCCGGAGTTCTATAATACAGGTGGTGTGGCTGCTCCTGTTCCCAGACAATTTACGCTTACTGTAAGATTAGGTATTTAAAATATAATAATATATGAAGAATATGAAAAAGAACAGTTTACTATATATATTGGCCGGCTCAGCTATGACATTGGCTTCGTGTGCCGATTTTTTGGATACGATGCCTGATAACCGTGCCGAAGTGAATACTGAAAGTAAAATTACCAATCTGTTGGTATCTGCCTATCCCGGTAATACGGATGTGGTTCTGTCGGAAATGGCATCGGACAATGCCTTGGATAACGGCTCCAGATACTCTATAGAAGATAAGGCGCAGGAAGAGGCTTATTTGTGGCAAGATATAACAAGTGCCGGAAATGACTCCCCCAAGCGTTATTGGGATGCATGCTACAATGCCATCGCTTCTGCCAATCAGGCTTTGGCCGCAATAGATGAGATGGGCAATCCGGCAAGTTTACAGCCACAACGTGGCGAGGCATTGATGTGCCGCGCATACGGACACTTCGCGCTGGCCAATCTTTTCTGTTTGCCTTATAATCCTGAAACTGCCGAACAGGATTTGGGAATACCCTATTCCGACAAACCCGAAACGGAAGTGGCTCCTGCTTATGAACGGGGCAATATGAAAGACCTTTATGCCAAAATCAATGAAGATATAGAAGAGGCGCTCCCGTTGGTGAACGATGCGATTTATAAGGTGCCCAAATATCACTTCAACAAAAAGGCGGCTTATGCATTTGCCGCACGCTTTAACTTGTACTACAAGAATTTGGACAAGGTGATAGAGTATGCCGATGTGGTGTTGGGTACAGTTCCGCAAAAGATGTTGAAAAACTGGTATGGCATCGTGATAGAAAGCGGTACGCCCAACTGGGACAATCGTGTGGATGCTTATATCAATGCCAGTGATCCTGCCAATCTACTGCTTCTTCCGGTAAGCTCTTCCTGGGGATATTGGGGAGGTCCTTATGGCTTAGGTCAGCGCTACGGTCATGCACAGGACATCTGTAAAATGGAGACCGGACGTGCCAACGGCATGTGGGGAAGCTACTCCCGGTTGTTGCCCTTTAAGAATATGTGGGGGATGGATCAGAAGCTCGCTGTAGGTAAAGTGGGCGGTTATTTCTTCTATACAGACAAGGTTAACGGCATCGGTTATCGCAAGAATGTGATTTTGGCATTTAGCGCAGACGAGACATTGCTTTGCCGTGCCGAGGCGTATGCGTTGAAGGGAATGCTCAATGAAGCCACTGCGGACATCAATTCATGGCTCGCCACGCATACCCGCATGTTTGCCGATCCTAACAAACCGGTTCCCGGCGATGCTCCGCTGCAAGTGACTACCCAAGACATTGTGGATTTCTATGCTGCCATTCCATGCATGCCGCTCGACAACAGTACACGCACCATTAAAAAGGAAATCAACCCCATCGGCTTTACGCTTGCCGAAGGCGACCAGAAGGAAGTGATACAATGTATCTTGCACTTGCGCCGCATCGAAACCATCCATGAAGGTTTGCGCTGGCAGGACATCAAGCGCTATCGCATAGAAATCTCGCACAACCGCGAAGGTCAGACAAACGATGTGCTGACAGCCGATGACCCGCGCCGTGCTTTCCAGTTGCCCGCCGATGTGATAAGTGCAGGGCTTGAGGCAAATCCACGTAATAAATGACTCTTATAAACGAAATGAATATGAAAAAGATAAAATGGATATGTATGTTGCTCACGGCTCTTGTGCTGGGAGCATGTGGCGAGGATGACTTGAACCCGAACAGCATCTTCGATGCGGAAGATACCGGAGTTCAGAATGAGTTTGATTCATGGTTGCTCACTAACTATGCCGGACCTTTCAATATCAATTTCAAGTACCATTTGGATGATAAGGAAACGAACATGAATTACAACCTGGCGCCTGCCGATTATGACAGGTCGGTGGCATTGGCTAAAATGGTGAAGTTCCTGTGGCTTGATGCTTACGAAGAGTTGGCGGGTCCCCACTTTATCCGTACTTATTGCCCTAAAATCATTCAATTAGTGGGCTCGCCTGCCTATGACAGCCAAGGGAAAATCGTATTGGGTACGGCAGAAGGCGGTCTTAAGATTACGCTTTACAATGTCAATTCCATCGATTTGGACAATATCGACATTGACGAGCTGAATTACTGGTACTTCAAGACCATGCACCATGAGTTTGCACACATTCTGCATCAGACCAAGGAATATTCCACCGATTTCGGTATTATATCTGCCAGCAACTACCAGTCGAGCAGTTGGGTGAATGTAGAAGAAGTGATGCACCCTCAGTTGGGAAAGATTTCTACCGACGCCCTTGATATGGGATTTGTCTCCTCTTACGGCAGTTCCGAGCCTCAGGAAGATTTTGTAGAGTTTATTTCTATTTATGTGACCCACACTGCCGAATATTGGGATGCGTTGGTCGGCCTGGCAAACGACTATGGACGCGATGTCATAGAACAGAAGTTGGCTATTGTGAAGGATTATATGAAAACAACATGGGAGATTGATTTGGATGAACTCCGTGCCGTAGTGCAACGCCGTTCACAGGAAGTCTTGGACATGGATTTATCAACACTTAATTAATGGATACGATTATGAAGAAAATATACTGTCTATTTTGTTTGGTTGCGGCCATGATGGCATCTGCGTGTACCCACGAGGAGGAAGATTTGTTCGATTCTTCTTCTGCCGACCGTGCCGATGCGACAATCAAAGCTTATACGGATATCTTGACGGGAGCCGAAAACGGATGGCTGATGGAGTATTACCCCGAAATGCAGCAAAAATATGGCGGATACAATACGCTGGTCAAGTTTGACAATGAAGGAAAAGTTACAGTATCGAGTGATGTCTATGAGGCGACCGATGCAGTTACCAGCCTTTATTCGGTGAAACAGAGTGCAGGCGTGATGCTCTCTTTCGACACTTACAATGAGATTTTCCATTTCTATTCCGATCCGTCCGATCCTTCGGGATTGGGAGGAGCCGGATATGGCATGGAAGGCGATTATGACTTCCTGATACTGGAGGCTACACCGGAAAAGGTAGTGGTGAAAGGTAAGAAGAGCGGCAATGTGGCGGTGATGACTCCGGTTAGCGGTAGCTGGGAAGATTACATTACAGAAATCCAGGCGAAAGAGGAAGCCATGTCCAGCAATAAGTACACAATGACGGTGGGCGATTTGGAGATATTGGTACGTAAATCACAACGTACGTTCTCTTTGAGTTATGAGGTGAATGGCGAGGAAATGTCGCAGACGATAGCTTATATCGTGACTCCTGCCGGCATGAAGTTCTATGCTCCTGTCAATGTGAATGGTATTGAGTTTGCTGATTTGATTTATGATGCTTCGACTGATACTTTCACCTCTTCCACCACGGGAGTTACCATGGCGAAAATTCCGCCTGCGATAAATGAAGTGTTTGTAGAAGGTGACTGGTTTATTGCTTACAGTAAGTTGGGTGTATTTGCCAAATCTTATTTTGATAAGGTAAAAGAAAAGGAAGATGAACTGGGTGAGGTACTGCAGTATGCTTTTATGGGTACAATGTTTTCCGAAACAGGTCAGTTCGGTTTTAATTTTATCAGCAGTGGCTACCGTGGCATATTGTATTTTAATTACCGGCTGGTTGGTGACAGTCAGATAGCATTACAATTTGCTATGGACGGTGATAACAACGGAATATGGTATCATAATAGCGGCGGAATGGCCTATGCTTTGATGCCGTTTGGTTACAGTGCGGAACGTTTGTTTACGCTTACTACGGATGACGCGAAGAATCCGAGTTACATTACTTTGACAGAGGATGCTAATCCTTTAAATGTCATGACCCTGTCTGCCGCGCAAATATCGTTACCGTTCGAGAATTAAGATAACGATTGGCTGAGAGCCGATTGAATAGGCTTCCCCCTGTTGCACAATGAATGAACTTCAACTGCGGCAGGGGGATTTTTAGTAGGAACTTTTTATTTATGCTTTCTTTTTTTGCTATATTTGTCGCCATATAACTGATAAATAGTTTGGTTAAACTGTTATTTGTATGTCAATAACTTCGGTCGTAGCCGGAGTGTATATATAATAAGGTATAAGGACAGAATATGGCAATGAAAGAATTTGTAATTTCCGAGGCACAGGTTGAAACCGCAGTATTGGTAGGTCTGATCACGAAGACTCAGGATGAGCGTAAGACAAACGAATATCTCGACGAACTGGCATTCTTGGCTGAGACAGCCGGGGCGGAAGTAGTGAAAAGATTTACGCAAAAACTTGACCAGGCGCACTCGGTGACATATGTGGGTAAGGGCAAGTTGGAAGAGATAAAAGAGTATATCCGCAACGAAGAGGAAGCCGAGCGCGAGATTGGCATGGTGATTTTTGATGATGAACTATCGGCAAAACAGATACGTAACATTGAGGCCGAACTGAAGATAAAGATACTGGACCGTACCTCGCTTATTCTTGATATTTTTGCCATGCGTGCGCAGACGGCAAATGCCAAAACGCAAGTGGAATTGGCGCAATATAAATACATGCTTCCCCGCCTGCAACGTCTGTGGACGCACTTGGAGCGTCAGGGCGGTGGCTCGGGTGCCGGTGGCGGCAAGGGTTCTGTAGGTTTGCGCGGACCGGGTGAAACCCAGTTGGAAATGGACCGCCGTATCATCCTGAACCGTATGTCGTTGCTGAAAGAACGCCTGGCAGAAATCGACAAACAGAAAGCAACCCAGCGTAAAAATCGAGGACGCCTTATTCGTGTGGCGCTGGTAGGATACACCAATGTCGGAAAGTCTACTTTGATGACGATGCTTTCCAAAAGTGAAGTGTTTGCAGAGAATAAGCTGTTTGCAACATTGGATACTACTGTACGCAAGGTTATTATTGAGAACCTGCCATTCCTGTTGTCCGATACGGTCGGGTTTATCCGTAAATTGCCTACCGATTTGGTAGACTCCTTTAAATCTACGTTGGACGAAGTGCGCGAAGCCGACCTGTTGCTGCACATCGTAGATATCTCTCATCCCGATTTTGAGGAGCAGATAGAAGTAGTAAACAAGACATTGGCGGATATCGGTGCCGCCGGCAAGCCCATGATGCTTGTATTCAATAAAATAGATGCTTATACCTACGTGGCGAAAGCAGAAGACGACCTTACCCCCCGAACGAAAGAGAACTTGACACTCGAAGAACTGATGAAGACATGGATGGCAAAGATGGAAGACAACTGCCTGTTCGTCTCCGCCCGTGAAAAAATCAATATGGAGGAACTGAAGAGTGTGGTTTACCAGCGTGTGAAAGAACTGCACGTGCAAAAGTATCCCTATAACGATTTTCTTTATCAGACTTACGATGAAGAAGTTTAATTTAAGGCGGGTTGGTCATACTCATTATAGGTGATGCCCTGTCTTACAATTCATTAAAGTATGATTTACAGAAACTTGACCGGAGACGAAGTGTCCCGGTTGCAGAGCCAATCGTGTTTGGCGGATGATTGGGGAAAGGTGACCGTTGCAGAAGGGTTTTCAACGGAGTTTGTGCATCACACCCGCTTTTCGGGCGAGGTGCGTCTGGGAGTGTTCCATTCGGAGTTTACCTTGCCCGGCGGAATAAAGAAACATTCCGGTTTGCGGCATGTGACGCTTCACAATGTAACGGTGGGAGACAACTGTTGCATTGAGAATATCCAGAACTACATTGCCAACTATGAGATAGGACATGATACTTTCATTGAGAATGTAGATATCATTCTCGTAGACGGGCTTTCCAAGTTCGGTAACGGAGTGGAGGTGTCTGTCCTGAACGAGACCGGTGGTCGTGAGGTGCTTATCAGCGACAAACTCTCCGCTCATCAGGCTTATATCATGGCGCTCTACCGCCATCGTCCGGATTTGATTGCGCGGATGAAGGAGATTACCGATTTCTATTCCAACAAGCATGCTTCTGCCACCGGATTTATCGGCAGTCATGTCATGATACTCAATACCGGTTCCATCAAGAATGTGCGTATCGGCGATTATTGCCACATTTGCGGTACGTGCCGGTTGTATGACGGAAGTATCAACAGCAATGAGGTAGCGCCTGTGCATATCGGTCACGGTGTCATTTGCGACCATTTTATCATCTCGTCCGGTTCGCACGTGGATGATGGCGCCATGCTTACCCGTTGTTTCGTAGGGCAGGCGTGCAAGCTGGGACACAATTATTCTGCTTCGGACTCTCTGTTTTTCAGCAATTGCCAGGGAGAGAATGGTGAGGCGTGTGCCATCTTTGCCGGACCTTATACGGTGACACACCATAAATCCACTTTGCTCATAGCCGGTATGTTTTCATTCATGAATGCCGGTTCCGGTTCCAACCAAAGCAATCACATGTACAAGCTCGGTCCTATCCATCAGGGCACGTTGGAGCGTGGTGCCAAGACCACTTCCGATTCTTATATCCTTTGGCCTGCCAGGGTAGGGGCGTTCTCCCTCGTTATGGGACGCCACGTCAATCATTCCGACACTTCCAACCTGCCGTTCTCCTATCTGATAGAGCAGAACAACACGACTTATCTTGTGCCGGGTGTCAATCTTCGAAGCGTAGGTACCATCCGCGATGCGCAGAAATGGCCTAAGCGCGACCGGCGTACCGACACCAATAAACTGGATTTCATCAATTACAACCTTCTGAGTCCCTATACCGTACAGAAGATGTTCAAGGGGCGGGAAACGCTGAAGAATTTGCGTTATGCTAGTGGCGAACTTTCCGATATATACTCTTTCCACAGTGCCAAGATACGCAACTCGGCTTTGGTGAAAGGTATCCGTTTCTATGAGGTTGCCATCCATAAGTTTCTCGGTAACTCTGTCATCAAGCGTCTGGAAAATACCGACTTCCGCAGTAATGAAGAGATACGTGCCTGTCTGAAGCCCGATACTGCCATTGGCAGTGGCGAGTGGGTGGATATTTCCGGGCTGATTGCTCCGAAGAGTGAGATAGATGCACTGATAGAGGGAATTGAGTCCGGTAGGGTGAATCGTCTGAAGCATATCAATGCCGAGTTCGAGAAGATGCATGACAATTACTACACGTACGAATGGACATGGGCTTATGAGAAGTTGGAGGAGTTCTATGGCATCAAGCCGGAAAATATAACGTCGGAAGACGTTATACACATTGTCGAGAAATGGAAAGAAGCTGTAGTAGGTCTTGACCGCATGGTATACGAGGATGCCAAGAAAGAATTTTCATTGGCTTCCATGACCGGATTCGGTGCCGACGGCTCACGCCTTGAGAAAGAACTTGATTTCGAGCAGGTGCGTGGCGACTTTGAGAGCAATCCTTTTGTGACGGCTGTGTTGAAACACATAGAGGTGAAAACGGCACTCGGTGATGAATTGATAGGACGGATGCAGCGGGTGTCCTTGTCTCATACGAAGCAATAAATTAAGTATGATTTGTTGCGTTTTTCCTCTGATTAAAGAATTATTTCAATAATAGTTTTTACCTTTGCTCGGTAAAGGCGGTTTTGGGCTGCCTTTGCCCTCGAATCACTTTTAAACATTAAATGAACAAATAATTATGGCAACAACACCTCCGTTCAAGTATCAGCCCATGTTCGAGAAGGGTAAGGATACAACCGAGTATTATCTGCTTACAAAAGATTACGTGTCTGTAAGCGAGTTTGAAGGAAAACCTATCTTGAAGATTGAGAAAGAAGGTCTTACCGCGATGGCTAATGCGGCTTTCCGTGATGTTTCGTTTATGTTGCGCCGTTCGCACAACGAACAAGTTGCTAAGATATTGAACGACCCCGAAGCAAGCGATAACGACAAGTATGTGGCTCTGACTTTCCTGCGCAATGCCGAAGTTGCCTCCAAGGGTGTACTTCCTTTCTGCCAAGATACGGGTACGGCTATCATCCACGGTGAAAAGGGTCAACAGGTATGGACGGGCTACTGCGATGAAGAAGCTCTCTCGCTCGGTGTTTACAAGACATATACGGAGGAGAATCTACGTTATTCTCAGAATGCGCCTCTTACCATGTACGATGAGGTGAATACGAAATGCAACCTTCCGGCACAGATTGACATCGAGGCTACCGAAGGCATGGAGTATGAATTCCTTTGTGTTACCAAGGGCGGTGGTTCTGCCAACAAGACATACCTCTATCAGGAGACAAAAGCTATCCTGAACCCCCAAACACTGGTTCCATTCCTCATTGAAAAGATAAAGACGCTGGGTACGGCAGCCTGTCCTCCCTACCACATTGCATTCGTTATCGGCGGCACTTCTACCGAGAAGAACCTGCTGACGGTGAAGTTGGCTTCCACCCACTTCTACGACAACCTGCCTACTACCGGCAATGAGTTCGGTCGTGCTTTCCGCGATGTGGAATTGGAAAAACAGGTATTGGCGGAAGCTCATAAGATTGGTCTTGGCGCACAGTTTGGCGGCAAGTATCTGGCTCATGATATACGTATCATCCGTTTGCCGCGTCACGGTGCTTCCTGTCCCGTGGGTTTGGGCGTTTCCTGTTCTGCCGACCGCAACATCAAGTGTAAAATCAACAAGGAGGGTATCTGGATTGAAAAGCTCGACAGTAATCCGGGCGAACTCATTCCCGCCGAACTCCGTAAGGCAGGCGAGGGTGATGTAGTGAAGATTGATCTGAACCAGCCGATGGAGAATATCCTGAAAGAGCTGACCAAGTATCCGGTTTCCACCCGCTTGTCGCTGAACGGTACCATCATCGTGGGTCGTGACATTGCTCATGCCAAGCTGAAGGAGCGTTTGGACCGTGGCGAAGAGCTGCCGCAGTATATCAAAGACCATCCCATTTACTACGCCGGTCCTGCCAAAACCCCGCAAGGTATGGCTTGCGGTTCGATGGGACCGACCACTGCCGGACGTATGGACCCCTACGTAGACCTTTTCCAAAGCCACGGCGGCAGTATGATTATGCTTGCCAAAGGTAACCGCAGCCAGCAGGTTACGGATGCCTGCAAGAAGTATGGCGGCTTCTACCTCGGCTCTATCGGTGGTCCTGCCGCTATTCTGGCGCAGAACAACATCAAGAGCATCGAGTGTGTGGAATATCCCGAGCTCGGCATGGAGGCTATCTGGAAGATTGAAGTGGAAGATTTCCCCGCATTTATCCTGGTGGATGACAAGGGCAATGACTTCTTCAAGCAGTTGAAGCCGTGGAACTGTAGTAAGTAACAGCGTATATCACCGTATCGCGATAAAGAAGAAGCCGCTTGTGGATGAATTTCCGCAAGCGGCTTTCTTTGTTAGCTCTTTGTTAGTTTCTCAGGGACATTTACTGAATATCCCTTCTTAGTTTCTTCTTCCACTGTTCGTACTTCTCCAGCACTTTCAGTCCGGCGCTGTTGTACCAACTGTAGCCGTTGCGGCGTTCGTAACCTATCTCGGAGATATCGTACTTCTTCACCCCGTCGCGGTCGCAGAAAAAGGGGCGGTTGTCTTCGAGGGTATAGAAGCGTGCCCAAAGCACAGGGCAGGGATAGTCGTCCTGCGGGCAGGAAATCATCCGGTAGTCTTTCTTGCCTTCGTTGTTGATGAATTCCTGGCGCATGATACCTATGATTTTGTTCTCCTTGAACCAAGCGACGGCTGCCTCTACGGAAGCGATTATCCGGGGTGAAGGATGGGGGATGGACATCAGTAGCAGGACGATGTTATCCGATTCGCCGCCACTGAGCGAGGGCAGTTCGTAGGCACGTGCCTTGGCGGGGGCAAGGGTGTGTTCATCGTGTTGGGCGCACCACACGGTCGGCTTGCCGTTCTGTTTCACCTGGGTATTGAGGATACACTCCACGCCTTTGTCGAATGCGGCGCGGGCGCGTTGGCAAAGCGTGTCGGGCACGTAAGTGTACGGGGCTTTCTTGTTGTAGACATCACGCAACAGATTCATGACGTTCACCATGGCATTATCATTGTAAGTGATGTGGGTGTAATACCCCTTGGGGCGCGGCCAGAACTGAGGCCAGCCGCCGTTGGGATATTGTGCTTTCAGCAGGTAGCGTATGCCTTCCAAAGCGGCATCCTTGTATTTTTCTATGCCGGTGGCGAGGTAGATGCGGGAAAGATAGCGTATTTCCGTGCTTGTGGCATCATTGTCGATGGTACTTTCGTTCACATCCTTTTTGGCGGCAAGGGCTTTCTTGTATTCGACGGCGGTCAGTTCGGCGGGCATGTAGATATTCTTGGGCCAGCCGCCGGTGGTTTGTTGGTAGAGCAGCACATTGTCGGCAATGCGGACGGCTTCGGGAGTGGTGAAGAAAGTGTCGTCCAGCTTGGGAGCCAGTTTTACCCACTCCTTATAAGGTTGTTTCTCTCTGTAGTCGGTTGTTTTCTGTGCGTTGACGCCCGTAAGCAGGGCGAGCAATGCACAGCAGATGATGGTTCTTTTCATACTATTGTTGCTTTTGGTTTTTCTTTGCGGACAAAAGTAGGAAAAACCCTGAAGCAGGAATAGTAATATTTGTTTTTAAGGGCGTAAATATTGTTATTTACGCCTGTTTCCCTACTCTAAATACTGTTCTGTCTTTCCGCTGATTTGCAGCAAGGATATCTCGCACAGTTTGGTGTTGTATTCTGCCGATAGAATACGTTCTTCGGCATCCAGCAGGCTTTTTTGCGCTTCGCGCATTTCGATGCCCGAAAGGTTGCCGAGCATGTAGCGTTCCATTGCAATCTCATGGTTCTCTTTGGCGGCAACGAGATTCTGGCGTTCGAGGTTCAGCATTTGGAGGTTGTTCTGGTAGGCTTGCCACAGGTTGCTCAAGTCGGCACGCAAGGCTTGTTCCAGTTGCTCGCGCTCCAGGCGGGCGTTCTGCACGGCGATGCGGGCGTTGCGGAGTTCGCGGCGGCGGTTGCCGTCGAAAAGGTTGATGCCTACGGTGACGCCGAAGTTCAGTCCCAGGTTGCTGCGGCGGCTGTTTGCCGAGATATCATATTTGTTGAGGGTATAGCCGTAGCCGCCGTTCATCTTTACGTACGGATAGTCGCGCGAAGCGGCTTTTTTATAGTCCAGGCGCGCCAGCGTGTTGTTCTGTTCCGCTTTCAGTAACGAAGCGTTGGCATGCAGGGTGGCATTCCAGAGTTCTTCGAAGTTCAGCTTGGCACTGACGTTGATGAGGCTGTCTTGAATGACGAAAGGACGGTCCACATCTTCGTTTGCCATAAGCTCGTTCAACTGGATGCGCGAGGTATGCAGCAACTCCTGCTGCTTCATGTATTGCGCGCTGTCGGCATTGAAGTCCACTTTCGCCTGCTGGTAATCCAGCCGGGAGAAGTTTCCGATGTGATAGCGCTCCTCTACGATGCGCAGGCGCTCTTTGGAGAGCGATACGGCATAACGGAAATTCTTCAGGCGGATGGTGTGTTGCACGTAGTTGTAGTATTCGGCGGCGATGTTGGCTATCAGGTCTTCGATGGCGATGCGGGTGTTGGTTTCGCCTTGCCGTTCCAGTTCTTTCAGTTTCCGGTAGTTGGCGGTGATGTTGAAACCGTCGAAGATGGTCCAGTTCAGGTTGACGCCGGCATCGACGGTCTGGTCGAACACGCCGTTCTCTTTGGTGGTTTCGCCGGTGGCGCGGAGCTTGGTTTCGGTGTTGTCCAGAGTGCCTCTATAGCCGGCGGACAGGTCCAGCTTAGGCAGGTATCCGGCATTGGCAAGGGTGGCGTTGTTCCGGCTTACTTGCTGCTCGTTGCGGGTGATACGCAGGGAATAGTTGTTCAGCAGCCCCTGTTCCAGGCAGGATTTCAGGGTATATACGGGTACGGGTTGCGCCTGAACGGCAAGCGCGGCGCACAAGATGGTTAAGAAAGATAGAATCGTACGTCTCATTCGTTCTTCAGTTTACTTCGGTTGGTAGATACATAACTATAAATAGCAGGAACGATATACATCGTGAGCAATGTCGATACGAGCATGCCGCCTACTACGGCAGTGCCCATGGCGATACGCTGGTTGCAACCTTCGCCTGTGGCGAATGCCAGCGGTATCAGTCCCAATACGGTAGAGGCGCTTGTCATCAGGATGGGGCGCAGGCGTTGCAGGGCGGAATCCTTGATGGCTTGCATCTTGTCTTCGCCGATGTCCTGTTTCTGGTTGGCAAACTCTACAATCAGGATACCGTTCTTTGCCACCAGTCCAATCAGCATGATAATGCCAATTTGGCTGAATATATTCATCGTGATGCCGCCGAAATACATGAACACCAGCGCGCCGGCAATGGCAAGCGGCACTGTCAGCATGATAATCAGCGGGTCTTTGAAACTCTCGAACTGCGCGGCGAGAATCAGGTAGATGAGCAGGATTGCCAGGATGAAGGCGAACATCAGGCTGGAAGAGCTTTCACGATACTCTTTCGAATCGCCGGTGAGGGCGGTGCGGAAGGTGTCGTCCAGCGTCTCTTTGGCTATCTTGTCCATTTCGTCCAAACCCTGTCCGATGGTCTTGCCGTCGGCAAGTCCGGCAGATACGGTAGCGGATACGAAACGGTTGTAGCGATACAGCTTGGGCGGAGCGATGCCGTTGGTCAGCTCTATCAGGTTGTCGAGTTGCACCATGTCTCCTTTGTCGCTACGGATGTAGATGCCTTTCAGGTCGGCAGGCTTGTTGCGTTGCTGGCGGTTGATTTCGCCCAATATCTCGTATTGCTTTCCGTTCATGTAGAAGTAACCCATGCGTTGTCCGCTCAGCCCGTATTGCAGTGTCTGTGCGATGTTGCGCGTGCTGACTCCCATGATGCTTGCCTTGTCGCGGTTGATGTTGATGCGCGCTTCCGGTTTGCTGAACTTCAAGTCCACGTCCGCCATTTGGAATACCGGGTTCTCGTAGACCTTTGCCATGAATTTGGGCAGTACTTCTTGCAGCTTCTCGATGTTGGTGGCTTGCAGCACGTATTGCACGGGCATGCCGCCGCGCCGTCCGCCGAACGATGAGGACTGCTGCACGAAGGAGCGTGCCTTGGTCTTTTTCTGCACGGCTTTCGACAGCTTTTCCGCTACTTCCATTTGCGTGTAGTCACGTTCCTGCATGTTTCTCAGGGTGATGCGCACATTGCCGCTACCGCTGGATACGCGGGCGGTTACGGCTTGGGCATCGGGCACGATGGAGTCGACAAGTTGGTTGACGTCTTCCGTATAGTCGCGGATATATTCGTAGGTGACACCCTCGGCACCTCGCGTATTGATGCTGATTTGCGAGCGGTCTTCCAAAGGTGACATTTCCGCCGGGATATGGCTCCAGAGGAAACCGATAATAAGAATGGTTGCCGCCGTGAAGGGCAATGCAATCCAGCGTTTGCGCAGGAAAGCTGCCAACGAACGGCTGTAAAGGCGGTTCAGCCCTTCAAAGAAAGGTTCGGTCTTACGGTACAGCCAACTTTGCTGTTCTCTTTTTATCAATAGTTTGGTTGCCAGCATGGGCGTAAAGGTCAGTGCGGCAAATGAGGAAATGATAACCGAACCGGACACCACGATGCTGAACTCGCGGAACAAACGTCCCGTCATGCCGTCCATAAATACGATAGGGAAGAACACCGCCACCAGTGTAATGGTGGTGGAGATAACGGCAAAGAAGATTTCTTTGGCTCCCTCGATGCCCGCCTCTTTGGGAGGCATTCCCCTTTCGATGCGGACGTAGATGTTTTCCGTCATTACGATGGCGTCATCCACCACCAGTCCTACGGCAAGCACGATGGCAAGCATGGAGAGCACATTGATGGAGAACCCCGCCAGATACATGACGAAGAACGCTCCGATGAGCGAGACGGGAATTACGATGCAGGGCACTAACGTCACACGCCAGTCGCGGAGAAAGAGGAAGATGATGATGATAACGAGGATGAACGCCTCATACACCGTTTGCTTCACTTCATTGATAGAGGAGCGGATGAATTTGGTGTTATCGAAACCATACGAGTATTGCACGTCTTCCGGCAGGTCTTTCTTCATCTTCTCCATGCGGTCGTACACGGCATCGGCAATCTGGATATGGTTGGCGCCCGGTTGGGGGATTACCACGATACCTACCATCGGCACGCCGTTCATCTTCATGTAGCTTTTGATATCCGCCGGACCTAATTCGGCACGGCCTATGTCGCTGAACCGGACGATGCGGTTTCCGTCTTCTTTCAGAATCAGGTTGTTGAACTCTTCAGCCGTATGCATCAGTCCGAGTGTACGGATGGTGAGCTCAATCGTGTTTCCTTCGATGCTGCCCGAAGGAAGTTCCACGTTTTCCTTGTCTACCGCGTTCTTCACATCGACAGGGGTTATGCCGTAGCCGGACATTTTGACGGGGTCGAGCCACAGGCGCATGGAATAACGCTTCTCTCCCCAAATGGTCACGCTGCTTACATCGGAGATTGTCTGGAGCTGCTCCTTGACGGTGAGGTCGGCTATTTCGCTCAGTTCCAGCAGGGAGCGCTTGTCGCTTTGCAAGGCAACCATGAGGATAGGCATGGCGTCCGCATCTGCCTTGGATACGGTTGGCGGGTCGCAGTCGCGGGGCAGGTAGCGCTGGGCGCGCGAAACCTTGTCGCGCACGTCATTGGCGGCAGTCTCCAGATCGACGGAAAGTTCGAATTCCACCGTGATGCGTGCCGAGCCCTGTTGGCTGACACTGGAGAGGGAGCGGATGCCCGGAATACCGTTGATGTTCTGTTCCAGCGGTTCTGTAATCTGGTTTTCAATAACGTCGGCGTTTGCTCCCGGATAGGAGCAAGACACGGAAATGATGGGATTGTCTACCGATGGATACTCGCGGACACCGAGGTAATTGTACCCGATGAAACCGAAAAGCAGGATAATCAGTGTCAATACGGTGGAGAGCACCGGTCGCCGTATGCTTAATTCGGATATATTCATTGTTTGCTATATTGATAATGGAGGAATAATGATTGGGAACTGGCTCTTACTCGACGGAATCCAATGTCACCGGCAACCCTGTGCGAAGCTGCAAGGTTCCCGATGTAATCACTGTATCGCCTACGCTCAAGCCTTGCAGCACTTGCACTTCGGCTTCCGTACGGATGCCGGTGGTAATCTCTATGGGGTGTGCCTTTCCCGACTTATAGAGGAAAATCTTGTCCTTGCCCATTTCCGGTACGATGGCTTCGGAAGGTACGGCAAGCGCATCTTCTATTTCGTCCTTATTCAGTTTGATGCTGGCATAACGTCCCGGCAACACGGCACTGTGGGCGTTGGGATAGAGCGCGCGTATGGTCAGCGTATGGGTGGTGGGGTCTATTTTCGACTCGCGTGCATAGACGGTGGCATGGAAGGCATTCAGCTTCCCTTCGAGTGTGAACTCCAGCCCTGCACCGATTTTTACATCGTTGGCGTATCGTTCGGGCACGGCAAACTCCACTTTCAAAGGCGACAGTTTGGTGAGTTTGGCTACAATGGTAGCGGGAGAGGCGTATGTTCCTACGCTGACTTGCCGCAAGCCGATAACCCCGTCGAAGGGAGCGCGAAGCTCGGTCTGTGCAATGTTCGATTTTATCAGGTCGATGTCGGCATTCAAGGTTGCCAGTTCGGTTTTTACCTGTTCGTAGGCTTCCTTGCTGACGGCATCCCTTTCCAGCAACGCGTTTTGGCGGAACACCCGGTCTTCCGCCAGCTTCAGTTGCGATACCAGCCTTTGCAATTGTGCCTGGAGAGGGCGGTCGTTTACCTTGGCGAGCAATTGCCCTTTCTTCACAAAGCTTCCTTCTTCGAAATTTATCTCTATAATCTTGCCGGATGTCTCGAACGAAAGGTCTACTTCTTCATCGGGCAGCAGGCTGCCGCTGATTTGTATTTCGTCTTTCAGCAGTTGCGGTTTTACTATTCGGGCGTTTACGTTCAGAATCTTTTTTCCGCCGCCCCGTTTGCCTGTCATCACTTTGTCGGCAGCCGCCAATTCTTCGTTTGTCTTAGGGAGTTGGGAATAAATACCTCCGCCTATCAGTCCGGCACCAATAAGCAGGATGATGCCCCATTTCACTTTTTTATTCATGCTGTAGTATTAGTAAGTATTTGAAATCAGCCTGTATCATATACTATTCTGCCATCCGGAGCGTGCTGAAACGGCGCTTCTCTTTAAAAAACGCAAACGGTCTTGGGTGAGGTTAATCCTTTTTTGGGGTTGCCTCATTAAGGTATAGCCTTCGCTGCGTTCCGGATGACCGATAGCAATGGTATAAGCTAATTAATCATTAATATTAAAGTTAATTAGACAGACAAGATACGGAAAAGTTTAAAGCAAGAAAAGTTAATAAAAGTGATAAGCGCGCTCCTGCCGGCTCTGTATATCCCTTACGTTGCATCTGTATATTCCACAAGGCGGATGGCTTATGGGAAAGAAGCGTGGATGCCGGGGATGTTTTGTCAATAGGCAGACCTGTATTTCCCTTCTTCCTTATCCTCCAGCATGTTCAGATAAGAAGCGTAGCGCGATTCGCTGATGTAATGTTGCTCTACCGCTTCGCGTACGGCACATCCCGGTTCGTGGCGGTGGGTACAGTTATTATAGCGGCAGTCTGCCGAAACCTTGAATATTTCGGGAAAGTAATGTCCTATCTCTTCTTCTTCCATATCGAATGTCCCGAAGCCTTTGATGCCCGGTGTGTCTATGATATAGCCGTTGCCCGCCACGGGAAACATTTCGGAGAACGTGGTGGTGTGCATGCCTTTGTTGTGATAGGAGGAGATAGCGCCGGTTTTGATGTCCAGTTCCGGCAGAATGGCGTTGATAAGGGTAGATTTGCCTACTCCGGAGTGACCGGAGAAGAGCGTTATCTTCCCTTTAAGTTCCTCTTTTACGGTATCGATGCCTGTGCCTGTTTTGGCGGATACCTTGAAGCAGGGATAACCGATGGTGGTATAAAGATTGACAAGACCGTCCAGATAGCGGAGCTCGTCTTCGTGGTAAGCGTCTGTCTTGTTGAAAATGATGTTGACGGGTACGCGGTAGGCTTCTGCCGATGCCAGAAAACGGTCGATGAATGTGGTGGACGTTTCCGGATAGTTCACCGTTACCACCAACATACATTGGTCGAGGTTGGCGGCAAGGATATGAGACTGTTTGGAGAGGTTGGACGAACGCCGGACGATGTAATTCTTCCGGTCTTCAATTTCGTTGATGAACGCTGTGCCCTCCTGGTTCAGGATGATGTGCACATAGTCTCCCACAGCCACCGGATTGGTGCTGCGGATGCCTTTCAGGCGGAAGTTACCTTTGATTTTGCATTCAACGTATGTCCCTTCGTCGGTTTTTACCAGATACCAGCTTCCTGTGTTTTTAATTACCAGTCCCCTCAAAATAGTTGATAGTCTTTAATGGATGATAGCCTTTAATAGCTGATAATTGATAATCGATTTCTGATAGCCTGTTGCCACGTCGTTCCGCATGGCATCTGCCAATTCAATCATCTATCAACTATCAACTATTAAAGCCTGTAGTGGATTAAACGGTCATGATTTCTTTCTCCTTTGCTGCCAGCATATCGTCAATCTGCTTGATATACTTGTCGTGAATCTTCTGCAGCTTTTCTTCACCGCCTTTTTGTGCGTCTTCCGCCAGGCCTTCCTTAACGGATTTCTTAAAGGAGTCGATGGCGTCGCGGCGTGCGTTGCGTACACTCACTTTGGCGGTTTCGCTTTCATTCTTACACTGTTTGGCAAGTTGCTTGCGGCGCTCTTCCGTCAACGGCGGAATGCCGATGCGGATAATCTCGCCGTTGTTTTCGGGCATGATGCCGAGGTCGGAGTCGATGATTGCCTTTTCAATCACACGGAACATGCTCTTGTCCCACGGCTTGATGGCGATGCTGCGGGCATCCGGGGTGGTTACGGCTGCCACGTTGTTGATGGGCACCATGCTTCCGTAAGAATCTACACGGATTCCGTCCAGCAAACGGACGTCGGCTTTTCCGGCACGGATATGTGCCAGTGACTCTTCCAGATACATTACCGCCATGTCCATTTTCTCTTGTGCTTCGTCTAAGATGTCTTTTACGTCTTTCATATTTCTATTGTTTGAAGTAGCGTTTGGTTTTGAAACTTTGCAAAGATAGTTATTAAATTGATAATTAAGAACCGGGGATTGAGAAAAAGCCGTGACGTCGGTGTTTGGCACCTGTTTCTTAATTCCCTACCCCCAACTCTTAATTCTCAATTCCTAATTCCCAATTCTCAATTGTGCACCAGCGTTCCTATCTCTTCGCCTTGCATCACTTTCTTCAGGTTTCCTACGGTGTCCATGTCGAAGACGATGATGGGCAGGTTGTTTTCCTTGCACATGCAGGTGGCTGTAAGGTCCATCACCTTCAGTCCGCGCTTCAGCACCTCGTCGTAGGTGATGTCGTGGAACTTCGTTGCCGTAGGGTCTTTCTCCGGGTCGGCGGTATAGATGCCGTCTACGCGTGTTCCTTTCAGCATGACGTCCGCTTCAATTTCGATGCCGCGAAGGCTGGAGCCGGTGTCGGTGGTGAAGAACGGATTGCCTGTCCCGGCAGACATGATGACCACTTCGCCCGCTTCCATGCACTCGATTGCCTTCCATTTATTGTAGAACTCGCCGATAGGCTCCATGCGGACGGCTGTCAGCACGCGTGCCTTTACGCCTGCCGCTACCAGTGCCGAGCTCAGCGCAAGGCTGTTGATGACGGTGGCAAGCATGCCCATCTGGTCGCCTTTCACGCGGTCGAAACCTTTGTTGGCGCCGCTTAGCCCGCGAAAGATGTTTCCGCCGCCTATAACGATGCCGATTTGTATGCCCAATCCATGAATTTCCTTAATCTGTGCCGCATATTCGGCAAGGCGTTTCTCGTCAATGCCGTATTGCTTTTCTCCCATCAGGCTCTCGCCGCTGAGTTTCAATAAGATTCTTTTGTATGTTGCCATAGTTTATTAATTTATTTCGCTTAGCGGCAAAGATAAATGAAAATCGCGGGAATTTCACACCGACAGGATAAAGAAAATGTTTTTTCTTTAGAGGAAAGAGCGGGTTGTTAAGTCAGTTGTGTAGGAAAATAATACCAATCGTCATAAACAATTTCCGGTTATTCTGTTTGGACGGCCACGGCTCTTTCATTTGCAGGGCATTCGTTCTGCCGTACCTTTCCTGTTACGTCTTTGCCGCTTTTTATGGCAAAAAGACGGCGCAAACGCCTTTTCGCTTACTCCCCTTCCTCCGTATTTCTGCCGGAATAGCGGCGGCTTGTATAAAGTGCGGATAGATATACCGCTTTTCCCGATAGATATGCGCTGTTTATGCAGAATTCAGGTTTTTCCGTTGTTGGATGCAGGTGTTTCAGATGTCAGACACTGGTGTTTCTGCCGAGGGACATTAACACGGCTCGCGATAGACATTAATGCCGCTCGCGACAGACATTAATGTCTATCACGAGCGATGTTAATGTCGCTTGCAAAAGACGCCGATATCCGTGAAACGGGATGCCCGTACGCGGCATTTCAGGTGCTTTTCTCTTTCGGTTGGTTTGTAAGTATTTCGCTATCGCGTTGAGAATGTATAAGATAAGCGTTTTCTGTTCCGTTTTTTCCGATCGGCAGCACATCGGGGCGGAAACAGGCGATTCTACGGAGTTGGAAAATGCAAATTGTCATTTTGATACATGGCTTTTGCCCCCTTTCAATGCAAAAACTCAGTTGCGGACAATCATTAAATATTAATCGTGCATGTCGTAACTTTCTGATTAAAATTTTGTTATTTTGCAGACAGTTGCCCTATAAGAGGCTGTGCCGATGCCAAAACCAGTATTGTTCTGCTCTGCCGGAGTTTTCGGGCACTCTCTCCCGCAAAGGAATAATTGTTTAATTGATAAAGATGAAGAACATAGTAAAGACGCTCTCCGTAATAATACCTGCTTATAATGAGGCTAAAACGATATTCAGGGTTTTGGAAAAGGTTGTAAGCGCGCAGCTCCCTGCGGGCGTGGAAAAAGAGATACGGGTGATTGACGATTGTTCCGCCGACGACACGGAACAGGAGGTGAGGAGAGCCAAAGCGCGCTATCCGGATGCTTGCATCGAATATCTCAGACTGCCGGAAAACAGGGGAAAGGGATATGCGGTGCGCCAGGGCATAGCGTGTGCCGCCGGCGATGTCATCATCATACAAGATGCCGATTTGGAATACGACCCGGAGGATTACCGGGTTTTGTTGCAGCCCATCTTGTCGGGAGAGTGCCGGGTGGTATATGGCTCCAGGCTGCTGGGTGGCAATAATAAGCCGATATATCATACGTACTATTGGGGCGGGCGGCTGGTATCCCTCGTCACAAGCCTGCTTTTCTTCCGGAAGATAACGGACGAGCCTACTTGCTACAAGATGTTCGATGCTGCCTTGCTGAAGTCCGTGCCGCTGACCTGTGACGGGTTCGGGTTCTGTCCCGAGGTGACTGCCAAAATTCTCAGAAGGGGGCACAGGATAAAGGAAGTCCCGATACGCTATAATCCGCGTTCTAAAGAAGAGGGGAAGAAGATAAGATGGCGTGACGGGGTTGAGGCTGTCTGCATATTGTTGAAATACAGGTTTACTAAAAAGTGATGGATATGCAATCGAAGAAAACAAACCGGGAAGGGAGACGGGCGATGCAAAAGAAAACTTTTGCCGTGTATGCCGCATGGCTTGCAAGGAATGTGCTGTTTATGGTCCTTGCACTGCTTCTTGTCAGATACGCATTGACGGAGCAGCCTACTTACCGTTGGGTGTACAACAGTTTGCTGAAAGAGAATATGGCAGTGATAAGGAAGTATCCCAAACTGACCTTTGAAGAGAAAATGCAGATGAAACTGGGGATGGGTTACGATTATCTCCGCTTTATCAAGCAAGCCACGCCGGAGAATGCGGTTATTCTTTATCCTTCTCAGGCAGCGTTCCAAAAAGAAGGAAGCCCGTTCAAACGGGAAATCAGCAATAAACTTTATGCCACCCGTTTCTTGCATCCCCGCCTGCTGATATTGGAAAGCGAATTGGAAGAGAGCAAGTATGCAGGTAAAATAACTCATATTGCCATTGTGAACGGGGAAGGAAAGGAGCGGATTCCTTATCAGGTCGACCCGGAAGTGAAGCATGCCATATTCCCGATTGTCCAACAGAAAAAACAGTAGCCATGCTTGCATTAGGAATTGTTCTCGTCATTGCGATAGGTTTTCTTGCCGTCAATTGTATTTCCATTAAGTTTACGTGGACCGAAAAGATTGGTCTTGCCTTTCCGGTAGGAATCGGGCTGCAAACGCTTGTGATGCTTGTCGTCAACCTGCTTAAGATACAGTTGATACCCGTCAGCGTGCTGCTTGGGGGAGTGTTGCTGTTGCTTCTGTTGCTGTTTTTCCTGTATAGACGTAGAGGCGAGGTGATAATGTATTATAAGGACGCTTTCCATATCGATACCTCGAACTATAACCTTGTCTGGTTCTTCTTCATCATGCTTATCGCATACTTTGAGTATATGAATTTTGCCAAGTGCATGTATTTCCCTACGTTCGACAGGGACAGCCTGGCGGGGTTCGACACCATTGGATACGTCATCGCGCAGGAACATACGTTCAGGAACCTGAGCATATTCCAGCAGAGCTATATGCCGCATATCCATGATGCGGGCAGCTACATAACGTATGCCCCGATGGTGCAGTTGAGCTATGCTTTTGTCTATCTTTTGGGGGCGGAGACATCCAAAATAGTTCCGGCATTGATGTATTTGTCCCTATTGATAGCCTTCTATGGCAGCATGCAGCGTGTGTCGGGACCTACGTGCGCGGCTGTTGCCACTTTCTTCGTGTTGATAACTCCGGAGATGATTGCCTTTTCTTCGCTGTCGGCAACGAATGTCATTCATGCCGTCACCGCTTCGTTGGGCGTTATTTACGTCTCTTTATGGCTGAAGTGCGGGGAGCGGAAGGATTTATACCTCGGTTCGTTGCTGCTTGCGGTGAATGTATGGACCCGTTCGGAAGGGATAGTCTTTATCGGTGCGGCGCTGTTGGCGGTTTTTGCCGGCGCGCTTAGGGGCAGAAACTGGAAAGACTTGCTGCCTGTTGCCGCTGCGTTGCTTCCCGCTCTTTTGTGGGCGGTTTTTTCGTGGATAAATGGTTTTTATGCCGAAAGCATTGTCATATCCCGCCCTTACTGGGATGCGGAGAAGGCGGGTATCATCCGGGCATTCCTGGAGGCTTATTATGAAGATACGCAGTTCTTTGGCTGGACGGTCATGGCATTCTCCCTGTCGTTGCTTGTCAACGGTTGGTTCTTGATAAAGCGGAAAGACAACCTGGCTCTGCTGGCAATGATTGTCCTCTCCTTGGCGTTTTATGTGATTGTTCTTTATCAGATTGACTATAAGTGGGATTCCATCCGGAATGTGCTGGCATACTCTGCCAAACGCTTCTTTTTCTGTTTCATCCCTATGATGTGGTTTTACTCGCTGTCCAATCATTGGGTGAGGATATGCTTTGGTTGGTTGGACCGTTGGCTGTTGCTGGATAGGGAATAGTATCTTTAACTATATTTCTACTTTCATCTGTTGATGGTTGGTGTGGAAATCCGTAAATTTGTGGGTAATCCCCCGTAGGACATTTCGGAAACGTTGAACCAAGTATATATTAAAAATGAAGACCTTAACTTTACTTTTCTTTGGGCTTTTGCTGTGCCCGATGCCGCTTCCGGCACAAACGGCAGAGATACTGTTGCAGAAGGCGGCAGATGCTTTGTCGGCAGGCAAGGATGATTATGCCGTGAGCCTGTTTCGCCAGGCTGCCGCTGTGGGAGCCGAACAGGCGGAAATGTTCTATTGGACGAATGTGGAGAAAAACAGCGCGGCGGCTCCTCGCGTCGTGCACGAACTGGCGGTCTATTATAAGGACAAACGGAATTATGACAAGGCGTATCTCTTTTATAAGGAGTGGTTGCAATATTATCCGGAAGATGTCCCCGGACTTGTGGCATGTGCGGAGATGCAGCTGATGCGCGACGAAGCGAAAGATGCCTTGGTGCTCTATCGGAAAGTGTTGGCATTGGATGCCGATAATCTTCAGGCGAACATATTTCTGGGTAATTATTACTACTTGCAAGCCGAGCAAAAGAAGAAGGCTTTGGAGGACAGTTATAAGAAAATTGCTTCTCCTACACGTATGCAGTATGCCGGTTACCGTAACGGACTGTCGGATATATTCTCTAACGGGTATAACAAGGCTAAGGGATATTTGCAGAAGGTGCTTCAGCTTTTTCCCTCTACCGAGGCCGGAAAGACGCTGGAACGGATAATGATATTGGAAAAAGAGATGAACTGATTGTTCTCCTCTTTGTTTCCTTATAACTGAAGTGCACCCCAAAAGTTTTGTGTCTGACTTTTGGGGTGCACTTCATAACAGAGAGTGTGTCGGAACTCTCTTATTGACCAAATCACCCCTGTCACAGATATCTATGGCAGGGGTGATTTGTGTATTTGAAGTGTCTCGGCACACTCTTCTTCATGACAGGCAGTAGGGGGAATGTTTATTTGACTGCCCGGATCGGCAGGTTTAAAAGACCGGCAGGCGTGGAACGTGTATCGGTCTCCCGGTTTGCTTTAGGACCGGGTATCAGGGGGCTGTACATCAGTACATGGCGGATACGTCTCCGTTGCTCGGGAGTAAACCGGTCGGAATAGCTGATGGCATAGTCCATGATATTGTGTGAAACGAAGGATTCGCCTGTCAGGCAATTCTCACGTCTTACCAGATAGTCGAATTTGAATTTCTCCTGTTCGTTTGCTTTGATGTATGCGCAATCGATATCATATTGCTCTTTATCGTAGGTGGGGGTGTCTGTGCAATAATCGGTATCTTCGCAACCGCTTCCGCTTTTGGTTTCGGAAAATACATGGTGCAGGCCCAGATAGTGCCCTAATTCGTGGGCTAATGTGACGGTGACGTCTGCTGTGGTGTATATGTCTGCCGTACTTTCATAGTTGATGAACAGGCTGTTGATGGATATGCAATAAGGGAAAGGCAAGTTGCTTAATTCCAAATGCGATGGTGTGATTTCGCTGAGGCCCGGCAGGCTGTTTGCCCCTTTCGTGGTGAAAGGCAGGTGCGATATCCCCAATGTCGTTGCATTGCCGTCCGGGTCTTGGGCGAAGTTGTAAACCATTATGTTGATATACCTGTTGGGGTCCCATAGGTATTTCACATATCCCTTGCCTGCCGGCTCGTTGATATTGTCGTACATGAACTCGTCGCAGTCTATCGGATAGTTGCCTTGCCACGGGATGTATTCCACGCCCGGTTGTGCCATCTTTTCCCCGTTGGGATTGACGGTGGCGAGCGTGAATGCCAGATTCATGTCCGCGTTTTGCATGCTGTTCTTGTAAAGCCGGTTTGCCGCGCCCAGTATTTCCGCTAGGCGTCTTGTACTGACATACTGTTCCGGGTTGGACCGGTCTTTATAAAGTACATGGAAAACTACGGGCAGGTTGTAATGATGTTGCTCTATGGACGTATATCCTGCCGATTGGGTGATTTCTATCCTTTTGCTTGTCTTCGCGGCTGCCGAGGCGACGGTTACCGTCACTTTTCTTTCTTTGTTGTCGGGGTTGGCTTCTATCTGTAGGGTCAGCGTCCCGTTGCCTGAGCCTTCGCTTGGGGTGACGTTGCACCATTGCGCCGTTTTGGATACTTTCCATTCCGCATCGCTTGTGATGCCGACCGTTAAGGTTGCTCCGGCACTGCTGATGTTGCCGAATGATGATTCGGAGAGCTCTAAAATGCCGGCTTCATTATCCTTGCAGCCGCATAGGATGAAGCTTGACAGGAAGGCTGCGAGTAAAAGTTGTATTTTCATGAGGTTGTATGTTGATTTTAATCCGGAATGTATTTTGTAAAGGTAATGTTTGCCGATTTCTCCAATCAGACAATGTATTGCACCTCTTTGAACAGGTATTCCCGCTCTTTGCCGTTCTCGTCTTCCAATACGAAGCGTCCGTCTTGTTCCACACGTAGCAGACGGGCGGAAAATCTGCCATCGGCATCTTCGTAGGGATGAAAACCACGGCGGCGGAATAGGGAACGGGCATAGCGGGCGGCTATCTCGGCGGAATAGCTGTCGCGTTCTTCCGTTTGCAGGCCGTTGTAGTAGATTTGTATCCGTTTCAGGATACTCGCCAGGATTTCGTAACGGTTATGTTCCCGGTGGGTGATTTGTGTCAGTGATACCGGATTGGGGGCATCGCTACGAAATATATTCTGGTTGATGTTAATTCCGATACCGGAGATGCTGCGCCCGATGAAGTGTCCGGTGAGGTCGTTCTCTATCAGTATGCCACATATTTTCCTGTCTCTCCAATAGATGTCGTTCGGCCATTTTATGGTGATTTCGTCCGACCATTTGTCCAGTTCTTCCTTAATGGAGAGGGAAACAATTTGCGACAGGATAAACTGACGGCGCGCTTCGAGGAATGTGGGGTAGAGGACAAAACTGAAAAGCAGGTTCTTTCCTTTTTCCGCTTCCCAACTATTGCCGCGCTGGCCTTTGCCGGCGCTTTGGAATTCGGCGGTAACCGTGGTCAGTTCGGTGAGCGGGGCTTGCCGGTCGTAGCACAGCCGGCTTATGTACTGATTGGTCGAGTCTGTTTCGTCCAGCGCTATCAGCGGATAAGGAAACGTCTCAGGGCAGGGCTTCATATTCATTGCGCATTTTTTTTGTGAACTTCTTTATTACTTCTTCATAAGAATGGTCTATAAGATGTTTTATCAGCTTGTCGTCTGCGTCGCAGTCCAGAAGTACCTGGTTCCAATACTTTTTATTGAAATGCCAGGCGCCTTCGATGGCGTTGTAGCGGTCGCGTAGCTCCAATGCGTATTCCGGGTCGCACTTCATGGTGATACGGTCCGGAGTCTGGAGATTAATACATAAGAACATCTTTCCCATTACTCGGATGACGAGCACGTCTTCACCGAAAGGGGTGTCTTCGGTCGCAGCCTTTTTACTGAGACAATATTCGCGGGCGGTTTCTATATCCATTGTATTTCAGATGTTAGGATTTGTTTAAAACATTGGCGGATAAAATGCTTCTTTGATATGCTCTATCTTGAAGGTGCCGGCATTGCCTACTGCCGTAACGATGTCAAAACGTACAGGGGCATCGATACTGAAGTGTTTGATATAGGCATCGGCGGCTATGACAATACGGCGTATTTTCTGCCGGTCGACGGCATCTTGCGGTTTGATGTATTCGGTACTGCTCCGGGTTTTTACTTCTATGACAACCAATTCATTGTCTTTAGCAGCGACGATGTCCAACTCCAGATGGTTTTTCCGCCAATTCCGGTCGCGTATTATATATCCGTTATGTTCCAGATAAGCGGCAACCGCATCTTCTCCGGCCTTTCCCAGTGCATTATGTATTGCCATAGTACAATTTTCTTTCTTTCCCTACAAAAATACGTTTTTTCTGCTTTGTTTTTACGGAAGTAAAGCTATTTTTGCAAAGAAATATGAGAAAGAGAGACAAAACGTGTGCGAAAGCAACACCCGAAGAACCCAAACGCGAGCAGCGCATAGTATGTCTGATGAGCGAAGAAGAGCTGCGGATTGTGGACCGTTATTTGGAGAAGTATAAGATAACGAACAAATCGCGCTGGCTGAGGGAGACTGTTCTCATGTTTATCCATAAGAATATGGAAGAGGATTATCCTACATTGTTCGGTGAGCATGATATGCGAAGGTAAGCACATTGCGGAGCGGAGCTTGTATAAGGATGTGAAAGTAAAAAAGTAAAGCGGACTATAAGCAGGGAAAAAGATGACCGATGCGGATTATATGAGACAGGCGCTTCTTGAAGCGCAAAAGGCAGGCGAGCGGGGCGAAGTGCCCGTTGGTGCTGTTGTTGTTTGTAAAAACCGTATTATTGCCCGTGCCCATAACCTGACCGAAACGCTGACCGATGTTACCGCTCATGCCGAAATGCAGGCAATCACTGCCGCAGCCGCCACTCTAGGCGGTAAATATTTGAATGAATGTACGTTGTATGTGACCGTTGAGCCTTGTGTGATGTGTGCCGGAGCTATTGCGTGGGCACAGACGGGACGATTGGTTTTTGGTGCGGAGGACGAGAAGCGGGGATATCAGTGTTATGCGCCACAGGCATTGCATCCTAAGACTGAGGTAGCGAAAGGGATACTTGCCGAGGAATGTGCCGCGCTGATGAAGGATTTCTTTGTAGCCAAACGCAGATAATGCTTTCTTGGAAGCGGTTTCTCTTATTGTTATTCTTCTTTGAGTTCTTCAAAATCTACGTATTCCCCTTCATCTTGGGAGAAGAGTTTCTTACGTTTGTTGTGTGTAGAGGTTGCGTTAGCTCTTGTTTGCGGTTCTTCATCGGCGATAGGACCGGATTGCTGCCTGCCGTTGAAGGAATATTCCTTTCCGGATTGGTAGTCTTCGTTGTCGTTCCGATAAGTACTTGATGAACGGTGTCTGCCCAACCCGAAGATACTTCGGATGACAGTGCCGATAATGCTGAGTCCGATAAGCAGGATGGCGATTATAATGATGAAGAAGAATCCTAAAACATGGAGCATGGGCTAATCTTTTTTTATGTGTTCGTTTCTTGCGAACATATAGTACAACAACCGTGCCACGGAAATGTTTACCCGCGTTTCCCTGTTAGAAGTGACAATATGACGTACCATATAATCACTGCTGCGAAACCGCCGGTTTTAAATAGGATAAGAAGCGGGATACAGACAATCAGGAAAATGAAGCTTGTCTTGTTGTCTGTCCATGAAAGATTCTTGAACTTTAATGAGAACATCGGTATTTCCGATACCAGCAACCATGAGAACAGACCGACCAATACCGACAGGTAAACAGGATTGAAGTTCTCGGAGATGAGAATGGGGTGCATGCCTGCTACTAATGATGCCCAAAAAAGAGCATTGGCAGGAACAGGTAAACCGATGAAGGAACTTGTCTGGCGCGTATCGTTATTGAATTTCGCCAAGCGCAACGCCGAGAATACGGATATGAGGAATGCGACATAAGGCATATAAGGAGCGATGAACTCCATAGATGCCGGATAATACATCTCCTTAAATAAAGAGAACACGACCAATGAGGGTGCCACACCGAAACTTACATCATCCGCCAAAGAATCCAAATCTTTTCCGATGGGCGAATGGGCATTCAGCAGACGCGCCATCATGCCATCGAAAAAATCGAATACGGCACTGAAAATAATGAATAAAAGCGCCAAATGATAATCGGCTTCAAAAGCCATGACGCAAGCAATACACCCGGAGAATAAATTCAGACAGGTTAAGGTGTTTGGAATAGGACGGGTGATGCGATTTGCCATTATTATTTAAGTTTTGCTATCACGGTTTGATTACCGGTAGTAAGTTGTCCAAGTTTAACGAGAACTTCCGTACCCAATGGAAGGAACACATCTACGCGAGAACCGAATTTAATGAATCCCATGTGTTCGTCAATGTAGCATTCTTCGCCCGGTTCGGCGTATGTTACGATACGGCGTGCCATGGCACCTGCAATCTGGCGTGCCATGATTTCCACACCTTCGGGGGTTTCGATGACCACGGTAGATCGTTCATTGTCGGTACTTGCTTTAGGCAACCAGGCTTTCATGAACTTGCCGTTGTGGTGAGACACCAACTTCACGGTTCCATCTACCGGATACCAGTTGGCATGTACGTTAACTAAACTCATGAATATGGAAACCATGATACGGCGGTCATGAAAATATTCGGTCTCTTCAACCTCTTCCACTACCACAATCTTTCCGTCGGCGGGGGCAACCACAATCTTTTCGGTCTCTTCCTGACCGAACAAGCGTATGGGGCAACGGAAGAAATTCACTAAGATACCATAAACTACAAGGCTGATAACTGCCGATACGTAGAAAGGAATCTTACACTCCAATCCGAAATAAAGTCCGGTGTTTATGGCAAGTATCAATAATAAACTGCCGATAAGGGTATGTGTGCCTTCGCGGTGAATACGTATTTTCTTTAGCTTTTTAAGTCGACTCATGTATCTTGTTTTATTCTTTCTGATGCAAATTATCTGCAAAAATAGGCTTATTTTGAAAATCTAACAAGAAATTAGTCATAGAATTACAGGTGTTGATAACTTTTTGAGGAATATTTTTGTTAGATATCGCATAGGTCGTACCTTTAGGCTCGCTTATAGAAAGGATACATTTATGCAGGATTTTGTTCATTTGCACGTACATACCCAATATTCGCTCCTCGACGGTCAGGCCAGTGTAAGCCGCTTGGTGGACAAGGCGATGAAGGATGGTATGAAAGGTATTGCCGTTACTGACCATGGCAATATGTTCGGCATCAAGGAATTCACCAACTATGTTAATAAAAAGAACAGCGGTCCGAAAGGGGAAATAAAAGACCTGAAAAAACGGATTGCCGGAATAGAGAGCGGTGCGATAGAGTGCGAGGATAAGGAAACGGAGATTGCCGCCTGCAAGGCGAAGATAGCAGAAGCCGAAAACAAACTCTTCAAGCCTGTCATTGGTTGTGAAATGTATGTGGCACGCCGCACAATGGATAAGAAAGAGGGCAAACCCGACCAAAGCGGTTATCACTTGATTGTGTTGGCGAAGAACGAAAAGGGATATCATAATCTTATAAAATTGGTATCCCGTGCGTGGACCAAGGGATATTATATGCGTCCGCGTACCGACCGTAATGAATTGGAAAAATATCACGAAGGACTGATTGTCTGTTCCGCCTGTATCGGTGGCGAAGTACCTAAAAAGATTATCAATGAACAATTGGAAGATGCCGAAGAGGCTATCCGTTGGTATAAGAACCTGTTCGGAGATGATTATTACTTGGAATTGCAGCGTCATAAGGCAACCATTCCCCGGGCCAATCATGAAGCTTATCCTTTGCAACAGAAGGCGAATGCCAAATTGCTGGAATATGCCAGAAAATACGATATAAAAGTAATCTGTTCCAATGATGTCCATTTTGTGGATGAGGAGAACGCTGAAGCGCACGACCGTCTTATATGTTTGAGTACAGGTAAGGATTTGGACGATCCGAGCCGCATGCTGTATACCAAACAGGAGTGGATGAAGACCAAGGCTGAGATGAACGAGCTATTTGCCGATGTTCCGGAAGCGCTTTCCAATACATTGGAAATTTTGGACAAGGTGGAATACTACTCTATTGACCATGCACCTATCATGCCTACTTTCGCTATTCCCGAAGATTTTGGGACAGAGGAAGAATATAGGCAGAAGTACACGGAAAAAGATTTGTTTGATGAGTTTACGCAAGACGAAAACGGAAAAGTCGTTTTGGACGAAGAAGCCGCTAAAGCAAAAATCAAGCGTTTGGGCGGTTACGAGAAGCTCTATCGTATCAAACTGGAAGCTGATTATCTTGCCAAATTGGCATTTGATGGTGCCAGGCGGCTTTATGGAGATCCGTTATCGGATGAAGTAAAAGAGCGTCTGGTATTTGAGTTGTACATTATGAAGACAATGGGTTTCCCCGGTTACTTCTTGATTGTGCAAGATTTTATCAATGCCGCCCGTATGCAACTCGGAGTTTCGGTAGGACCGGGACGTGGTTCGGCTGCCGGTTCGGCTGTGGCCTACTGTTTAGGTATAACTAAGATAGACCCTATTCAGTATGACTTGCTGTTCGAGCGTTTTCTTAACCCCGACCGTATTTCCTTGCCTGATATTGATGTGGATTTTGATGATGACGGACGCGGTGAGGTGTTGCGTTGGGTAACGGAAAAGTACGGGCAGGAGAAAGTGGCGCATATCATTACGTATGGTACGATGGCAACCAAACTTGCCATTAAGGATGTTGCCCGCGTACAGAAGTTGCCTTTGTCGGAGTCCGACCGTTTGGCAAAATTGGTTCCCGATAAAATACCCGATAAGAAACTGAATCTTCCCAATGCCATTGCCTATGTTCCGGAGTTGCAGGCAGCGGAAGCATCGCCCGATCCGTTAGTACGCGATACGTTGAAGTATGCCAAAATGTTGGAAGGTAATGTGCGCGGTACAGGTGTGCACGCCTGTGGTACCATTATCTGTCGTGATGATATCACCGACTGGGTTCCTGTAAGTACGGCAGATGATAAGGAAACCGGAGAGAAGATGCTCGTTACTCAATATGAAGGTTCGGTCATTGAGGATACGGGATTGATAAAGATGGACTTTCTGGGACTGAAAACTCTTTCTATTATAAAGGAAGCCGTTGAGAATGTACGTTTACATCGTGGTTTGGAGTTGGATATAGATAAGGTGCCCATTGATGATCCGGTTACTTATAAATTATATAGTGATGGTCGTACTGTCGGCACGTTCCAATTCGAGTCTGCCGGTATGCAGAAGTACTTGCGCGAATTGCAACCTTCCACTTTTGAGGACTTGATTGCGATGAATGCTCTCTATCGGCCGGGACCTATGGATTACATCCCGGACTTTATTGATCGCAAGCATGGGCGCAAGCCTATTGAATATGATATTCCCATTATGGAGAAATATCTGAAAGACACATACGGAATTACTGTTTATCAGGAGCAGGTCATGCTTTTGTCCCGTTTGTTGGCAGACTTTACCCGTGGCGAATCCGATGCTTTACGTAAAGCAATGGGTAAGAAACTGCGTGACAAATTGGATCACATGAAACCGAAGTTCATTGCAGGCGGACAGAAAAACGGACACGATGCGAAAGTACTCGAGAAGATATGGGCTGACTGGGAAAAATTCGCATCTTATGCATTCAATAAATCTCATGCTACCTGCTACTCATGGGTGGCCTATCAAACTGCTTTCCTGAAAGCCAATTATCCGGCGGAGTATATGGCTGCCGTAATGAGCCGAAGCTTATCCGATATAACGACCATAACCAAACTTATGGATGAATGTAAGTCGATGGGCATCAAAGTGCTTGGACCCGATGTAAACGAATCGAACCTGAAGTTTACCGTCAACCCTGAAGGTAATATCCGTTTCGGATTGGGGGCAGTAAAAGGTGTGGGTGAAAGTGCTGTGCAAAGCATTATGGAAGAGCGTGAGAAGAACGGTCTGTATACAGGTATATTCGATTTTGTACAGCGTGTCAACCTGAATGCTTGCAATAAAAAGAACTTGGAATGCCTGGCTCTTGCCGGTGGTTTTGACAGTTTTCCCGAGTTGAAGCGTGAGCAATATTTTGCTGTCAACGCAAAGAATGAACTATTTATTGAAACGCTGGTGCGTTATGGCAACCGTTATCAGGCGGATAAGGCGGCAGTTGTCAATTCTTTGTTCGGTGGGGAAAACGTGGTGGATATAGCCACTCCCGAAATTCTTCCGGCAGAGCGTTGGAGCGACCTTGACCGATTAAATAAGGAACGCGATTTGGTAGGTATTTATCTCTCTGCTCATCCTTTGGATGAATATTCCGTTGTGTTGGAGCATGTCTGCAATACGCACATGGCAGAACTGGAAGATAAAACAGCTCTTGTAGGACGTGAAATTACGATGGGCGGTATCGTTACATCTGTCCGCCGGGGCATCAGTAAGAACGGTAATCCTTACGGCATTGCCAGGATAGAAGACTATTCCGGTTCGGCAGAGTTGCCTTTTTTCGGAAATGATTGGGTAACTTACCAGGGATATTTGGGCGAGCGTACTTTCCTTTATATCAAGGCGCGTTGCCAGCCTAAGCAGTGGCGCCAGGATGAACTGGAATTGAAGATTACCTCTATGGAGTTGCTTCCCGATGTAAAAGAGAAATTGATAGAGAAGATTACGATTCTTGTTCCGCTCAGTGTGCTGAACAAGGCATTGGTAACAGAATTGGCAGAGCTGACAAAAGAGCGTCCCGGAACTACGGAACTCTATTTTAAAGTGACCGATCCGGACAGTAAGATGACTGTTGATTTGGTATCCCGTCCGGTGAAACTTTCTGTAGGTCGTGAACTTATCTCTTATTTAAAAGAGCGTCCGGAACTTGACTTTCGGATAAATTAATTATCTTTGCTTCACTGATAGTGATAAGCGGATAATGCTTGATACCTATACTGTTGAATTGATATTTAAACTTAATATTTAAAAGAAATGGCATTAGAAATTACAGACAACAATTTCAAAGAAATCTTGTCAGAAGGTAAACCTGTGGTAATTGACTTTTGGGCACCTTGGTGCGGACCTTGTAAAATGGTAGGTCCTATTATTGAAGAATTGGCCGGTGAATATGAGGGCAAGGCTCTTATCGGTAAATGCGATGTAGACGAGAATGGCGATGTGGCTGCTGAATATGGTATCCGTAATATTCCCACTGTATTGTTCTTTAAGAACGGGGAATTGGTAGATAAACAGGTGGGTTCTGCTTCTAAACCGACTTATCAGGCGAAGATTGAAGCACTGTTGTAAGGTACTTGTTTGACAATTAAAATAATATAAAGCTATGGGACTGGAAAACGATTTTTTGAAGAATGATCTCGATGATGAAAAGACCATTGAGTACATCAAAAACTATTTGCCGCAGGAGTTGAAAGAGAAGTTCTCTGATGATGAGTTTTATTATTTCCTCGATTTGATTGACGAGTATTATTCCGAGAGCGGCATCCTTGATGTGCAGCCCGACGGTGATGGGTATATCGAAATCGATTTGGGAGAAATCGTAGATTACATCATCAAGGAAGCTCATAAGGATGAAATGGGCGATTACGATCCGGATGAAATCCTTTTCATTGTGCAAGGTGAAATGGAATATACGGAGTCGTTGGAGGATGAGTAAGTCATAGGTGATATTAGAAAGAGGGTGCTTCGGCATCCTCTTTTCAGTGCTCGTCACCTTCCGACGCTACTTCTCCTTTCCGATAGCTTTGTGGCGCAATGTTATACTTCTCTTTGAAACTCTTGCTGAACTGCCGTGGCGAGGAGAAGCCGAGTTTGTCGGAAATCTCCGAGATGTTCAGTTCAGGATGCTCTTTCAGCATGATTGCGGCTCGCTTCAAGCGGATTGTGACGATGAAGTCGTACGGGGTTTGCCCAGTGATATCCTTTAGCTTGTTGAAGAGCTTTGTGCGGGAGATTCCCATTTCTCGTGCGAGTATATCAATGTTGAATTCGGTATTATCCATATATTTGTCAATGACTGCCATTGCCTTATCCACCAGTTCTTTGTCTATCGCATTTGTCGCTAATATCTGCGGCGTCTCCTGCGGATGGTTGCTGAATTTCTCCTGCAACATAATCCGGTTGTTGATCAGGTTGTTGCAGCGTGACAACAGAATATTGACGTTGAAAGGTTTGGTGATATAGTCATCCGCTCCTATGCGAAGCCCCTCCAGGTTGTGCTCGACGGCTGTCCTTGCAGTAAGCAGTACTACAGGGATATGGCAGGTCTCTATATTGTTCTTGATGAGTTTGCACAAATCGGTTCCCGACATGACAGGCATTACCACGTCGCTCAATACGATATGTGGATGCTCCGACTGCACTTTTAGCCACCCTTCTTCTCCGTTGCAGGCGGTGATTACCCGGTAGAACGACGTGAAGATGTCAACCAGCATTTCGCGGAGCGACCCATTGTCTTCTACAACCAGTATTTTAATCTCTTGTTTTCGGTCTGCATACGAGTCCGAGGTCAGAAACTGTTGCTCTTCCGAAATCAGGGAGGCGATTTCGGGTAGAACCGATTTTTCTATTGGAGAGTCTGCGGCGTTATCGCAAATTTGTTCCGCTGCGAAGTGGGCTTTTCCCGGTTGCATATATACGGAAAAGGTGGTTCCTTCGCCGGGTTTGCTAAATACTTCAATGTGCCCATGGTGCAATTCTACAATACCTTTTGTCAAAGCCAGTCCTATGCCGGTTCCGGCAGATGGAGCGGACAGTTGGTCTATTTGATAGAAACGGTCGAAAATCTTTTCTAAATCTTTGGGTGCAATACCCGAACCGGTGTCGCTTACATCAATAACGACTTCCTTGTGGACTTTGCGCACGGATACGGTAATCTCTTCACCGGCTTGCGTATGTTTGAAAGCATTGGATATCAAGTTGCTCATTACCTTTTGGAACTGCCTTTTATCGTACCAAAGTGGAATGTCGTCCTGTATCTTGTTGAATTTGAAAGCTATCTGCCGTTGCAAGGCATACTCTTGAAACAGCAGATAGCTTTCGTACACAAAATCCACGATATTCTGTTCGCTTACTTTGATGGTCATGTAACCTTGCTCCTGTTTCCGGAAATCGAGCAGCTCGGTGATGAGTTCCCGCATGTGCAGGCAATTCTTATACACACCTAATATCCGGTTGTAAATAGACGGAGGGAAGGTGCGTGCCTGCAACAACATTTCCATTTGTCCGATGATTAATGTCAGCGGAGTGCGGAACTCGTGGGAAATGTTGGTAAAGAATCGGAGTTTCGCCTGGTTGAGCCGTTCGATGTCTTCGGTGTGTTTTTGTTCATATCTCAATGATTCCTGCAGCTTGATGCGCTTCTTGTAGGCACGTACAATGAAATAAAGGACGATGCCAATGCAGAGCGCGTAGAGCAGATATGCCCACATCGTAAGATAGAACGGGGGGAGTATCTCGATGCCGAGCCGGCTTTCCGGAATGAGCCGGTTGTTCTTGGCACGTACAATCAAGGTGTACTTTCCCGGGCTCAGGTTGGTGTAAGTGACGTTGTTAAGTTCGTTCATATCCGTCCATCCTTCCGAGAATCCTTTCAGGTAGTATTCCAGATTGTCTTTGTTGAAAGGGATATAATTGGTTGTGGCATACTCGATGCTGAACATCCGCTGGCCGGCTTTCAGCGTGATGCACGATGCTTCGCAAAGCGGCTGTTGCAGGATGCCGCTTTCGTCGCCTGTTTGTATGTCGCTGTCGTTAACGCTTAAACTGAAAGGATAGATGTTGTAGTTTTGCGGGGTGTTGTCGATGTTCTCCTCGCGGAAAGAGACCATGCCGTCCAGGCCGCCGATGTAAATATCCCCGTTGCAGGCCTTGTAAACCGAGTTCTCGTTGATGGCCGACAGGGGGAAGCCGTTGTCCTTGCTATAGTTGGTGAACCTGCGCGTCGGATAATCCAGAATGGAGAACCCTATATCGGTAGTGAACAGCATCTTGTCCGGCGACAACTCGCACACGCCATAAACAAGGTTGCTGCCCAAGCCGTTTTTCCGTTCGTTGAAGTTCTCGAAATCATTCGTTTCGCGCTGGAATAAATCGATTCCGCTTCCGGAACATAGCCAGATTCTTTTTTGCTTGTCTGCGTAGACAATACCGGTCTGATTGTTGCTGATGCTATGCTCAAAGGCGTGGTTGTGTTTATGGTTCTCTATTTTGCCCGTGCTTTTTTCGAAAGTATAGACGCCTTCTCCGTTTCCGCTGAGCCATAGTTTTTCCTGGTAATCAATCTGGATGGATACGGCGCTTTTTATCTGCGGAGAATGCTTCTGCCCCAACAGCGCGAATCGCTCGGTTTCGGGGTCGAAAGAATACAATCCGCCATGAGTGGCTAAGAAAAGGCGGTCCTTGTAAAGTACGATTTGGCGGATGATGTTCGCGTGCGGTGACTTGTGCTGTTTCCCCGGATAATAATGGGTGAATTTCCCCTTGCGTATGTCCAGCCTGTTAAGCCCTCCCAGATGCGTGCCTATCCACATAGTCTCGTTTGTGTGGTCGTAGCAGAGCGATTTCACATTGTCGTGCGACAGGCTGTTGGCATTCCTGCCGTTGTGCTTGTACCATTGGAAAGTGTTCGATTGCGGGTCGTATTTGGTGACTCCTCCGCCTTCGGTCCCTATCCAGATGTTGTGCAGGCTGTCTTCCGTAATGCAACCGATGATGGATGCGCTCAACCCGGCGTTTTCCGTCTTGCTTTCCTGAAAATGCCGGTATATCTGGTTTTGAGGATTGAAGTAATTGACCCCGCCATAATAGGTGCCCACCCATACGGTCCCTTGGTTGTCGCACAGCAGGCTCCATACGGAGGAGTGGGTAAGGCTGTTGTCGTCGTCCTGTTTTTTGTAGCAGGTGAAAGTCCGGGTAGAGGGGTTAAACCTGTTCAGCCCGTTGAAGGTTCCTATCCATATATTCCCTTGTTTGTCTTCACAGAAATTTCTTACGAAGTTGGAGCTGACGCTTGCCGGGTCTGTTTCCGAATGCTTGAAATTGGCAATCGATGTCCCGTCAATCAGGTAAAAGCCGTGTTCCCACGTCCCGACCCATGTCTTTCCCGTAGAATCCTGGAAAATATTGGTGACAGTGCCTTGCGGGATAAGCTGCACCGGCTCCTGCTTGCCGTTCAGCCGGAACAGACCGTCTTCTTCGGTCCCTATCAGGATGTGTTCGTCACGGACGTGCAAGGCGGTGATGATGCTGTGGCGGTTGTTCCTCAACTCATAGAACGGCACAAACTGGTTGCCTTCATATCTGTAAATCCTGTTTTTTTGTGTAATATACAGGTGCTTGTGGTAACACATCACTCCTATGTCTCCTTTCAATAAGGTCGTGAACCGTTGCCGTGAGGTGTTGAACATGGAAATGCCCTGTGAGGTTTTGATATAAATTTCCCCTTTCCCGTTGCCGGTGATGCTCCCTCCCGTGCCGCCGGCGTTGAGGATGTGCGGGCCGTCCTTATACGATTTGTAGACGGTGATTTTGTTTCCGTTATACAGGTTGACGCCGTATCTTGTACCAAACCACATAAATCCTTTTTCATCTTGGTAGATGCTCATGACCGTGTTGCTTGAAAGACCGTCTTTGGAGGTAAGATGATTGAATGATATTTCTTGGGCGGAACTGTAGCCGATGCCGGATAACAGGAATATGTAAACATACAATAGCAGTGTGCCGGTTTTCATCTTGTCTGTGTATTGTTGGTTAACCCTGCAAAGATAAATGAAAATTGCGGAAATCCCGCTCCGGCAGGATAAAGAAAATGTTTTCCCGCGGCTTTTGCATTTCGGGAGGGGGGGAGGAGTTGCCCCTTCGCATCGATCCGTCAGGAAGTTGGATGCAAATGAAAAACCGCGTACGGCTGTCTTTTTGACAATCTGTCTTTTCCGGCGCCGCAGAATCGCCTGTTTCCGCCCCGATGTGCTGCCGGCGGGAAAAAACGGAACGGAAAACGGACATCTTCCACATACCCAACTTGATAGCGAAATCCTTACAAACCAACCAGTGCGGAAAAGCGCCGGAAATGCCGCGTACGGGCATCCCGTTTGCCGGATATCGGTG
>NZ_CAJTSC010000031.1 GCF_910578895.1 uncultured Bacteroides sp.
GATATCGGTGTTTGTGGCGAGCGGCATTAATGCTGCTCGTGATGGACATTAATGTCTATCGTGACAGACATTAATGCCGCTCACGTCAGACATTAATGTCCCTCGGCCGAAACACTTGTGTCCGACGGGAGAAAAAACGGTTTTCCGCATAAACCGTGCATCTTTATCGGGAAAAAGCGCATGCGTATCCGCGTTTTATGCAAGGTATCTCTGTTTCGGAACAAAGGCGCAGGGGCGGGAGTAAGCAAAACAGCGGTTTTGCTCTCTTTTTGTCATGAAACGGGAGCGGGGGCGGGAGTACAAAACACCTGCGTTCTGCGTACATTTCGTTTTGTCCGGCGTGGTGTACGCAGAACGTATGCCGGATGTATTTACACTTCACGCCTGTTTCCGGTTGTCTTGCCACATTTGCAGTGTGATTAAGAACCATTATGAACGATGTATATATGAGAAGCTGTTTGTTGATATTCGCCGGGATGTCGTTGTTGGCATTTGCGGGTTGCAAGCCGGGAGCGGCAACTGCCGGTGATTTGATTTCGGACAATGTGAGGAATGCCGCCGGGCAGTATTCCCTGATGGCGGAGCAGATAGAGGAGAGCGGGCGGATATTGAATCCGCGCACCTTGGATAAAGACGGAAAGACGGTTTACGTCCCTTACCGGGATTGGACCAGCGGTTTTTTCCCGGGAAGCATGTGGCACTTGTATCACCTCACGGGAGATAAGAAGTGGGAAGCGTTGGCGGTGAAATACACAGAGGCCATCGATTCGGTGCAATATGTCACCTGGCATCACGATGTCGGCTTTATGGCAGGATGCAGCTTCCTCAACGGAATGCGTTTGGGAGGCAGGGATTACGGCAAGGTGATTGTCCGGGCGGCTGAATCGTTGTCTACCCGTTTTCGTCCCAATGCCGGCGTGATCCAGTCGTGGAACGTAGACCGGGGATGGCAGTCGGAACGTGGCTGGAAGTGTCCGGTGATAATTGATAACATGATGAACCTGGAACTGCTTTTTGAAGCAACCCGCCTGTCCGGCGATTCCACCTATTATAATATGGCGGTCAGCCACGCCGATCGCACCTTGAAGAACCATTACCGCGAGGACTACAGTTGTTATCATGTGGTGGATTACGACCCGGAAAGCGGTGAGGTGCGCGGCAAGCAGACAGCTCAGGGATATGCCGACGAGTCGGCTTGGGCAAGAGGGCAGGCATGGGGGCTGTACGGTTATACGATGTGCTACCGCTACACACGCAAACCGGAATACCTGGCACAGGCGCGGCGCATTTATGACTTCATATTTACCCACCCTAATCTTCCGAAGGACCTGGTGCCCTATTGGGACTACGATGCGTTGAATATCCCCAATGTGCCGCGTGATGCCTCGGCGGCGGCCATTACAGCCTCCGCCTTGTACGAACTGGACGCTTACCTGCCGGAATCGCATTGCTGCGAGGTGGCGGATAAGATTGTGGAGAATTTGAGCTCCGCCGCTTATCGGGCAAAGGCGGGTACGAACGGCAACTTCATCCTCATGCACTCTGTAGGGGCGTTGCCGATGGGTGCGGAGGTCGACGTGCCGTTGAATTATGCGGATTACTATTTCCTGGAAGCGCTGAAACGTAAAAAGGATGGAAGCAAACAAGGGTAAACAGGATAAGGGTGAGAAGTTTTTTTCAGGATAACACCCCATTCTATTATTAATCGTTCCTTTTGTCGGGACACATGAATTGAGGCAAGAAACAAACGCATGCGTTGCGGACAGGAGTGCTTTCGCATTCCCTTTTTGAATGAAATTGTAACTTTTGTGAACTATAAGTGTTGTTTTTCCCACGCTTATGTTCCTGTTTTTGTAACAGTAGCAGTATTTTAACATACAGGTATTAAACCTGCTTAATTAATCTTTTAAAATCTAATAAATTATGGAACGAAGATTTGTGTTGTATAATAGTTTCAGATGTTGACCTGTCTTTTTTACCCTCCTTGCATGGGACTCTGCAAATGAGCATGAAGTTAAAAATGTGTGTGAAATGTAATAATTTAAATTTAGTATTTATGAAAAGAAAAATCAGATTTAAGTTAGCTTTTTGGCTATCACTTATGATGTTTTTTGTGCCGGTGACGGCTTTTGCGCAAGTCACGGTTACAGGTAATGTCTCTGATGACATGGGACCTGTAGCCGGTGCCAATGTCATTGAAAAAGGAACTGTTAACGGCGTTATTACCGATATGGACGGTAATTTCCGCCTTCAAGTCCAGAATCCCAAGACAGTGGTGCTGAAAGTTAGCTTTATAGGTTACAGTGATCAGGAAATTCCTTTGAATGGCAAAACAAACATTAAGGTGGTTTTGAAGGAAGACTCTGAAATGTTGGAAGAAATGACGGTGGTGGCATACGGCGTTCAGAAGAAAGAGACGCTGACCGGTGCCATTTCATCGGTGAAGACAGATGCGTTGCTGCAGTCGCCCAACTCGAGTGTCGCCAACTCGTTGGCGGGAAAGATTCCGGGTCTTTCATCGGTTCAGTCGAGCGGACAGCCGGGTGCCGAAGATCCTAAGATTTTCATCCGTGGTGCGGGTGCGTTGACTGAAGCCGGTTCTGCCCCGTTGATTCTGGTGGATGGTGTGGAGCGTAGTTTCTTTCAGATGGATCCCAACGAGATAGAAGATGTGACGGTGTTGAAAGATGCTTCCGCTACAGCCGTGTTCGGTGTGCGTGGTGCGAATGGTGTGATACTTGTAACGACTCGCCGTGGTGAAAAAGGCAAGGCTAAGATAGCGGTTAATTCATCGGTAGGCATGCAGACCCCCACCCGTATGTTGCACAATGCGGACAGCTATACGTATGCCATGCTGTTCAGGGAACGTGAGGTAAATGACGGACGCGACCCGGACAGATATTTTACGGAATATGACCTGGAACGTTTCCGCTTGGGTGACGACCCTATTATGTATCCAAGTATGGACTGGCGTTCATATATGCTGAATAAAGCAGCCGTACAGACCCAGCACAATCTGAATATATCGGGTGGAACCGACCAGGTGCGTTATTTTATTTCTGTAGGCTATCTTTTCCAGGACGGTCTCTTTAAGAAATTCGGAAACAACTCGGAGGGATACAACTACAACCGTTATAACTATCGTACTAACCTGGATATTGACATCAGCAGGACCACTACCTTGAAGCTGGGCATTGGCGGGGTTGTAGGCAACCGTAAACAGTCGGCTGTTGACGAACAGACTATGTGGAGGACTATGAATAACAGCCAGCCGTTTACCAGTCCGGGGGTGATTGATGGAAAAGCGGTCGTTATTCCTAACCGGTACGGTGATATTGTAAATAATAACCCGGTCACGAGTATTTATAATCGCGGTTGGCTCAAGACGATGACCAATACGTTGAATATGGATCTGCACTTAGTGCAGAAGCTGGATTTTCTGACCAAAGGACTCTCTGTGGAAGTCAAAGGTGCTTATAATACTGACTATACATTTAAGAAAGGGATGACGAAGCGTGCCGCACGTTACCGTTCGTACGAAGCTTATTACCAGTCGGAACTGGAAAATCCTGAAATGGATCCCGCAGACCCGGACTTCAATAAGACGATTGTTTACAAGGTGAATGGAAACGAGGATGGCCCGGATTATAGCGAGGATGATGGCCGTGGACGTAACTGGTATTTTGAGGCCAGTTTCCGTTATAACCACAAATTCGGTGACCATAATGTAACGGGTTTGTTGCTTTACAACCAGAACAAGAAATACTATCCCTCACAATTGACGTTTATTCCAACTGCTTATGTAGGTTTGGTCGGTAGGGCTACTTACGATTACAAATCCCGTTATCTGGCAGAATTCAATATAGGTTACAATGGTTCTGAGAACTTTGCGCCGGACAAGCGTTTCGGTACTTTCCCTGCTTTTTCTTTAGGTTATATCCTTTCAGAAGAGAAATTTATGAAAGACATCAAGTTCCTTGATTTCCTGAAGTTCAGAGCCACAGTTGGTTTGGTAGGTAATGATAATATGAGTAACAATCGTTTCCTTTATCTTCCGGACAGTTATGATATAGACAAAAGCGGTAAAGATAAAGACTGGGCACATAATCAGTGGGGGTATAATTTTGGTTATGATAATAACACCGTTATGAAAGGTGCGTTGGAAAACCGTTTGGGTAATCGTAACGTAACTTGGGAAACTTCCTTGAAACAGAATTATGGTGTCGATGTGAATTTCTTGAGTAACCGTTTGAAAGCTAAATTTGACTACTTTATTGAAAAACGTAAAGATATCCTGATTGCTCGCAAGACTCTTCCGGGCATTACTGCTTTTACCAGTGCCTTGCTCCCGGTAGTGAATATGGGTGAAGTGGAAAATAGGGGTTATGAAATCGAATTGAGTTGGAACGACCGTATTGGCGATGATTTCAGTTATTATATCAATTCCAATATGTCTTATGCCAAGAATAAAATAACGTTCCAGGACGAGGTGGAACCTAACGAACCTTATTTGTGGCGTACGGGCAAACAGGTCGGTGCCGTGTTTGGTTATGTTGCTGAAGGTTTCTATAATGATGATGATTTCGACATCACTACCGATGATAGAGGTAACAAGAAATATACGTTGAAAGAAGGTGTACCGGGTACTCAGATTGCCGTATTGCCAGGTGATGTGAAGTACAAGGATTTGAATGGTGACAAGTTTATTGATGAGGATGACCAGTGCCAGATAGGTTATTCGTCGCGCCCTAACTATACATTCGGCCTGAACTATGGTTTTGACTATAAAGGTCTCTTCTTTTCCATGAACTGGACAGGCGCTGCCGAGCGTTCGGTCGTGTTAAGCAGTTACTTCAGCACTCCGTTTGAAGGCACATTGATGAAATATCAGACAGAGGGCATTTGGCGGCCGGAAACAGCAGAGACAGCTACTGCTCCCCGCCTTTCTAAAGACCATTCGGTTTATAATCATAGGCAATCGGACCTTTGGGTGAGAGACGGTTCTTATCTGAAACTGAAAAACTTGACTGTGGGGTATAATTTTACTAACCGTCCGGCCTTGAAGAAGATAGGCATCAGCCAGTTGGGCATCAAATTTACAGGCTATAACTTGTTGACTTTCGACAAGCTTGATATTATGGATCCGGAGTCCAATCCGGATTGGTATAACGACCGTTATCCTGTCGTGAAGATTTATAACCTGGGTGTGAACATTACTTTCTAAAGATAAAATGACTATGAAGAAATATATCAGTAGTTTATTAGTGGCTTCCTCGTTGTTGTTCGTGGGATGCGACGACTTCAAGTTTGGTAATGCCTTTCTTGAGAAACCGTTGAGTGACGAGATGAATATAGATAGTGTCTATGCACATGAAGTGTATGCAGAACAGGCATTGGCACAAGTTTATCATACGCTTCCCGATTTCCAACCCCATCAGAACCGGTTGTCGTGGGGCATATTGGAGTCTTTGACCGATTTGGCGGATATGACTAAAGGTGGTGGTAACGGTTATCATAAAGGAACCATATCTGCTGCTGACCCGGGGGGTGGTCCTTATCAGATACTTTATGACGAAGATGACGGTGCGTTTTCTGCAACTTGGGGTATCCGTAAGGCTTATCTTTTCTTGGATAATGTGGACCGTGTGCCAGATATGACAGATGAAAAGAAGCGGATCCGTAAAGGGGAAGCTAAAGCTATCATCGCTTTTCATTATGTACAGATGTTCCGTTATTTGGGAGGTATGCCTTGGATTGATGGCGCTTATAGCCCTGAAGATGAGATGTACTTCACTCGTATGACAGTGGAAGAGATGGTAGACAAAGTTTGTACGTTGATAGACGAGGCTGCCGAAATGCTGCCTTGGGAAGTGGAGGCTGCCGATGACGGGCGTATGACAAAAGCCGGTATGATGGCGTTGAAGGTTCGTTTCTTGTTGTTCGCTGCCAGTCCTTTGTTCAATAGCGATAAACCTTTCAAGGCGGGTGAAGCTTCTGACTTACATTACACTTGGTGGGGAGGTTATGATAAAAACCGTTGGCAAAAAGCTTTGGAGGCTGGTCTGGCATTCTTACGCGAGAACCAAAAACATGGTAACTCTTATCAACTGGTTAATACTGGTGATCCTCGTAAGGACTTTTGTACAGGTTATTTCACCCGTTACAACCATGAAATCTTGATTTGTAGCCATCGCTATACCAAATGGGATGTAAACAGCAAAACTGTCGCACAAATCAGATACGGTGCAGGACAACCTACGATGAACTATGTGAATATGTTCCAGATGAAGGATGGTTCTGAATTTGATTGGAATGATCCGATGCACGCCAAATATCCTTTCTTTGATGCGGATGGTAATATGCTTCGCGATCCTCGTTTGTATGAGACGGTTATTGTAAATCAGGATAAGATGTTAGGACGTAAAGCCGAAATCTACTGGTCGGGGCGTGATGCTCCCAACCGTATGGGAGGAAAAGGTAATGGTGACTGGATTTGGAATAACTATGCCATCCCTGGTATTGCCGTACGCAAGCATACACAAGATTTGAGAAATGATGTGCAGAATAAATTCTATGAGTGTCCTCTGATGCGCCTGCCGGAAGTTTATTTGAGCATAGCCGAAGCAATGAACGAGCTGGGCAAGGCTACGGAAAAGGATGAGTTCGGACGTGATGCTTACGACTACATCAATTTGGTCCGCAGCCGTGTGGAGATGTGGGGATATACCAAAGAAATGGTCGCTCCGGGCGAAGATTTGCGTGAAACTATTTTGCGTGAAAGGGCATTGGAATTTGGTTTTGAGGAAGTCCGTTATTTCGATATCAACCGTTGGAAACATAAGGATTATCTGGATATCACCCGGTATACGTTGGACACTTGGAAAGAACCAGATGGCTCTTTCCGTCATGAACTGACACAATTCTTCCCCAACAGACGCCAGTGGGTGGAATTTTGGGACGACCGTTACTATTTGACTCCACTTCCGTTGGCGGAAATCAATAAAAAGTATGGCTTGGTTCAAAATCCCGGTTGGGAATAATCTAAATTCTAATTATTAGCACAAAAGCAGTATGAAAAAAAGAAATATATTGATGTTTGGGCTGGTGGGGCTATTTTCGCTCTCGGCAATGGCTCAACAGACAGTTACAGGTATAGTGCAAGACCGTTACGGCATTCCTATGAAGGGAGTGTCGGTAGCTACCGTAGGTGCACCGGGAAACAAAGTGATTACCGATGAAAACGGTACATTCGCTATCAAGGCGGATGAAGGCGACTATATCGAAGTGAGATATGCAGACGGGAAGGTAAGACGTGTATGGGTATCGGGCAACTCGATTGAAATCCGTTTGGCCGATATGGATTTCCTGATAGAAAACAGGGGAGTAGACCATACGGAACGCGAACAGACACAAGCGGTCACTACTGTCTCGGGAGATGTGTTACGGACAAACTCGTCTCCTAATCTGAGCAATGCATTGTATGGTATGTTTCCGGGTCTGATGGTAAAACAAAATACCGGATGGACGGACAACGCAAGTCTTACGGTCCGTGGAGGAGGGTCCTTGAAGGGCTCCGAACCACTGGTAATCGTAGACGGGATACCTCGTCCGTTGGAATATGTCAATATGGACGAAGTGGAAAGTGTTTCTGTTCTGAAAGATGGTGCTGCCACAGCTTTATGGGGATTACGTGGTTCTAATGGGGTTATTGTAGTAAAGACAAAACGCGGTCAGTATAACACCAAGAGTATGAACGTGAATTATACCTTTGGAGTGGGGATGCCGGTCAATCAGCCGGAATTTGTGGATGGCTATACGTATGCTGCCATGAAGAATGAAGCATTATATTATGACGGACTACCCTTGCAGTATGACAGGACGGAACTGGAACACTTTAAAAACGGTACCAACCGTGACTTGTATGCCAATACGGACTGGATGGACGAGGCGTTACGTAATCATACTACAAACCATCAGTTGAATCTTTCTTTCCGTGGAGGTGGTAAGGCATTACGTTATTATGCACTGGTCAATTATAAAAACGACCAAGGTATTTTGAATAAGAACCTTACACGGATGTCCGACCGTTATGATGCGCAGATGAAGAGGTACGACCTGAATGCACGTATCAATCTGGATATAGATCTTACCAGTACTACTACGGCTACGTTGTCTATGTTTGGCATGCTGCGTGAGGAGAATCGTCCGAGAACAAGTGAAGGTAATATTTTTTCTTACTTGTATGATACTCCTTCGGCTGCGTTCCCGGTACGCACTTCTTCCGGACAATGGGGTGGAAGTATGCTTTTCCCGCACAATCCGATAGCAGAGATTGCTGATATAGGGTATTTCAGAACGGATCGCCGCTTGCTACAGTCTAATCTGCGTATTCATCAGGATTTGTCTATGCTGACGAAGGGGCTGAGTGCCGAATTGTCCATAGCTTATGATAACGATGCCGTATTTCAGGAAACGGGAACTCAATCTTATGCTTATGAACAGAATAATCTGGTACTGAATACCGAAACGGGAGTTTATGAGGTGGTGAGTGAATTGAAGGGTGAGGATAAAGCCTTGTCCATTAATAATAGCCACTTGAACAGTCAGTATATGCGTACGGTAATTGAAGGTAAGGTTGGTTATGACCGTGCTTTTGGTCGTCATGCGGTAAATGGATTGTTGCAATATTGGCAACAGTCGTATGTTCCGAAAGGAAGAAACAAGTCTATGTATCGCCAGTCATATATGTTTGCCGGAGGATACAATTATGATAATCGCTATGCGTTGGATGTTTTGGTGAACCGTATGGGGACAAGCGTATTGAGCAAGAACGATAAATATCGTACTTATCCGGCTGTATCCGCTGCTTGGCTTCTTTCCAACGAAACATTTATGAAGAATCAGAATGTGTTGGATTACTTGAAACTCCGTGCTTCTTGGGGGCGTTCGGGCAATGACAATATCGATTACGAATTGGATAGACGTTATTGGGACAATAGCGGGGGATATCAGTTCGGAGATACTCCGCAAAGTTTTCCAGGTATGATTGCCGGTGCATTAGCAATGGAAAATGTAGATATTGAAATGGCGGACAAATATGATGTTGGTTTTGATTTGCAGATGTTGGATAGACGTTTGTCTTTGACTGCTGATTTCTATATGGATAAACGCAGAAATATGTTGGTTAATGCGGATGCATTGTATTCGGGAGTAATTGGTACAAGGGTTCCGCAAGAATGTATCGGTGCGGTTGATACCAAAGGGCTTGAACTGTCGTTGGCTTGGCGGGACAGAGTAGGTAAGGACTTCAACTATTATGTGGGCGGGAATTTCTCATCCATGAAGACTGAAATCATAGAAAACGGCGAAGGATACCAACCATACGATTATCTGTATAAGAAAGGTAATCGGTTAGGACAGAATTACGGTTTGGTGGCCATCGGATATTTCGATGATTGGAAGGATATTGAAAACAGTCCTAAACAGTTGTTCTCTGAAGTACGTCCGGGCGATATAAAGTATAAGGATCAGAACGGTGATAAGCAGATTGACGAGCACGACGTGGTAGCTATCGGTCATTCCACCACACCGGGATTTTTCTACGGCATAAATCTGGGCTTTGAATACAAAGGTTTTGGATTGGATATGTTGTTCCAAGGTGCAGGCCAGTTGAGCCGTATGTTGAATACGGCGAGTGTGTACTGGCCGTTGCGTAATGGCAAGAACAACTTGTCTAAGTGGTATCTGAGTGATAATGTGCGTTGGACTGAAGATACTAAGGAGATTGCTACCTTGCCTCGTCTGACTACGCTCGACAATGCCAACAATTTCCGTAGCAGTACCCAATGGTTGGCAGACGGCTCTTATTTCAAATTACGCAATCTGAACATTTATTATAACTTGCCTCAAAAGTGGGTGAAGTCCATGAAGATGGAAAAATGCCAGGTATACGTAAGAGCTAACAATCTGTTTTCACTGGACCACATCGATTATTCCAATTGCGAGGATCTTTCCGTGAATTATCCCGACTTGATGTCTGTGTATGTCGGTTTAAACATTAACTTCTAAAAAACAACAGAACGATATGAAAATAACTAAATATTTCGCTTTTGTGTCCGCTGCGATTCTATTAGGCGGTTGCGATTTTCTGGAGTTCGATGAGTCACAGGGGCTTAACAAGCACCAGGCTTATGCGACTTTTGAGAATATCCAAATGCAGTCTACTGCTATTTATCGTAAGTTACCTTCCGATTACGGTGTCATTGGAAGTGCGTTGCGTGAGTCTGCCACCGACAACGCGATGTATACGGAAAACAGCAATGCCGTGTATGATATGTACACCAATAAATGGAGCCCGATTAATCTGATTGACAATCAGTGGGGAGGATATTATGACATCATTCATGACGTGAATCTTTTCCTGGAAAACTATACGGAAGAATTGCTTGACATTTATAAATGGGACAAGAATTATGAAGATGATATGGCGAAAGCCCGTATGGCATTGAAAGAGGTGAAGGTATTGCGTGCCCTTTATCACTTTGAACTCGCCAAGCGCTATGGGGACATTCCTCTGGTACTGAAGACTTATGCAATGGATGAAATCAATCATGTGGAGAAATCAGCATTTCAAGAGGTAATCGACTATATTGATGAAGAGTGTGCCACACAGGCTTCCGAGCTTCCTATATCTTTCAATGATTTTGTCGGTAAGGAGACCGGTCGTGTGACTCGTGGTGCCGCTTATGCCATCCGTGCCCGCGCATTGCTCTATGCGGCGAGCCCGTTGTTCAATAAGGACAATAATGTCGAACTTTGGAAAAAAGCTGCCGATGCGGCATACGAGGTAATCAAACTGAATGCCTATCAACTGGAAACGATTGACAAGGACCCGTTGTGGAACCAAAGCGGTAATGATGTCTTGCCTTCCAAGCAATTGGTCTTTGAGACCCGTGGCGGTACGAACAATACTTTCGAACGCAACAATCTCCCGGTTGGCGGTTTCGGCGAAGTGTCACTGGGCAGAAATGTGCCGACACAGAATCTGGTAGACGAGTATGAAATGGCGGATGGCACTCCGTTCGATTGGAACAATCCGGGGCATGTGGCAAATATGTACTATGATGCGCAAGGAAAGCCGACCCGTGATCCCCGTCTTTATCAGAATGTGCTTTGTAATGGCAGGACGTTTATGAAAATCAAACTGGAAACTTACGAAGGTGGGAAGAACGGTACTCCGTTGGATGGCGCCACTACTACGGGTTATTATTTGAAGAAGTTGGTGGACGAAACTATTTCTTTGGATCCGGTGAAGCCGGTTACCAAGCCTCATCATTTCCCCGGTTACCGTTATGCGGAAGTTTTATTGAACTATGCTGAGGCTATGAACGAGTGGCAAGGTCCCGACTACACAGATGCTACTCATCCGCTTTCTGCCCGTGATGCACTGAATCAAGTTCGTACGGCTGCCAATATGAAAGCGGTGGTTGCTGCCAACCAAACGGAGTTTCGTGCGAAGGTACGTAAAGAACGTCGTATCGAATTGGCGTTCGAGGATCATCGCTTTTGGGATATCCGCCGTTGGAAAGAGGGTGAACTTGTGAAGGAGATTTACGGTGTGAAGATACAGAACAATAATGGTACGCTCTCTTATAAGAAAGAAAAGGTACAGGATCGTGTTTGGGATGACAAGATGTATCTGTATCCTATCCCTCAGAAAGAAATCTATGTCAACGGAAATCTGACACAGAACCCTGGTTGGACTGAAGGAGGTAATTAAATTGGTTCTCTTTAAAAATAAGATGTAATGAAACATATATTCAACTATATAACAGTGGTTTTGTCGCTCCTTCTGGTGTCGTGTGGCGACAATCAGATTATGGAGTCTACTCTTCCGGCAGGCTTTACTACGGATGCGCTGACAAAGTATGAAGTGCCCGCTGAGCCGGGATTGGATTTTTCAATAGCCTTTACGGTGGAGGATCCTTTCAACTGTTCGATAAAGAGTGACCGGGAATGGTGCAAGGTAGTTATCACATGGGATAATGGCATCCACGCCCGGTTGGAGGTGGAAGATAACACGACAGGCAAGAACCGAACCGCTAACGTAATAATTGCGTCTCCTAAGATAAAGGGAGAGTATGTGATTGAGGTAAAACAACTGGCTGCCGTGTTTGAGTTTGGAAACCTGAGTGATGAGTTACTTCCGGAAGGGGGACGATTTCCTATTTATGTAGCAGCAGATTGTCCGTGGATGTTGGAAAGCGATGTGGATTGGATTGAGTTTGATGTGATTTCGGGAGAATCGACCTTAGAGACTGGTCCGATGGAAGTGAACGTGACGGTGAAGCCGAATGAAGACGGCATCGTCCGGAGTGCGAGCATGACCCTGCGCTCGTCATCGGGAAAGGAGAGAATATTTGCACGGCAGGTATGGCAATGTGAGCCTTGGAATACACAAACAAGAATAGGAGACGCTAATGTTCAATTTGATTTGAATAAATTAGATGACAATTATCCACAAATGCAAGAGTGGATGAAGGCTGGCGTAACAGGGGGAATACCCTCTTTGGAGGTACAGCTATCCAAGATTACCAAAATATTTGAAGCGGGAACTTCTGCTAAAGAGATTAATGATTTTATTCTTAGTGGAGATAAGTATGCACCGCGGATTATATTGTTGAAGAATGGAAATTATACTTTTGAATCACAAATAAGGCTTTATAATCAGGATGTATTAATCGGTGAAAGTAGGGATGGAGTAATTGTTGCATTGACAGATAAGGGTGGATTCTCTTATTATAATGCAGATAAAGCGGGTATCCGTAATATATCAATTGAAGGGAAATACGCTTCTACCCCGCCTGATCCTACAATCATGGAGGAAACCTTGCTTGGTATGGGGCTTGCTAAGCATGCTACTATAGAAATGAAAGGAGCCAGGAATTGTTACATTGATAATGTAAAAATGAAGAATATTGCTTCACATGCTTTTGTGATAGGTAATACAACTCAAAACGATGGTAAACATAATACAATTCGTGATTTGGATGTTGATGGTTCTTATAATAAAGGTGGTTATATGGGATATTTACATATCGGGGGATCTTATAATCTGATTACAGGATGTCATGTGATTCATCTTCGTCATATCTCAATGCAAGATCCTACTTCGTTTTATAATGTGTTTTATAAGAATGATGTAGAACAAGAATTTTCTTTTCACAATGATGATGGCGGAAATAACTTAATTGAATATAATAAAATAACCCTTCCTACAACATTAGGTGAAAGCTATTGTGCTATCATGGGACCTTGGTCCGTTCAACATAAAGTAGGCGGTAAGAATTTTATTTACCGCAACAAATGTCTGGAATTGAACAGGGACAACAATACTCCTTGGTCAGATAACGAACTTTATGTAGGGCCTTGGGAGGTAAAACCTGCTGACCTGTATACAAACTTCAGGGTCGTGGAGGATTATCCGAAACCGGCAGGCGGCACGTTGTATCCTGTGATTTTGAAATAATCATATTATAAAAACAGAAAGAGGTTTTTGTTGCTTGGATGCCTGGTGATGGAAACCTCTTTTGCAATAAGAAAAGAATAAAATGAAATACAGATTGTTTTTATTAGCTAGTGCGCTGCTATTCTCATCGGCCTTGCTGGCGCAGGAGATGGAGCGGAAGATTGCTTTCGACAACTACCGCCAGTATGCGAACGCCGCCCGGGAAATGAAGGATGCGGCGAAAGAAGCATCCATCCTCGCTTTCCGTGACCATTTCTCGAAACATCCGTATCGGGGGATTGACTTCTCCAAATCTCAATGGAAAGAATATGTGCCGTTACTCATGGCGGACGGCTCTTTCTCCGACCTGAAGGATGAGGATGCGGGGAAGGCCAAGGGAGGAAATGCGGCTGACAGTGCCGGGTCGATTGCCGATGCTCTGAACCGCATTATGCATATCTCGGAAGCTTTTCGGCATGGAGTGTTGACAGTGGACAAGAATGCGGACATTTGGGACAGATGCCAGAAGTCCATACTCCGTTATGGTGACATGGAAATCGGGCGTCCGAATACCTGGCAACGTTTCCACTCCTCCTGCTTTGCCATTCCAACGGTGGCGGTGAACATCTACTTCTGCCACCTGAAGCAGATGGAAGACGTGGAACAAGGACGTGTGGAGGACAAGCAACTGTCCGCCACTTGCGATATGCTGAAGATGCTTGCCTTACAGGCATGGACACAACCCTTCCGGAACGACGAGACCGACAAGAATGTGGTTCAGATAGAACGTTTCCGTCATCACGTCTGGTGGGTAGGCGGCAATGCGCTGGCTTATCGTTCGTTGCTGCCGGTGGCATTCATGTATCGTTCCATTCCCATGATAGACCTGCTGTCCGAAGTGTGCCGGAAGGCAATCAGCGTGACCTCGCAGCAAACGTATGAGGAGTCTTTCTGGAACGAAGGTTTTACGGTGGATGGTGCCGGGTGGGGACATGGAAAGCAATGTCTGATATGGGGATACCCCATCGACGGCACGCTGAACGCCCTGAATATGCTGAGTATGCTGAAAGGCTCTCCGTGGGAACAGAAACTGACCCGAGAGAACGTGGATGCCCTGCTGAACTATTTCAGAGGAAGCAACTATTACTACTATAAAGGATATGCCTTGCCTTGCCTGGACCGTAACTCCATGAGCTACCAGCCAAGTCCTTCCGTCATCCGCTATGGAGGGATGCTGAAGCAGCTGATAGAGCATTGGGCGGACTCCTTTACTTCGGAAGAACTGCAGGAAATCAAGCAGCTATATGCCGAGAGCCAAGAGAAATCCATCCGTATGGCAGAGTATGGCAATGTGTACAACGGGACACACTGGTTCTTCAACAATGACGACCTGATGAAGAAGAACGACCGTTATCACATCACAGTCAATATGACTTCCGTCCGTTGCGATGGTATCGAAAGTGCGAATGGTTTTGCCGATTGCTATAACTTCTACACCACAGACGGCAGTACCCTTTTCCAAAAGAGCGGAGACGAATACCGCAAGGTCTTCGGCGCTTTCGATGTGACTGCCTTCCCCGGTGTGACCGCCCGTGAAGGCATGGATAAACTGGTGCCCGTGACTAACTGGCGCGGTTATTGCAGCAAGCACAACTTTGCCGCTGCCGCTACTTTGGGTGGCGAGAATGCCGTTGCCGGACACATTTTCGAGAAGATGAACGGCTCAGACAAGGAAGGGGTGAACGACCAAGGCGACAACCAAGGGAAAAATGCACTCCTTTATGGCGTACAAGCTTATAAAGCTTATTTCATGTTGGGCGATTATATGGTGGCTTTAGGTGCCGGCATCACCAACAAGCAACCTGAAATGGAAGGGAACATCCGGACTACCATAGAACAGACGGCAAAGACCGGAGAAGTATATGCTTACAAGGGAAAAGGCATCGAATGGGTGGTGCAGCAGGACAAGTTCGCCTATTCCGTATTTCCCGAATACAGGCAGAAGGCCCGCTATGTCTGTGAGACCAAGAAAACCGACTGGGTGAAAATGAATCAGTCGAATCAAAATAAAAAGGATTTGCCTGCTGAAGTGGATATTTTCCGGATGTGGATAGACCATGGGCAGGCTCCGGTGAACGATACGTATGGTTATGTGGTCTATGCCGGCGAGGGAATGCCCGCAACGAAATATCCATTTAAAGTATTACGTAATGATACATTGGTACAGGCGGTGCAATCTTTAGATGGAAAAATTATAGAAGCGGTCTTCTATAATGAACAATCGAACTTGAAAACCGGAAAGGGACAATTATCGGTATCAGCTCCGTGTGCTATCTTGATAGAACAAGATGCTTCGGGAGTAAAGTTTTCGGTAACAGATGCATTGATGAACAAAGATTGCAAGAAAATTAATGTAATGTGGAACGGGAAAATTTATTCTTGTGATATGCCGGACGGACAATGGTGTGGAAAACCGGCTGTTTATATTGATAAATAGACAACGATGAATATTAACTGTAAACAGTACGAAAGAAAGATATAATTTCAATGCAGAGAGCGAACCGATGGGTTATATCGCTCATGAAATAACGCCTTTTTTTCCGGCGGATTTCACTATATAGGGATATTCAGCAAATAACATAAAATTAGCCAACTAATTTGCAATTGACTATAAATTAGTTGACTAATTTTATGTTATTTGCTGAATATCCTGATGTTATTCTGAGCGAAGCGATTATCTGTGTTCTGATATCTTCTAAAACAGGCAGTTCTTCTTAACTGAACAGATTGTTACACTGTATAAGAACAGGCAACTCCGCTTCATAGGAACAGTTTATTTCTTTATCATTTTATATAATTCACTACCTGCCAATAAGAAAGCACCTATACCATATACATCAGTAGCATCACGTCCTGCTGCTTTAGGAGCAGCTCCCACAGGTTGTATATATCCTAATTTTCCATCCGTATGTACTGCTTTAACTAATGACTGCCATCCTTTTTCGAGTACGGATTTATAAGTACGTTTAGACAAATACTCATTCCTGAGACCCCATGCGATTCCGTAACACATAAAAGCGGAACAGCTATTTTCGGGCATATCGTAAGAATCCGGATCGAGCAAACTTGTACGCCAATCCCCGCCTTCACATTGAGTCTTACGTACAGCCTCAGCCATCTTTACAAACAGTTGAATGTAATAGTGGCGTGATTCGCAATCTATCGGAAGATTGTCTATAATCAACGGAAGTCCTGCAAATACCCAACCATTGCCACGTCCCCAAAATTGTTTGGCACCATTTTTCTCACGCATTGGAATTCTCTTATTGTCTCTATAAAAGAGAGAATATGCTTCGTCATATAATGAATCGACACATTCCCTATATTCGTTATTCATGTAATTCAAATAAACATAATCTCCCGTTATTGTATACAAAGCGGCATATACCGGAGGTGCCATGAATAAAGCATCCGCCCACGACCAACGTTCCAATGTGCCTACTGCATCCGTTTTCAATAAAGGAGCTTTCGATGGATGGGTAGCAATGTAATATGCCCGTTCCATTACCGGTTGTAACATGCGTTTGTCTCCCAGTTTACGATACATTTCGATAAACGCCTGTCCCACACAGATATCATCTGCATGATAAACACGATCCCACATGTTCCAATTGTGTTTCTCTCCAATTTCATGTACAAAATCATAACATGCTTCATTGCCGGAAACTTTTCCCCACTCGGTCATACCTCGGTACAGTGCGCCGTTTGTCCAATCCAAAGGATGATGTTTTACCTCTTTTTGATGATTTATCTGCCATTGGGCTACTGCATTGCAAACTTTCACTATATCAGCTTTTTTCATCCCAGCCGAGAATTGTTGGGCATGTAAACCGTAACCTATTGATAACAAAAACAAAACTAAAATTTTCTTCATGTTTTTTTATAATTTATTGTTCAACTTCTAATGCCGGTACGTTCTGGTCGGCTCCCGGATAGCCTAAATTCTGGTTTATGCGACCTCTGGAGTTGGAAGCAATTGCGTTCTCTGGAACAGGCCATAATATATGATAAGGTTTAATCGTATATGTATTAATACCATTATGATTAATCTTCTCGCGAAAGAAGTTATTATATCTCATCATCCTGTCATAGTAATAATTCTTTTCTGAAATATTACTGAGTGAATAACCATTCAATCCCTTTTCTGCCATAATAAAAGCAACACGGGTCAATTCCGTTTTGCGAGGTTCTTCAAAGAATAGTTCTCTGGCACGTTCATCTAATATGTATTCAATGGTTACTTGTTGGGCATTCGTTATCTTCGTGGCATTGGCGCGTACCCTGATTTTATTGATATCGTTCATTGCAGCATCCAAATTCCCTTTCCAATAATAAGCCTCAGCCCTTAATAAGTAAGTTTCTGCCAGACGGAATACATACCAGTCCGTATATCCACCTTGAGGAGTATCAGGTTTGTTGTCTTCAGGGACAAAAGTTTTATAATGCATCATCGGGCTCCAGGCATAAATGGTATCTACGCAATATTCCTTTTGTAACGGTTGCCCGTAATATTTGGATGCCGGATTATTATAAACCATGTCTTCCATATTCAACCAATTAGGAGCAGTATGACGGTAGTCTTCTTTGGAGTCCCATATTTCATAGTTGAAATAGTCAGTTGTCCTGATTCTGCCGATTCCACGTCCTACCTGTCCTATTTGAGGTTGTCCGGCAGCTTTGTCTATCGTTCCGCGTTTACCATCCGGATCATTATTGGTGTTTGCATTCCACCAGCAGGGTACAAGGTCTCTCATCCGGTAAGAACCGGTAGAGGTCCCTCCTTCAGTCAGCCGTTTGTCCTCAACCAGGAAGATGCCCTCTAGATTGGCAGAAGAATTGATGTTCTCCCTATTAAAAAGATCACTTATAATATTATATTGAGTGTTTGCCATATTATTCCCGAATCTTTTTTCCATCAGTTTATGTTGGCTATGATCTATAACAGCAGTAGCGGCATTGACGGCTCCGTCAAAATCACAGCATGCCAAGCATATTTTAGCCAGCAGATGACTTCCTGCTGCTTTGGAAACGGCATCATGCGGAACATTTTCCGGTAAATGCCGAACGGCAAACAGCATATCTTGTCGCAAACGTTTTAAAATACTGCTACGTGTATGCGAATAAAAATCCAGTTTAGGAGTTGTAACCTCTTCCCCGATAAAAGGGACATCACCGAATTGATTTACCAATTTATAATACCAATAAGCTCTGTGAAAATATCCTTCAGCCAAAATGGCGTTTTTTTCATTTTCAGTAATCTCTTCAGCAGCTTGTACACGTGATATAATCGTATTTGCTTTCTGAATGGCACTATAACCTTCACTCCAGAAAGTACCGATTTGAGAATCTCCATAGGCTCCCGGTTTCAACTGAATTTCGAAATTCTTTAAAGTTTGGGCTACGATATTTCCGGCCACGGCAACGTCTGAAGTCATTAACTCCGTGCAGGTATAAGAATTATTACCTATAAATTCCGGACGTATCATTGCACGGCAAGAAATCAAGCCACCTTCCAACCCCTCTTTTGTGACATAAGTATTCTCGGGAGAGTAGAATGACAAAGGCTCCGGTTTTAGCCAATCATTACAAGAAACTAAACATGCGGAAAACAGGAATGCGGTGAATGCACACTGTACTTTTTTGAATGTTATTTGTGTTTTCATATTTGTTGTTTTATAATGAAAAATTGATACCGAAAGTAAACGTACGCGGTGCCGGAGACAATGATTCAGGGTCCCAATAGTCCCATCCGGTTATCAAGAATGGATTAGAAATGTTCACATAAATACGTGCGTTAGAGAGGCTCCATTTAGAAGCTGTCTTATTAGGTATTCTATAGGCAAGCGACACTTCCTGCAAACGTGCGAACGAACGGTTTTTATACACTTTAAATGAGGGAGATTTTGTATTTGAGCCTAACCGTGCAAATTCATTAGTCGGATTTTCAGGAGTCCAATAATCATATTTATAAGCGTTAACACGATCGTAATAATAGTCTGTGGGATGAGCGTAATGGCTATTGGAAGATTTATGTCCGAGATCTGAGCGAATAAAAAACGAGAAGTCCACACATTTAAAGAATTCCATTGTATTACCTATGCCGAATGAAAATCGGGGACGCTTATATCCTTGGAAAACTTTATCATCCTCGGGTAAATATTCTCCGTCATTATTTGCATCCCATATTTTAAAGTCACCCGGTTCCTTACCATACTTGGCAGCCTCTTCACGTTCATTTTCCTGCCATACTCCTAAAATCTTATAGTCATAAATTTCATCCAAAGCATGCCCGATATACCAGCCATTCTGAATGTCATCATCTTCTCTCTGACCTATTACATTTCCATCTTTATCTAAAACATCTACTGTTTCACCATATAAATGAGCTATTTCGTTCCGGTTAAGAGAAGCGATAAAAGAAGAAGACCATTTAAAATTTTTCTGATTGATATTTACTGAATTTAAAGATACCTCAAAACCTTTATTTCGAACTTCTCCCAAATTGGCTGTTACTCCGGAGAAACCAATAATGTCCGGTAAAGAGCGGGTCAATAATAAATCTTTTGTTGACATGTAGTAACCTTCTATCGTTCCGTTTAAACGATTTCCCAAAAAGGAGAAGTCTAATCCGATATTATACGCTTCAGTCTTCTCCCATTTTAAATCTTCATTAGGAAGGCGGGTTGCATAAATACCTATAACCGTATTTCCATTGTGCAAATACTTCTCCGAATCCAAATTTGCCAAAGCTGCATAACGTCCGATACTCCGATTGCCATTGATTCCCCAAGATAAGCGAAGTTTCAGATTATCAATCCATGCAACAGGCTTTATGAAACGTTCTTCACTCATTCTCCAACCGAATGCAAATGCAGGGAAATTAGCATACGGATTATTAGAACCAAATGCCGAGTAACCATCACGCCGGAAAGAAGCTGTAAACAAATAACGATCCATTAAATTGTAATTTAGTCTCGCCATCATTGCATTTCCGGTATCTACAGTATCATCGCTTCCTACAATCGGATTTGTCCCATTTGCAATAGCATGCCAACCAAGTACTTCGGAAGGGGTAAGATTGGAATTCTCGGCTTTATCCGACCAAGTCTCATTCTTTTCGAGGTTGAATAAAAGAGTCAAATCGAATTTATGTATTTTGTTGAATGTATGGTTCCATCTCAAAATATTGTCAAGCATCCAGGAATGTGCACTATTATTGCGCCGAACCGCATGTCCCTTGTACTTTTCGCCGGCCATACTGGTAGATGGATCGAAATAATGGTTCTTTTGCCAGCTGTTATAGTCTGAATAGTTCATTTCATAAGCAAATCCCCATGGCAATGTAATCTTTGCATTCAATGTGGCATTGAATGTCTGAGACACATTGAAACGATCACGCTGTTCATAATTAGCGAAAGGATTCGTACTCATGTTATCGTCATTAGGATAGAACTTCAAAGAACCATCCTCTTCATATTTACTGCCCCAAGGGCTGGCTTGGATGGCTTCTTCCCAATCAACTTCATCCACACTTTCATTACGGGTAGCATAATGTGCCTGCAGACCTATCTGAAACCAATCTGTGACATTTGCTTTTAAATTTAAACGTGAGCGAATTGTCCTATATTTGTCCCCAACAACAACTCCTTGATTATTGATATTCCCTAATGACCAATAATAAGAAACCTTATCATTCTTTCCGGAGATACTAACATTATAGTCTTGACGCAAAGCATTTTGGAAAGAAGCATCATACCAATCAGTCTCTCTTCCTGCCAGGTAATTATCTATCTCTGTGGTGGAAAATGCCAGGCGGTTCAACCAGATTTCTGTAGGATTTGAATTCGCTGATGCTCCTGTATACGATAGCCAGGTATCCAAATCAATTCCTTGTGGCAAATTATCCGGATTGTGAAAGTACCCTGAAGGGCGGGAAGGATTACTACGGATTTTTTCATCCCTTCTCATAACCATATATTCCTGCCCATTAAAAGGACGCTGATTACGAGTCAAATTCTGCATACCTATTTTCATATCAAAATTGATGACCGGTTTTCCTTCATTACCCTGTTTGGTTGATATGACGACCACTCCCGAAGCCGCACGTGATCCGTAAACAGCAGCAGAACTACCATCTTTCAAAATATCAATCGTTTCAATGTCACTGGGATTGATGTCCACCAAATCACCGTTAAAGATTACTCCGTCCAATACAATTAAAGGAGAATTGCTGGCATTAATGGATTTTTCACCACGAATCAGCATAGAGCCGCCACCCTTGGCAGAAGTTCCGAATCCGGCTGAAAATCCGGCTACCGTGCCACGCAGCATTTCGGTTACACTGGTTACCGACTGCGTCGTATTTTCTGTAGAGATACGGGTTATTGCTCCAGTGAGATCTTTTTTTCTCATCGTTCCATAACCAACAACAACAACCTCTTCCAATTGAGCGACATCTTCTTCCAGTTCCACGTTAATCACATTCTTTCCATTAACCGTAATCTCTTTAGACTGATAACCAATAAATGAAAAAACGAGAGTCTCTTTGGAATTTTCCAATGTTAACCGATAATTACCATCAATATCGGTGATAGTACCGGTTATTTTCCCTTTCACTTGCACAGTTGCTCCTATGACGCTTTCGCCATTGGCCATCACTTTCCCTGTGACTACAAAATTTTGGGCACAAATGCCTATTGACAAACTGATTATACAGAAGAACAAGCATAATTTCATGAATAAATAGTGCTTCTCATGCATGGTTATTAATACTTAAATGGTTAATACTAAAATTCAGTAGTTATTTTGTATTGTATCTCATTGGCATCAGATTCAAAATAGGTAATATCCTGAGAGCAGATTTGACTAATATAAGATTGTAATGTCACTTTTTTACCCTGAAAATTTATTTTCAGGGTTTTATAGCCTTGTCGAGTTTAACATTTGAATTTCCACACCATATTTTCTTTCCAGTCCATTCGGTATATGGGGTATTCCAGTATTCATCGGTAGCGGAAAGTCCCAATGCGGTGAAAACTGCTGTACACAGATAGAGGCTTCCCGTGGATATATATCTTTCTGCTATCTGTGGTTGATGACCTGCAAATCCTAATGTCAGCCATCCATCTGCATCAAAATTCCCTTTAACTGACATGTGTTTCTTTATGACGGCTGTCAGAGCACATCTAACCTGTGCCTTTGTAACCGATACTGGCAACAAATCTTTCAATGCAGCTTGGGATAGTACATGAAACGTCCCGAACCTATAGGCTATTGACCGCCCTATCACCGGATACGCTCCATCCGGAGAAATCATTCTTTCTTGTTGTTCCGCATATCTGGAAAAGCGCTTTTTCTCCAACCGATAAAATTCTTCTTCACCTTTTGCATGCTTTTGCATCACTTCCAGAACATCCAACAGCATCGGATGAATCACATAGCTATTGTAATAATCCATATGCAAGTCTGCTCCATCACCATACCATCCATCACCCTTGTACCATTCTTTAAAGCGCATAATGGCATAGTTGACCGGCTTCATATTGCATTCTCCTGTCAATTCCAGTAAAGTGGCTTCTACCATTGCCGAAAATAATAACCAATTACTCTCTATCGGTTTTATCTTACGTATCTCCTGCAATGCATTCAATACATTCTGACGAGTCTTGTCCGAAAGATTTCCCCAAATTTGTTTAGGAGCACGCAATATCCCCTGACAGAAGAAAGCGGCATCCACCAACGGCTGTCGTGTCACCACAAAATTTAAATAATCAGGAGACTCGGGATTGAAACCATTATCTATGGAGAGAAGCATCAGACGTATATATTTATTTCTCAATTTTCCCTCTTCTGTTTCATCAGGGCCGAGTTCCAGCCAAGGAGCCATGCCAACTAACAAACGTCCCAAAGCTTCTAAGTGGGTAGTACGCATATTGGGAGGATTCAATGCACCGGATATGGTTTCTACCGGCATTTTCTTCTTCAGTTCCCCCTTGCTCATATTTTCCAATACCGGGTCGGCTATTTGAGTTAGTATGTCAATCCAATAAGCCCGGTCTTCCAATCCGGATGGATTTTGTGAATAACCACACAAACTTATTAACAGGAACAAAGTACAGCTAACAATATTCTTTTTCATGATTCTATGGTATATTGATTATGGTTTCATAAATTTATCTATGGGAAACTCCTCTCCGGAAAAGGCTTTAACGCTGGTCCACGGGGAAAGAGGAGCTGACCAGAAGATGTCATTTTCCGGTAGTCCTAAAGGAAGAAAACCTAAAGAACAGAGATAGACACAAGGAGTTGATAAATAAGAGTCTCCCAATTCCGGTTGCTCCCCGCACACTCCGATTGTTAACCAACCGTTTTTATCAAAGGTGCCGGGTTGCTCAAACAACCGCTTCAACATAGCAGTCATTGCCCCCCGTACTTGACCTGCTTTCAAACTTGGCGGGAGTTTATGAAACAATGCACTGGCTCCCAAAACCTGAAAAGCAGCAGAGCGATAACTAACCGAACGTCCCAATACCGGATAACTTCCATCCGGTGCAATCATACGTTCCTGATTTTCCGCATATCTCATGAAACGCTCCCACTCCCGATTTAAAAGTTCCTGATAAGATGAGTCATGTTTTACTACAACTTTCAAAACCTGTAACAACATAGGATGAATGACATAACTATTGTAATAATCCAAATGGAAATTCTCCCCATCTCCATAAACTCCGTCTCCTTTATACCATTGCTCATGCGATGAAATAGCCTTCTCTACTACTTCAAAATTCCATTCATTACCGAAACTTTTCAACCCGCACTCCACCATCGCAGAAAACAACAGCCAATTATTATTCCCCGGCTTCATTGTACGTGTCGATTTCCATTGTTCCATTAAACGTTGTTGAGTCTTATCATCAAGATTTCCCCATAACTGAGTGGGTGCCTGTAACAATCCTTGTATCAAAAAGGCACTGTTCACCAAGATCTGCCGTGTGGCCGTACTGTTAAAATAATCATCAGCATGAGGGTCTACGGAATTCTTCAACCCCTTGCAGGCCATTTTAATGTATTTATCACGCAACTTTCCTTCGACTGTTTTATCCGGTCCCAATTCCAACCACGGTGCTATTCCCGCAATGGTTCGTCCCACCGATTCCATGTGCGTGATAAACTCCCTGCTACTGGCTTTTGCAGATGAGGAGCGCCCAACAGGGATATTCTTCTTCAGTTGGTCCTTACTCAAGTTGCTCAATACCGGATCGGCTATCTTTAGTAAGGTATGTACCCAATATTCTCTATCGCTTTGAGAAATGTCCTGTCCTTTTATAGTGGAAATTGCTATAAAGGAAAACAAAAGAACCGATACAATTTTAATCTGTCGATGTGTCATGGCTTTATTTTTAGATTATAACTCTTGGTCGCAAAACTATGGAAAAAAACAGCTCTCGAATAAGATGAGAATTCTTATATATGTTTATTTCATCCGCAAAACCCTCTCTTGGCTAAAAAGGACAATATTGCTATTATTTGAACGATTGTATTATCGAGTCTGCAAGTGAAGCGTTATTTTTGTATTACAATCAGTAATAGATATATGAAAAACACCATTTTGCTAATACTTTATATACTAATAGGAAATGTCTCCTGTATATCTCTTTGGGCGAATAACAGTATAAAGCTGCATGCGTCGCATATATCCATTAATAAGGGAATGCATCAGTCTACAATTCATGCCATGTATCAGGATGAATTCGGGATGATATGGTTCGGAACGAAAAGAGGATTAGTCAGGTATGATGGGACTCAAATGAAATTCATACAAAGGCTTTATAATGATATTCCGAATGCAGAAGAACTGATACGTTCCATAACGGGTGATCAAAACGGTCACATTTATATAGAGACCCGTTCGGGCATCATAGAATATAACCTGCAAAAAGACCGGTTCCGTAAAATAACCTCTTGCTCACAATGCATGTATTACTCGGACTCTTGCCTATGGATAGGTCATAAAAATAGGATTTACCGGTGGAAAAACAATACGTTGAAACTGTATTTGCATTTGCCCGGGGACTCTTGCATAATCGATTGTATCACTGAAACTTCTAAAGGAAATCTATACATAGGTACCAGAAATGACGGTATCTTCCTTATTAGAAGAAACAAGGAAATCAAGCAAATATTATCAAGTATCAATCAGATACGTCAGTTATACATTGATTCAGAACAAAAAATATGGGTTGCTACTCGAAGGAATGGATTGTTTCTTATTGACAATGATGAGAATATCCGCAATTTTTGTCATTCTGAAGATAATAACAATTGTATTTCAAGCAACATCGTGCGGTCCATTTGCGAGGACAATGCAGGTAACTTATGGGTTGCAACATTCAATGGACTAAATAAATACGATAAAAAAGAAAGAAAATTCTTCCAATATGAATTTATTAATGAGAATGCCCGCACTTTGAGTGATGCATCCATTTATTGCTTGATGCAAGATAAGCAAGGCACCATCTGGAGTGGTTCATTTTATGGTGAGATAAATTGCTTTCATCCTGAACACAGCACGTTTTCCTATCATTTCATCACAAAGGATTCGATGCCGTCCTCCCCATCCAAACATGCTATCTTTGGAAAGACCGTAGAGGATAATGAAGGCAACCTGTGGATGGCAACCGAGCGGGATGGATTATATTTTTTCGATACACATGCCAAAAGCTTGAGAAGACTGCCGTTTGCGGATAATGTTCAGACTTTATATCTGGATAAGCGAAATAACATTTTATGGATTGGAACACTGCTTGATGGACTTAAAAGATACAATCTGAAAAATAAATCGACCCAGGTATTTCTTAAAAACGTATTGCACGATAATAGTATCAGGGAAATTATCCCTTATAATGACTCCCTGATAATAGCCACGCATAACGGTATCAGCATATTCGATACTCATACAAACCAAAGCACCATCCTCTCTTCCGAACAGATAGACCTACAGAGAATGTCTGTGACCACCATCCTGTTAGACTCTCAAAAACAACTGTGGATTGCTGTCCGGAATCAATTACTTTGCTATGACCTGCTCAATAAATCATGGCAGCAGATTTGCATTCGTAAATCGGAGAACTGTATAGTCAACAAGATTATTGAGAACCGGAATGGGGATATCCTGATAGGTACTTCCAGGCATGGGATATTCCGGAAAAGAAAAGGAGAGGCGGAATTAGAACCCTTTGCCACAGATGCCATCCGGATGAAAGACATTATAGATATGTGCGAAGACAAGCATGGCGGCATTCTTATTGTTACCAATGAAGGGCTTGTTTATATAGATGATGAAGAAAACATTACCCATATTGATAAGAGCCGGTTTTTATCCACTTTCCGGGTAAACAGCAACTGCCTGTTTCTGGACCGAAACAATAATGTCTATTTGGGAGGAACCAATATGTTCTGCTCATTCCCTTTAAAGCAAATTTTCAACAAACCGGAGTATTATCAAGTAGGTATATCTGAGTTTTCCGTCAATGATACTCCCTTGGAGATAGACTCGACCGGTGATATGCTTAAGCAATCTGTTTTTTATACTGACAAGATTGAATTGTCCCATAATCAGCATGCCATAGGAGTCAGAGCATATACCAATAATTATGCGGCTTCTTTGACCTGTGGTATAAAGTATAAATTGGAACCTTTTGACAAAGAGTGGAAACGCACTAACAGTTTAAACGAGATAAACTATACAAATTTGTCACCGGACAAGTACACGCTTCGTATTCAAGGAGATGTAGCGTTGGCTGATGGGACATTTCCGGAGCGTAAACTTGATATCCTGATAAAGCCTCCTTTCTATCAGACCCCTTTTGCTTATTTATTATATGTTCTGCTCACTATTGTGCTGCTATACGAAGCATATCAAGTAATCATTTTACGCTCGTCCCTAAAAATGGAAAAGGAACAAAAGAGGAATATGGAACAACTTAATCAAAGTAAACTGCGTTTTTTCACCAACATATCTCACGAATTCAAAACCCCTTTGACGCTTATATCCAACCAGGTGGAGTTATTGTTGCAGAGTAGAGGTGTACCTCCCAAGCTGAATGCAAGATTGCTCAGTGTCTGGAAAAACATCACCCGATTAAATCAGCTTATTACGGAGTTGATGGAGTTCAGAAAACAAGAACAGGGTTTTACCCCCTTAAAAGTAAATTGCTATAACTTGATAGAAGTAGCCAATAATGTGGTGGACTCTTTCAAAGAGTATGCCCACACAAGAAAGATAAGCTTGACATTGCTTGCCGGGCAAGATGACATATCTTTCTATTTTGATAAACAATTGATTGAGAAAGCGCTGTTCAATCTGTTATCCAATGCTTTCAAATTCACTCCGGAGAATGGGAGTATTCTTGTGCGGTTAAAATATGAGAATATGAAGGCCGCGTTGGAAATTTCAGATACCGGTGTAGGAATTAGCCCCGGAGAATTGGAAAATATATTCGTGAGATTTTATCAGACAGATAATACTTGCTTTACCAATAACATCGGAACAGGCATTGGCTTAGCCTATACGAAGAGTATAGTGGAAGCGCATAAAGGAACCATTACGGTTAAAAGCATCAAAGGAAAAGGTAGTTGTTTCACGATACAATTGCCAACCGGCATCAAATACCCTTCCGGCAATATTCAGGAAAATCTTCCCATTATAGAAGACCACGGTCTGCATACCGCTGATTTCATTTCTACAAATACGTCTTATGAGAACGGCTCGGAAGAAAAAGAAAACAACGAGAAACATCATAAACTGTTGATTATAGAAGACAACCGTGAACTCAGGCAACTGCTTGCCGAAGTCTTTTCTCCGCTCTACAATGTGGAAACGGCAGAAAATGGAGTAAAAGGATATGAAGCCGCCTTATCTGCTCTGCCGGACATCATAATCAGTGACGTGGTTATGCCTGAAATGTCCGGAACAGAGTTGTGTCAGAAACTGAAAAACAACATAAAGACTTCCCATATTCCTGTCATTTTGCTGACATCACAAACTGCTTCCGAATACATTATCGAAGGACTGAAGATAGGGGCTGATGATTATATATGCAAGCCGTTTAGTGTTGAACAGTTGATTGCCAGATGTAATAATCTGATTAATCTGCGCAAGGCGTTGCAACGGAAATATGCCAAGGAAAGTGGTTCCGGCAGCGATTTAATAGCTACCTCTGCTTTGGACCAGGCTTTGTTGGATAAATCCATTGAATTAATAGAAAGCAATTTGGAGAATCCGGTATTCGGTGTCGACTTTCTTGCACAAGAACTCCGTATCGGCCGGACCAGGTATTTTGCAAAGATAAAAGCGATAACAGGTATGACTCCCAACGAGTTTATTATAAACATCAAGCTCAAATCAGCCTGTAAACGTATTGAGCGGCAACCGGATATTCCAATAACAGAACTGTCTATGCAATTGGGGTTCAGTTCTCCCAGTTATTTCATAAAACGGTTTAAAGAGTTTGCGGGAATGACTCCCAGCCAATACAAGCAAACAATAAACATAACATGACAAGTATAAAAAAGAGAGACCTTAAAGCCTCCCCCTTTTTATGCTGCCGGCGGAGTATTCAGAAAAAAGAACACCGCCGTCCCGATAAGTATCCCGCCCAATACACCGTAAAACCAGCGTGCTTGCCGGCGACCTACATTCCGTACGACAAACTGTGTGTTTTGGGCGGTAAAGAACCAATTCCAATCAAAAATTGCAGCCAATAGAGAGAGGCTTCCCGCAATGGCGAAGATACCTTGGACAATGTATTGGGGCATTGTAAAGCGATTGATGGTTAATGAATGATTTGCGCGGACTCTAATCCATGGGTTCCATGGCAACCTTCCGTTCGCCGTTCTCCACTTCTTCAATAGTGACCTTTACGGCATTTCCCGGCAGAAGTTCCTCAATCAGTTCCGGCCATTCGATGAAACAGAGCGCACCGCTGTACAGGTAATCCTCGTAACCCATGTCGTACACCTCTTCCAGTTTCTTTATGCGATAGAAGTCGAAGTGGTAAATCAACTCTCCGGCGATATCGGAACGATATTCGTTGACGATGGCGAAAGTGGGAGAGGTGATGACATCGGACACGCCGAGCTCTTCGCATACGGCCTTGATAAAGGTGGTTTTCCCGGCTCCCATTTTGCCGTAAAGGGCGAACACGGTGTTGTCGCCCATTGCCTCGATGAATTGGCGGGCGGCTTCATGAATCTGGTCTAATGACTGAATTTTGATTTCCATTGTCTTGTATTTTGTGTACAAAGATAGGAAGATTTTAGATTTCTGATTTTAGATTTCTGATTTATTTCCTTCGGTAACTACGGCTTTTGCATTTAAAGGAGTTATCGCTTCGTCAGGAGCTAAAGGGAGTTATCAGCCACCAAGCCGGTTTAGGAGTCAAAGCCGATACTTCTGTAATAATATCATACGCAAGAGTATCGGCTTTAACTCCTTTAACTACCGGCGAAGCGATGCGAAGTGATAACTCCTCTAACTCCTTTGACTCCCCTGACTTCTTTAATCCCCTTTAACTCTTTTATTAAATGCAAGAGCCTTGTCCGGCAACTCCTCCCCGGCCGTTTCCTCAAAAACAGTGCATAAGGCTTTTCCCTCCTTTGCAGATGGCGTAAATAATAATGGAGAAGAAGATAATGGCAGCTCCCGAAGGCACATTGAGATAGTATGAAAAGAGCAGCCCGCCCAGGCAACTGAGGTATCCGATGCCGACAGACAGCCAGATGATGCGGTGAAACCTGTGCGAGAAAAGATTTGCCGTCATTTGCGGAATTGTCAGCAGAGAGATTACCAGCACGATGCCCACCATGCGCAGGCACGCCACGATGGTCAGTGCGATGAACATCATCAGCACATATTCAAACGCTTGCACGGGTATTCCTTGCGAGCGGGCAAATTCGCGGTCGAATGCCACGTAGATTATCGGGTGCAGGAAAAACGAGAAGAACAGGATAAGCACTATTGCCAACCCGCCCAACAGGGCGATGTCTCCCGACGTGATTGTCAGGATGTTGCCGAACAGATAGGCGGAGAGGTCGGGAGCAAACCCGGGAGACAGGAATGTGAAGATAATGCCCAATGCCATCCCCAGCGTCCAGAACACGGCGATGGCAGAGTCCTCGCGCATGTCTTTCCGCCTGCTGAGCCACTCTACGCCGAACGCCGACAACACCGAGAAGACCGCTGCCGAAAGAATCGGTGAAATTCCGGCATACAACCCCAGTCCTATGCCGCCGAAAGAAGCGTGCGTCAGTCCGCCGCTGATGAATACCAGCCGGCGGGTAACGATATACGTACCGATAATGCCGCAAACAATGCTTGCCAGCAGGCTGCCGATAAGGGCGTGTTGAAAGAAAGTGTATTGCAACAGTTCCATGGGGAAGGGCGGGGTGTAATTAGGTGATTATTGATTAGGCGGTCAGTGATTATTGAAAAGATGGTTAGTGAATGTTGATTAGGCGGTCAGTGATTGGTTCTTCTTTCTCCTACTATCAGGAACACTTCGTCTTTTATGTTGTCCGGCAGTGCAATGCCCCGCAGTTGCAGGCTGCGCACCCATCCTGCCACATCTTCCGACTGCATGGTGTAGAACACATCGCGAAACTCCTCTTCCTGTTCGGAGGTATATCCGTCGGGAGCGGTTCCGATGTATTTGTCCAGCTCCTCGTCGTCGTAATATTCTATTTTCTTGCTGACGGCGGCAAGCAGGCTCTCTTTTTCGCATACCTCGTGCTGTCCGCAACACTCCATGTCCACTTCCTGCACTTCGGGCATGGCATCCAACTCGCCGTTGTCAATCTTCTTTTGCAGGCGGCGGTTGCGCACGGTTCCGGCGGCTGCTGCTACGGCGGCAAGGGCTATCAGGCTAATAATCAGTATCCACATACATTCTCTTTTCTTGAAAAAAGCGTCCTTGTTAGATAGAACAGACAAAGATACGCATTGTTTTCGTATCTGCCGCCACTTTTGCCCTTGTTCTGCGGAGATTGTCACGGCTTTTTCATTTGCAGGAGTTGGAGGAGTTAAAAGGAGTTATCAGCCGGCAAGCCGGCTTGGTAGTTAAAGCCGGTACTTCTGTAACAATGTCATACACAAGGGTATCAATTCTAACTCCGGTGTATCGGCTCCAACTCCTTTAATTCCTGGCGAAGCGATGCGAAGTGATAACCCCTCTAACTCCCCTCAATGCAAAGGTCGTGAGAGATTATGAAGCCCGCTTTCTTTAAGTCTTCCCAATAGCCCGGATAGGATTTGGATACTACCTGCGGCTCGTCAATCACTATCTGCGGCAGTGCGATGCAGGCGGGTGCGAATGCCATCGCCATGCGGTGGTCTTCGTAAGTGGAGATGACAGGGTTGGTTTCGGCGGGGCAGCGTGTCCCGTTCCACGACAGGATGCTGTCTTCTTCGGAATGTATCGGATAGCCCAATTTGCGCAGTTCGGTGATAAGGGCGGCGATGCGGTCGGTCTCCTTGATTTTAAGGCTTTGCAAGCCGGTGAAGCGGAAAGGGATATCCATCAGGCAGCACGTCACGACAAAGGTCTGTGCAAGGTCGGGAATGTCCACCATATCTTCTTCGAGGCGGGTGACGGGCGTGCCCGCCGGCGTCAGCCGCACACCTCTTTCCGTATATTCGGTATGCACGCCCAGACGGGAGAAAATCTCCGCACCGCGGCTGTCGCCCTGACAACTGTGGGGGAACAGTCCGAGGAGTTCTATCGTGCATTCCTTTTTCTTTTCCAGCGGTTCGCGCTTCTTTCTGTCCTCGTTTCCTTTCAGTGCCAGTATCTGATACCAGTAGGATGCCGCGCTCCAATCGCTCTCTACGGTGAACGGGACGTCCCGGTAGCCGCCGGGACAGACGGTGATGCTGTGTCCGGAAGTCCATTCGGCACGTCCGCCGAAGTCGCGCATCAGTTGCAGCGTGAGGTCGATATAGGGACGGGAGATAATGTTGCCTGTGAGGTGCAGGTGCAGCCCTTCGGGAAGGACCGCGCCTATCATCAGCAACGCGGATATGTATTGCGAACTGACGTTTCCGGCAAGGGTTGTTTCATTGCCTTGCAGCTCCGTGCCCGTGATGCGCAGCGGCGGGAAGCCTTCGTTGCCTGCATACTCGATGTCGGCGCCAAGCTGCCGCAGGGCATCTGCCAGTATGCGGATGGGGCGTTGCTGCATGCGTTGGGTGCCGGTGATGGTTCGGGTGCCGGGCGTTACGCTGAGGTAGGCGGTGAGAAAGCGCATGGCTGTTCCTGCCGCCATAATGTCTATGTGTTCGGGTTTGCCTTGCAGCGCACGTATCATGACGCGGGTATCATCGCAGTCGCTCAGGTTGCAGGGCGTTTGTTTGCCGTGGGCAAGGGCGTGCAGGATAAGCGCGCGGTTGCTGATACTTTTGGATGCCGGCAGCCGGATGGCGGCATGCAGCGGGGCATCGGGGATGGAGACGGTATGACGCATGGTTGTATTGGTAATGTTACGATAATGGAATCTTTTATACTCTGATGCAAAAGTAGGACAAATCTTTGGGAAATGAAAGAACTGCGGGTGCAAAGTGAAGCGCTATCCGTCCGCTTCATGACAAAAAGGCGGCAAAACCGCCTTTTCTCTTACTCTCCTTCCTGCCGCTTGTTGCCGAAACAGGAGCATCGTGCATAAAGTGCGGATAGATATGCTCTTGTTTTCGATGGATATGCGCTGTTTATGCAGAAACGGGAACTTTCAGCCGATGGACACGAATGTTTCCGCTGTTGGATACAAGTGTTTCAGGCGTTGGATGCTGGTGTTTCAGCCGACAGGCATTGACATCTGTCGTGACAGGCATTAGTGTTTATCATGACAGACACTAATGCCTATCATGGGCGGCATTGATATCTATTGCCACAAGCATCAATATCCGTGAAACAGGATGCCCGCACGCGGCATTTCCGGCGCTTTTTCCCGCCGGTTTGTTTGTAAATATTTCGCTATTGCGCTGGCTGCCTGTAAGATGGGCGTTTTTCGTTCCGTTTTTTCCGCCGGCAGTACGCAAGGACGGAAACAGCCGATTCTGGGGCAACGGGAAATACAAATTGTCAGAAGAAACGGGCGGAATGACAAAAAGACAAAAGGAGAAAAGAGTAAAAAGGTGAAGGGACAAGAAAGGACAAAAAGGGTAAAAGGGTGAAAAGACAAAATGAAAGAAAAAGAGCCGTGGCTTTTCAGCATATCGGTTGCAGGCTGCCGGTGGAGAACTCCAGTTCGCCCCAGTCTATCATCGCATTGAAAAGGCGGATGGTGGAGTAGGAGGGCAGGTCTTCCGTGCGTATGTCCTTTTCGGTCAGTATGCCTTTGTCCAACAGTTCGGCGCGTTTGGTGCCTTTCAGCAAAGGGTGTCGCGGAGTGTGCCAGTGCTTGCCGTCGAAGAGGGCGATGTTGGCGATGCTGGTATCGGTGAGCAGATGCCGGCGGACAATCAGGATGTCATCGTAAGGACCGCGCCGTGCAAACAGCCGGTTGAGCGCCGTGCGGTCGGTGCTTTTATAGGCATAATCCATGTCGTCGGCTTGCATCAACGCCAGCGCACGGACAGGGCGTAGGGTGTAGGGAGTGCAGGTTGCTTCCTCAATGCCGTCCGCCCCGTAGACTATGCGCAACTTCTGTATGCCGTTTGCCGGGACGGCGGGCAGGCATTCTGCCAGTTGCACGACGGGGCTTCCGGGCCAGAAGTGTGCCCGGGTGCCGTTCAGTCTCTGTTCATGGTAGGGCAGGTTGCGCGCTTTGCCGTTCTCCACGCGTATGGTCTCAATAAATCGGCACATATATTTTCTGTTTTACTTCGTGGTATTCGTTTTCCCACCGGCTTTGGGCGGTGATGCCGCCTCCGGCTTTGAAATAGAGTTGCCCGTTCTCCTGTTCGATGAACCGTATCATGACGGCGCTGTCCAGCCGTCCGTTGGCGTAGCGGCCCATGACTCCGGTGTAGAATCCCCGCTCGTAGCCTTCCGCTTCGGCGATAATCTGCATGGTGCGCAGTTTGGGAGCGCCGGTGATGGAGCCGGCGGGCAGTAGCCTGAAAAGGATGTCGCCCAGGTGTCTTGTGTAATCGGCGGGCAGCGTGCCGCATATCTCGGAACTTGTTTGCAGGATGGGTCCTCTGTTGGTTTGCAGGCGGTCTATGTAGCGATAGGAGGTTACGGTGACGTGGTCGGAAACCATGCTGAGGTCGTTGCGTATCAAGTCGACGATGGTGGCGTGTTCGGCGGCTTCTTTGGCATCGTCCAGCAATGTCGTTTCGGCGTGGGGCAGGGTGGCGTCGATGGTTCCTTTCATGGGGAAGGATTTTATCTTGCCCTCTTCCATCCGGACGAAAATCTCGGGCGAGAAACAGACGAAACGGTCTTTCAGCCAAAGTTTATACAGGGCGCGGGAGTGCAGGAATATGTCCTGCAGCGACAGGTTGGTGTGCAACGGCACTTTGCATGTCAGGTTGGTCAGATAGCTGTTGCCGTCCAGCAGGTTGCGCTTCACGATGTCGAAAGAGCGGCGATAACCGGCGGCAGGCGGGGGAGTGAACTCCCAGTCTATCGGTCCGGCATGCCGTGTGCCTGCATCGGGGGTGTTGCCATCCTTGCCGAAACGGTAGCGGCAGACGGATGCGTCTATACTGTCGAGGGGCTCAACGTACGAATGTTCCTGCGTATAGTCGATGATAAATAGGAAAGGGATGTCTTTGCTGCCGAATGTATTCATCCGGCCGATAGCTGTTTCTTTGTTCAATGCTTTCATCGTCTGAAATTGCCGGCTTGGGGAATTAGCTTTTTCACGGGAACAAAGATAGCGGAAAAAAGTCGGATGGAGAAAGTATTGCCTATCTTTGCAACCGCTAAAGATTTAAAGAACCTGTCTTATGGAAATAGATTTGACCACCCCCGCTTTGCTGTTTTCGGCAATATCCTTGATTATGCTGGCATATACCAACCGTTTTCTGTCGTATGCGAGCCTTGTGCGCACTTTGAAAGAGCAACACCAGAAGAACCATTCGTCCGTGACCGCTGCGCAGATTGCCAACCTGCGCAAGCGGTTGTATCTGACGCGCGCCATGCAGGTGACGGGCATAGCGAGTTTGCTGTTGTGTGTAGTCAGTATGTTCTTCATTTACATCCGGCTTCATTTTGCTTCGGGCTATATCTTCGGTTTTGCTTTGGTGCTGTTGATTGTATCGCTTGCGATTTCGGTGTACGAAATCTATATCTCGGTGAAGGCATTGGAGATACATCTGAACGATATGGACGATTAGCGGGAAGTTTGTTTTTAGGCAGCGGAGAGCGTGCGTTGAAACAGTTTGTACGTTATCTTTCGGCCGCAGAAGAGAGTGTGCGTTGAAACAACTTATACGCAATCTTTCAGTTTATACACAATCTTTCAGCCGCAGATGAGGCGGATGGCGCAGGTCTTTTCTTGATTTGTCTGCGTCGTCCGCCTCATCTGCGGCTGAAAGATTGTGTGAGTATGTAAGCCTTTTATCGTTTCGGGACACCCCCTTACCGGGCGGTTTCCAATTCTTTCAGTAACTCTTCTACGGCAACTTTCAGTTGGGTGTCTTCACCTTTTACGATGGCTTCGGGCGAGTTGGCAACTCGGATGTCCGGTTCCAATTGGGAGTTTTCCAGGTAGCTGCCGTCGGGCAGGCGGTAGCCTACAACGGGAATGCCGAATACAAGAGAAGGGTCTTGCAGGCGTTCCCATGACACGCTGGTCATTGTTCCCGGGACGGGCATGCCCACCAGTTTGCCGATATTCCGATGCCGGTATACCCACGGGGTGCCGTGCGCATTGGAATAGTTGGCCTCGCACGTCAACATGATAGACGGTTTGTTCCAGCGGCGGCTGGGCATATCGCAGGCTTCGCGGCCACGGACTACCTGCGTAAAGTATTTCTTGCCGCTGAACAGGATTTCTATGTCTTCGTGCAGGCGGCCGCCGCCATTGAATCGTGTGTCGATAACGATACCTTCGCAATTGTTGTATTTGCCCAGAATGTCCGAGTAGACGGAACGGAAGCTGTCATCGCCCATTGACTGGATGTGGACATAGCCTAAACGTCCGTTGGACCATTTCGCCACGTCTGCCGCGCGTTGTTTCACCCAGCGGGTATAGAGCAGGTCGCTCAATGTGCCGTTGCTTATTGGGATTACCACCTCTTCCCAACGTTCTTTGGTCTGTGGGTTGTAGAGTGAGACGAGGGTTTTTCTTTTCGTCTTATTATTTAATAATGTGTAGTAGTCCGTTTCGGGGGTAATCTCTGTCCCGTCAATCTTTTCAATGATGATGCCGGGTTTTACTTTGGTGGTGGCGTTGTCAAACGGGCCTTTCTCTATTACTTCGGCTATGCGCATGCCCTTGTCTTGATATTTCCAGTCGAAAAGCAGCCCTAAACCGGCTGTCGGTTCGCTTTGTCCGGAAGGAGAGTAGCGGCCGCCGGTGTGCGACACGTTCAGTTCGCCCAGCCATTCGCTCAGCAGTTCGGCAAAGTCGTAGTTGTTGCTGATGTGGGGCAGGAACTTGCGGTAGGCGGCACTCATGGCATCCCAGTCCACACCGTGCATATTGGTGTTGTAGAAACGTTTCTGTTGCTGTTTGTATACATGGTCGAACATGTATTCGCGTTCTGCCGCCAAGTCCATTTTGACCTGTGCCTGATAGGTAATGGGCTTCAGCTCATTGGATGCCACATTCATTTTCCGCATGGTTTTTCCACCCAGCAGGAATAAGTTCTTGCCGTCTTTGTCCATTTCCATGGAAGCCCATCCGGCATCCATTTTGTGAAGCAGCCGGGTCTCTTTTTTGCGGAGATCCATTTTCCAAAGGTCATAGCCGTCTTCAAAGGCGGCGAAGTAGTAAAGGGTTTCGCCATCTTTGGAGATGATGACACTGCCCATATCCGAGGAGTTCGGGGTGAGGCGCACTACGCGGTCTTCGATGCCTTTCAACTCGACGACGATTCCTTTTACTTTAGACGTATCGTTGCCGTTTTTTTCTTGCTCCGCGTTTTTCTTGCTGTCCTTTTTCTTGCTGTCCTTTTTCTCTTTAGAGGCATTATTCTTGTCCTGTTCTTTTTTCTGTTCGGCTTCCAGCTCCTTGCGCAGTTCGTAATCCTCTTTGCTCAGGCAATATTTGTCGTAAGCGTCTTGGTTGAGGAAAACGAGCATGGCATCGTCTTGCGAGCCCCATGAGGCATGGGCACGCATGCCGTAACGCTCTGTTTTGAAAAGGATGGCATTCCCATCGAGTGCAAAACGGGGTGAACCGCTCATGTAGCCGCTGTTAGTCAGGTTGATAATGGGGCTGTTGCCCAACGCGCTTACCAAGCCTATGTCGGAATAAGGGTCGTGTCTGTTGCCGATAAATTCGAGGGTGAACCATTTGCCATCCGGCGACCAGGCATAGTCGAATCCGCCGCTTGTGCTGTACCAAGTGGAGCCATCAGTAATCTGGCGTACTTTTTTTGTTTCGAGGTTGAGTACCATCAGGCGGACACGGTCTTCTATAAATGCCAGTTCCTTGCCATCCGGTGAGAATTGCGGGCAGGCGCGTTCGACGGTGGCGGAAGGTAACAGTACTTCCTCCTTTGTAAGGGTGGCGTTGGGGAAATTAGGGTCTTCCTTACGGACGATTGTGGCAAGATAGAGTTGCCGGTTACCGTTACGTTCGCTGTCGTAGGCCAAGGTGCGGTTGTCGGGTGCAAAAGACAAATGGCTTTCGTTGGCGGGCGTGTGAGTGATTTGCTTGGTGGTGGCATAATCTGCCGAGGTAACGAAAACTTCGCCACGGACGATGAAAGCTACCTGCTTGCCGTCCGGCGAGACGGTGGCCGAAGTGGCTCCGTTGGTGTAATTCAGGCGGGCGGTCTGCGGACGGTCATCACGGGTGATTTCTATTTGGACTTTTTGCGGGGTAGCCGATTTTGCCTGTTGTGTGTATATTTCACCATCGTAGCCGTAGCACAATGTGCCGTTGTTGCTTATGGAAAGAAAGCGTATAGGGTGGGTCTTGAAGGCGGTCACTGCCTTTACTGCCTCGGGCCGGTCAAGCGGGAAGGTGTATACGTTGAACGAGCCGCCGTTGCGTTCGCTCAGGAAGTACAATGTTTGTCCGTCCGGAGCAAGAACGGGGTTACGGTCTTCGCCGGGGCGTTGGGTGAGGTTGGTGTGTTTGCTTGTCCGGGTGTCGTACATCCATATATCACGTGTGACGGACGAGGTGTGGTGTTTCCGCCATTCGTTCTCAAATCCTTTTTGGTCTTGGTAGAAGAACAAGTCACCCGATTTGTTGAAGCAGACAGCTTCGGCAGGTGTACCCAATACCTGTTCGGTGCGTCCGCCGGTTGCGGGGACTTTGTAGAGTTCGGTCATTGCCGAGCGGGGGAAGAGGGCGCTTTCGGCAGGGTCTTGAATGGAGGCTGAGAAGAGAATGTATTTGCCGTCGGGCGTAAATGCCGATGGAATTTCCCCGGCGGAGTTGGTGGTCAGGCGTTGGGGCGTTCCGCCGTCGGAAGGCATTACGAATACGTCAAAGTTTCCGTGCCTGTCACTGGCAAATGCTATTTGTTTGCCGTCCGGTGACCAGACGGGGTTGGATTCATAGGATTCCTGTGTGGTGAGTTGTGTCGCCATTCCGCCTGTTGCAGGCACTTTGTAAATATCTCCTTTGTAACAGAAAGCGATTTCCGTTCCATCGGGTGAAATTTGTACATCGCGCATCCAGAGCGGAGTTACGGCATTGGCTGTAAGGGCGGCGAAACTCAGGGTAAGGCAAGCAAAAATTTTCTTCATATCGGGTATGGTTCTATAGGGTTAGGGATTTATGATTTTATATTGTATGTTGTATGTTGCAAAAATAACCATTCTTGTCTTTATTTTCCTGGTTTGTACCGATTATTTTTAGGAGTACAGCTGCGGCTTTTTCATTTACAGGATTTAAAGGGAGTTGGAAGGAGTCATCTCCCTTCGGGGCAGGAGGCAAAAGCCGACAGTTACACCGGGAAACACAACCGGAGAGACCGCGTAAACAGACAGGCGGGAGCGGACAAACGGAAACGGATCGGTGAAGAACAAACAGATAAGAACAAACGGATAAGAATAAATCGGCGGAATATCCCCGCAAGATATTTATTGTCAACGGCATACGAGTGCCACACAATCTCTGCATGGTGGAACTTCATTCCCAGTTAACTGGAAACGCGTTCCCACCGAATTGGGAATATGTTCCCATCGTACAGGAAACACGTTCCCAATTAAGTGGGAACATCGGAAGAAAAAGAATCTGTCAGTCACGGGGCTTTTATTTACGGGATTTATCAGGAGTCAGAGGAAGAAGGGCGGCAGTTCCTCTGACTTCTGTAAATGAAAGAGTCGTGGGAGCATAGAAATCCGTTCTTTGGATAATTGTTAGGCTTTGCGTCTTCAATGGTAAAGTGAAAATCCCTATATATTGGGGGGGGGGAAATCCGGGCTTACTGATTTATTGTTGGGATTAAAGATGTTATGTTTTGCTCTGTTATGAATTTTTCGAGGGCGTTCTTTGAACGCCTGTCTAACTTTAATTCATTATTCCATATCGGTAATCTTTTGTGGTAGATAATGTGTGTTAATATCAAGCAGAACTCAATAATTAAAGGATTATCATCTTTTCCCGTATCATACCAGGATATCTCTAATTTATGGATAGAGTCTTTTTCCATTAATTGAGGCCATAATATGCTTCTGTAGACGAGATTATCTGATGATTCATCTTTTTGCCTTCCATAGAGCCTTCTCCGTAGGCCGCCTTTCCGAGAGATGGGGCAGTTGTTTTCAAAATGACCTGAACTGCCTATATAGACGATTTCTTTACTATTGTTGCGATAACCATATATAATATATACACCACAACACTTGTCTATATTCTCATATTGGATTTCCATGCATTTTGCTTTCAGGTTGTCTTTGATGTGGAAGGTGAATGAACCGTTAGGATACTTTTTTATGGCTCAGTTGTAATTCTTGGGGGATTAACCTTTGTTAATTCCCCTTTATGCATACACCTTTGCTAATCTATACAGAAAGAACCTCTTATCTACCACTCCACGAAATGAAGCCCTAAATGCTTTAATTTTTGCATTAAAAGCTTCCGCAGCAGCATTTGTGCTCCTGTTTACAAAGTAGTTTAATATCCGTTCGTAATGATTCTCAATGGAACTTGCAACAGTGGTGAATGTATCATACCCAAACTCCTCAATTTCATTATACCAAAGTGCGAGTTTGGCACGAGCCACATCTTTATCTGTATAGTCTGAAAATATCTTCCCTAATCGTAGTGCGTAATAGTACACTGATTTTATATCCGGGAACTGTTCAAAGAGTATTTGGGCTCTTGTCTTCTGGCTTTGCAGCCACTTGTCCGGAGCCTTAAACAGCAGGTACCGGCTTCTGGCTAACAACTGTCTGAGTGTATCTCCATTGCTAAACACTTCAGGTTCATGACTTTTCCCCTTGGCTTTAGCTTCCTTGATTTTCCTGTTCTCATCCTTCATTACTTGCCAGCGATAAGCGATCCGAAGGTCTTGTACAGCTTCATAAACCAACTTTGAAACATGGAAACGATCCACTACCTGCATGGCCCCGGGAAAACAACGTCCGGCTATTTTCCGCATACTGCCGGCCATATCAAGTGT